>CAZYPR010000018.1:29014-45881 GCA_964649495.1 uncultured Clostridia bacterium | reverse complement strand
ATTTTATAAATATGATAACTCAAAAATAAAATGAATATAAATATTATGGGAGGTTAAATATGCCAGTAATCCAGCAACCTCAAAAAAGGGAAATAAAGGGGATAATGGATATTGTCATATGTATTGATGCTACTGGCTCTATGAAGCCATGCATTGATGCATTAAAAGATAATTTAAGGACTCTTATCCAGAATTTGACCGTTCAAAAAGGTTCTCAGGAGATAAAGCCTGATTGGAGAGCAAGGGTTATCTACTTTCGTGATCTTGATGTGGATGCAGAAGCCCTTAAAGAATTCTCCTTTGTAAACAGTGAAGATGAACTAAGAAAACAGATCGAATCAATAAAGGCAGAAGGAGGTGGGGATGAACCTGAAAGTTTCCTTGACGCTCTATACACTGCTGTTGCAAAATCTCAGTGGAGAGATAATGCTCTTCATGCAATAATTGCCTTTACTGATGCTCCTCCAAAAGAAAAGATGCACAGTTCCACTATAGAACCAGGACAGAAGGATGATGTGGGTGAAGTAATAAATGCTCTCCTGAGGGATAAGTATCAAAAAACCTGGATTTATTGCCCTACTCACTACATTTACAAGGAATTAGAGAAGATTCCTAATGTTTTTCTTAATTATGTGGATGAAAAAGGGGATGTTTATGAGGGTCTTAAAAACATAAACTTTCCTGAACTCTGTAAGGAATTGGGAAAAACTTTGGCTGTTTCTGCCAGTGAAGTAATAAAAGCATAGGAGGGGAAAATGCCAAGGCTATACACAATAGGTGATATTATTAAAGGGGGAGCATATGAATATAAAATAATTAAATTATTAAATCAAGGAAACTTTGCAATTTCCTACAAAGCCAATTCATCTATTGGAGATATTTTTTTGAAACAGTATATAGACCCTACACCGTCCAGTGGAGAAATATTCTATAAATTTATTACTCATCAGGAGAAGGTAAAAAATATACTTGACTCGATAGATATTGTAGAGAAGAATTATGAATATTTCCAATATGATAATTGCTATTTTCAAGCAAAGGAATTTATGCAAGGAAAAGACTTGGACTCAAGACTTAATGATACTGAAAATCCTCCAAGTGATGATGATAGATTTCTCTTTGCAACTGTGCTAATGTATGGGATCAGGACAATTCACAAGAAGGGCATAGTGCATACTGACTTGAAACCAGAGCAAATCTATTTAAAACATAACCCCACTATTACTCTAAAGTATGAAGTTAAGATCATTGATTTCGACTTTTGTAGGATTCCAGGAGTCAGCGAACCTCCCCATATAGCAGGAACCCCATTTTATAAATCTCCTGAACATCTGAAGGGAGAAAAGCCCGACTTCAAATCAGACATTTTCACCTGTGGAATAATGCTTTATCAGATTTTAGGCGGGACAGAGCCCTATATAGGAACTACAGAGGAGGAATATAAGGAGAATGTTCTTGGTTATAGAGTTCATAAAAAACTGAAAGAATTGAATCCAGATGTATCTGATGAGCTTTCAGAGCTTGTTTTCAAAATGCTGGATCCAAATTCTACAAACAGACCCGATGCTTCCCAAGTTCACGAATTATTATTAAAGGAGCTTGATAAACGCCGAAGCAGAGTCTCTCCTATTGTTACTACTTCTAAAATCCCCATAAGGATTGAATTTGTTCATCCTGCTGTTAGATACCCCGTTACTGCTTACAAGACAACGAAATTTGGAAGAAAAGATTTTAGAGCTTATCCCAACTACAATTACCTTGAAAGGGAGCAGTTTGAAATTATAAAAACAGCTTCAAGCTGGAAAATTAAAGGATTTCCTACATCAAATCCAACTTTTCTTAATAATTCTGATTGCACTAATTCTGAAATGGAGCTCACCGATGGCTCAACAGTAAAAATAGGAAATTTTGAGATAAAAATAAGATTTGTTTATTCATGAAATTTTTCAGATGCAGAGCTTGTCACAAAGAGGTAAAAAGAGGAGAGATACAATGTCCAGATTGTGCCTCAAGAGATATTGCAGAAGTTATTGTTTCAATTATATTTCACAAAGATGGGATTCCATACCCTGTTGTCGCTCATAAAACAATGGTGTTAGGAAGAAACGAATTCCGCGCATACGGGGAAAGTTATAAATTTCTGGAGAAAAATCAATTTGAAGTAATTCAATCTGACACCTCATGGCAGATAAAAGGATTTTCTACAACAAACCCAACATTGGTTAATGGAGTTGATATTACAAATAAAGTTGTAAACTTAAATGATGGAGATAAAATTAAGGTTGGTAATTTCGAGGTAACTGCAAAATTTATAGAAACTGAAATAGGCGGGAGGGTAAAATGAAAAATTTTTTGTTTATAACTGCTTTTCTTTTTTTTCTCTATATTATTAAAACACCCTTCATTAATTTATTAAAATTTATTTGCGACAACTTTATAGGTAAGATATTTGAAAGGGTGGGTGAATGGATCAAGCCACTTAGTGAAAAAATTGTAAAGGCAAGACCTTCAATCGATCTTTATAGACTTATGGGATCTATCTTTCTTTTTGTTATAACCCTCCTTCTTTGTATTATGAATTATTATCTGATTTTTTACGGAATGGAACTTTTGCTACCAACTGAAGAAAATATTAATAAAATATTTGGTCTTACACCCGCAGGTCTTGCCTCTGTTGTAATGATGTTAGTAGAAGTGGCTTTGGGATTTTTGATATTAGAAGTTTTTGGACTAACTGATTTATTCAAATTCCATACTTTCAAAAAATCAACAAGAATTGCTCTAGGGATTTTTTTATTATTCTTTTTTGTTCTTTTGGTCTTAGGAGAAATTGTAATAGCCGTAAAAAGAGTTTATGAAGTTAGTGAAGAAAATACTCTTACATTTACAAGAATAGAAAAAATATTCAAAACTCTACCTTATGTTGCAACCATTTTTATTACAGCAAGCATTCCTATTCTAAATGCCCTATCAGCTTTTAGTTTGAGAGATGTCTTACTCTCAATTCTTTGGATAGCTCTTACTGCACTCTATATAATCCTTTTTATATTTAATGTGTTTTACGAAGTGATCCTCGCCATTATAACCCATATTGACGATTTCCTTGATGCGTTAATCAAACTCCTCACCTGGCCTATAGAGCTTTTGGTTAGCGGAATCCTTTATCTTCTTATAAAATTAAAAATATTAAAGCCAGTAGTCTCTATATTGTTATTAGCCCTTTTCTCTCACTTCTGTTTTTCTTCTCAAAACATTGAAACCCATAATAAACTAATTGTTGTTTTAATGGACAATTCTGGCTCATTTCGCGATTATATTGAGCGAGCCCTGAATCATTGCATTAAATATATTGATGCTATGAAAGCTGGTGATGCTTTTACCCTATTTTTAATTGATGTTGACACCCTTAGTAGAAAAGAACCTCCAATAAGCTTTTCACTGCCTAAATCCCCAACCACATTACCAACTCGCGAATTTAGAGCTAAAATAAAAGAAACAAAGAATGCAAAAAAAACTGAAATCATTGAACTTAAAAAAAGACCTCGTGCAAAATTCACGGATATAGCAGGCGGAATAAGTAGAGCCTCTACATTTTTTAGCTCTCAACAATTTGCCAATTATGAAAAATATCTTCTCATGTATTCAGATATGCAGGATACAAGAGGAAGAGGTATTGTTGGGGAAGTAAATCTAAGAAATGTTTGCGTAAAAATACTTTATGCAGACATTACAGAAAAAACAAAAGCGGGCATTGAATTCTGGGTTAGAAAGTTAAAAAATTTTGGTGCCAAGAGTATACAGGTTTTAACTCCAGATGATTGCGAAGTCCAGGCGAATTTTACTTTAAAATGTGAGAATTAAAAATGATATGCCCTGCATGCGGTCATTCTCCAGTTAATCCTGGCTCTAAATGTCCCGTCTGTGGGATATCAATTCCTGATCCTTATGCTATATCATTCCATAAACTTGTCAATCCAGGAACAATGTCTTATCAAAAAGAGCTCATAGCCCTGATATTTTTCATCATTTTGTTAATATTCTTACTAAGATGAAAAGCTACTTATCTTTATTGTCTGCTCTTTGTAAGAAAAAAGAGGAAAAAAAATTCTTCAAAACTCCTTGAAAACTGGAACTTGAAAAAAAATTAAGAGGAGATATAATAAAAGTATGAAAATAGAAAAAGATATTGGCTCGATACTCCACAGAATACATCTTTTCAGACATTACTTGATATGGGGCAGTTATACTATTTCTATTCAGGAGAGAAAACATGCCATTCACTATAAAAGAATTTCATGACCTTGTGAAAATTCTTGAAAAACAGCCTCAATGGCGGGATGAGTTGCGACGCCTTCTTTTAACCGATGAACTTCTTGAACTTCCCAAAGTGGTGAGACAACTTGCAGAAAGAATGGATGTTCTGACCGATAGAGTGAACTCCTTAACTGAACAGATGATTAATCTGACTCAGAGAGTTGATTCATTGACTGAACAGATGAGCAATCTAACTCTAAGAGTGGATTCTTTGACTGAACAGATGATCAATCTTACTCAAAGGGTGGATTCTCTTACTCAAAGGGTGGATTCATTGACTCAGCGAGTTGACACACTTACCGAGCAGGTTAGTAATCTCACTCAGCAGGTTTCCTCCCTGGTTGAATGGCAAAGGGGTGAAGCAGGAAGAAGGGAAGGAGAGCGGTATGAAAGAAATCTTGTGAGGCGTGCAATTATGCTCTTTGCGGGAGGTTCGGGAGGGACTGCAGATAACCCCTTAGTTCAGGAAAGATTGAGTGGATGGCTTAGAAAGACCACAGATGGCGAAAAGTTTCTGGAGACCGATGAAGACCCAACACTCTCTGACCTTATCTGGTGGAAAGGAGAACGGGTGGTTGTTGTTGAGGCATCAATAAAGGTAAATGGTGAGGATGTAATACGAGCTTTCAAGCGTGCGGGAACTTTGCGTTCTGCGGGTGTAAATGCAAACTCTTTGGTTATAGGTGAAGAGTGGGAAAGTGAGAAAGCAAAGGAATTGGCAAGGGAGATGGGAGTATGGTGGAAAGTTGCTGATGATATATCTGAAGGACTCATCTCCTTCCGCCGAATTGAAGCATCTTATAAGGAGCTGGCATGAAAGGTAAAAAATCAAGAAATGGCAATAACTCCTATCTTGAAAAAATTTATTGTGTAGAACAGAAGCTTTTTTTTCTTCAATATCATTGAAAAGGCTCTTAGGAAAGCGGGAGGAAGGAAAAACGCTGCTTACAAAATTCTTGGATTAAATGACAGATTCGCTTTAAGAAGAAGAATTAAATCAATAAAGAAAAGATATCCTGAGCTATTCAATGAATTTCCATTGGTTTCCTCCCTTTTTGATAAATAGTTTTGTAAACAAATTGAGAATTTTTTGACCTTTTTCTTATAGGGGTGTAAAATTAAATATGTTCCTTAAGTGGAATAAATGAATTTTAGGAGGAATTTGATGGCATACTTAGGTGATGAAGAAGAAAGGGAAATCAGGAAGATACTTTCTGAAATGGAAAAGAATGTAGAAATTAAAGTTTTTGTTGGAAAAAATTGCCCATATTGTGAGGAGACCGTTGCTCTTTTGAATGAGGTGACCGCTCTCTCTGATAAATTAACTCTATCAGTTTATGATGTTGAAAAGAATTTGAAGGAAACTGAGGATTTTGATATTAATATGGTTCCCGCTATTGTAACTTTAGGAAGCAAAGATTATGGAATAAGATTCTTTGGTATCCCTGTTGGTTATGAATTCATAACACTTCTCAGTAGTATAATTGATGTTTCAAAGGAGGAATCAGGTCTTGAAGAGAGCACAAAGACAGAGCTGTCAAAAATCAGTGAGCCAGTCCATATTCAGGTATTCGTTACCCCAACATGTCCATACTGCCCTTCAATGGCAAGACTCGCTCACAAAATGGCTCTTGAGTCCCCCATGATCAAAGCTGATGTAATAGAGGCAACCGAGTTTCAGGATCTCTCTCTAAGATATAATATTCACAGTGTTCCAACTGTAATAATAAACGGTAAGGTTAGATTTGAGGGTGCTGTTTCTGAAAAGACCTTCTTAGAAAAGATTCTTGAATCCAATGCCTGAGGGTTTAATATGAAATGGATGCTTTTTGTCATCCTTTTCCTCTTCTTTGTTTTTATCGCAGCAGTAATTTTTCTCCCTTCTATGGGTTTCAGAATTACCTGTTTCAGATGGGGCTCATTTTTTAAGAGGAAAAAGATCGATGCTCAGGAGAAGGCAGAGGATTACGGATTTCGTTTGAAGTGAGAATCGAAAACCTTTAATTGATGTGAAAAAATTAGAAATTTTAATTTGTATTTTTTTCTTTCCTGTATTTCTTTCAGCTCAAATTAATAATTTATCCTTTTACCACTACTTAAAAGGTCTTACCTTTTTCTACAGTTCTGAACTTACAAATTCAGAAAGAGAACTTTTAAAAGCCCTTGAGATTGAAGAAAATTCATATATTTACTCTTTCTTATCTGAAATATATCTTCACAAGCTCGATTTTGAAAGAGCTGAGGAGATGGCAGAGTCTGCTCTAAAACTTGACCCTTCTAACATAAATGCTCTTCTTATTCTTGGAAATATTTATCTCGGCTACAGTAGAGATGGAAGAAATGATTATTTAAAAAAAGCTGAAGAGTGCTTCAAAAAAATTATTTCTATAGACCCGAATTTTCCAGATCCCTACTACATTCTTGGTAAATGGGTTTATATGCCATCTTCAAGATGGAAGGAAGCGGAGGAGGTTTTAAAAAGGTACTCTGAGATTTCTTCCTACAGAGATGATGCATATGTTTTACTGGGAGAGATAGCACGAAGAGCGGGAGAAGATAAGAAAGCTGAGGAGTATTATAAGAAAGCTATTGAAGCAAATCCTTCCTCTTACATTGCTTTCTCATATCTTTCTGATCTTTATAAATCAAAAAATGAGATTTCAAAGGAAATAGAAACTTATAAATCTGCTATAGAGAGATTTCCTGAAAGTTATATCTTTTATCAGAGACTTGCTGAAGCTTTGCTGGAAAAGAAAGATTTAAAAGAGGCTTTGAGAAATGTCAACAAAGCCCTTGAACTCTCCCCTTCCAATCCAGGACTTCTTCTAACAAAGGCAAAAATTTTTTTAAATCTAAAAAATTACAAGGAATTCCTCCAAACAGTTAATACAATCCTGAATATCGAACCAGAAATGGTAGAGGCTAAGGTTTATCTCATCGAATATTACATGCAAATTTACGAGTATAAAAAAGCCCTTGAAATTTTGATGGAAATTGAAAGGGGAGAGGATTCCTTAATGCCAAAAAAGGAGATATACAAAACTGTAGGATATATTTTAACCCTTACCAAGGATTACAAAAGTGCAAAAAATTATTTTGAAAAGAGTCTGGAAATAGCAAAAAATGACCCTAATATCTACTCTTATCTCTCTTATGTTTACAAAGAGTTGGGCGATTCTTTTAATTCTTTAAAAATTGCTGAGGAGGGTCTAAAAATTAGCCCTTCCCACAAATCTTTACTTTTAAATAAAATCTATGCCCTCTCTGGTTTGGGGAAGGGAGAAGAAGCCCTTAAAATGGTAAGAGAAGGTTTTGAGAAAAGAGGTGACATGGATTTTCTCTTCGCTGGGTTGGGAATTTTCATGGAGAAAAAGGATTGGAAAAGGGGTGAGGAGTATATCAAGAAGTTATTGAAAAAATATCCTAAAAATGAAGAACTTTATCTGAGAATAGGAGATTTTTACGAAAAGATGGGAAATTTTGGAAAAGCGGAAAGAGCTTTGAAAAAAGCAATTTCTATTAATCCTTTTTTTGGAAATGCTCTAAATTATCTCGCCTATTCCTGGGCGGTAAGGGAGAAGAATTTAAAAAAAGCGGTCTTTTTTGCAAGAAGAGCTTTAAGTATAGATCCTGAGAATCCTGACTATCTTGATACAATAGGATGGGTATATTTCAAATTAGGTAAGATTGAAGAATCTAAAAAATTTCTTGAGAAAGCTTTTTCTAAGAAACCATGGGAGCCTGAAATTGTTGAACATATTGGCTTTTTGAGGATAAAGGAAGGGAAATTTGAAGAAGGGATTGCATTCCTTCAAAAATCTATTGAAATCGGTTCTGAGAGAAAAGATGAGCTTGAGAAAATAATAAAGGAAATGAAAAAGAAGATTGGGGAAGGAACTCAAAAGAGTGAATAAATATATATTCCTGCTGAGGAATAGATTATTTTAAGTCTTGAAAGAAGAGAATAAAATCGCTCTCTTATTTCAGGGTTTCTTATGCCGAGATAATCAAATTTTCCCTCAATCCTTTCTTTCTCTGCTTCGTTGAGGAACAAATGAGTAATTTTTCGCTTTTTTATTTCTTCTATCATATCCTCAGGGTTATCATATTCTCTTAGAATATGCTTGAGGATGTTTGTATCGTATGGAGTTGCTGAAATGAAATTTCTCTTAATATATGCTGTTCTTGCCTCATACAGGAAAAGAATTAAAGAATCAGGAGGTAAGTTTTTGTTTATAAATTCAATTCCTCTATAATGGGGAAGATAATTTTTGAGATAGCTCTCCTTATTTTCTTTTCCTAAAAAAAGATTATGTCCAGGATTTACAAGACTCAAATGAGAAAAGGAGAGGAAAGAATTTAGAAAAACAATTGCAAAAAATGTAGAATAAACAATAAATTTCAAAGGTCTGAAATCTACCACTTTTAAAATTCCATAAGAGATTGAAAGAGAAAGAAGAACAATAGAAAAATAAGAATAACGAATAATTCCTGTTTTTAAAAAGGAAAATAGATAAAGAAAAGAGATCAGAAACATTGTATTGACAATTCTGTTCATTTTTCCCAGAAAATAAAGGGGTAGGAAGATTAAGAATATTGGACCTATAATACCTCCAGCTCCAAAGATTTTTGAGTTGAAATTTACTTCGTAAAGGAGAGAAAGCATTTGAGAGGGACTTTTTATATGTAAATCTTGGAAGAATCTCCAATTGTTCTCTGCACTCCATCCTTTTCCACCAAAAATTTTAAAGAACATGGGATAAAAAGGATTTCCAGTGTAAATGAAGTTCTTCAAAAACCATGGAAGGGAGACGATAATTGATATTGAAAAAATAATTATAATTGCCCTTATATTTTCCTTTATTCTTCTTTCAAAAATAAGAAGAACTATGGGAACTAAGAGAAAAACAAATAAACCTTGATATTTCAATCCTGCTGAAAAACCAGCGAAAATTCCAGTTATCAGAAGCCATCCATTTTTTCGGGTTCTTATGAATAAAAGAAGGGAATAAAAAGAGAGCATTAAAAATGCTGATAGGGGTAGTTCCATAATTGGAGTGCTCATTAGAAAAGAAGTTAAAGGAAGGGAAAGGAGTGACAAAGATGGGATAAAGGAATAAACCGAGAAAAGGAATCTCCTACTGAAGGTAATAAGGGAAAGGGTGAGGATAAGACCCATCAAATAATTTATTAATGAAGCAAGAATCTCATTCTTTACTAAAATTCCGAAAAGGTATAGCATGTAGAGATAAGAGGGCATATTGGAAAAAACATTCCCTTCCATATAAGTTATTCTACCTTTCAAAATGAAGTAATTTGGAATGGCAAGATGATACTCAAGGGAATCATAGAATAAAGGAGGAGCAAGGGAGAACAGAAAAATTAAAACCATGAGAAAAGTTAACAAAATAAAAGATAAAAATTCAAAATTGAAGCTTAATGAAAAACTTTTTATCTTCTCTCTTAATTCTTTTCCAAACCTTAAAGAGGAAGGGATGGTTGCAATGAATACAAAAAAAAGTAAAAAAACAAAAAATCCTTTTTTAAGGAGTCCCAAAAACCCAGCTATTGAAGTAAAAATTGAAAAAATTATCAAGCCAATCGATATTGAAAAAACAACCCTCTCTAAAAACTCTGTTTCCACCTTTAGAGTTCTGAGAAAAATATATCCAAGTCCAAAACAGGAAAATGTAAAAATCAAAAAGTAGAAAATTTCTGGGAGAACCTCTACAAAATATGTGGGGAAACTAAAGTGAAAGAGTGCTATAAATAATAAAGCCCAGAATAAAAATATGAATAAAATCAAAAATTTGAAAACCCTATGCATTAAAGCCTGTTTATCATGGAAGCAAGCAAACCCGCACCAAATCCATTATCAATATTTACAACCCCTATCCCTCCGGAACAGCTATTGAGCATTGTAAGGAGTGCTGATAAACCTCCAAAACTTGCTCCATATCCCTGACTTGTTGGAACTGCAATAACAGGGACATCTACAAGTCCCGCAACAACAGAAGGAAGGGCTCCTTCCATCCCCGCTATCACAACTATAACTCTTGCACTCCTTATTCTATCAAGTTCTGAAAACAATCTATGAATTCCAGCAACACCAACATCGTATATCTTCTCCACCTCATTTCCCATCCACATTGCAGTTACATAAGCCTCTTCTCCAACAGGAATGTCGGAAGTCCCCGCTGTAATTACAAGTATCTTACCCTTCCCCACTTTCTCCTCTTTACCAATTTTCCATGCAATTCTTCCCCTTTCATTATAATTTAACTCCTCTATTTCTTTTTTCAAAAATTCGTATACTTCCCTTTCTATTCTTGTAATGAGAAGACGATCCGATTTCTCGAGAATTCTCCTTGCTATCTCAAGAATCTCCTCTTTCATTTTCCCCATTCCAAAAATCACTTCAGGGAATCTCCTTCTCAAATGTCTTTGATGGTCAATTTTAGCAAAACCGAGGTCCTCAAAAGGAATATACGAAAGTCTTGAAATAGCTTCTTCCTTTGTTATTTTCCCTTTTTCCAATTCCTCAAGAAGATTTATTATAAAATCTTTCATAAAAAAAGCTTATATCAAGATTGGAGAAAAAACAATGTTGAAAAAAATCAACATAATGTTGATGAAAGTTAACAGTTTTAAAGGGTCTAATCCCTGAAAACCCTTATAAATAGATGATTCATATTCTGGCATCAATCTTGATACATTTTTTATATGATGGAGAAGCAGACAACAATAGCAAAAGAGATTTCATTTTCAGGAATTGGTGTTCATTCTGGAAAAAAAGCTGTTCTTCATCTCATTCCTTTAAAAGAGGAAAGAGGAATAATATTCGAAAGAAGTGATTATGGAATAGAGATAAAAGTTGATCCTCGAAAAGCCTACGCAAATCATGCAACAGTTGTTGTATATAATGGTTCGAGGATTTCAACAGTTGAACACCTCCTTTCCGCAATTCGTTTTTCAGGAATAGATAACTGTAAAGTGGTTATTGAAGGGGATGAGGTTCCAATCCTTGATGGTAGTGCATACTCCTTTGTCCAGGGTATTAAAAGTGTTGGAATTGAAAAACTTCCATGGGATAAAATATATCTTCACCTTGTCAAACCATTCTCTTTAAAAGATGGTGATTATTGGATAGAAGGTTATCCCTATGACGGATTAAAGGTCCAATATGAAATTGAATATAACCATCCTGCCATTGGATTCCAATCCCTTACACTGGAGATAACACAATCGGTTTTTGAAAGAGAAATTGCACCCGCAAGGACATTTGGGTTTATTTCGGACATTGATTATCTGAGAAGTAATGGTATTGCATTGGGAGCCTCCTTGAGTAACACAATCGCCATCGATAGCAATGGAATTATCAATGGTCCCCTAAGATTTAAAGATGAATTTGTAAGGCATAAAATCCTTGACTTTCTCGGTGATATATCCCTTCTTCCTCTTCCACTGAAGGGTTATTTCAGGATAAGAAAGGGAGGGCACTCCCTCCATCTTAAAATGATAAATTATATTCTTGAAAATAATCTTTTAGTAAAAAGTGAGGATTTAGTTTCTTTTCCCTCGGTGGTTTGAATCCTTCCTAAAAAAACAATAAAATATACTTTTGAAAGGAGAGAGTGGAAAAATGGAAAAAAGAGAGGTAAACCCAAGCTGGGAAGAAGCGGTAAAAGCTTTCCAGCATAGAGAATTCAGGAAAGCAATGGAACTTTTCAAAAATTTTATGGAGAAAAATCCAAAGGAGACTGAGATGGTGGCAAGGGCTGAGAACTATATTTCCATATGTAGAAAACTTCTTGAAAAGGAGGAGTTCAGTCCCAAAACCTACAGGGATTTTATAAATCTTGGAATTTATCACATTAATTGCAAAAGCCCAAAGGAAGCTATTAGTGCTCTAAACAAAGCCTTGGAGAAAACTCCAAAGGATCCATTCGCATATTTTCTAATGAGCATTGCCTATAGCCAGATGGGCGATGACTCCAAATGTTTTGAATTTTTGGAGAAAGCTGTTGAAGAGGATGACTATCTGAAAGTTCTCGCCTACAATATTTCAGACTTCATGAAATACTGGGGTAATGAAAAATTTGAGAATATAGTAAAGGTAGAGTAAACCTTTTCAAATGAGAGAATTAATTTTTATTGTTATTTCTCTTAATTTTGGGAAAAAGATAAAACCTTCAATTCTTGCTCAAGAGATTCTTGGAAAGCCTCTTCTGAGCTACATCTTAGAGATTTCAAAAAAATTTTCCCCTTTTAGGATATTTTTGGCTTTAGAGAAAAAGGGTGAGTCCTTAAAAGAAGTTATTAAAAATGGATTCTCTCCTTTAATTGTTGAAAAATGGGAAGAAATCTTAAGGGAAATTCTCCAAGATAGTTCTATATCAAACACCTTAGAAGATAAAGATTTTATAATTTTGAGGAGTGATTACCCCCTTATATCTTACCCAACCCTCAACTCTTTAATAAAAGCGCATTATAAGAAAAATAATTCTTTAACCGTATTGAAATCAGCCATAGATAAAGGGAAAATCGGTGCGCTCATTTTCAATGGAAAAATCTTATCTTTTATAGAGAGAATAGAATTTAAAAAGGGTGGTTTAAAAACTTTGGTTGATTCTTTCTCTTCTTCTCTTTTAAGAAATGGCGAAAAAATTGGTGAAGTTTTTCCTGAAAGTGAGGAGGAATTTATTTCTTGGGAGAAAAGGGAAAACATTCCAAGAATTATTGAGGTTTTAAGACTGAGAAAAATTGGAGAGATTCAGAAAAAAGGTGTCAAAGTCCTTTCTCCGCAAACCACATGGATTGATTACGATGTAAAAATTGGAAAGGGAACAATAATTTATCCATTCACTATAATTGAAGGAAAGACGCAAATTGGAAAAAGATGTATTCTCTATCCTTTTTCCCATATAAGAGACTGTGAGATTGCTGATAGTGTGAATATTCTTCCCTCATCTTTCTTAGAAGGTGCAAAGGTTATGAAAGGAGCATCGGTTGGTCCATATTCAAGAATTAGACCGGGGACTGTAATTGAGTCTAAAGCAAGAATAGGTAATTTTGTTGAGGTAAAAAATACATATGTAGGCAAAAGGTCAAAGGCTCTACATCTTAGTTATCTTGGAGATGCAAAGATCGGCTCTGATGTTAATGTGGGCGCTGGAACAATAACATGTAATTTCGACGGGAAAAACAAAAATGTTACTATAATTGAATCTGGTGCATTTATTGGATCTGGGACAGAGCTTGTTGCTCCTGTTAAGGTAGGAAAAAAATCATATATTGGTGCTGGCTCAACAATAACAAAGGATGTTCCACCATATGCCCTTGGAATTGCAAGGGAAAGGCAAACAAACATTGAAAAATGGGTTAAAAGAAGAAAAAAGTAATGTGCGGGATAATTGGATATTTAGGGAAAAGGAAAGCAATTGATATATTAATAGAGGGGTTAAAGAGGCTTGAATATAGAGGATATGACTCTGCGGGAGTTGCATTATTTAATGGAAAATCTATATCAATGAAAAGAATCAAGGGGAAAATAAAGGATCTTGAGGAATCTCTTAAAAAATCTCCCATTGAGGGTCTTTTCGGAATAGCCCATACAAGATGGGCGACCCATGGAAGACCATCAGAAGAGAATGCCCATCCGCATCAAGATTGCAAAGGAGAAATTGTAGTTGTCCACAATGGAATAATAGAAAATTATCTTCAATTGAAAGAGGAACTTATCAAAGAAGGACACAATTTTAGTTCTGAAACAGACAGTGAGGTTATTGCTCATTTAATCGAAAAGTATTTTCAAGGAGACCTTCTTAAAGCTTTCAGGAGAGCCATAGAAAGACTTGATGGAGTCTTTGCAATTCTTGCCATTTCAAAAAATGATCCTTTTAAAATTGTTGGAGGAAGATATGGACCTCCTCTGATTTTAGGAGTTGGAGAAGAAGAATTTATTCTTTCCTCTGATCTAACCGCAATCCTTCCCTACACAAAGGATGTTATTGTCTTAGAGGATAGGGAGATGGTTGAGGTTGAATCGGGGAAATTTAATTTCTACGATCTTTCTGGAAATCCCATTGAAAAAGAGATGAGAAGAATAAGCTGGGATCCAATAATGGTAGAAAAAGCAGGGTACAAACATTTCATGTTAAAAGAGATCCATGAGCAACCTAAAGCATTGAGAGAGACTATTATTGGAAGAGTATCCCTTGAGAGTGCTAAGGTCTTTCTTGGAGAGATAAATCTATCAGTCGATTTTTTAAAAAAAATAGAAAAGGTTTTAATAATTGCATGTGGAACATCTTTTCATGCAGGACTTGTAGGGAAATATTTTCTTGAAAACATAGCCAGAACTCCCTGTGAAGTTGATTATGCATCGGAATTCAGATACAGAGATTTTATATGGAATGATAAAACCATTGGTCTGAGCATATCCCAGTCAGGTGAGACTGCAGACACCCTTGCGGGAATTAAGGAGATAAGAAAAAGGGGAGGGAAAGTCATAACAATATGCAATGTTGACGGAAGCACTGCCACAAGAGAATCAGACGGAACAATTTTAACCCATGCAGGTCCTGAAATAGGAGTTGCTTCCACAAAAGCCTTTACAGCACAGCTAATGGCTCTTGCTCTTTTCTCAATTTATCTGGGTGAAATAAAGGGCTCAATATCAAAAGAAAAGATATTAGAACTTCTCCAGGAGCTTCAAAAAATCCCTCAAAAGGTTGAGATTTCTTTAAAAAACGATAAGAAAATTGAAAATTTAAGTTCAAAATTCCTATCTCGCACAGACTTTCTCTATCTCGGAAGATGGGTAAATTATCCAATTGCCCTAGAAGGTGCTTTGAAGCTAAAAGAGATTGCATATGTTCATGCGGAGGGTTATCCAGCGGGTGAAATGAAGCATGGTCCCATTGCTTTGATTGATGAAAAAACTCCTGTTTTTGCCATCATTCCAAAAGATAAAGTTTCTGCTAAGGTTTTAAGCAACATATCTGAAGTTAAAGCAAGGAACGGAATTGTTCTTGCTGTAACAACAGAAGATAACAGTGAAATTGAAAGTAAGGTTGATGAGGTAGTTTATGTTCCTAAAACCCATGAGCTATTTACTCCTTTTCTTACAGTTATACCCCTCCAGCTTTTTGCCTATTATATGGCTTTAAAGAAAGGACATGATGTCGACCAACCAAGAAACCTTGCAAAATCCGTTACAGTGGAGTAGAGAGTTAAGAGCTTTTTAATAAAAAATTCAAATATTGGTTTCTGATGAAAAAAACACTTCCCATTCAATTTTCAACCATAAGATTATCGAAGGTATAGCTTTTATAAGGTAAGGTCTTACAATATTTTCCTTTATCCAGAATGGGGTTATATCTGTAGATGATATTGAGGTCAGGATGAAGTAGAAAATTAAAAGGATTAAATTCAGACAATTTCTTTTTTTTGAAAAATACCATATTGCAACACCAGTAGATGCAATTACGAAAGTAGGGGATTCAGCCTTATGATTGAAGATAACAGACCAGATTAGGGAAGAAGAGAGAATGAGAAGTCTGAAATCGCTTCTGGTAAATGAGTTAAAGTGGAGAAAAGGAATAGAAAAAAGAATCATACCCGCAAGAAAAATTATATGTTTTGGAAGTTCAACACCAAATCCACTTTTTAATACTCCAAATACAGATAAGCCCTGGTAAACCGAATAATCTCTCATAATAAGATTAGCCCAGCTTTTGTAGAGTAAATAAAGTTGATGTGGGGAAACTACTAAGAGAGGAAGAAGGAGGAGCAATATTCCCCAAAAAATTGAGAAACAAATAAACTTCAATTTTTTCGGATAAAGAAGAAATAGCAACAGAAAGATAAATCCGATTGGCTTTACAAAAAGGGAAAGAATAATGAAAAGGGAGGAGATGTGGACCTTCTCCCTTTCAAAAAAATTAAAGGCAAAAATCAGAAGACCTGCAACAAGAGAATTGCTCTGGGAGTTTTGCATGGAAGTAACAATGTCAATAAGGATGAACCAGAGAATATAGGCTTTCCTTTTTTCATCAAGGAATTTTAGGAATTTTATAGCAAAAAATAGGATTAGAGAATTTAGCATGTTCCAAAAAATAAGACCAATTTGCTCAGAAAAAATAGCAAAAATTCCCATTGAGAGAGCAAAGGTGGGACTGTATTTAAACAGATCCCAGTGCTCATCAGGAAATGGGGAATAAAGATCCTCACCTTTAATTAAGTGAAAAAAAGACCTGCTGAATATTAAATAGTTGTTGTAATGGGTGTAAACTCTTCCCCCAAATTCTTTAGGACCTTTAGCTATCTCAAAGACACTAACAATTAAAGTAATTGCAATATAAAAGAGAAAAATAATTTTCAAATTTGTTAACTTATTAAGAAACTTCATTTGATTCATGAAATTATACTAAAATTAACCTAAATTCTACAAAATTTTTTGAAAATTTAAAAGATGAGAATTTTACGCACCCCGAAGGGTTAGGATACCTCTTCCAGCATAAAAGAAGTTTTTGCGAAGCAAAAATTTGGG
>CAZYPR010000018.1:0-28996 GCA_964649495.1 uncultured Clostridia bacterium | reverse complement strand
TTTATGCCGTGTTTTACGCATGTGCCGTGCCTTTTTCTAATTTCTTAATTAAACTTTCATCCCTCATGGTGAATTCTTCTCTATTAACCTAAATAATATTTCAAGCCAGTTAATATCATATAAAAATAATACATGATTTTCTATGTATTCGTCTTTTTCCTGTGGATTACTAATACCATCTATTAAAGATTCATATTTAGTCTTTGAAAGTATAAAAGATTCCAGTCTTATATTATTTTTGCCAAGTTTTTGTTCCAATTCTTTGATTTCTTTTGCAAACTGTATCTTCTCGTCATTATATTCCGGCTTTAATTCGCCAGTTGGAGTAATAGCAGAATCCCCTAATGCTTCTATAATCTTTCTTTTTGCTTCTTCCAATCTCTGATTAATTAAAAGTCTGGAGGGTTGACAGGCTCTGATCGGACAGATGCGTCTTTTTGATGAGGAGGACAAAGAGAGCTCAAAGGACCGATAAAGAAAAGGTGGAAAACTGGCACAGGAAGGATGAGAGGGTGTCCGCACACATATTTCATGGAAAATTCTTCCCAAATCCGCATCAGCATTACATTTAATTTTAAAAGGCGGAATATAGGTTAAGAAGAACGAATGCTATATTTTCATTTATTTTTAGGGCTTCAAGGATAGCATTCTTTCCTTTTTGCATCCTAATATTCTATAACTTCAGAAACAAATACAACTTTTACACCATAATTTTCTGCTTGCGGGAGAAGTTCCTTTAGAGCTTTTATGGTCTCAGGATATGGGTGGGCAATCCCTATTCCCTTTTTCTTTTTTGATATTTTAAAAAGTTTTAAAATGTTTTTTTCTATTTGGGCTCTTGAATTTATTGAATCTATAAATACATCCCTTTCAGAAGATGGTAAGCCAATTCTTCTGGCAACCTTCAGAGCTACTGAGTGATCTGATGTTTTGCTATCTATAAAGAATAGATTCCTTTCTTTGAGCTCATTAAGGATTATCTCCATTATGTGCTCTTTTTTTGTGATTTTTGAACCCTTATGATTGTTCATTCCTTTAGCTTGAGGTAAAGATTCTATTGCACTTTTGATAAGCTCCTTTATCTCATCCTCCCTCATTTCTTCCTTTATAATTCCAATTTCTAAATCACCACCATTGTTGGATTCCATAGGCATATGGATTATGACTTCTTTGCCATTTTCAATTGCTATTTCAGCACATTTTTTCGAATCGGGCAAAAATGGAAGGATTGAAAGGGTCAAAGGCTCCTTTATTTTCACAATCTCTTCAACCAATTCCAGAGAGTATCCAATATCGTCAATTATTATTGCAATTTCACCCCCATACTTTCTCTTTTTATCTTTTTTCTCTTCCTCAGGACTCTCAAATATCACAACTCCTATCTGCCTTTCTTTTGAGAAAATACTCAGCTTTACCAATTCTGGCTTTCTTTTATCCCATTCCATTCTTCCCTTTAACCTATTCCTTTCAAGTTTTTCGAATATAAGGAAAGCTTGGGCTCTTGAATCAGCAATGGATGGAGTGGCAATCTTCCATGATTTCAGACCGTTCTTCTCTTCGAATTTAACATTTTTTGGTGAAAAACTCTTCAGAATTGGATTCACAATTTCAAGTAAAGCTTTCTCTTCAGATTTCCTAAAAATATTAGAAAACAAAAGGGATTTTTCTTTCTCTTTGTAAAAATAAAAATCAAATGCAAGGAGGATTAAAAGAAAAAGAATTCCAGAAATGATATAGAATATCGGTAGTTTTAATCTTTTACCCTCTTCTTGTTTTTTTGATTCTTCCATTCAATTTGTTATTCGCTTTTCGTAATATCCTTTAAAAAATCTTCATTTATGTTTATTATTTTATCAGGAACAATCCCTTCCTGATAAAAGGGAGCTCCTGAGGGAGATAAAATCTCTTTTGTCTTGAAAATTATAGCAGAACCATTGCTAAGACTAAAGATCTGCTGGATGGAAGTAAGTCCTAAAGTCTTTTCACCGTAAATAGTTCCCCTTTTTGAAGATTTGATAAGATATGAAAAAATTTCAGCAGGTCCGAATGTTCCTTTCCCAACAAGGATTTCCAACTTAATATCTTCAAAGTAAGGTTTTCTTTTCAGATTAATTTCCTCT
Source organism: uncultured Clostridia bacterium (assembly GCA_964649495.1). Taxonomy (GTDB): domain Bacteria; phylum Acidobacteriota; class Aminicenantia; order JBFLYD01; family JBBIMS01; genus JBBIMS01. The sequence continues at coordinate 26,876 of CAZYPR010000018.1, read as the reverse complement.
TTCTTTCCATCCTTTCCTTGAGCAATTATTTTAGCTTCATTTGTAAAAAGATTTGCAAGTTCTAAACCTTCTTCAAATGTTCCTTCCCAGCAATTTCTCAAGTCAAATATTATTTTTTTCAATCCAAATTTTTTCTGTTGTAATATGAAGTTTTTTATAGATTCAGAAAGAAAAGGGAAAAAACTGTAAACCCTTATTAGACATATGTTGGGAGATGAGTCTATAACTTTCCATTGTTGCTCATAAATAGCGGCTCTTATTATTTCCGATTCTTTTTTATCAAGCTCTCTTATCCATCTGATTTTTACCTTTGTTCCAGGCTCACCCTTTAAAGAGATTCTCAATTGGTGGAAGCTTTTTAGAAGAGCAGACTCCCCATCAATTCCACTTAATATGTCTCCAAATTTTATCCCTGCCTTATCAGCGGGTGAATTTTCGATTATTCCAATAACCTGAAATACCCCACCTCTTTTGATGGAAAAAATACCTATATCTCCTGCTGATTTATTTTCGAACTGTCTAAGTTTTTTCAACTCCTCAGGTTTTAGATAGGATGCTAAAGGCTCTATGGTTTCAAGGGCACCGAGATATGCGCCCTCAAAAACTTTTACAGGATCAACCTCTTCAACATATTCCTTTTTTATAAGTGAGAGAGCTCTACTTAAAATGGGGGATACTTTGTATAGGGTATTTTCTGAAGAGGGAAGAATGCTCTGGATAAGTTTTGTTCCCAGAAATAATAAAGTGGCTGAAATTATGAAAACAGGAAAAAACTTAGATAGAAATCTCTTCATTTCAATAATAAATTATTTCAGATTTTATTCGATGTGTCAAAATTTCAATACTTGCAATTTTTTGTTTTCTTATTCGTAATATAAAATATAAAAGGAAAGTTTTTAAGAGAGACGCTTTTATGCTCGATAGAGAAGAAATAAAAGGAATAATAAATGATTGCCTTGATGGAAAAAAAGAATCATTTGCAAGAATTATCGATGCCTTCCAGAGGAAAATCTTTAATCTTTGTTTTTACTACCTTGGTTCCTATGAAGATGCTAAGGATGCAACAATGGAGATTTTTTTGAGAATCTACAAAAACCTTTCTTCTTTCAATTTAAACCTTGATTTCTCATCCTGGGTTTTTACAATTACAAAAAATTATTTGAGGGATATTTCAAGGAAAAGAAAAGTAGAAAGGGAGTATATTTCTTCCCTTCATAGAGAAAGTCTTGAGAAAAAAAGTGAAAGCCCTGAAGATATTGTTATTAGAGAAGATGAAAAGAAAGGTCTTCAGGAAGCATTGATTAGTCTGCCTGAAAATTACAGGGCAGTTCTTATTTTTAAGTACTATATGGATTTTTCTTACGATGAAATTGCAAAGATTATGGGAATACCAAGGAACACAGTGGCGAGCATGATATTCAGGGGAAAGGAGGAACTGAGGAAGATTTTAAGTAAAGGAGTTAAAAATGAGATGCTTTGACCCAATTTTTTATCAGAAATACATACATGGTGAATTAAGCAGAAAGGAGAAGCTTAAGGTTGATGAGCATCTTTCTTATTGCGATAAATGCAGAGAATTGATTGAGAAAATGAGAATCGAGGAAGCTGAACTTAGAGAACTCTTTAAGGAAAGGAATGTTGTTCTTACTTCCCTTATTCTTGAGAGAATTTATGAGGTTGAGCTTAAGAAAAAAGCTAATATAAAGCAGTTTCTTTCTCTCTTTTTTATTATTTTTATACTCTTTACTACTTATATCCTTTTTGAGTATTTGAGGTCAATTCCATTAATTGGAAATTTTCTTTCTCCCTTGTTTTACACTCCATCCCTTTTCTTTGTTGTTTTTAACAAGCTTTTAACACTCGATTTCAGGCTTATTTCTATTGAAGCAGGAATTATGTCGGTTATAATTTTTGTTGTTTTATTATTTAAAAATTTAAGAATCAAGATGGAAACATTATGAAAATTAAATATTCAAAAGTAAAAATTCAAAATTTAAACAAGATGAGAATTAATAACATGGAGCAATTAACTTTTTATTTGGAGGCTTTAAATGAAAAGAATTTTTAAAAGTCTTTTTATAGGGTTTTTTGCCCTTTCAATTCTTTCTACCTTTTCCTTTGCTTCAAAATTTATTAGTAAAAGTTCTATCTCAATTTCTCAAGATGAGGTTATTAATGAGGATTTGTTTTTATTGGGACAAAATATAACAATTGACGGAAGAGTTAACGGAGACCTTTTCTTTTTTGCTAAAGACATCTCCATCAATGGAGAAGTTTCGGGAGATATCATTGGGATGGCTCAGATATTTTCAATAAATGGAATTGCCCTTGATGATGTTAGAGTGGGAGGTCAATTTGTTAATGTAAATGGAGAAATTCAGAAAAACGCAACTCTATCAGGACAATTTATAAGTATAAATAAAAAATCCAAAATTGGCGGAGATCTCCTCATCGGTGGAAATGAAATAAAGATAGAAGGTTTAATCTTAGGAGAGGTCAGGGCGGGTGGTGAGTCAATATCCCTTGCAGGCGAAATTGGAAAGTTTGCAAATCTAAATGCAAGAGAGATTTTAGTTTCCCGGTCTTCTATTATAAAAGGTGATCTAAGATACAGGGCGAAGAAGGCTGAAATAATTGAGGGTGCTAAAATTGAGGGCAAAATAGAGGAGATCCCGCTAAAAGAAAAGGCAAGAAAATCAAAATGGTTGAGCTGGAAATTCTATTTCTGGAAATTTATATTTATGGTAGCGGGTATAATTGTAGGTTTTGTTTTTATAAAACTTTTCCCTTCCTTAGTTTTCAGGGTAAAAATGGAAATAACTCACATCTGGAAAAGTCTTGGAATAGGCTTTGCACTATTAATCTGTGTTCCTGTTGCATCAATAATTCTTGCCATCACAGTTTTAGGAATTCCAATCTCCCTTATTCTAATTGCTCTTTATTTAATATTTCTTTACATTGGAAGGATTATTTTTGCCTCATTCATGGGTGATAAAATTTTGAAAAAAGAATCTCCAATTCTTTCATTAATTGTTGGAATGTTTATATTCACTGTTCTTTTCTCTCTTCCTTTTGTGGGATGGTTGTTGAACTTAATAGCTCTTTCTATCGGGCTCGGCGCCTTTGGAATCGGAAGTTATATTTTCTTTAAGGAAGCAAGATAATATTAATTTTGTCTTAAGAATCTTAAACTGCTAAAATCTAAAATGATTGGAGATTTTGAAATGTTAAAATTAAAAAACAAAAAGGCTGAGATTTTTATTCCCGATAATATCCCTTTTAAAGAAGGAATTGAAAGAACAACTCATCTTGGAATATCTGCCCATCCTGATGACCTGGAAATACTTGCTTATCACGGAATAATAGAATGTTTTGGAAACAATGAGAAATGGTTTTTCGGTATTGTTGTCACAGATGGAGGGGGGAGTCCGAGAACAGGGAGATATGAGAAATTGAGTGATGAAGAGATGATAGAAGTGAGAAAAAAGGAGCAAAAGAAAGCTGCGATAATTGGAGAGTATGGCGGAATTGCTTTCCTTAATTATTCAAGTTCAGAAGTTAAAGATTATTCCAGTAAAGATGTTATAGAGGATCTCAGAGAAATTATATCCATTGCAAAACCAGAAATTGTTTATACCCATAATCTTGCTGACAAGCACGATACCCATGTTGCGGTGGCTCTTAAAACAATTTTAGCCCTTAAAGACCTCCCTTCTGAAATTAAGCCAAAGAAAGTTTTTGGATGTGAAGTTTGGAGGGATCTTGACTGGATGCAAGACGATGACAAAGTTTTCTTTAATGTTTCAGGTTTTTCAAATCTTGAAAATGCTCTTCTTGGAGTTTTTGATTCTCAGATTGGAGGTGGTAAGAGATATGATCTTGCAACAGTAGGAAGGAGGCGAGCTAATGCAACATATTTTTCAACCCATGAAGTTGATTTTGCGGAGAGTGCAATCTATGCAATGGATCTTACTCCTTTAATAAATGAACCATTTCCTGACATAAATGAGTATGTCTGTCAATTTATAAAAAGGTTTGAAGAAGATGTTAGAAAAAGGATAGAAAGATTGCTTGGGAAGTGAAATTTTTCAGTAAGGCATGAACTTTGTTTCTTTAATTTTCTTTCCAGATGGTTTATACTAAAAAATGGCTATAGTTTCCACTGTCCCTGGTAAATGTAAAAGGTGCTATTCCTGCGTAAGGAATTGTCCCGCTAAGGCAATTCGCGTAAGATTCGGTCAGGCAGAGGTCATGGAGGATAGATGCATTGCTTGTGGAACATGTTTGAGGGTATGTGCCCAAAATGCAAAGCAGGTAGAAACCCATCTTCCTTCTGTCTCAGAACTCATTTCTGAAAATTATAATGTAATAGCCATTCTTGCTCCATCTTTTCCTGCAGCTTTTTATCCCCACAACCCTTTTAAATTCATAACAGCTTTGAGAAAGCTTGGATTTTATAAGGTAATGGAAGTTGCTTTTGGAGCACAGCTAATATCAACTCTTGAGTATCCAAAATTATTCGAAAATGATAAAGGTCCGATAATTTCTACTCCCTGTCCCGCTGTTGTAAACTATGTTATAAAATTTCATCCCTCCCTTGTTCCTTATCTTGCCAGGATTGTTTCTCCTATGGTTGCAACCGGAAGAGCCATCAAAAAGAAAATTTCTCCTGATGCAAAGGTTGTTTTTATAGGACCGTGCATTGCCAAGAAAGATGAAATAAAAGCACCTGAAATAGACGGAGTTATAGATGCAGTTCTCACATATGATGAGATAAAAGATTTAATATCAAAAAAAGGGATAGATATTGATGAATTAGAAGAGAGCAGAATGGATGGACCTGTTCCTGGATTGGCTCGTCTTTTTCCTGTTTCAGGAGGGTTGATGAAGAGTGCTCGACTTCCTTTTGATCTTGTTGAAGGAGATGTTGTGGTCACAGAAGGAAAGGAAAGGGTTATTGAAATACTGGAGCAGATAGAGAAAGGAAAAGTCAAAGCGAAGTTTTTCGACCTTCTTTTCTGTGAAGGATGCATAAATGGTCCCGCCATGAATACAAATTTAAGTCTTTTTGAGAAAAAGGACTTAATAATAGAATTTACAAGAAAGAATTTTGATGAGAATAAATCTGCTGAAGATATAAAGAATTTTTCTGATGTTAATCTAAAAAGGAACTTTTCTGCCAAGCCAGTAAGTATTCCATATCCCACTGAGGAGCAGATAAAGGAGATACTTGCAAAGTTTGGAAAAATGAAGAAGGAAGATGAGCTAAATTGTGGTGCATGTGGATACCCAACATGTAGGGACAAAGCGGTTGCTGTTTTTCAGGGGATTGCTGAAGTTGAGATGTGTCTTCCATATCTGATAGATGAGCTTCAGAAAACCCAAGATACCCTTATTCAGGCTGAAAAGTTAAGCTCAATAGGACAGATTGCAGCGGGAGTAGCCCACGAAATTAACAATCCTCTAACCGGTGTTCTTCTTTATACAAGATTAATGCTGAAAAGTATTAAAGAAGGAAAGTTTGATGTTGAATCTTCAAAAGAAAGGCTTTCACTAATGGAGCAGGAGACCGAGAGGTGCACAAGAATTGTAAAAAATCTTCTCGATTTTGCCCGACAGACTCAACCAAGGCCTGTTCCTTTTGCAATAGAAAAAGTTATTAAAAATGCAATATCCATACTTTCCCATCATGCTGAACTCAGTAATGTGAATATAATTGTTGACTTAGATAAAGATTTACCAATGGTTTTTGCGGATCCTGATCAGATCCAACAGGTTTTTGTCAATATTATTTTAAATGCAATTCAGGCAATGCCCAATGGAGGAACCCTGACTATAAGAAGTGGATACATAGAATCAACAAAGGAAGTTTTCATAAAGTTTATAGATACTGGTATAGGGATTCCAAAGGAGAATCTAAAAAAGCTTTTCACACCTTTCTTTACGACAAAGGAAAAAGGTAAAGGAGTAGGGCTCGGACTTGCGGTCTGTTATGGAATAATTCAGAGACATAAAGGAAGGATCGAGGTTGAAAGCGAGGTAGGGAAGGGGACAACTTTCACTATTAAACTTTCTGCTTACCATGAAACCAGTTAAGATTCTTGTTGTTGATGATGAAAGGATTGTGAGGGATTCTCTCAAATCCTGGCTATTGGAAGCAGGTTTTGAGCCAATAACTGCATCCTCAGGTCAGGAGGCTCTCGAGATCATAGAGAAGGAGCCTGTAAATATTTTTATTATTGATCTAAAAATGCCTGGGATGGATGGAATAGAGCTATTCAGGAATATAAAAAAGAGAGTCAATCCCGCCCTTGCAGTATTTATATCAGCTTATGGAACTGTTGAGAGTGCGGTGATAGCAATGAAAGAGGGAGCCTTTGATTTCATAGAAAAACCTTTCTGTCCTGAAAGAGTTGAACTCATTTTAAGTAAAATGGTTGAGCATTTAACTCTTGCAGAGGAAAATATTCAGCTGAAAAAAGAGATGGAAAAGAGATACAGCTATCATAACATTATCGGAAAATCTCCCAAAATGAGAAGGGTTTATGAACTTATAGAGACAGTAGCAAAGACAAGCACCACAGTCCTGATTCAGGGAGAGACTGGAACAGGGAAGGAGCTTGTTGCAAGGGCAATTCATTTTGCCTCTGAAAGAAGAAATAACCCATTTGTTGTCGTTAGCTGTGTAAACATTCCAGAAACATTGCTGGAATCAGAGTTATTTGGACATGAAAAGGGTGCTTTTACAGGAGCAATATCCACTAAAAAAGGAAAATTTGAAATTGCCAATAAAGGAACATTGTTTTTAGATGAAATAGGTGATCTGCCTTTTCAATTACAAGCTCATCTTCTTAGAGTTCTTCAGGAGAAGGAATTTACAAGAATTGGAGGGAATGAAATTATAAAAGTTGATGTAAGGGTTATATCCGCAACTAACAAAAATTTATGGGAAGAAGTAAGGAAAGGGAGTTTCAGGGAAGATCTTTTTTACAGATTGAATGTTATAACTATTGAGATCCCTCCTTTGAGGGAAAGGAGAGAAGATATTCTTCTCTTGGCAAATCATTTCCTGAAGAAGTTTTCAGAGGAAAACAAGAAAGAGATAAGCGGTTTTTCAAAGAGAGCCATTGATTTTTTCATGGGTTACCAATGGCCTGGAAATGTTAGAGAGCTTGAGAATTTTATAGAACATGCAGTAGTTGTCTGTTCCTCGAAGATTATTGATATAGATGATATTCCAATTCCAACTACATATTCTTACCCGAAATATCCACATAAATCTTTAAAAGAGGTTGAGAAAGCGCATATCATAAGCGTTCTTGAAGAGACTGACTGGAACATCTCCAAGGCTTCTTCCATCTTAGGGATATCAAGAATAACCCTTTACAATAAAATTAAAGAATACAACATTTCCCAGAAAAGTTAAAAAAATAAACAGTTGATTAAAATTATTACACAAGCATAAACCCTTATCAGAAGTTAATTCATAAAAAAAGTGTAAAAATATTTAACAATTTCTGTTTTCTTTAAAAATAGCTCAAACCTCCTTTTCAAGCCTCAAAGCCATTTCTGGACTATCTGAAAAACTGGCATGCCCCTTGATATAAATTTTTATGGAGAACAAAGATGAAAGAAAAAATGAAAATAAAATATAGGAGGTTTTAAAATGTTAAGGTATAATTTAATGATAGTAGACGATGAGCCAATCGTAAGGAAATCTCTTTCTGATTGGCTCAAAGAGGAAGGCTTTGATATTCTTACTGCAGAGGATGGATATAAAGCCATAGAGTTGATTGAAAAGGAAAAGGTTCATTGCGTTATTCTCGACCTTAAAATGCCAGGTATTGATGGAATCCAGGTTTTAAAAGAGATCAAAGCAAAAAGACCTGAAACAAAAGTAATAATGATAACTGCCTATGGAACAATTCAGAATGCAGTTGAAGCAATGAAGATTGGTGCAACAGATTACATAACAAAACCCTTTGACCCAGAGGATATAGTTGAGTCCATCAAAAGAGCTCTCTCCCTTACAGCCACTAAATTCGAGATAGTTCAGGAAGTTATAACAGAAGAAAGACCCGTAAGCGAAGAAGCTCTCAAGAAGGTAGCTGACACCCATGTTATGAAAGCGCTTAATTTCTATCGAGAAGGTATGTATGAAGAGGCTCTGATTGAGTTGAAAAATGCTCTGAAGATATTCCCAGACTACGAAGAAGTGAAAAGATACATAAGGAAGATTGAAAGAGAAAGAGATTTCATGAAGCCCGCTGTGGTTGAAAAGAAAAAGGTGGCAAAGACAGAAACGAGTGAGAAAGAGTGCATATGGTCAAAGATGGGTATAATTTCATACAGGCTCTGCATGACAGGACAGGATTGTTCAAGATGCGAATTTGCCCAGAATCTTCAGGAGGCTGACAGGCAATATCAGGACAGAATTGGGTTCTCAACTATAAGAGATTCGCTTCTGGCTCTTCCCGCTCAGGAAAGAAAGTGCAGATATATGCTTTCAGGGGATGTTGAGTATAAGATATGTCCAAGACTTTATAAATGCGGGACATGCGTGTATGACCAAATGATGCAGGATATGATTCAGGATAAAGCTGAAAGAGCACTTCAGAAATTAAAGGCAAAAGCAACCAAAACCCAAAGTTAAAGCTCAAGAAAGTAAAAGTCGAGGAGGGAGGCTTTAAAGCCCCCTCCTCTTTTTAGTTTGTAAAGGACTACAAAAAAAATATGCAAGATAATGTTTGTTTATACCTCCTATTTGTTAAGGAAGACGGGGTTGATTTTTTTTGCTTTAGAAGTTAGAATTTCTTCTGTGGAGGAATCATGAAAGGACAAAATTTAATTCCAGAATTTAAGGGTCCAAGAAAAGAGATAAGATTTATTGGATTTTTAATTTTATTTATTATACCTGCAATTCTATTTTCAGGAGTTCAGGGTGGAGTAAAGGGAAAAATTATTGATAAAACTAAAAAGACTCCAATTGAAGGAGTAAAAGTTACAATTACTTCAATGGAGTATTCAATAGTGAGATTTACTTTAAAGACAAACAAAGATGGCACCTTTATTCAAACAGGACTTCATCCAGGTTATTATCAGATAAAATTTGAGAAAGAAGGATATATTCCTGCAGTTGCAGAGATAAAGGTTTCAATTGCGGAGATTTCAGAATTTACAGGTGAGCTTGAATCAACAACTTCTTTTATTGAATCAAAAGCATCTCCTGGAGATAAAGCTTTCAAAAAGGGGAATGAGGAATTTCAAAAAGGGAATTTTTTAGAAGCAGAAAAGGCTTATAGAGAAGCGATAAATCTTGAGCCAAAAGAACCTATATATCTTTACAATCTTGCAATTACTCTAATAAGACAGAACAAAGATGATGAGGCTTTGCTTTATCTTCAGAAGATGTTGGAGATTCAACCAAATAGTTATAGTGCGAATAAGGCGATAGCTGAGATTTACTCAAGGAAGTCCAATTATGAAGAAGCAGGAAAATACTACAGGAAAGCAGTTGAAATAAGTCCCAATGACCCCGATGCATTTTATAATCTTGGAGCTTGTTTAAAAAACACTGGTGACTATCAAGGAGCAATGTCCGCTTTTGAAAAAGCAACAGAGCTTAGACCTGATTTTACAGATGCTTATTATGAGCTTAGCACGATGTATATAAATCAAAACATGAAAGAGAAAGCAATATCAGCCTTAGAAAAATTCATTTCCCTTGCTAAGGAGGATCATCCAAACCTTCCCATTGCAAAACAGATGCTTGAGTTTTTAAAGAAATAAATTGGAAAATTTCCTCAGTGAGTTTATAGACAGCTTAAAATCATATGGCTATTCAGCCCATACCTTAAGAAATTACACAATAGATCTTAGTCAATTTATTTCTTTTCTTCAAAAAAAGGGGAAAAGCCTCAATGAGATAACCCATACTGATATAAGAGATTTTATTGGAGAAAGATTAAAGGAAAGGAATTCAAAGACATCGATTGCAAGAAAGCTATCATCAGTTCGTTCCTTTTTTGATTTCCTTGTGGAGAAAAAAGTTTTGGAACACAATCCCTCTGAGGTAATCTCAACTCCAAAACTGGAAAGGAAGCTCCCTTCTTTTCTTTCAGAAAGGGAAGCTATAAATCTTTTAGGAGAAGGAGAGAACCTAAAAGAAAAAAGGGATATTTGCATTATTGAACTTCTCTACTCCTCGGGTCTTAGAGTCTCTGAACTTGTCTCATTAAACTGGGAAGATGTTAATTTGAGGAATAGGGTGGTAAGGGTTAAAGGAAAAGGGAAAAAGGAAAGGATTGTTCCTTTTGGTTCTCATGCAGAAAGGAGATTGAAAGAGTGGTTCAAGTTGAGATTTCAGATTAACAATGGGAGATTTGATGAAGAGCCTCTTTTCATAAATATGAGGGGAGAAAGAATAACAGCAAGGTCAGTGGAAAGAATAGTAAAAAAATACGGGATAGAACTTATAAGTAAAAAAATAACACCCCATTCTTTAAGACATTCCTTTGCCACTCATCTTTTAATGAGGGGAGCAGATCTCAGAACAATCCAGGAACTTCTTGGGCATGAATCCTTAGAGACAACCCAGAGATACACCCATCTAAATATAAAAGAGTTAAAGAAGATTTATCAGAAGACCCACCCAAGAAGTGCTCTCGATTTTGAAAAGAAAATTGACAAGTAAAGCGCCTAATTTGAATTTGTAAAATAGCAAAAGGGAATTGCTATTTGACTTAATTCCCTTTTTATATTATATAGAGATTATGGAAAAACAAAATAAGAGATTTCTTTTAATTGGACTATTGTCTCTAATATTTTTGCCATTCATTGCCTTTTCTGCGGAACCTTCAAAAATAAATGAGACAGAAATAATAGAGAGGCTAACCAGGGTTGAGGAAGGATTGAAGAGGGTTGAGGAGGGACAGAGGGCGATAATAAGGGAGATGGACAAAAGGTTTGAAGCTATTGACAAAAGATTTGACCAAATGATTAATTTGTTTCTTGGAATAGTCGGAGCATTCACTGCAATTGTAGCGGTTTCAATAGGATTTGCAATATGGGATAGGAGAACAATGATCAGGCCCTTTGAGACTAAAGTAAAAAGCATTGAAGAGGAGCTGGCAGGGAATAAAAGAGCACTCCAATCTCTTTTAGAAGCATTGAGGGAATTAAGTAAAGAAGATGAGAAGCTTCTTCAAATTCTAAAAAAGTTCAGCCTTCTTTAGTTATTATATAAGATTTTTTCCTTTCCCCTCAATTTCATTGAGAAGTTTGATTAAGAACTTTCGTATTTCTTCATTCATTTCCTTTCGAGCTACAAACTTTAAGAGAGAGTAAAGGGTGTTTATAACTTCTCTAAAATTTTTTTTGGAAAGGGAATTTATAAAATCTTTTTCAAAAATCAATGGTTCAAAAGAAATGTTGGGATTGAGAAGGGCATATATGTATTCATTTTGTGGCTTTGCAAATTTTACAATTGGATAATCAAATTTTGGATAGTTCTTTATTGAAAGAATTTTCTTTTCAATTCTATCAAAAGGAATAATTTTGAATGAGGGTGTGTAAGGATAAGGGATTAGAAACCTTGATGTTGGAATTATATCAAAATATTTATAATTTTTCTGAAGTTCACAAATGAAAATAATTTCTTCAATAAAGTCCATCCAGTCAGTTTTATGGTCAGAAAGTATGAGATAATGATAATTTAAAATATGCCTTTCCTCCATCTTTTCAATTATTTCTTCAATTATTTCTCTATTTAATGGTTTTCTTCCCAATCTTTTCCTTCTTTCAGGTAGGAATGAGTCTGTTCCAAGCCAGATAAGGGGTTTTTCTTCAAAATAGTATTTTTTCTCTGAAAGAAAATCAAGAATCCCAATTTTTTCTGCAATGGACTCAAGGGATGTTTGAATTCCCCAAATTTTAAAGCCTGATTCATTTATAATTTTTATAAGTTTTTCTGCCCTTTTTTCATTGAGGAGTATATCGTCATCGTTTATATTAATTGTGAATGCCCGAGGATTTCTTATCCCCTTTGATATAAGTCTCTCTTTAAATTTCTCTATCCATTTTTTTATATTTTCCAGTGGTAATTCCCTTAATTTTCTTCCATGGACATGACTGCAATATATACATCCCCTCGGACACCCCCTTGATGTGTTTATTTCGAGACCTTTTTCGAGCTCTTCATCAGGAATTGAATCAATGTCCATGTTGGAGAGTTTAAGGTCAGGAAGAGCAATTTCAGAGAAAGAGGATGATATTAAAATATTCTCATCTCTGTAAAGAAAACCTTTGATTTTGAAGAGCTCTTTTAAATTCAAAATTGGGTCATGGAGAAGGGATAGAAGTTTTGGAAATGCTTCCTCTACCTCCCCTCTTAATATTAGATTCGCATCAGGTAAATGGGCTGAAACAGCAATAGGAGAAAGGGTTGCCATGGGTCCTCCAACAGCTATTCTCCCCTTGAATTTCTCCTTAATCAAACCAATTAACTTTTTGACAGGGATAAAAAGATCATCATAAAGAGGAATCCCAATCCAGGAAAAGTTTTCAATTTCATCAGAGATTATTTCGGATTCCACTGGAATTTTTTTTATTTTTACTAAATGATGATGTAATTTCAAGGAATTTGAGAGAAAGAGAAGGGAGGGAGGGATTCCCATACTTAGCCATCTTTTATCTTTCAGAGAATAGGGGAAAATGAGAAGAACTGAAGTTGGTTTCTCAGAAGGAAACAAATCTTCTGATTTTAATTTCGAATTATTCAAAATTTTTTCTTTAAATTGTGCTAAATCCAATCTTTCCCTATCAGGGATAACATGAATTAAAGGGACTCCATCCTTTATCTCGAAGAAGTTTCTCTCATCGATAAGAAATTCGATCCATGATGGGGAAATTAAGCCTGAATTTATTGCTTCTGAAATAAGATAGAGGGGGAAGGGATGAATACTTTTTAGATTCTCCCCTCTTATCAGCCATCTTCCTCTAAGAGCCATATTCAATTTTAATATTTTTAAGAAAATAGTGGCAATTCTTTGGAAATATGATAAAATTTTTAATGATTTTATTTTCAATTATGAAAGAATCAAGAAGGAAGGGAAAAAAATATTTTTTTAAATCTTCCCTTTTGGCTTTAAATTTTTCAGGAGGTAATCGTGCATAAATTTGTTATCCAACTTGATCCTTTAACAAAGGAAAAATTTATCGAAGTTCCTTTTAAGAAACATCACATTACTGAAAATCCCATCTACAATAAAGGTTCTGCCTTTACAGAGGAGGAAAGAGAAACCCTTGACCTCTGGGGCTTACTTCCTGAAAAGGTTTCAACTCTGGAAGAGCAGTGTCAGAGGGTTCTCCATAGTTACTCCCGTAAAATAGATCCCCTTGAAAAATATCTCTATCTTTTAGGACTTCTTGACAGAAATGAAACTCTCTTTTACAGAGTTCTTCTAGACAATCTTGAGGAAATGCTCCCATATGTTTACACTCCAACTGTTGGAGAAGCAGCAAAAACATTCAGCCACATTTTCAGAAGATTGAGAGGACTTTTTGTTTCTGCCAACAGGATTTCCCTTATTGACAGGATTTTATCCAATGCTCCATTTTCCAATATTCATTTAATTGTGGTTACTGATGGAGAGAGAATACTTGGTCTTGGAGATCAGGGAGTTGGTGGCATGACAATCCCGATAGGAAAAATAAGTTTATATGTCGCAGGAGCGGGTATTCATCCCGCTCTCTGCCTTCCTGTTTGTATTGATGTGGGAACCAACAATGAGAATCTTCGTAATGACCCCTTATACATAGGGCTAAAGCATAAGAGATTGGAAGGAGAAGAGTATGATTTTGTTATAGAAGAATTTGTTAAGGGCGTGAGAAGGAATTTCCCTCATGCAATTCTTCAGTGGGAGGATTTTGGGAAGCAGAATGCCCTTCGCCTTTTAAACAGATACAGAGATAGAATATGCTCTTTCAATGATGATATACAGGGAACAGGAGCAGTTGCTCTTGCCACAATTTACTCAGGTATGAGGGTAAAGAATCAAAAGTTAAAGGACCAGAGATATGTGATATTTGGATTTGGTCAGGCGGGATATGGAATAGCAAATGCTTTAGTGAAGGGAATGATGGAAGAGGGGCTTACGGAAAAGGAGAGTAAGGAAAGAATTTATTCTGTGGATAAGGATGGATTGCTAATTGAGGGAATGGAGGTCGACGAGTATCAGAGACCCTTTGTGAGAGATAGAAATTCAGTGAGTGGATGGAGGCTTGAAAGGGAGGGATTTGTTGGTTTAAAAGATACAGTTTCCAATTCAAAGGCAACTGTTCTTATAGGAACTTCAGGAGTCGGAGGTTCTTTCACTGAGGAAATCCTAAAAGAGATGGCTAAAAATACTGAAATACCTTTAATCCTTCCTCTTTCAAATCCTACATCAAAAAGTGAGTGCACACCGGAAGTTGCATTTAAAGCCACAAATGGAAAGTGTTTGATCGCAACAGGCTCTCCCTTTCCTCCTGTCAAAGTAAATGGAGAGCTGAGATTCGTTTCCCAGTGTAACAACATGTATGTATTTCCAGGAATTGGTCTTGGAGCAATAGTTTCCATGTCTCTTAAAATTACTGATGAAATGTTTGTTTATTCTGCAAAACAGCTTGCTGAGCTCGTTTCTTCTGAAGATCTTAAAAAAGGGAAACTACTTCCTGAAATTAAAAATATAAGAAAAGTCTCTGAAATGGTTGCATTTACAGTTGCAAAAATTGCACGGGATTTAGGTCTTGGTATAAGGGGAGAGGATGAGAAATTACTGGAAATGGTTAGAAACTCAATGTGGGAACCTGAATATCTTCCTTACAGGTGGTCAGGAGAAAAATGAGATTATTCTGAATTAAATTTTGAAAGGAGTTATAAATGGGTGAAAATATAAAAAAGGAGATAAAGTTTGCCACCGTCAAATATAAATTTGGTAACTTTTTTATTTGCAAAATGGGTTCGGAAGTTGTATGGGCTGAATTCGAACGAAAGAATAGCTCACCCCTTTCTGAGCTTTTAAAAATGGGATTTATCTTAAAAGAAGATGAAGCTTTTTTGAAAGAAGAAATTTCTATGCTCCAAGGATATTTCTGCGGTGAAAAAATTGATTTATCAAAAATCCATGTTTCTTTTATAATTGGAACTGAAAAAGAAAAGAAAATCTGGAGTGAGCTTCTAAAAATTCATTATGGGGAGACAGTTACATACTCTCAACTTGCCCGAAGAGTCGGGCTTCCCAATGCTCCCCGATTTGTAGGGAATGCAGTGGGCAAAAATCCAGTTCCCATAATTATTCCCTGCCACAGGGTTATAAGAAAAGATGGAACTCTGGGAGGATTTTCTGCGGGATTGCATGTGAAAAAATATCTTCTTGAGCTTGAAGGTCTTGGAAAATTCAAGAAATGAATATATGCATAGATGTAAGACCTTTTCTTAAAAAAGAAACAGGGGTTGGAATTTACCTGAAAAGTCTTATCTGGAATATTTCAAAAATAGATAGTGAGAATTCTTATTATCTTTTCTCATCTTCTTTAAAGGATAGATTCAATAGGAAGAAAATTCCAGATTCATCAAATTTTCATCTCTTTGATTTCCCCTTGCCTGTAAGCTTTGTTAATTTTTTGTGGAACAAACTCAACTTTCCCAAGATTGAATCTTTTCTTTTAGAAAAAATTGACATTGTTCACTCTCCTCACCCCCTTTTGATTCCAACAGGTGGGAGATGTATCATAACAGTGCATGACCTTTTTTTCTTTAAAAATCCAGAAGGAACGGTAAGAGAAATGAGGAAAGATTTTCCTCAGAAGGTTGCTGATTCCATAAAAAAAGCTGATGGAATCATCTGTCCTTCGGAATTTACAAAATCTGAAGTGATTAGATTGTTTGGTTGTGAAGAAGAGAAGATAAGGGTAATACCCCATGGAGTTGATGAAATATTTAAAAAAGAGCATGATGAATTTCTTATGGAGAAAATAAAATCTAAATATTCCCTTCCTTCAAAATTTATCCTTTTTGTTGGGAACATTGAACCAAGAAAAAATTTAGAGACTCTGATTGAAGCTTTCAGTTTATTAAAGAAAAAATTTGAAGATTTCAAGCTTTTGATAGTGGGAGAGAAAGTTTTAGGATTTGATAGAATTAAAAAGAAAATATATGAAAATGGATTGGAGGAGAGTGTAATTTTTACTGGCTATGTTGAAAATCAAGATCTATCTGTAATTTACAGATTAAGTTCTCTTTTTGTTTTTCCATCTTTTGAGGAGGGTTTTGGATTGCCGATTCTTGAGGCAATGTCATCTTCAGTTCCTGTTGTTGCCTCCGGAGTTTCTTCAATACCTGAAATTGCAGGGGATGGGGCAATTTATTTTTCTCCAAATTCTCCCTCAGAACTCTCAGAGAAAATGGAAATGGTCTTGAGCGATGAAAAACTTAAGGAAGATTTAATTGAGAAAGGAAGGAAGAGGGTAGAGGTTTTTTCATGGATTAAAAGTGCTCAGATGACAATTCAATTCTATAAGGAGATTTTTGGGAAATGATAATTGGAATAGATGCAAGGGAACTGGAAGGTAAAAGGACAGGTGTAGGAAGATATCTTGAAGGGCTTTTATACTTTTGGCACAATAAAAAGGATATTAAATTCGTCCTCTTTTTTAAGGATGAAATCCCTAAAATTTCCTTTCTTTCTTCTCAGAATTTAAAGAATGTTCTTGTTCCATTCCTTTTAAGGAAAGAAGGATGGTTATGGGAGCAGATTGCTCTTCCCTTTATTCTTAAAAAAGAAAAAGTTGAAATCCTTTTCTCTCCCTCTTATTCAACCCCTTTTTTTGGTAAACAGAAAAAAGTTGTTGTCCTTCATGACTTATCATTTTTTAGAGATCCTTCATGGTTTTCGCGGAGAGAGGGACTTAAAAGGCGGATATTCTCAAAAATTTCAGCAAGGATAGCAGAAAAAATTATTACTGTCTCCAATTTTGTTAAAGCTGAGATTGAAGAAAAATTTAAATTTGCCAGAGGGAAAATAGATGTTATTTACCATGGTGTAAATCCTTATTTCCGCTTCCTTACTGAGAAAAAAGAAAATATAATTTTAACTGTTGGGGCGATATTTCAAAGAAGGAATATACCCCTCCTTCTTGAGGGATTTTCAATGCTTGGAAGGGATGATTGGAGATTGATTATAGTAGGTGAAAACAGAACTTATCCGAAAATTAATGTGAATGAGCTTGTAGATAAATTAGGGCTGAAAAAGCGGGTTGAAATATATGGTTACATTAATGACGAAGAACTTTTAAAACTTTACAACATCTCGTCAATATTTGTTTCCCTTTCAGAGTATGAAGGATTTGGGTTGCCAGTCCTTGAGGCAATGGCATGCGGAGTCCCTTGTTTACTTTTCAATGGGCACAGCTACAGAGAACTGTTTCATGATGTAGCATACTTTATTGACAAGCTTTCTCCTGAGAGTGTTGGAGAAGGACTTAATGAGCTTATACTCAATGAAAATTTAAGGGATGAACTTTCAAGGAGAGGTTTGATCCATTCAGAAAAATTCGACCTTGAAAGTTGTGCAGAAAGAACTCTAAAAAGTATTTTAGAGTAAAATGAGAATTGCTATTGATATAAGGAAAATCGAAGATTTCGGAATAGGAAGCCACATCTTCAACCTTCTTAAGTCTCTTTCAGAAATCGATAACGAAAATGAATATTTTTTAATTGGCTATAATCCATTTTCACTTCCACCCCTTGGAAGAAATTTCAATTTTTTGAAGACCACTGTGGCTAAATACTCAATCTCAGAGCACATAAAAATTCCATTCCTCCTTAGAAAAATAAATTGTGAAATATTCCACTCTCCCCATTATGTAGTCCCGATTTTTTATAAAGGCTCAACCACTGTTACAGTCCATGATGTAATTCATCTACTTTTCCCTTCTTATTTGCCATTCAGTTTTCTTCGCTACTATGCTTATTTCCAGATTGGGAGAGCACTAAAGGTTTCGAAAATAGCCTTTACTGTTTCTGAAAGTTCTAAGAAAGATATTTTGAAATTCTTTCCATGGGCTGAAAAAAAGATTGAAGTAGTTTATAATGGTTTGGATGAAAGGTTTTTTGAAAATGCAGATTATCAAATAGTGGAAAGATTCAGGAAAGAATTGGGAAATTATGCTTTATATGCTGGAAATATCAAACCCCATAAAAATATTAAGATTCTGGTAAGAGTGATGAAGAGGTTTAAAGATAAAATAAAACTTGTGATTGTAGGAGGGATTCCGACAAGAGAGATTTTATCGGAAGTTGAAAGGGAAGGACTTAAAGAGATAGTTATATTTAAAGGTTTTCTTCCATTTAATGAACTTCTTGCTCTTTATGAATCTTCTCAAGCTTTTATTTTTCCTTCCCTTTATGAAGGTTTTGGTTTGCCACCCCTTGAGGCAATGGCAAAAGGAGTTCCTGTAATTTCATCATCATCACCCTCAATGCCTGAAATACTTAAAGATGGGGCAGTTTATTTCGACCCGCACTCTGAAGATTCTTTAGCTGAAGCCTTAAATAAAGTTCTGGAGAATGAAGATTTGAGGGAAGGATTAATTTATAAGGGGAAAGAGATTGCAAAATGTTATAAATGGTCTGAAACAGCAAAAAAAATTCTTAATTACTGGAGGAGAATAAATGAAAGTAGCCCTTGTCCATGACTGGCTTACAGGAAGAAGGGGAGGGGAAAAGGTTCTTGAGGTTTTTGCGGAGCTTTTTCCAGATGCTGATATTTACACTCTTTTTCATATCAAAGGAACTCAGCATCCATCCATAGAAAATAGAAAAATTTTTGTTAGCTTTCTTCAGAAATTCCCCTTTATCAAAAACCATTACCGATATTATTTACCCCTCTTTCCAGTTGCCATTGAAAATTTTGATCTTACAGGTTATGACCTTATAATCAGCTCCAGTCATTGTGTGGCAAAGGGTGCAATTCCAAGCCCTGATGCAATCCATCTCTGCTACTGTTTTACTCCCATGAGATATGCTTGGGACCTTTATCATTTTTATTTTGGAAAAGAGAGAACCTCTCCCTTTAAAAGAGCAATTATTTCACCTATAATCTCATATTTAAGAATCTGGGATGTTTCCTCTTCTTCAAGGGTTTATTCCTTTTGCGCTGATTCCCACTATGTAGCCCAGAGGATAAAAAAATATTATGGAAGGGAATCTCATGTTATTCATGCACCTGTGGATACTGAATATTTTTTGCCTAAAAAAAACGGAGGGGACTATTTTTTGATAGTTTCTGCTCTTGTTCCATACAAGAAAATAGACCTGGCAATTGAAGCTTTCAAAAGAAGAAAGGAGAAGCTTTTTATAGTTGGCACAGGACCTGAGCAAAAGAGGTTAAAGAAAATTGCATCCTCAAATATTTCCTTTTTGGGAGCTGTTTCAGATAACGAGCTTCTAAAACTCTATCAGAATGCCAGGGCATTCATCCTTCCTGGAATAGAAGATTTTGGTATTGCTCCTTTGGAATCACAAGCTTGCGGAGTCCCTGTCATTGCTTTTGGAAAGGGAGGCGCTCTTGAGACTGTAAAGGATGGGGAAACTGGCATCCTATTCCATGAACAAACAGTTGAATCATTAAACCATGCCATTGACAGATTTAAAAATATAGAGTTTAATAAAACTGAGATAAGGAAATGGGCAGAAAATTTTTCATGCCAAAATTTCAAAGAGAAGATAAGGAAATGGATAGAAGAGAAAACATCCAATTTAAAAAGGAGATGAAGAATTGAGAGTGATATTTCAAAAGAGAATTCCGGGCTTTTTCCTTTTCCTTGTAATAGGAGACATAATTTCTGTTTTAATTTCTATTTTGATTTCTTACTATTTGAGGATTGTTTTACCATCATCCAAAGGTATATTCCCTTTTCGCTATTATGCTGAGACTATCCCTCTTTTCATATTTTTGCATCTTCTTATCGCATCTTCTTTAGGACTTTATAAAGTGAAGTTTAAGAAAGTTCTCTCCGAGGAAACCCTTAACATTTTTGTTTCATCTTTTCTAACAGTTTTGGGTGTTTTAGCAATTGTAAGCTATCTTGGAACTTATATGAATGGAAATACCTACTTTGAAATATCGCGTTTATTCCTTTTAATCTACATTTTCATTTCAGCATTTTTAATGCTCGGAATAAGGAAAATTGGGTATTTATGGCTTGAAAAGTTTTATTTCCCAAAAAATAAGATAAACATAGCAATTTGTGGATATAATGAGTTGGGAAAACTTGTTTCTGAAAGGATTAAAAAACTTGAAAGGTTCGGAATGAATTTCTACGGATTTATAGACGATAAAGCTCCTCAAGAAGAGGTAATTGGAAGGACTGATGAGTTGAAAAGGATTATAAATGAAAAGAAAATAAACGAACTCTTTATAGCACTACCCCTTGAAGAATCATCAAAAATAAAGCAGATAATTGAAATCTCCAACGATCTCCTCGTTGATACCCGTCTTGTAATAGACCTTCTCCATGAAATACCCTTCAGCTCAAAAATAGAAGATTTTGAAGGGATTCCTGTTTTAAATGTAATGGAGATACCTTTAAGGGGATGGGGGATGGTTGTAAAAAGATTGATGGATATAGTCATATCTCTTATGGGCTTGATTTTACTTTTACCATTTTTCCCCCTGATAGCTATTTTAATTAAAGCAACATCAAAAGGAAAGGTTTTTTATGTTCAAGAAAGATTTGGAATGGATGGAAAGATTTTTAAGCTTTACAAGTTTAGGACAATGATTGAAAATGCTGAAAAAGATACAGGTCCTGTTTGGGCTTCTGACAACGACCCAAGAGTTACACCCATCGGAAAATTTTTAAGAAAATTTAGTATAGATGAACTTCCTCAACTTATAAATGTTTTGAAAGGTGATATGAGCCTTGTAGGTCCAAGACCCGAAAGACCTTATTTTGTTGAGTCTTTCAGGGAGAAAATACCACGTTATATGTTGAGACATAAAGTAAAGAGCGGGATAACAGGATGGGCACAGGTTCATGGTCTAAGGGGTAACACCCCTCTTGAAGAGAGGATAAAGTATGATCTTTATTATATAGAGAACTGGTCAATACTCCTTGACATAAAAATAATATGGATGACCCTATGGAAAGGTTTTATTGACAGAAGGGCTAAGCTTTAACTTTCAAAAAAAGGAAAATTAAAATAAAAATCCCTCCTCCCAAAGCATCTGATAGAAGATCAGAGAAGGAGAATTCTCTATATGGAAGAAGACCCTGAGATATTTCTATTAAAAAGCCATAAATTATAGTGAGGAAAAAGCTCCGCCATAATGCGGTTTTCCTATCCTTAAAAGATAGATAAAAAAGAAAAGCTGTGGTGAAAGAAAAGAAAATGTGATATATTTTATCAGAATTTTTAAACATAGATTGACCAAGGGAAAGGGGAGAAAGAAAAACAAAGAGGTTAGCGATCAGCCAGATTATTAAAAGAATTCTAACGAAATTTTGATTTTCTATCTTTTTTGCCATTTAATTATAGTTCATTTTGGAGAATTTTTAATATTCTTTCTGCTGAAAGTCCATCCCCAAAGGGTAATTTTGCCTTAGCCATTTGGTTGTAAAGTTCCATGGATTCCAGGAGTTTCACGGTTTCTCTGTATATTCTTTCCCTTTCAGTTCCCACAAGTTTTGCTACACCTGCCTCAATCCCCTCAGGTCTTTCAGTCTTTTTTCTCATAACAAGAACGGGCTTCGCAAGAGCGGGAGCTTCTTCTTGAATTCCACCTGAATCTGTGAGTATTAGATAAGACCTATTCATTAACCAAACAAAATGATAATAATCAAGAGGCTCTATAAGATAAACATTCTCTAAACCACCCAGTATTCTCATTACTGGCTTCTGAACATTTGGATTGAGATGGACTGGGTAGACAATTTGAACATCAGCATTTTCAGCTATCATTTTTATACCGTGGCATATCTCTTCAAAATCTTTCCCGAAACTTTCCCTTCTGTGCCCTGTTACAAGAATAGTCCTCCTTTCAAAAGAGATTCCGTATTTTTTTAAAAATCTTTCTTCAATCTTATTTTTAACTTTAGTATCATTCTGCATATCAAGGATCATGAAGAGAGCATCAACAACAGTATTCCCAGTTACAAATATCTTTTCCTCTCTAACCCCTTCCCTGAGCAAATTTTCTTTTGCTTTTTCCGTTGGAGCAAAGTAAAGGTCAGCAATGCAATCTGTAAGTCTTCTATTTATTTCCTCTGGAAATGGATTAAACTTGTCCTCTGTTCTCAATCCTGCTTCCACATGGGCAACTTTCACTTTTTGATAATAAGCTGAAAGGCTTGCAACAAATGTTGTTGTTGTGTCTCCCTGCACCATTACCAGGTCAGGTTTTTCTTTTTTTAAAATCTTTTCAATTCTCTTTAAAGCAGTGGATGTAATGTGGAAGAGGGATTGATTCTCTTTCATGAGCTTTAGATCATAATCAGGCTTTATTTTGAAAATTTTTAGAACCTGGTCAAGCATTTCCCTGTGCTGACCTGTCACGCAGATTCTTGTTTCAAATAATTTTTTTCCATCCCCTTTTAGCTTTAAAATAACAGGTGCCAGTTTAATAGCTTCAGGTCTTGTCCCAAAAACAAAGAGGATTCTTTTCACCAACTTAATGAATTAGTATATCATAATTTTCCTTCCAAAACTATTTTATTTGACAGAAAGCGAATCTTCAAAATATAATCACATCATGAAAAGGATTGTTATCGTTACCTCAACAGTTCCGTTTGTTTACGGTGGACATCTTATAATTGCAGAGAACCTTTTAAAAGCACTGAGGGAGAGCGGCTATGAGGCGGATATATTTTTCACCCCTCAAAACAAGTTTGGGAGACAAATTCAGGCTTATCTCGCTAATTTTTTCACTGATCTTACAGAGGATGGAATTGGAAGAAAAATAGATCAGATTATCTCCCTTCGTTTTCCGAGTTATGCGGTTAGACATCCTGTTCATGTTCTATGGCTGAATCATAGGATGAGGGAATACGATGATTTATGGGAAGAGTTTAAATCAAGGCTTTCATGGAAGGGAAAAATAAAGGAAAGTATAAGAAGAGCTATTATTAGTAGAATTGACCACTATCTTCTCACCCACAATGTCAAAAAGATTTTTTCACAATCTGAAACCATAAGAGGAAGGCTTCTTAAATGGGGTGGTATTGAATCAGAGGTTCTCTATCCTCCCGCTCCGGAAAGAAAATATAGAACTGAAAAATATGAAAACTTTATTTTCACTGTCTCCCGTCTCTATCCTTTAAAAAGAATCGATCTTCTTGTGAAAGCTTTTAAATTTGTCCAGAACGGCGATGTTAAAGCATTTATTGCGGGAGAGGGGGTTGATGAGGACAGAATTAAGAAAATTATAATTGAACTAAATCTTCAAGAGAGGATTTTTCTCCTTGGAAGATTGAGCGAAGAGGAGCTCATCGATTATTATTCAAGAGCAAGGGCGGTCTTCTTTGCTCCTTACAAAGAAGACTTTGGATTTGTTACAATGGAAGCCTTCTCTTCCCGAAAACCAGTGATAACATGTAAAGACAGTGGAGGTCCTTCAGAGATTGTCAGAGACATGTCCTCAGGATTTATAGTTGAGCCCTTACCTGAGAAGATTGCTGAGAAGATAGACATCCTTTCAGAAAACCCTGAGCTCGCAAGAAGGATGGGAGAGAATGGTTTTGAATCTATAAAAGATATTACATGGGAGAAAGTTGTAAAAAAGCTTGTCTTATAATAGAAATTGGAGGATCAAATGAGATGGATTTTTATCCCAATTTTGATAACTTTCCTTTTAACCTTTTCAATATCTGAGGAAAGAGTTAGGGTGAGGGAGATTGGGGTAAACCCGTGGATTCTGAAACCTGGAAAATTCAATGCAATTACAGATGTGGAAGGTGTTAAGGTGGGACATTTTACTTTGGTTGAGGGAGAAAATGTAAGAACTGGAGTAACAGCAATTTTACCCCATGATGGAAATATATTCATGGAGAAAGTTTCTGCGGGGATTTATGTAGGGA
Source organism: uncultured Clostridia bacterium (assembly GCA_964649495.1). Lineage (GTDB taxonomy): Bacteria > Acidobacteriota > Aminicenantia > JBFLYD01 > JBBIMS01 > JBBIMS01. Next base: position 2,759 of record CAZYPR010000018.1, on the reverse strand, counting down.
ATGGTTTTGGGAAGCTAATGGGATTTACACAGATTGAGGAACTCGGTTGTATTGAAACCCCTATAATTCTAACAAATACCCTTTCAGTCCCAGTCGCAGGGGAAGCCATTATTGAATACACAATTTCTTTAAAAAGTAATGAAAATGTTAGGTCTGTAAATCCAGTGGTTGGAGAGTGTAATGATGGCTTTTTGAACGATATAAGAGGAATGCACATAAAAAAAGAGCATGTTCTCAGTGCAATAAGAAATGCTAAGTCAGGAGTTGTTGAAGAAGGTAATGTTGGAGCGGGAACAGGGACTGTTTGCTTTGGCTTCAAAGGAGGAATTGGGACATCATCAAGGGTCCTTCCCAAAAATCTTGGGGGGTGGACTGTTGGAGTTTTAGTCCAGACGAATTTTGGAGGAATTCTACAGATAGCGGGTGCTCCTGTAGGGATTGAGCTTGGCGAGTTTTATCTTAAAGGAAAAATTAACTATGACCAGGGAGGCTCATGTATGATTGTTATCGCAACAGATGCACCCCTTGATTCTCGACAGTTGAAAAGACTTGCTAAAAGGGGCATTCTCGGGCTTGCAAAAACTGGCGGAATCTCTTCCCACGGTTCTGGTGACTATATAATTGCTTTTTCTACAAACAAAGATCTTAGAATTCCTTTTAATCCTTTAGAGCCTTTAAGGAGAGTTTCTATTTTAAATGATGATTTCCTCTCTCCCCTTTTCCTTGCGGTTATTGAAGCTGTGGAAGAGGCTATTTACAACTCTCTTACAAAGGCAGAATCAATGAGGGGGTTTGAAGGTCATTCTGTTCCCTCCCTTCCCATTGAAAGAGTTAAAGAGATTCTTTTAAGATACAATGCAATAAAGTAAAAAGGCAAAAATATTGATAGGGAAGGGTTGGACTTCGTCTAAGATTTCTGTTAGCTGTTTGCTCTCAGCTGAATCTGAATAATCTTGAACTTTTATCAAACTCCTATTAGAATAAAATATTAGGCGGTGTAGCTCAGTGGTTAGAGCAAGCGGCTCATATCCGCTGTGTCGGGGGTTCGAATCCCTCCACCGCCACCAGCTATCCAAAGGGGGAGAATGAAGAAGAAATTTAAAGGGAAGGATAATCTTGAGAAAACATAAGATTTACTTTAAATTCCTCAAAACAATTCGAACCCACAACCTTTTTCAAGAGAATGACCATGTTCTTGTTGCTTTCTCAGGTGGTCCTGACTCCTCTGCTTTGCTCCATCTTCTCATTGAGTTTTCAAAGGAATTTCCCTTAAAAATAGAGCTTGCCCATTTCAATCATAAATTGAGGGGGGAGGAGTCGGACGAGGATGAGGAGTTTGTAAAAAAAGAAGCTGAGAGACTTGGTCTTCCGATTCATATAGGGAGCGAAGATGTAAAGGAATATGCAAAAAAGAGAAAAATAAATCTTGAGGAGGCGGGAAGCATTTTAAGATACAAATTTTTGAAATCAAAGGCAAAGGAAATTGGAGCAAACAAAATTGCCCTTGGGCACACAATGAATGATCAGGCTGAAACATTTCTCATGAGAGTTTTGAGAGGTTCAGGATTAAAAGGCTTATCTTCAATATTTCCAGTAAAGGATGAAGTTTTTGTGAGACCCTTGATTGAGATAAAAAGAAAGGAGATAGAAGATTTTTTAAAAGAAAAGGGTATCCCTTCAAGGTTTGACAGCTCTAATCTCTCTGCCAAACTACTCAGGAATAGAATAAGATTTGAACTTATTCCATACCTCGAAGAAAGATTTGGGAAAAGACTTGTTGAGCATCTTGCAAAGTCTGCTCAACTCATAAGGGAGGAGGATGAGATAAATAGAATTATTGAGGGGGAGAAGTTCAGTGAGGTTACTTATCGAGATAAAGATTTAAAGCTGAATATAAAAGCTTTGAAAAATTTTCCAGTTCCACTTCAAAGGAGAGTTGTAAGGAGATTTATTGAAGAGATAAAAGGGAATTTAAGAAGAATTGGTTTTTATCACATCGAGCTTGTAAGGAATCTTGAAAAAGAAAGGGAAGCCCATCTACCAGGAAAGCTTGTCTTGAGAAGGGAAGGTGATTGGATATTTCTTAAAAAAGAAATTTTTGAAAAAAAGGATTATCTATATTTATGGGATTTGAAATCCCCTTTAAAAATTCCTGAGGCGGGATTTAAGCTAAATGCAAGACCTATCTATTTGACAGAAGAAAAGATAGAATTTGACGATAGAAGAAGAGCTTTTATCGATTTCGAAAAGGTCAAAATTCCATTGATTGTTAGGAACAGAAGGGAAGGAGATATTTTTAGACCAATTGGCTCTCCTGGAAAGAAGAAATTGAGTGAAGTTTTCCGGCAGAGGGGGATATTACCAAAAGAAAGGGATTATCTTCCATTGGTAGTTTCAGGCGAAGAAATCATATGGTCTCCTGGAATACCAATCTCTGAGAATTTCAAGATTAAAAAGGAAACAAGAAAGGTGCTAATTATCTATGTAGAGAACGATTCATAAAGGAAAAGATTTGACTATAAAGGCAACAAAAATATTTTGAGGGAATTTTCCAATTTTCTCACCTTGCAATGGCTATAACAGATAGAAATGGAAATATAATCAGAGTCAACCCTGAATTTGAAAAATCGTTTGGCTGGAAGGAAGATGAAATAAAAGGAGTTTTTCTCGATGATATAATCATTGAATCAGAAAGAAAAGGGGTAGCCATTCTGATGGCTGTTTCAAACTTCTTCAAAGTGTCCTTCCGACTTATCCGC
>CAZYPR010000017.1:0-46774 GCA_964649495.1 uncultured Clostridia bacterium | reverse complement strand
AAAAACCCTTTTCTATCAATAGTTTACATTTTAAATTGCGAAAGTTGGGTTAGCTGTTTTCTCAAGGAGCTCAGGCTCCTTCTTTAGCTTTTCTATTAAATTCTGTTCATCAATCATGAATATCTCTGTAAAAAGGGCGGTTTTCTTCCCCCTGCTAACTTTTTCAATAAATTTCCTCATCTTTTCAACCACAATCGGATCACCATGATGGGTGTCGCCGATAATAAAGAACTGCATGAAAAACCTTAAAATTAAAAAATAAAACTAAGGAATACAAGAAGAAATGTAGAATAGAAATTTTTCCAAAAAAGAACATAGATAAAACCAGGAATTAGAGAAAAAATGGCAATAAAAAGAGCTCCCTCAGGATGGGAAACGAAATGCGCCATACCCCATGTTAAAAAGAGCCCTAAACTTCCCCAAGGAATCTTCTTGAGTCTGAACCAGAGTTCACCCGCTGTATGGAAAAAGGATAGAATTAAAACAACCAAATAAGATTCAAAGAAATAATAGAGATTCTGAAAGATTGAAAGGATTATGGCATTCTTTCCATGGATTATTGCAAAACCCGAAAATTCCCTTATTATTTGTAGACCTTTCAGTGATGAGAAAGTCGATTCTATAGAAGAAAAAATCAGTGAAGTTATAATAGAGAAAAGAATAGCAGGTAAGAACCTTTTTTCAAGAGAAAAAGAAAAAATTTGCTGTAGAAATTCCTTCCTTTTAAGCCATAAAAGAATCAAGAGAGCACCTGTTCCCCAAATTGAAATAGTTATAATCCAATGCAAAACAAGAAAATACCATCTCTCCTTCCACAAATTCAGCTCGCCCAAGCTCTTTCCAGTAATAAAAGAATCCAGAAAAAGAACAAGAAATTCTGAAGCAAGGAGAAAGAAAATCAGAAGCCCCAAAAAGAAAAACTTACTTCCTTTTAAAATAGAATCTTTCACAGGAATCTTTTACTAAATTAACTGAAATAAGTCAACAATAGAGCAGAAAGGCGGAAGAGCAGGGGTAATTCTTGCTTCCGAGCTTCAGCACTTCCGCACTTCTCTCAGAATCCCCTTTTAATCGAGTCAAACAATAGAACGGAAGAACAGAAGAGCGGAAGCATCGATCAATTTCTTTATTTATCTTCTGCCTTTCTACGCATTCGTTGTTCTCTAAGAGAACTGTAGAAACTCCACAAAAGTTTTCCCACTTCGTCAATTAATTTTTCAACTTCTGAAATATCTGACTTTGGGTAATTAAGTCTTTTAGAAAAATCCAGGAGATACTCAGTTTCAGCAAGTGAACCAAGGGCAATGTTAATAAATTGAGCAAGTTCTTTTTTGCTTTTTCTTCCATATCCTTCAGCTATATTTGTAGGAATGGATAAAACCGCTCTCCTGAGTTGTAAAGTTAAGCCAAACAACTCATGTTTTGGGAAATTCTCAGTGAGTTTATAAATTCTAAAAGCAAGTTCATCAGCTTTCTGAAATACAATAAGTTCTTTATATTTTGCCATAAAAAGATTATAGCATGGTAAAGCGGAAGTTAATCCTTGCTTCCGAGCTTCAGCACTTCCGCACTTCTCTCAGAATCCCCTTTTAATCGGGTCAAGGATTCTCTCTTATAGTTCATCACAGTCTCACAAAAGATGGAAAAGTAGTGTCGCAATCCCCTTTTAATCGGGTCAAGGATTCTCTCTTATTGTTGGCACTCCCACAGGAGACCCAGAAGCTCGTCGCAATCCCCTTTTAATCGGGTCAAGGATTCTCTCGCACAATCAATCCCTCACCTGCTGGCAAGTTGTAAGAGTCGTTCGTCGCAATCCCATTTTAATCGGGTCAAGGATTCTCTCCGGGACCTTCCAGCGGTGAATGGAGGGCTAATATAATGGAGTCGCAATCCCCTTTTAATCGGGTCAAGGATTCTCTCTGTAGAAGGAGAAGAGCACGAGTAAGAGGCGCTGAAATTGCGTCGCAATCCCCTTTTAATCGGGTCAAGGATTCTCTCAGTTGAAAATTTCGAAACTCCTCATGAGCGAGCTGAGTTTTTCCTACGTCGCAATCCCCTTTTAATCGGGTCAAGGATTCTCTCGATGCGAGAAGCCTATAAGATCGCCGGGACAGTATTTAATAGTCGCAATCCCCTTTTAATCGGGTCAAGGATTCTCTCTAAAAACAATGGAGCTATCATGGTTTCGAGGCATGAACACGGGAGTCGCAATCCCCTTTTAATCGGGTCAAGGATTCTCTCTATCTTACAGAAGGAAGACCGCTTTCATCTTTCAGTGTGTAGAAGGTCGCAATCCCCTTTTAATCGGGTCAAGGATTCTCTCGTAAAAGAGCAACAGTGAATTGGGATGATCTTTTTACACTGAAGTATATGGCGTCGCAATCCCCTTTTAATCGGGTCAAGGATTCTCTCAGAAATGAGAAGGAAAGCAGAACAAGAAGCGTGGGAAAGAGAAGTCGCAATCCCCTTTTAATCGGGTCAAGGATTCTCTCTCAAAGTAGAAGAGGCAATACAAAAACTTCTCACTTGTCGTCGCAATCCCCTTTTAATCGGGTCAAGGATTCTCTCTGAAAGTGAAATTTCTGAGGCAAAAGCTGAATTACAGAGTCGCAATCCCCTTTTAATCGGGTCAAGGATTCTCTCTTCCGGGGGACAAACACTGGGAAAGGAGAGGCTATTTTTAGTCTCGTCGCAATCCCCTTTTAATCGGGTCAAGGATTCTCTCAAAGAGAAAAAAAGTGGAAAGGGGAAGAAGAAGAAAGACGGTCGCAATCCCCTTTTAATCGGGTCAAGGATTCTCTCCTCCTAACCCTGCCTGCCCTTGCGGAGTCAGGTCTTACGGGTTTGTCGCAATCCCCTTTTAATCGGGTCAAGGATTCTCTCAGCGGCGAGGGATTTTCTCTCCCCATAAGATTTCTTTTTTAAATTTTCGCTAAACCTTATTTTTATCATTCTAACCTTTCTTTTTCGAGAAATTTTATTTTATAAATTTTCTCTTATTTTCGCAAATTTTCTCAAAGTCGCTAATCCTACTTATTTTTAGCCTTCCTTTGATTTAGCGCTAAATTATGTAGAAATCCTCGTCTTCTGAAACTTTTCCTTGCCCCTGAATAATGATTTTTCCTTTGCAAGGGTTGCAAAGTTTGTAGTACCTAACACTATCTTCTTCGTTATTTATTATCCTCTGGAGCTTGCTTTTGAGACGATTTATCTGCTCTTCCTTTAAAATGCATTCAAAAACGCTGTATTGAACTCTTTTGCCATAGTCTTCAAGAGCCTTGGCTACTTTTAGACGTCTCCTGTCATCCTTTATGTCGTAGCTTATAACCCAGAAAAATTCCTCTGCCATTTTTTTTTACCTTATTTGAAAAGGATTATAGGTGAGACCTTCTCTCAGGGTCTTTGAAAATTTTTGTGCTTGATGGATGAAAAGATTTCTCCAGCTTGTTTCAGTCCTTTCATCAGGATTAAGAATTGTCTCAAGCATCCTTTTTTCATAATGGAGAAAGAATGTTTTTCTTGGATTATCTTTAAGATATACCCCTTCTTCAGTCTTTTGGAAGTCATCGATTCCAAGAATACCTTTGTTTACAATTTCAAGAACAAGTCGGTCAACTATTGGAGCACGGAATTCTTCTATTAGATCGAGAGCAAGGGATGGTCTTCCATACTCTATACCATGGAGAAAACCTATGTAGGGGTCAAATCCTAAGGCTACTACTGCAGAAAGCATCTCATTGGTTATAAGAGTATACCCAAGAGAGAGAAGAGCATTTACGGGATCAAGGGGAGGATGTTTTGTGCGAGCTTCAAATTGGAGTTCTTTCCTGAACATCTTTCCAAAACAAGAGTAATATACTGCAGAGGCTCTTCCTTCAAGTCCGAATACTGAAGAAACTTTTTCTTTTCTTGGGAGTTCTTCAAGAAGGATGTTAAGTTCTTGGATCGAGCTTTCAAAGTTTATCTCAGGATGGTTTCTCTGATATTTTTGAAGAACAACTTTCATGTTTCGAATCTTTCCTTCCACAATGGCTTTAGCTACTTGAAGACGGAAATTTTCATCATGATATCTTTTATACTGGTTCATTCTTAGCTCAATATTTTTTGATTCAATGGGAGAAAGCCTACCTATGAGCTTTCCGTGAATGTTGAGAAATGAGGTCTCAATTCCTGTCTCAAGGAGAAATTTAATTGCTGGAGTTGTAAGTTGAATGTTCCCAAAAATAAGAACTTTTTCAATCTTAAACTCTGGTATCTCAGCAAGAACTTTGCCATCCTTTTCAACTACAAGCCTTTTTGATTCTTTCCTTAGAGTAGAACCTTGTTCAGTAAGATAAAGTATTGCCACTTTTCCCTCCTTTTTAGTAAATTTTCAATGAACAAAACCAGAAACTCACGGTTTCTGTTATTGTAGTTTCAGTTCAGGAAATTCTGGAAGCTCAGCCTCCTTTATATCCAAAAATTCAAAGGCTGTCATTAATGCCTTTTCAAATTTTTCTCTGTCAATGGGATTTTCACCATGAACAATTATGCTGAGATTTCGATTCTCTATTATGCTATTGTTCAGTTCTCTTTCCATCTCAAAGAATTTACTGCCTAACCCCTTCTGCCCTTTTTCTTTTTCTATCTCCTTTAAGATTTGACAGGAGCCATAAAGGGGGGTCTGTATTTTATTTTTTCTCTGGTTGTAGTATTTTTTTTCTATTTCCTCTCTTATTGAGCCAGGTAAAAGTTTAGAGTCTATGTTAGAGGCATCTAAATTGTGCTTTTTAAGTTCAAGTTGAGCACTTTTTTCAATGGCTCTGTAAATTCGAACAATTGCATCGTCGTATCTTCCTTCAAAGTTTGCTCTTCTTTTTGCGTTTGCTAAGAGGTCAAGGATTCTTTTCCTTCCATCTGTGTCTATGTTTTTCAAGAACTCTTGATTTTCTTTTGTATGGTTCAAAAGGAGAAAAAGTGGATGATAAGGCTCAAGACGAGAACAGCACATTTCAAGGTCGTGGATTGCCTTTCTAAGTTTGTTAGTGGCTTCTCTATATTTGAATGAATCCCAGAGCTGGTATGATTCAATAAGATGAGAAAGCATTTCAAAAAATGGCTTCTCCTTTTCAGAAACTTTTTCTTTCGCTTTTTCAGCAGAATCCTTTGCAAGGGTATATCTTCCTGTGTTGAAGAGTATTTCTATTCTCTTTTTCTCCTCAATAGCCATTTCATCCCATGGATTCGCTTTTCTTAGCACTTTTTCCTTGCCATCTATTACAACTCCAATCCCATCTTTGTTCCTTTCTTCTCCTCCTATGTAAGAGAAGGTCGATGTTTTCTCAATTGTAGCAAGGACAAGGGCTGAGGACATTGATTTTGTGCCACCAGTGTAATCAACAATTAAATCCGAGGAAGATACACTCCATCGAGAAAGTATTTCTGGAAGCTTTGTGAGAAGAGAGTGGAGACATTGGTTTAAATCTTCTGCAGAAGGAGTAACTATTTTATCGTGTTTTTTGATTTCGAAACCTTCTTTTATGAGGTTTGAGAGAAGTTGTTCTATCTGCAATTCAGTATCTTTTGATGCAAAGAAAATGAGATTCTCTGGTGAATGATGTTTTACGGATATAATTAGTGGAGAAAGGGAGCCTCCTACACTGAGAATTAAAGTTTTAGCCATTTTCACTCCTTTAAATAGGTTTCAGATAGGTCAATTAGAGCAATTTTGAGCTTTTCTTCAGTAGGTTGAAAAAGTTCTATTGAGAATCTTGCTGTCCTTTTGCCATCGCTGTAAGTGTGAACAATGCATTTTCGAAGGGGGTCAATTTTAAAGGAATTTTTCTCAGCAAGGTCTGGACTCGTGTAGAAATCATAAATCCTCTTAATGTATTTCTTTTCTTTGAAAACTTTTTTAATAAAGTTTTCAGTGCCAACAGTGCAAATTAGAATGTCTTTTTCAGTATTCATTTTTTGACTCTGGGTAAATAATTGGGACTGGAAAAGCATAAGCATACTGGATAACCTGAGGTTTAACATCAGAGACATTCTCTACCATTCTTCCATAAAAATCTTTTGGTTTGCCATCTGTTTTGAAGACTGAGCCAGTCTTTATCATGAGAAGAGGTTTTTTAAATGGATTCCCAGAAAATGTAAATTCTTCTCCAAGCTTACCATATTTTACAAAGGTTTTGTATATTCCTTCTGTGGGGTCATTTTCAGAGGGGCAGAAATTGGAGAGGGTAACAAAACCATTGGGATTAGAAATTTCTTCTAAATTAAAAGATTCAAATTGTTCCATTTTGAAAGTTCCTTTTCCTATGGACTTTTTGCTTCCAAAACCTGTAAATGTTAGAAACTTAAATAGATTAGAAAGTTTTTCTATCCATTCTTCAGAGAAGATTTTTATGAATATGGAAATCTCAGGTATAAAAATTTCTTTCCAGCCAAAAATACCACCTTCCTGAAATGTTGCTGAGGTGTTCCGATTTATTATGTTATGAACAGACATTTGGGATTTCACATGGTAAGAAATTTCTTTTTCCACTTCAATATTTGGTTTAATTCCCTTCCTCACCAAATTGAAATTTTCATATGTTAAAAATGAAAGTTTTTTAATTTCCTTTTCAGAATCTGCTATAATGTCTGCTAAGAAAGGCTTTGGAAAAAGGTAGATTTTAGTAGAGTTTTTGTTCATAGTGGGAAATCCATCAGAGATGAGGAACGGAGGGAAGTTTTGGAATTGAGTCAACATTTCTAAAAGCGCACTTTCTCCCTCTTTGTAATAAAGAGCCCAACAGAGATGTCCAAAGATGGTGTCAGCATGGAGAGGGGTTAAAATCGGAGAGTGAAATTTAATGTTCAATTTGTAAATTTGAATTTTCACTTTGTTATTTTGGCTGTCTCAATAAGTTTATCTTTCTCTTTGGCTATTTCTTCTCTCCAGTTAGGCTCAAAGGGTGTATCGTTAAAAGTAAGCTTATCAAACTCAATATATCCTGAACCCCTTGTCCCACCACCACCTAAGGCATCTTGCTCAACAAGATAAAATCCCATTTGCAGCCATTTCTTGATAGACTCCACATCGTCATTTTCGAAGACTCTTACTGAAATTTCAAGTTCAAATTCTAAACCTTCTGGAACTCTTTCAAGAGCATATAAAGCCTTTTCAGCGGCTTTGCCAGTTTTTCTGTCAATTCTAACGCCCGCTTTCTTTTCTAAGTCGATTTTGTCTACTAACTGTTTAGAAGCACCAGTTGGGAAACAATCTCTAAATATTAACCTCGAAGGTTGATTTGTCGTTTCTGCTTTGCCGCTTCCAAACAGTAAGCAGATTTGACACCTCCCACATGAACAAGGATTGCCATTAGAGCTTTTCCCAAAGAAGATTTCTAAAAGAAATCTCATTTTCCCTTTGATTGATGAACCCGGAATGTAAGGGAGTTGAGAAGTTAGTGACTTTATAACTGATACCGGTTCGCCATAATGACCTTTCTCACCACTTCCAATGTGTAGTCCACTTTTTAACCTTAAAATACCTTTTAATTTTGAGAATTCTTTTAATCTCATGCTTCTCCTCCTTTTTCTTTAGTAAAATATGCAAGAATACTCTCCAAGTGTTCACAAAATCCTTCTAAGGAATTTTGATCCTTCTCTGCTAAAGAAAGATGATGTTTCATAAATTTATGAAAATTGTATGGAATAATTTCTCTTCTATGCTGATATTCAATATCTCGAAAACATTCCCAAAGGAGAGGTCTTGCCTTTTCCATTCCTTTTAAAAAAGCCGTGTTTCTTGCTTTTTTTATTTTAAAGAAAAACTCGCGCAATTGCTTAGATGAAAGATCTGAGTTTGAAAATAATTTAGCTAAGTCTTCTGGAATCCCAATAAAAACATCCTTAATCAAATTCCCTTCTTTATCATAGTAGTTTTGGAGCAAATAATTATCAACATTATCTTTCTTACTTTTTCTTTTCTGGAAGCATTCATGACAGGTATCATGCTTAAGGTCCTTTGCTTCAAATTCTTTCCCGCATTCTTTACACCTTTTTCTCATTTTATTCACCTCCTCTTGTATATTTTAAAACATATTCCATTATAACCCTTAGAAATTTTAGTTTATGGTTAAAGGGGGTTATCTGGTTGGGGATGAAAGAATAAGCCCATTCAAATGCATCCTTTTGTTTTTCCATGGAGAGATTTCTTTCTATGTCGTAGACCATTAAGGGGATAAACTTTAAATATTTAGTCTCTTTTGTATTTTCAAATTTTTCTGCCATTGTTCCATATTCTCGAAAGTTAAAGGCAAGAGATCTTGAAATTTGAGGTGGCTTTTCTTCTACCCATTTAATCACTCTCTTTGCTTCATCTAATACTTCTTCAAGTTCATTCCATCCAAGATTCTTGCTGAATAGCCTTATACTGTCCTTCCCCTCTCTTTTCTTAGCTTCTTTAAGTTCTTCATCAACTATTTCAGCACAGAATGAAATTGGCTCGTGAGGTTTAGCAAAAATTAAGCCAGCTGAAAAGGTTAAGTCTGAATTAAAGCCAACGAATTTTTTATAATCTTCCCTTATCTCCTTGGAAAAATCTACAATCCTATTCCAAGGACCTGCTACAAAGAAATCATCACCGCCGGAGAAAATTACATAAATATCTTTGAAGTTTCTTTCTATCTTATAATTTAAATAACCTGAGAAGAAAGTTTCAAGCATTCTGCTAAAACTGCAATATCTTGCTATGCTGAGCTTTGTGTTTTTAAAACCTTCTATTAAAATCTTTCCCATATTGTCTGCATCACCCTTCAAGAAACCCAATAGTTTGTCACCCTTAGAAAATTCTGCTATGCACTCAAAGGAAAGAGGCTCTCTGTTTTTATGTTCATGATCTTTCAGTTTGCAATTTTCATTTTCATAAAAAGGAATGTGGTTTGGGATATACTTAAATCCTTCTGAAGATGGTTCGTTTAAGGATATGATAAGATAGGCTTCAGAACTCTTTCTTCTATCCCATAGCTCAAAAGAGTAATTTAATATTGAAAATTCCTTATTTGGAGTTTTAAAAAATGCTATATATTTTGTCCCGGGTAATAGCTTCCCAATCTTTATATCCATAGAGCAATTTTCGCAAAGTTTTTCTTCTATATCTTTTATCGGATACTTCCTGCATCCAGTGCATGCCTTTTCTTCCCTCTCGATTTTTCTTTCTAAAAGGAACTTCCCAGTGTCCCATGAATTACCATTTGTTAAAAGGGAACCGAATGGTTGAAATTTTTTCTGGCTGAGGATTCCTTTTAGTTTGTTTGTGAGATAAAAATAATTAATTAATTCCACACCTTTTGCCTCACAAAAAGCAAGGGAAATGTTCAGCTCTGCACCCAATTTGGAATATGTCCATTCATCAAATTCTTTTTGGAGCTCCTTTATTTCTTCTTCTATCCTTTTTAGATTTGGAAGGAGAATGGAAAAATTTCCACCAGCTGAGGAGAGAATATTAAGAAATGGTAGACCTAATTTATGTATTATTTTGTGGGAAGCGACTTCAGATAAAAGCTGAACAAAAAGGGAGCGGGCTCGGAGACGCTTTGCAACTTTACCTTGCTGAGTTAATACATCAAAAATATAAGACTGGATTCCTGAGACATCTCCCATAAGAAGAATGAAGGCGGGCGTGTGTATAGTAAGATTTTCGGAGCATTCTTTACTATAGAGATATAAGCATGCAGTAATTGCAGATGTGCTTTTTAAATGGTCGAAAAGAGAAATGTCAGGTTCATCTTTGTAAGCTGAACTGGGAATTGCCCATGTAAACTTCCAAAGCAGGAAATAAAAATTGTTAATCAATTCAAGAGGTGAAAGCTCTTGTTTTAAAGTTTCGCATAATTCGTTTTCTAATCTTTTGAGTAATTGGGAATAATCATTGGGAGAACATTTCTCTTCTCTTTCAGGAAATATCTCCTCAAGGTTTTCTGAAAGGCTTTTTAAGGGATAATAAAAAGGTTCATTCTGTTTACTGGTAATGGATATTTCGGAAAATATGCATTTCAATCTTGATGTGAAAGGATCTTTTTCTTCTTCATTTTTGAGTTCAATTCTATCTATTCCAGCGGATAATGCATCAGCTAAAGAAATAAAATCCATATGGTCATGATGAGTGTTGATGGCTTTTCTAATTATGTCCTTTTCTGTGGAGGTGAATATTTTTAGCTTTTCAGCAAGTTTTTCTTCAAACCATTTATCTCCCCATTTACAATGGTCCATTTTTCGAGGATTCTCCTGTGCCCTCTGGACTAATTTCCCTATATCATGTAAAAGAGCTCCTAATACATAGGCATAAAAATCGTTACTCACTTGCATTTTTTTTCTTGCTTTTGTAAGTATAATTCTTTGCTTTTTCTCTGTCAAGTTGAATTTAGGTTTTTAAAACCTCTTTTAGAGTAATTCGTCTAAAAAATGTTTTAAACAAAAAAAGAGTATAAACACGGTTTTTTTGAAAAATTTTCATGTGTTATAATTAAAACATGTTAGTGGTTGAGAAACTTTCTCTTTCAAGAGCAGTGGAGAATTTATTAAAGTTGATGGGAGATAACCTTCTCCTTGTGATTGCTTATGGTTCAAGAGTTAGAGGGGATTTCCACGGAGAGTCTGACTTTGATATTCTTGTTGTTGTGAAAAAGAAAAATTTTGAGGTTCTGGAGAAGGTGATTGAGATTTTTATGGAGGAAGAGGAGAAGACTGGAATACCCTATTCTGTTATTTTAAGAGATGAAGAGAGTTTTGAAAAGGAAAGAGCTCTTAGAACGGGATTTTTTACCAATATTTTGAATGAAGGGAAGGTTATTTATGGAAAAATTACCCCTTAATGAAAGAATAACTCTTTCGGATCTGAGGGCAGAGAAGGCAAAAGAGATGTTGGAAGATGCAAGAAAGACATTTGAAGCGGGCATGTTCAAGACATCGGTAAACAGAAGTTATTATGCAGTTCTACATGCTACAAGGTCATTGCTTATTTTAAAAGGGCTTGATCCTGTGACTCATGATGGAACTATCAAGCTATTTTCCCTTGATTTTGTGAAAACAGGGCTTATTTCAAAGGAGATGTTAAAGATTTTGAAGGAACTTCTTTCTTTGAGAAGGGATGTTGATTATGGAGATATGGTAACTGTGGAAAAGGATGATTCAGGAAGAGCCTTAGAGGAGGCTGAGAGGTTCTTGAAAGAGGTCCTTTCTTTAAGAGATTCCATGATTGAGGAAATAAAAGAATAGCTATTTCTTCCCATTTTCAGTCTTTTAATCCATGAACTTTTAAAGCGTTTCCTCTGATTATTTTTTGTGCAATAAGAATTGCTTTTTCTTCATCTATGATTCCTTTTTTTATAAGTTTTGAAAGGGCATTGTAAAGGGCTATCCTTGAATTTTTTGCAGAGATCCAGAAAAAAACAGGGGCTCCCGCATCGCTTCCAAACATTATTTTTTCGGATGCTCCCGGATATGTTAGCCATTCGTAAAGAATTTTTTCAAGTTCATCATCATATACAAACCAGTTTACTGCAGAGAGTTCAACATATGTATTTCTTTTTTCAAGGATTGGCTTTAGTTTGTCCCAGAATGGATAACCCGCATGGAGCATGACGAAATTGGTATTTTTGAATTTCATATCAGAAAATATGCTTTCAAGGTTCAATGGATTTGAGTCAAGATTTTTCAGTGTGGCTGTTGCTCCAAACCCTGTATGGAAATGAACAGGTAAGGAAAGTTCTCCCGATTTAAGAAATAAATATCGAGCTAAGAAGTCCTGAAGCCTCTTGTAACTGAGCCAATCTGAAATCTTATTTTTTCTTCCTTCCATAAAAATTTTTTCAGCTTCTTCCCTTTCCACATCCTCAAACCAAAGGGTTCTTATGTATCCGCTGGCAACTTTTAGTGCTATTGCTCCGTTACTTTTATAATCCTCAAGGACTCTATCAATAAGCTTGAGATAAGAGGATAAATCGATAATGTCAATTTTTAAATCCTTTGAAAGCTTCAATACATTTTTGTAATAATCTTGAAGAGCTTCCTTTAAAGATGGATTTATGCCTATTATTTCTGATGGTTCGAGAGGATAGAATAAAGTGTCTACAAAGGGAACCCAGAGAACTCTTTTTTCATCGAGATTTTTTCGAGGAGATTCAGAGTTAGAAAAAACTTTTTCTATTCCACATATGTCAAGAACTCTATTAAACCCTTCCTTTTCACCAGCTTTCCAGAATTTTATAGAAAGTTCTTCCAGGTCTTTCAAATCATTCTCTGTGACATCTTTCTTTTTATATCCATAAATTTTATCCAGTGCTTCAACTTGCATTGAGTCGAAAACAGCTATCCTCTCTTTCTTTATGATCCAGAATGGCCTTCTGAGGGGAGGTTCGAGAGTAGGGTAAGGGTCTTTTACTTCATACTTTACATGACCCACTACTGGATGAGCATGAACATCAATAAACTCAGTTTTTTCGATAAAATCAAAGAGTTTTTTGTATTCAGGATTTTCATCGCTGAATAAGAAAGGGAAAATTAAAAAAAGAAAAGGAAGGGAAATTCTTATGTATTTCATTTACTCTCTCCTTTAAAATTTCAATTTTCTTCGCCTTTCTCCTGTGAGTTTAAAATCATCTTTCTCTTTTTCCTTCATTTTTTCAAGAGCAAGTTGTATAAGGATTTCCCTTTTTTCAGGATCCCTCTTAGTTGTTTTTCTGAACCTTGAAAGTCCGTATTCTTCCCTCATAAGTAGGAATTCCAGGGGAGATATCTCCTCAAATTTTTTCTTTCTAACCTTCATTTTATAGCTTTTTTCTTTAATTCTAATAACTCCTGAAGGGTATCGTTTTCAGGTTTTTTTGCTCTTCTTTCAAGGTATTTCCAATCAAGTTCACTAACATATTTTCTTGTCAAAAGTTCCACCATTTCACAATCAATCTCTGATTTCCAATGCTTACATGCATTCAATCGATCAATTATTAAATCCTCAATACCAATGATTTTGCACTGAAGGTCTTCTTCAAACTCTACAATTTCTAAAGGGGATTTTTCTTCAGAGAGTGAGGAAGCGGGAACCTCCAATGCAATCTTAAGGTCTTCGTTTATCCAGTATCTTCCCTTTTTTTTGAATTTCAATAAAAGCAAAACTTCATCCATTGATTCCAAGTCATGATACGCAAGGTCAATATCAGCGGTAAAATAGACTTCCCTTGAGTAATAAGCTAACGCGAGCCCTCCGATGACTATCGGAGTATCTTTCCCCTTTTCCTTCAAAATTTTACTGATCAGAGCAACAGTAAGTAATTGCCTTTTTAAAGGGGATTCTGTTCTTTTAATAATTTCAACTATTTCTTCGGGTTTCATAACTAAATATTACCATCTTTAATGCTCTCAGACAATTATGGCGGAAATTTATTTGATAAATTGAGTTTGACTTTAATTAATTGTAAAATTAGAGTCTATGAGGATAAGAATTAAAAGTTATGGACTTTTAAGAAAGTATATACCAGGAGAAAAAAATCCTTACGAGATGGAGATTAAAGAAGGTTCCACAGTAGCAGATCTTCTTAATATTCTTAAAATTCCCAAAGAATATGTTCCGATTGTTACTGTTGGAGAAAAGAAGGTAGAATTAAATTACAGCATTAAGGAAGGTGATGAGCTGACCCTTCTTCCCATTATGGGAGGAGGGTAAAGTCTTCTCCTGAAAATTAAAGGTGGAAATGGAGCTAAAACCAAAAACTAAAATTGTAGCCACATTAGGACCATCTTCTTTAAATGAAGATGTCCTTACTGAAATGATATATTCGGGAATGAAGGTTGCAAGGCTCAATTTTTCCCACGGGGAGAAGGACTTTCACATGGAAGCGATAAATCTCGTTAGAAAAGTTTCCCAAAAATTAGATATACCAGTTGCCATCCTTGCAGACCTTCAGGGACCAAGGCTGAGGGTAGGAAATTTAAAAGAGGAGATATTGTTAAAGGAAGGAGAAATTGTTGAACTGGTGGATATTGGAAAAGAAGGGATAGAGATACCCCTCTCACTGATTTTAGAGGATATAAAAGAAGGGGACAGGATTTTATTCGATGATGGAAGAATAAAAGTTTTGATAACAGGAAAGGAGAAAGAGAGACTGGTCGGGAAAGTTATCCAAGGAGGAAAACTAAAACCGAGAAAGGGGATAAATCTGCCTGATACAGAGCTTTCTCTTCCAGTTTTAACTGATAAGGATAAAGAGGATCTGGAATTTGCAGTGGAGAAAGGAACGGATATAATTGCCCTTTCTTTTGTCAGGGACGGGAGTGATGTGGAAAAGGTAAGGAGAATAATTGGAGATAGGGATTTGCCTGTAATTGCAAAGATAGAGAGACCTGTTGCTTACAAAAATATCGATTCAATCCTTGAAAATTTTGATGGAGTTATGGTTGCAAGGGGAGATCTTGGTGTTGAAATGGAAATTGAGATGATTCCTATTTTGCAGAAGGAAATTATTAAAAGAGCTAATATTAAGGGGAAACTCGTTATTACTGCCACCCAGATGCTGGAATCAATGATTGAAAATCCGAGTCCAACGAGGGCAGAGTCAACAGATATTGCAAATTCGATAATTGATGGGACAGATGCCCTTATGCTTTCAGGAGAGACTGCTGTAGGAAGATACCCCGCTAAAGCTGTTGAATTCATGGCAAAAATAGCAAGCACAACAGAGGATAATTTAAGGATAGATTCTTTATACTGCCCTGAGGGAATAACACCCGCATGTTCAGTATCATCCGCCTCAGTAAAAGTTGCAAAGGAAGTGAATGCGAAGTTAATAATGGTTTTTTCTGTATCTGGAGCAACTGCAATTTTAATTTCCAAGATGAGACCAGTATGCCCTATAATGGCTTTTACTCCCAGTGAAACCGTGAGGAGAAAGCTTTCCATTTACTGGGGAGTATTTCCTCTTCTCCTTCAATCTCAGGCGGAGACTGACCAGATGATAGAGAATGGAGAGAAAATCCTTAAGGAAAAAGGATTTGTTCAGAGGGGAGATTCAATAGTCATTGTTGCGGGAAAAACACCCGCAAAGGGTGCTACAAATATGCTAAAGATTGAAAGGATTGAATAGAAAGGAAATGATAGCTTTGGTGAACTGTTACCTTGAAAAAAGTGATGAGAGGATAAAGGACTACCTTAGTTTTTTTGAGAGATTCGGGGAGGTAAGGGTAACTTTTGATGAAAATTTTGAACCTTTTCCCGATGCAAAGGTCTATGTAATTTCAGGCTCTGAAAAATATGTTTCTAAAAATGAATTTGACCCTGCTCTTCTCGAATTTTTGAAATATACCGAATTACCAGTTATTGGAATATGTTATGGACATCAGCTCATTGCAAAAGCTTTTGGTGCAAATGTTTCTATGGGAGAGAGGATAAGGAGTCCTGAATTAATAAAGATTTTAAAGGACGAAGATATATTTTCTGGTCTTCCCAAACAATTTTATGCTGATGAATCCCATAGTGACCATGTAATTGAAACTATGGAATTTAAAGAGAATTTTGAAATCATAGCATCTTCAAATTCTTGCTCTGTTGAAGCAATAAAACACAAGAGGAAGCCCATTTACGGTTTCCAGTTCCATATAGAAAGATCGGGAGAGAATGGCGAAATAATAGCAAAAAATTTCTTCAGATTAATAGGAGAGAGAAATGTTAAATAGAAGGGATTTTTTAAAGATTTCATCCGCTATGGTCCTTTCCAATTTCTTTAAGGTTCCCTTTTCTCCACTATTTCTCAATTCTCCAATTTTTAGAGTCGAGAATATTCCGACAAATCCGTATACAAATTCCGCAAATCCCAACAGGCATGCAGGAGTTGATGCTCTTATTGAATTGATGGGAAAATTCGGACTAAAATTTTACAATTCTAAGGTTTTTTCTGATAATTTGGCTGGACCATACGGTCTTATTGGAAATCAAGATGTTGTTTTGATAAAGGTGAATGCTCAATGGAAATACAGGGGTGCAACCAATTCAGATGTGGTAAGAGGTTTAATACAGGCTATCCTTGATCATCCTGATGGATTTATGGGAGAGATAGTTATAATTGAGAACGGTCAGGGTAGAGGTAGTTTAAATTGTGACAATTATGCATACTACGGAGACAATGAGATTCGTGCTAATGCTGAAAATGAAAAGCAGTCCTTTCTTTATCTTGTAGAAAATATTTTTAGAGGTTATAGGGTTTCAGGGTATCTTTTTGACAGTTTAAGATATAACTTTCTCTCAAAAGATGACAATAAAACCGATGGATATATAAAGGAAGGGATCGTCTCATACCCTGTTTTCACAACATACTTTGGAACGAGAATAAATCTGAAATTGGGTGTTTGGAATGGAAAGGATTATGAAAGTAGAATAAAGTTGATAAATATTCCTGTATTGAAATACCATGACAGGGGAGGGTCTGAGTATACTGCATGTCTTAAGAATTTTTACGGAGTTCTTTCCATGGCAGATGGATACTCAGTTTACAGGCACTATTCAGGTCTTGGAGAGACTTGTGGTTATATGATAAAAAATATAAGATTTCCTGTTCTCAATATCCTTGATTGTATATGGGTTTCATACTCTTCCCTCACAGGTTATCCACCTTCAACAACATCACGGCAAAATCTTCTCGTCGCAAGTCAAGATCCAGTTGCACTGGATTATTACGCAGGGAAAAATATACTTTATCCATTGTCTAAAAGCCCTTACCATCTTCCTACTTACGAAGGGGTTGCAAGATGGTTATCCCAAGCTGAGAAGGTTATAAACTCTTCTCCTGTTTACTCTCTTGAGAATAGAATTTTCATAAGAAAAGTTACGAAAGATGAGGCAAGAATGAAAATTTACCTTGCTAAATTGAGCTAAGAATTTCTGAAGGAAATTCCTTTTCAATTGCTGAAACAGAGGCTCTTAGATTTAAAATGTATGGAGTTTTTGGTTGTAAAATATTCTTAAAATCCTCCTCCGCTATGACCTCCACAACCTTTTCCCTGTCCCTGTATTTTTTGAGATAATCTATAATCCTTTCTTTGAATAAAATTGTCTCCTTTAAAGATTTTTCAAGGTAATTTCTCGCTTCTTCTCCAATTAAAGCCCCTCCATGGGCAAGACCGATAATCTCAATTTCCAGTTTCATCATCTTTTCAATAGAGTTTACATACTGTTTATAAGAAGAAAGAAATTGAGGTCTTATTGTTCCATCTTTTTCAATTACTCCTCCCGCCTCACCAAAAAATATTGCCTTTTTTGATGGGATGTAAAATGATAGCCCACAACGGGTGTGTCCAGGGGTTTCAAGAACCTCTATAATAATATCTCCACCAAGCTCTATAACATCTCCCTCTTTTAGCTCAATATCCACATCAATTCTATCAATAATTATATCTTCTTTCTGAGGTGGGGCCATCTGCTCAACCTCTTTATTCAGATTTATAATGTGCTCCATTGCCTTTTCCTTTTTAAAAACCTCCTTTGCTACTGGAGATGCTCCTACTTTGAAAGGTGGAAGGTTTCTTCTCAAATATGGAATAGCTCCACAATGGTCGAAGTGGGAGTGGGTTAAAAGAAGAAAATCTATTCCTCTTCCTTCGGCAAGGGAAAGTATATCTTTTTTATAGAGGGGACCCATTATAGTGACGCCAGCATCTATCATTGCAATCTTTTCCCATAAAATTAAATATGAAGGGAAATATCCGTTCCCTATAGCAAATATGTTTTCTTTGAGTTTTCCCAATTTCATAAAGGAAAATTTTAATCGATTCTATTTTTTTAATCAACTTAAATTTTCTTTCCCTTTTTATTCTGATAAAATTTATCATTAAAAATGTGAGGATGAGATGGAGATAAAAGAAATTAATGGAATATTATTCTTAAGGCTTGATATGATCCAGACAGTTGCTCTTGCCACCCTTGTTTTATTCCTTGGGTACTATTTAAAAAGAAAATGGTCAATCCTTGATAGATTTAACATTCCTGCTCCTGTGGTTGGAGGTCTAATATTTGCTACGCTGGCACTTATATTGAGACAGACAGGAATTTTTTCCATTGAGTTTAATACAGTTCTTCAAGCTCCTTTTATGATAGCTTTTTTTACAACTGTGGGATTAACAGCAAGTTTCTCTCTTCTTAAAATTGGAGGTCCACAGGTCATTCTTTTCTGGGGAATAGCTTCATTTCTTGCTTTCCTTCAGGATATTATAGGGATTATCCTAAGTAAGATTATGGGTGTCCATCCATTTCTTGGTTTGATATGCGGTTCAGTAACAATGACAGGAGGTCATGGAACAGGGCTTGCTTTTGGTCCGGTTTTCGAGAGCCTTGGGATGAAGGGTGGTTCTACCTATGCAGTGGCTTCAGCAACATTTGGACTTGTATCAGGCGGGCTAATTGGTGGTCCAGTAGGAACACTTTTGATTAAAAAGAAAAATTTAAAAAGTGAAAAGCTCTCTTCAAAAGGTAAAAGAGAGGTGGTGGAGTCTATGGAGGAGATCGCGGAGGAGAAGGATAGAAGAATAGGACTTTCAGCTTATGAATTTTTGAAATATATGGCAATAATTTTGTCTTGCATGTGGGCGGGCTCAATAATTTCAAAGGGTTTTGAGAGCTTGAAAATAACCCTTCCCGCTTATATCGGGTCTATGATTTTCGCAGCTTTTCTAAGGAACTTTTTTGATTTTTCAAAAATAATAAAAATATCCCAGAGTTATGTTGAACTTCTCGGTTCAATATCCCTTTCCCTATTTCTCTCAATGGCTTTGATGAGTTTAAGACTTTGGGAACTTTTTGAACTTGCAATTCCAATGCTTGTTATTCTGATATTTCAAGTTGCTCTCATGGCTTTTTATGCAATATTCGTAACTTTCCCACTTATGGGAAGAGATTATGATTCAGCAGTTATGGCGAGTGGGCATTGTGGATTTGGTCTTGGAGCAACCCCTAATGCGATTGCCAATATGGAAGCCCTTGCGGAAAAATTCGGACCAGCACCAAGAGCATTTCTTGTAATTCCTATTGTAGGTGCTTTCTTTATAGATTTTACCAATGCCATTATAATCACATTCTTCACAAACATTTTGAAATAAAACTTTTGCAAAATCTTGACTTAAATTAATGACGGAAATGTCTCATTCCTGTGAAGACCATTGCCAGCCCAAGTTTGTCTGCACACTCAATTACCTCATTATCTCTTATTGAACCTCCTGGCTGGATTATCGCTGTAATCCCAGCCTTTCCAGCAATCTCTATACTGTCAGGGAAAGGGAAAAAGGCATCAGAAGCAAGGGAGGCTCCTTGAATAGGTAGGATTGCTTTCTTTATTGCCAGTTCTACTGAATCAACCCTGCTCATCTGACCCGCACCAATTCCGACCGTTCTTCCATCCTTTCCAATTACAATAGCATTGGACTTAACAAATTTTACAATCTTCCAGGAGAATAAAAGATCCTCAATTTCTTTCTCAGTGGGTTCCCTTTTTGTTACCACTTTGAGTTCCTCTTTTTTTATTTCAGCCATATCTTTATCTTGATAAAGGAATCCTCCACTTATTCTTCTCCAATCCTTACTTTCTCTGTAATTGAGATTCATTTCGATTATTCTCAGATTTTTCTTTTTTGTAAGAATTGAAAGAGCAGATTCTGAGTAGGAAGGAGCAATAATAACCTCAAAAAAGTGTTTTGATATCTCATCAGCAAGTTTTTCATCAATTTCTCTGTTCACTCCTATTATCCCTCCAAAAGCAGATTTTGGGTCAGTGGAGAAAGCTTTTACAAAGGCATCATAAATGTTCCCTCCCACTGCTGCGCCACAGGGGTTTGTATGTTTGATTATTACAGCAAAAGGTTCTTCAAATGAGGAAATAATAGAGTAAGCTGAATCCATATCAAGAATGTTGTTGTAAGAAAGTTCTTTCCCGCCATGAATCTTCATATCCCTAAAAGGAGAATTTTCCTCAAGATAGAGAGCTCCTCTTTGATGGGGATTCTCTCCATATCGAAGTTTCAGTTCCTTTTCAGCATGAATGAAAATCTCTTTGGGAAAATCCTTTTCAGTGTTGGAAAAGAACTTAAAAATATTATAATCGTAAATACATGTTGTCCTGAAAGCCTTTGTTGCAAGTTCTTTTCTTTTTTGTATATCTATATCCTTATTTATCTGTAGCTGAGATAGAACCCACTCGTAATCTTCGGGATCCACGACAACAATTACATCCTGAAAATTTTTAGCTGATGCTCTCACAAGGGATGGACCTCCTATATCAATTACTTCAAGGATTTTATCAATAGGTGGGTTTTTCTTTGAAACTCTTTCAAAAGGATAGAAATTTACAACAACCATGTCAATTGGACCGATTCCGAATTCCTGAAGTTGTGCTTTTTGCTCATTACTCTTTCTCAAATAGAGAATTCCTGCAAAAATTGTAGGGTGAAGGGTTTTTACTCTTCCATCAAGAATTTCTGGAAACCGAGTTATGTCTTCAACCTTGACATGGGGTATATGATTTTCTTTTAGAAGAGAAGCAGTTCCACCTGTTGCAATAATTTCTATTTGAAGCTCTGAAAGACCCTTTGCAAACCATTCCAAGTTTCTTTTGTCTGATACTGATATTAAGGCTCTTTTTATCATCTATATCTCCTTTCTCCAATCCAAAATTTTACTATTTAGGTTCTGGCTTTTCAATTTTTAAAACTTAATATTTAAAAATTCGTAAAATTCAAAGGAGGAATTGAGATGAGGGTCTATAAAAAATTTTTAATTTTTTCGCTTTTTGTCATTTTGCTTTTTTCTTTCTCAATGGGAGTTACACCTCCTGAGAAATTTCTTGGTTTCAAAGTGGGAGAGGACAGGAAGCTTGCCAATTACACAAAAATAAAGGAGTATTTTGAGCTTCTTGAAAAGGAATCAAATAGAGTTAAAGTTTTTCATCTCGGAAAATCTACTCTCGGGCTCGATTTCATAATGGTAGCCATATCTACACCAGAGAATATAACAAAACTTGACAGATGGAAGGAAATTTCAAAAAAACTTGCAGATCCAAGAAAATGTTCTGAAGAAGAGGCTATAAGGCTTTCCCGCGAAGGAAAGGTTATTGTTCTTTTTACAATGAGTATGCACTCCACTGAGGTGGCAGCATCTCAGATGTCTATGGAGCTTGCTTATAACCTTATAACAGGTAAAACACCTTTCAATGCTGATGATATTCTTAAGAATGTAATTGTTCTAATAATGCCCAATCATAATCCTGATGGATACAATATGGTTGTGGACTGGTATAACAAGTATTTAGGAACTGAATATGAAGGCGGCTCAATGCCATGGTTATACCATCATTATGCGGGTCATGACAACAATAGAGATTGGTTTATGTTCAATCTCCAGGAGACAAGAATTGTTTCAAAGGTTTACTATGAAGATTGGTTACCCCAGATAATTGTAGACCAGCATCAAATGGGCTCAACTGGTGCAAGAATATTTGTTCCTCCTTACAAGGATCCTCCCAATCCTAATGTTCACCCTTTAATATGGCAATCCCTTGCAGTTATTGGTTCCCACATGTCTATGGCTCTCGAGGAAAATGGAAAGACAGGAGTAACAAATGGAACATATTATACAGGATGGTGGGAAGGTGCTTCTGTTTATACACCATGGTGGCACAATCAGATCGGGGTTCTCACAGAAGTTGCATCAGTAAGAATTGCTACTCCAATATATGTTGAAAAAAATGAGCTTTCCCTTGAGAGAGGGGGAGAGTATAAATTGAAAATGAATTTTATAAATCCATGGAAAGGAGGGTGGTGGAGGTTAAGGGATATAGTAGAGTATGAGCTCATTGCAGACCTTGCACTTATAAAGTGCGCTTCCCTTTACAAGGAGAATTTCCTATATAATTTCTGGAAAATAGGTAAGGACGCCATTGAAAAAGGAAAGAACGAACCTCCTTACGCTTATATTATCCCCCCTTTCCAGTGGGATTATCCATCAGCGGTAAAATTGATTGAAGTTTTAATGCTCGGAGGTGTTGAAATTCACAGGGCTAAATCTCCTTTTAAAGTTGGATTTAAAGAGTTTCCTGAAGGGACATTTGTAATCTTCATGGATCAGCCTTACAGAAACTATATTAAAGATATACTTGAAATTCAGAAACATCCAAACATATTAGAGTATAAGGGTGGACCACCAGTAAGACCATACGATTTGACGGGATGGACTCTTGGGCTTATGTTTAATGTAAATGTGGAGGAAATAAATGAGCCTTTTAAGGTTTTATCAGTGGAAAAACTTACAACTCCTCCATATCCCAAAGGAGTTGTTCCAAAGACTGAATATGCTGTTGTCGATCCAAGAGAGAATCTCAGTTTCAAAGCTGTAAACAAGCTTTTTAAGAATGGATTTGAAGTATGGAGAGCAACTGAACCATTGTATGAAGAAGGGTATTCTTTTCCTGAGGGTGCCTTTATCACAAAGGTAAAGTCGCTGGATTTATTAAAGAAAATTTCTGATGAAGTTCATGTAAAATTCTTCCCCCTCTCAGATTTGAAAAAAGTAAAAACAATTCAGATAAAGTCACCGAGAATAGGACTTTACAAACCCTATGTTGCGTCTATGGATGAGGGTTGGACAAGATTTATATTTGACACATACGAGTTCAACTACAAAAACATGGAAAATAAGAATTTCAAAAAGGAAAAACTTATTGAAGATTTCGATGTTATTGTAATACCTGATATGAATTCCTCTATTATTGTTGAAGGAAGGCCAACAGGTGAATTTGCAAGGTTCTTTACCCCTCTTCCTCCTGAATATTCTGGGGGGATTGGAAAGGAAGGAGTTGAAAATCTCAAGAAATTTGTCAATGATGGTGGGGTCATTGTTTTAATAGACAATTCAACAGACTTTGCAATAGAGAATTTCAGACTTCCAGTTACAAATGCCCTTAGAAATATAAAACCTGAGGAATTCTTCTGCCCTGGTTCTTTGATAAAGCTTGAAATTGACAATGAGCATCCCATTGGGTGGGGACTTCCAAAGAGGATAGCTTGCATGTTTTCCAATAGCAGAGGCTTTAGAACCTTTGTTCCTTCAGGGCTTGAAGATAGAAGAGTTGTAGCAGAATACCCTGATGAGCCATTACTTCTTAGTGGATGGATGTTTGGAGATGAAAATTTGAGGAGACTTGCTGCAGTAGTAGATGTTAAAACCGGTAAGGGACATATCGTCCTCTTTGGCTTCAAAGTCCAGTTCAGAGCCCAAACCCTTGGAACATTCAAATTATTCTTTAACTCTCTATTTCTTAATAGGGTTATTTGAGTTCGGAAAATTTTTCTACTTTATAGTAGAAAAGGCAAATTTCCATAAAAATTTATCTTGACCATTGGAGTTGACAAGAACAAATTTTTATTATAAAAATAAAAATGAGGAGGAAATGTGTTAAAGATTAGGTTAATGCGATTTGGTGCCAAAAAGAGACCTTTTTATAGGATTGTGGCTATTGATTCAAGAGCTCCAAGGGAAAGCAGGGCAATCGCTTTTTTGGGTTATTACGATCCCAAAAAGGAACCCGCTCTTGTAAAAATAGATAAAGAAAAAATTCTTGAACTTATTAAGAAAGGGGCTCAGCCCTCGCAACCAGTATCAAGAATTTTAAAGAGGGAAAAAATTATCTAAAAATAAAATTCTTTGACGGAGGTTAAAGTGAGAGAACTAGTTGAAATGATCGCAAAGGCATTGGTTGATCACCCTGAAAGGGTTCATGTTTCCCAGCTTGAGGGAGAACAAACAACCATCCTTGAACTCAAGGTGGCTCCCGAAGATCTTGGGAAGGTAATTGGGAAGCAGGGAAGAACTGCAAGGGCTATAAGAACAATTCTTGGTGCAGCTGGAATGAAGCAAAGGAGAAGATATAACCTGGAGATACTGGAGAAATCCTCCCAATAGTTGATTAAAATAGGTAAGATAAGAGGACCTTGGGGGAGGGAGGGTGAATTAGAAGTTGAATGTTATTCTCCCTTCCCTGAAAGGTTCTCAAAATTAAGTGAAATTTTTATAGGAGATCAGAATTATAGAATCGAAGAGATAAAGTATTTCCCAGCAAAGATAATAATAAAATTAGAAGGGATATATAGTATTAAAGATGTCTTGAGGCTAAGTTCAAGGGAGATTGAGATTCCAGAAGAGGAAATATATAGTCTACCAGAAGATTATTTTTATTTTCATGACCTTGAAGGTTGCAGAGTTTTCACCAAAAATGGTAAGGAGATTGGAGTAGTGGACTATGTGTGGGAAATTGGAGAAAGTACACTCCTTGCAGTATCGGGTGAAAAAGGAGAGATTCTTATCCCTTTTGCAAAGAACATTTGTTACTCAGTAAATATAAAAGATAAAAAAATTGAAATAGATCCTCCCGACGGGCTTCTTGAGCTGAATGAGGTTTGATGTAATTACTATATTTCCTGATTTTTTCAGGAACTTTCTCTCTTTCGGAATTTTAGGCAGGGCTATAAAAAGGGGAATCATTGAAGTGAAAATCCACAATCTAAGAGATTATTCAACTGATAGGCATAAAAAAGTTGATGATAAACCATACGGAGAAGAAACAGGAATGATATTGATGCCAGAACCTGTTTTCAATGCTGTGGAAAGTATAAAAATAGAAGGTTCTTCTTTAACAATTCTTTTATCTCCTCAGGGAAAACTTTTTAATCAAGAGATTGCTGTAAAGCTTTCAAATTTCTCGCAAATTATTCTCATTTGCGGAAGATACGAAGGAGTTGACGAAAGGATAAAGGAACATTTAATTGACGAGGAGATTTCCATTGGAGATTATGTGCTTTCTGGAGGAGAGATCCCTGCTATGGTAATAATTGACACTGTTTCAAGGTTGATTCCAGGAGTTGTAGGGAAAGAAGAGTCCTTAAGGAAAGATTCATTCTTTTCAAATATATTAGATTATCCAAGATATACAAGACCAAGGAATTTTAGAGGTTTTTTAGTCCCTGAGATACTCCTGTCAGGAGATCACGAGAAGATAAAGAAATGGCAAAAAGAGAAAGCCATTGAAAACACTTTGAAAAAAAGGCCTGACCTTCTGACAAAGATGGAATTGACAGAAGAGCAAAAAAGTATTATAAAAAAGAATAAGACTTAAAGTTAAAACAGAGGTAAAAAATGAATGGAATAAGTACTGCTATTGAAGAGATTAAGAGGGATTTTCCTGATTTCAAAGCAGGGGATACAATAAAAGTCCATATAAAAGTCAAAGAAGCGGATAAGGAAAGAGTTCAAGTTTTTCAGGGAGTTGTAATTGCTATAAGGGGGAAAGGAAATGGAAAGACATTTACAGTTAGAAAGGTTTCTTTCGGTATAGGAGTCGAGAGGATTTTCCCTTTTGCAAGTCCTTCGATAGAAAAAATTGAGATTGTTAAGAGGGGAAAAGTAAGAAGAGCGAAACTCTACTACCTCCGAAAGTTAAAAGGTAAAGCGGCAAGATTAAAAGAGGAAATCTAAAATTTAAAATAGGATTATTGAGTTGTCGAATTTTTTATTACCATTGGAGTCTATATTAAAGAAAAGAGGGGTTGAACTAATTGCAGGAGTAGATGAGGTAGGGAAAGGAGCTCTTTTTGGTCCTGTTATTAGTTGTGCTATAATTATTGAGGAAAGATTAAAAGGAGTAAAGGATTCAAAACTATTAAGTCCAAAAAAGAGAGAGGAGTTGATGAGAGAGATTCTTGAAAAAGCAGTTGATGTGGGTATAGGTATAGCTTCCAATGTGGAGATTGAAGAAATTAATATAAGAAATGCCACATTTTTAGCAATGAAAAGAGCTATTAATGCCCTTGAGCGAAAACCAGAGTTTGTTCTTGTAGATGGAGAATTTATAGAAGGGCTTGAGCTCCCCCAGCTGGGAATCATAAATGGGGATAGACTTGTTTATTCAATTGCATGTGCTTCAATTGTAGCAAAGGTTTTAAGAGATTTAACAATAAAGAGTTTTCACAGTTACTTCCCCCAGTATAACTTAAATATGAATAAAGGTTATGCTACAAAATTTCACAAAAAGATGATAAAATTTTATGGAGTGACTCCATTGCACAGATCAAATTTTAGAGGTAGATGATGACCACCAAGGACAAGATTCTTAGAAATGCTGAAAAATTCATTAGAGAAGGGAAACTCGATAAAGCTTTAGAAGAATACAAGAAAATTGTTGAAGAAAATCCCTCGGACTGGAGCACTATAAGCCTTGTGGGAGATCTCTATATCAAAGTTGGAAAAATAAGGGAAGGAGTGAGTCAGTTTATTAAAGTTGCGGATTATTACAGGGCACAGGGCTTTTATGATAAAGCGATTGCAGCTTACAACCGTGTATACAAGTTAGATCCTACAAATAAAGAGGTAGCATTAGTTCTTGCAGATCTATATGAAAAGAGAGGTTTAACTTCTCAGGCGAGAGCTTTGTTTCTTGAAATTGCAGAAAAATTTATGATGGGCGGAAAGACAAAAGAAGCTCTTGAAATATATAAGAAAGTTGTTGAGCTTGATAGAGGAAACATAAAAACAAGAATCCTCTTAGTTGAATTATACAAGAAAGAAAAAATGATTGATGAAGCGGTGGAGGAACTGAATGCCATAGGAGAGAGCCTTGCAAGAACTGGAAATATTAAAGAAGCGATCGAATATTTCAATAAAGCTAATGAACTAAAACCAAACGACCAGCGTGCGACAAAGAATATTGTTGAAATTTACATTAAAAGCCAGGATTATAAGAAAGCAATCGATACAATTGAAGAATATATTAAGATTGTGCCAGACAACACTTACTTTTTAAAGAGATTGGCAGAATTGTACTGTGAATTAGGAGATGTAAGCAGAGCAGAAAAAATCATCTTCAAGCTTCAGCAGATGGAAGAACACGAAGTTGATCTTCTAAATAAAATAGGAATGTTATTAAAAGAAAGGGAAGAACTTGATAGAGCGTATAAAATTTTTGAGCCCACCATCGACTATTTTGTAAAAAAAGGGAATATTGAAGAGGGACTCTCATTTTTGAGACTTATCTGGACTTCTGATTCCTATCACATACCCTCTCTCAAAAAAGCATGTGAAATATACAGGAAGGCTGACCAGATAGCAAATTTGATCCAAGTTTTGAACAAGCTATATGAGACATATGAACAGAGAGGAAGAAAAGATGAAGCTAAAGAGATTTTAAGGGAACTTGTTAGTCTTGATCCTGAAAATTTAAAATACAAGAATGCACTTGCAAGGCTTGAAGGTAAAAGGACTATTGAAGAGATTAAGGGAACCACAGTTGAGGAGGAAGTAGAGAGAAGCGAAGATTTTATAAATTCCAAACTTGCTGAGGTTGAGGTTCTCATAAAAAATAAACTTTATCTCAAAGCACAACAAATTTTAGAAGATTTACTAAAATATAACCCTGATTCCGTCAAGCTAAGGGAAAAAATTATAGATCTTTTTGAGAAGACGGGTAAGAAGGATAGGGCAGCAGATGAAGCAATTGCTCTCTCGGAGATTTATAAGCAAAAAGGAATGTTTCAAGAATATCAGGAAACCCTTGAAATTGTTGCTTCTTTAAAACCAGACCACCCAAAACTAAAATTTAAGGAAAAGACCCCAGGCGGGAAAGAAGAAATAGTAATTGATATTACTGAAGGGTTAAAGGAAGAGATTGAATACGAATTGGAAGAACTTCCTTTTAAAGAAAGTGTTCTATCTGATAAAGAAAAAGAAGAGGAAATCCCAACTCTTCAACCTGAGGAGTTTTCTTTGCATGAGCTTGAGCTTATTGATACTGATTTCTTTAAAGAGGATTTACTCACTATTAAAGAAGAACACCAGAGCATTAAAGTTTTGAAGGAAGAAGAGGAAGTTGAAATTCCGTTATTAAGTGATTTCTCGAACATAACATTCTACGATTTAACAGCTGTTGCTGAAGAAGAGTCAGCTGCACTGGAGGAGTTATTGCTAAGCATAGAGAAGAGGACTTCTACAACATCAGAGAAAATGCTGGAAGAGGTTCTAAAAGAGTTCAAAAAAGGAGTGGATGCTCATATTGGAAAGGAAGATTACGAGACAAGATATAATCTTGGCATTGCCTACAAAGAGATGGGGCTACTGGATGAAGCAATAAATGAGTTTTTGATATCTGTTAAAAGTGACGATAAGGCATTTGAATCCTCTATTTTGCTTGCTAATTGCTTTGCAGAGAAAGGATTTTTTGACCAGGCTGTAATTTGGTTTAATAGAGCACTGGAAGTAAAAGGGAAAAAGCCTGAAGATTATTTGGCAGTAAAATATGAATTAGCATATGTTCACGAAAAGCTTCAAAACTGGTCTGAAGCCTTTAGACTTTATAATGAGATTCAAAAATCAGATCCGACTTTCAGGGATGTTAGCCAGAAGATTCTTGTTCTGAAAGGATTCTCTTGAAATAGGGGATGGAAGATTTTCTGAAAAATAGATTTTCAGAAATTATTAAAATCGAGGAAGGTTTAAGTTCCTCAATTTTTAAAGGATTTGATAATTTATACCAGAAAAGAGTAATTTTTAAAATTCTCTTTCCCATAGCTACAAAGGATATAAATCTATTAACTCTATTAGCCCATCTATACCATCGAAACTTGGCTTCACCATTAGATTTAATACCACTTCCAGGCGAATACTACTGTATTGTTTATCCTTATTATCCTGAAAATAGACTTTCAAAGGGTGACTTGAAGGAAGAGCACTCTTTATTTTATGCAATCCAGATTCGGGGTGTAATAGAATTTTTGTTAGCCAAAAATATTGGAATAAAAGAAATAAACTTGAAAAACTTTTCTAAGGAGAACGATTATGTTTATATTTCCGATATAGAGGAGAGGATACATCGAAATTTTCCTTTTGAAATGGAGAAAAGGGATAATTTAGAAAGGACATTTTCGAAAATCTCAAGGTTTTTAAAGGATAGTTTTACAACTGATGAGAATATTTTTAAGAATTTAAAAAATGATAGACTTCATATGGTATCTTCATTTATTGGATTTGATCTGAGAAGGAAAGAGGACCAGATAATAGATGGTTTCTCAGAAGAAAAGGGGCTATCCCATACAAAGGTATTGGGAATTTTTGGAAGAGAAGGTCAGGGGAAGAGTGTTTTTCTGAAAAATTTTATTGTTAGAAACCGTTCCCTATCATCACCCATTATTTTTCTCAATTTTTCGGGAAAAGAGAATTTCTTTGATTCCTTTTTAGAACAGCTCTCCTGGCTTGGTTTTGAGAAAAAAGAAAATAATTTAAGTTCAGAATGTGTAAAACATGTTGGTGAATTTGTTGAAAATCTTTTCTATAAAAAAGAATACAGCTCGATTCTGTTCATTTTTGATGATTTAGACAGAGCAGATTTAGAAATAATCGAATTCCTCGAAAAATTATGTAACTCGATAAATGAATCATTACCTGCAAAATTCATATTTACCTCTGAAAATTATTTCCCATTCCTTAAAAATTTAAGAGCCTTTCATTTAAACCTTTCTTTTAGCCACTTCAATGAGTTCAGAGAGAAAATATGGATAGGTAATCATGAGCTTGAAGATTTTGTAGAAATTGCATGGAAAAAGAGTGGTGGCAACTTAAACCTATTTCACTGGATAATAAGAGATATTGAATTTTGGAAAGGGGGGAGTAGGTATAAAGAAAAAGATAATATAAAGAAGAATCTTTTAAAAAATTATACAAAGGAGGAGATGGATCTCCTTTCTATTATTTCTTGTTTTCCTAAAGGTTTTGATATTACATGGATAAGAAGCTTTTCGGAGAGAAAAATTGAGGATTTTGATAAATTTCTGAAAAAAGGAATTTTTGAACAGAAAGGAACAAGATTATTCCTTAAAGAGCCATGGAATAATATTGTCCAAGAAAATCTTGATGCAGAAGAAAAAAAGAAGATCCATGAATTAGGAGCCAATTTAGATAGAGAAAATTCTTATTATCATCTATTTTTAGCTGAGAAGTATGAGAAAGGAGCAGAGGAGCTACAAAAATTTGCAGAGAGCTTAAAAAATAGAGGACAGATAAAGGAAGCAATTGAACTTTTGGTATCATTTCAAGAATACATTGAAAAAATAGATAATGCTCAAAAAAAATTTGATTTTTATTATTTTATTTCTCAGCTTCATCTAAAAACTGGAAATTTTGAGAATGCTTTTGGATACTTAATTAAATCATCCCAGTATGTAAAACCTTCTTCTGAGGAGTGGATGGAACTCAAAGTTAAGATTGCAGAATGTCTTTATGGCATGATGAGATATAAAAGAGCAATTGATATTTTAAAGGAGAGTATAAAATTCGCTAATCTTTATAATTACCCTAAGTATGTGAATGCTTTCAATTATCATCTCTCACGAAATTTGTGGAAAACAGGAAGATATGAAGAGAGTGAAGAAATTTTAAGAAATCTTGAAATGTCGGGAGATACTTCATATTCAGGGATTTCTAAAAGGGATAGGGGTTATTATTCATTTTTAAGGGGGGATATTGCCACAGCAAAGGAGCTTTTAAAATCATCCATAGAATTTCTTGAAAGTTCTTCCTCTGAGATAGCGATATCTTTTAAATACTTAGCATGTGTGTTTATGAAGGAGAGAAATTGGGATGAATCCTACCGTTACTTTTATAAAGCAATGAGAATTTTTGAAAGGGAAAATGACCTCTTCAATCTTGCGGGATTATGTTCTGATATCGGGAAGTTATTCTTAGAAAAGGAGGACCTTTTAAATGCAGAGATATGGTTCAGGAAGGCTTTTGAAATTTATTCTAAGATTGAAAATCCAAGGGGTGTAACCCTATCACAGTTTAATTTAACAGAAGTATTGCTACCTTTCGGTAAATGGAAAGAAGTTAGGGAAATATTGAATAAATGTTCTGAAATTGATTTGGGCTCAGGAAATCTACTTTCCTATGCCTACGATATAAACTCCCTTGGTTATCTTGAATTCTTAACAGGCAATTTTGATAAAGCAAAACAATTGCTGGAGAAGAGCAAAGAAATCTTTCATAATTTTAATGCAAATAAAGAACTTATGGATACAAAGCTGAAGCTTTCAGAACTTTTTCTTGAGAAGGGAGAGTTGAACGAGGTAAAAAAAATAATCGATGAAATTGAAAGTATGAGATTATCTGAAGAGTTTATTAGAGAATTTCTAAATTATAAATTATTAAAAGCAAAATTTTTAATGAAAAAGAGAGAGATAGGAAATGCGGAAAAGATTGTGTCAGAAGTGATGGATAAAGCGGTTCATTATGATTTTAAAACAATTTTAGGAAATGCAATGCTTTTAAAAGCTATTACACTGAAAGAAAAAAAAGAAGAAGAGGAATCTTTTAATCTTTTTTTAAAAGCCAATGAAATTTTCCATGATTTAAACAATAGTTTTATGGTTAATCTTTCTCTCTTAGAATTTTATAAAAACTTCACGGATAAAATTGAATCCCAAAAAGCCAGAGACGCTCTTGAATGGCTAAAAGGATGCGGATATTTCAAATGTTCAAACTATGAAGATTCTATTTTTCCGAGCGCAGCAGAGAGGGACTCTATAAAATTTTTAAAGTTTCTATTGGAATTAGGAAAATTTGAATGGATTAAAGTATTCTCAATTTCTTCCAAAGAGGTTTCTTTAATAGAAGGATTCCCCTCCTATGATATTGAAGACCTATTTGCCAGCGATGTCTCTTCAGTTACTCCCCAAATAATTAAATCTGAGAAATGGGAAATTTTGCAGGTCCCTGTCTTGAAATCAGGTGTTTTGAAAGGCTTTGTTCAATGCGCTAAAAAAGAAAAAATAGAAAGTGCCGACATTGAAAAAATTCTTTCTTTTGTTGAACCGATTTACTCAATCTTTTACAAAGAAGTTAAAGAAAAAGATGATAGAGGAGAGCTTGGACCAATAATAGTAGGTGGAAACTCTATTAGAAAAATAATGGAGATAGTAAATAGAATAAAGGACTTCAATTATCCTGTTTTAATTATTGGAGAGAGTGGAACTGGAAAGGAATTAATTGCAAGATACATCCACAATTTGAGTTCGAGGAGAAATGGTTCCTTTGTCCCTGTAAATTGTAGTGCTCTTCCAGAGCATCTTCTTGAATCGGAACTTTTTGGATGGGTAAAGGGAGCATTTACAGGAGCAAACATAGATAGGAAAGGACTAATTGAAGAAGCAGATGGAGGAACTTTTTTTCTTGATGAAATAGGTGACCTCCCCCTTTCTCTTCAGGCTAAACTTTTGAGGGTTTTGCAAGAGAAAGAAACAAGAAGACTTGGAGAGAACAAGATAAGAAAAGTAGATGTAAGATTTATAAGTGCCACCAATAAAGATTTAGAACTGGAAATAAAGGAGAAAAGGTTTAGAGAAGACCTTTATTACAGAATAAAAGGTGTGGTTATTCATCTTCCTCCTCTCAGGGAAAGAAAAGAAGATATACCCTTACTTACAAACTATTTTATAGAGAAATATTGCAATGAAATGGGAAGAGAGAAAGTTTATCTTTCTCATGGTGCTCTGGAAGCAATGATTTCCTACCCTTGGCCTGGGAATGTAAGAGAGCTGGAATCGGAAATCAGAAATACCATTATGCTTCTTGAACCGGAGAAAAAAATTATTGAAATTAATGATTTACCTCCGTCCATAGCCTCTCAGAGGATGATAAAGCTCGATGTTGGGGGTGACTACGATCTTTCTAAAGCAAAGGAGATATTTGAAAAAAACTATATTGAGGAGGTTTTAAAAAGAAACAATTGGAACAGGAAGAGGAGTGCAGAGGCTCTAAACATAACAAGACAGGGATTGTTCAAACTGATGAAAAAATACGGAATAAAAGAGAATGAATAATTTAAGAAGAATTTTTAATTCAATTCTTGTAATATTTCTTGTTTCCTCATCATGTTTTTTTATCCTCTCTCTATTACCAGGAACCCCTGAGGAAGCAAAGATTGGAGAAAGAGCATTTAAAATAGAAAAGTATAAAAATCCTCTCAAAAGATTTTTGAATTATGTTGGCGATATTCCGCAGAATGGCTTGGGAAGATCTTTAGTTACAGGAAGGAAAGTTATAAATGAAATTTTGGAAGCACTTCCCTATTCAATCTTTCTTGCATCATTTTCAATTTTGCTTTCCCTTACTTTTTCCTTCCCTATTTGTATCTTCAGCATTCTCAAGGAGAATAAATTTCTTGACTTCATAATTGTAGTGTTTTCTATTTTTTTCAATTCACTTCCTGTTATCAGTTTAGGTCCTTTTTTAATATTTGTATTTTCCGTCTGGATGGGTTTTTTCTCGGTTTCAGGCTTTGAAGGATTTAAAAGTTTAATACTCCCTTCATTAACCCTTTCTATTCCCTTCACTGGGTATTTAGTAAGAATAATAAGAAAAGCCCTTCTTGAAGAACTTAAAAGAGGCTACATTTTTTCTTTAAGAGCAAGGGGGATACCTTTTAAAAGAATTGTATTGTTTCATGTGTTAAGAAATTCCATTTTCCCCCTTCTTACAATTTTAAGCCTGAGATTGGGAGGTCTGATAACAGGTGCTATTTTAACAGAGTCACTTTTTTCTATACCAGGAATGGGTAATCTCCTCGTTCGAAGTATTGCAGGTAGAGATTATAATCTAATCTTTGGAATTATACTTTTTTCATCATTTACATATGTATTTTTGAATCTATTAACTGATATTGCTTATGCTTTCTTTGACCCGAGAGTTAGGTATGCCAGTAACTAATAGAAAAAGCCTTAAAAAAATTGGGTTAACATTAATTTTTTTCATTTTTCTATTTTCTTTTATTCTGCCAATTTTTTATAAAGTTTCCCCTTTTACTACAGACCTTGAAAATAGGCTCTCTAAACCATCACGCTCAGCACTCTTTGGAAAAGATGAACTTGGAAGAGATCTTCTCGCCCGTGTCTCATACGGAGGAAGGGTCTCCCTTTTAATCTCCTTAACTGTTTTCTTTCTATCTTTACTAATTGGAACTCTTTTAGGGATTCTTTCAGGATGGATTAGAGGAATATTAGATGAGATAACAGGAAGAGTAGTGGATTTTTTCCTGGCTTTTCCAGGAATACTTTTTGTCCTTGCTCTCTCCCTCCTTTTTGGACAGGGAATTTTAAATTTAATACTGGCACTTACGATTGCCAATAGTATAGAGATTCTAAAAGTTGCAAGAGCACAAACAATAAAAATTAAAAATTTTGAGTTTATCAAAGCTTCCCTACTCATGGGGTCATCCTCCTTTAAAATAATAATTCATCACTTCTTGCCCCATGTTTTTCCTGTAATTCTATCCCACGCCCTTCTGACAATTCCATATGTTATTCTTTCGGAAGCGGGTTTGAGCTTTATAGGTGCGGGAATAACTCCTCCAACTCCTTCATGGGGGAATATTATAGCTGAGGGAAGGTATCATCTTTTCGATGCTTTTCATTTAACACTTGTTCCCAGTCTATTTCTTTTCATTTCAGTCCTTGGTTTTAATTTGATTGGGGAGTCTCTGGAAGTATGAATAAGGATAAGATTCTTGTCCATTCCTGCTGCGCTCCAGATGCAATCGGTTCTTTTGAGTCATTTTCCACGGAATTCTCTCCAGTATTTTTCTTTTTCAATCCAAACATTCATCCTGAAAATGAATACAAAAAAAGAATGGAAGAGATGAGAAGGGTAGGAGAAATAATTGGGGTAGAGGTTCTCATTGGAGAGTACAATCCTGACAAATGGTTCTATGGTGTAAGAGCATTCAAAAACGAAAGAGAGGGTAGTTTAAGATGCAATATTTGTATTGCAATAAGATTGAACGAAACATCTTTAATGGCAAAAAAACTTGGTTTTGAGTATTTTTCAACTACACTTACAATAAGTCCCAAGAAAAATGTAGATGTTGTGAATAGGATAGGAAGAATGATAGGAGAAAAAGTAGGAGTTAAATTTGTAGAGAAGATTCTGAGGAAAAAAGGAGGTTTTGAAAGAAGCGTTCTTCTAAGTAAAAAATATAAACTCTATAGGCAGAATTACTGTGGTTGTATCTACAGCTTGGAAGAAAGGAAAGTCCTTCAGCTCATTTCATCGCGGGAGAAGTTATCAAAGTAGTAATGATTCCAGCTACCCCATAACCAAAAAAGCTTTGTAGAAGCCATACTCCAACAACATTTGAAGGATAATTAACAAATATATCCTGAGTAAGGTATGTTGGAAGTATGAATACAAGCCAGCCAAAAAGACCATAGTATATTCCTTTGAGTAGAATTGAACCAGGAATTCCCTCGAAGATAAGCATGAAAGTCAAAGTAAAAAGCAAACCGCTAAATATTGAAATTAGAAAGAACTGAAGAAATCCTGAACCCTTTCTCCAGAGGGAGGAATAATTGGGGTCTAAATACAATTTTTTAAAAATAACCCCACTAAATAACCAATGAAAGAAAAAAATTGAAAATCCTGAAAGTAAACCTCCTATAAACCACCTTAACATATCTACCTCCTGCCAATTATTCTATAAAAAAATAAAAAAAAATCAAATTAATTTTATGTCGGATAATAAATATTATGTAAACCAAATATGAAAAATTACTCTGGTAAACAAATTTGATTTTTAAATAGATTGTTTAGGATATGTATTATTATAATTTCGGATTTGATTAGGAATTAGGGTTTAAGATTAAAATTTAAACAACCGTTTAAATATTCTTTTAACTTTCAGATTCAAGTTTTTTTAGAGTAGTTTTCAATGAATCTTTTATTTCATCTATTGAAACAACTGATTTTCTGAATCTTATTCTAAGATGAAAATTTTCTCCTTTAAATTTGAAAACAAAACTTTTTGCCTTTCTTTCCCTTTTCATCCTCCTTATTTCATCTCTATTTAATATACCTTCTCTCATTTTCTCTAAAACCTCCATCATCTTCTCCTTACTCTTTAATCTGGCAATTTCCACGAGAACAGTTTTTGAGGTTATTGAAAGCTCTTTGCACTTTTCAGCAATATCGGGAGGAATTCTTGAAATTGAAATGGATTCAGTAATTGAAGATCTCGACTTTCCTATTTTCTCTGCAATTTCTTTATGACTGTATCCGTATAACTCAGAGAGAAGTTTCAACCCATAGGACTCCTCAAAAGGTGTCAAATCCTTTCTCTGTAAGTTTTCAATTAGAGCAATCTCAAGGGCTTCGTTATCAGAAACATCTACCTCAATACATGGAATTTCATTGAGTCCCGCATCCATAGAAGCTCTGAATCTTCTTTCCCCTGATATTATTTCAAATCTATCCTCCTTTCTCCTTACAAGAATAGGTTCAAGAACGCCCTTTTCCTTTATCGAGTTTACAAGCTCTTTTAAATCTCCAAGGTCACTCCTTGGTTGAAGGGGGTTGGGATCGATAAGATCAAGGGGTAAGATTTTTATAGATAATGTTTTTTTCTCCTTTGTCGGCATGCCGACACCCCTACTCTAACATTTTATATAAAGATAACTCTCAATCATTTCCCCATTATTATATTGGATTTTAAAAGCCTTTTCAAAATCAATTTGATTTTATTTGAAAATGTATTAATATATATATTCATAACCAATTTTAACGAGAGGATTTTTATGAGAAGAACAATTATATTAGGAACTGGTCATTATGTTCCTCCGAGGGTGGTAACGAACTTTGATCTCGAAAAAATGATGGATACCTCGGATGAATGGATAATGGAAAGGACAGGTATAATCGAGAGGAGATTTGTTGAACCTGGTACTTCTACCTCTGACCTTGCTCTACAAGCTTCTTTAAGGGCTATTGAAGATGCTAAAATATCAAAAGAAGAAATAGACTTTATCATATTTGCTACCCTTTCTCCAGATTATCTATTTCCAGGAAGTGGTGTTTTCTTGCAGGCTAAACTTGGGCTTGAGAAGATAGGTGCATTAGATATAAGAAATCAGTGCTCGGGCTTTATCTACGGACTTGCTGTAGCTGATCAATTCATAAAAACAGGAGTTTACAATAAAATCCTTCTTGTGGGAGCTGAAATTCAATCTGTTCAGTTAAACTTTTCCACTCAGGGAAGAGATATGGCGGTCTTATTTGGAGATGGAGCGGGTGCGGTAATCCTGGGCGCTGAGGAGAACAGTGACAGAGGGATTATTTCTACCCATCTCCATGCAGATGGTAGATATGCAAATATTTTGTGGATTGAAAAGCCGAATATAATGCACTCCCCCTATTTCTATCCTGAGATGTTGAATGACCCTGGAATTTTTCCCAGCATGCAAGGAAAAATGGTCTTTAAATTTGCCTCAGAAAAAATGCCTGAGTGTGTAAGAGAAAATCTTGAAGAAAATAATTTAAAAGTTGAAGATATTGATCTTTTAATCCCCCATCAGGCAAATTACAGAATTACTGAAATGGTTGGTAAAGCTTTAAAACTCCCATCTGAAAAGGTTTTCTCAAATATTCACAAGTATGGTAACACAACTGCTGCTTCAATTCCTATTGCTCTTGATGAAGCAAGAAAGGAAGGGAGGCTAAAAGAAGGGGATCTTCTCGTTCTTACAGCTTTTGGCTCAGGTCTAACATGGGGCTCTGCTATAATAAGAATGTAGGAAGGTAAAGAAATGCTTCTCACAGATTCCCACGCTCATCTTCTTGAGCCATCTTTTAAAGATGACTTAGAAGAAGTATTGGAAAGAGCCAGTAACTCTAATGTAGAATATATAATTAATTGTGTAGACCTTACAGATAAGAATGAAATTGAGGAGAGTTTAATAATTACTAAAAAGTATGAAAACATTCTTCTCTCTGCAGGTGTTCATCCTTTTGACAGTAAGAGCTGGGGGAAAGAGATTGAGGAGATTCTTTTAAATTTTCCTTTAGAAAGGTTAGTTGCTATCGGTGAAATAGGAATTGATCCTACCTATGATGTTCCTGTTGATATTCAGAAGGATGTTTTTAGAAAGCAAATAGAAATAGCAATGGAAAAAAAGCTTCCTGTCATTATCCACTGCAGACAATCTTTTAAAGATATTCTCCAAATTTTAAAGGAAGAAAAATTTTTCACAGGAGGAATTCTCCACACATTTTCAGGCACATGGAACGAAGCTGAGAAATTTCTCGAATTAGGTTTTCACATCTCATTTTCAGGAGTTCTTACATATTCAAAAAAAGCGAAGGAAGTTGCAACAAAGACTCCATTTGACAAAATTCTTGTTGAGACTGATTCTCCCTATCTTGCTCCACTACCCTACAAAGGCATGAGAAACGAACCCTCTTTCATAATAAGAACTTATGAGGAGCTATCGAGACTTAAAGGATGCTCCATTGAAAGTTCTGCTGAAATAATAAGAAAGAATTTTATTTCTCTATTTTTAAATGAAATAGGGCAAAAATGGAATTGAAAGAGATTTACGAGCCAATAACTGAAGAACTGGAAGAAGTAGAATCTCTCATATCAAATATTGCAGAGGATTCTCCCTCTCTTAATAAAGAACTGACAACAATTTTCTCCGCAAAAGGGAAAAGAACAAGACCCGCAGTCCTTCTTCTCATTGCAAAACATTACGGAGTAAAAGGAGAAATTCCTGTGTGGTTGGCAGTTGCCATCGAACTCCTTCACACAGCAAGCCTTATTCATGATGATCTTGTTGACAATGCCACTTTAAGAAGGGGAAAACCATCTTTCCACAAGTTTTGGGGCTCTGATTTAACTGTTCTTCTTGGGGACTACTTATATGTGAAAGCAGTTAATCTTGTCCTTAAGAGCGCAAATCCCAATATTATAAAAGCCCTTTCAAAATCAGCTACTAAGATGGTAGAGGGAGAAATTGAAGAAATAAAAAAGAAAGGGGATCTCGACCTTAAAATGGATGAGTATTTTTCAATTATCGAGAAGAAAACAGCATCTCTTTTCTCAGCTTCTGC
The DNA here is from genome assembly GCA_964649495.1 of uncultured Clostridia bacterium. GTDB lineage: Bacteria > Acidobacteriota > Aminicenantia > JBFLYD01 > JBBIMS01 > JBBIMS01. Next base: position 7,812 of record CAZYPR010000017.1, on the reverse strand, counting down.
AGAAATTGGAGGATTGTTGGGGGATGCTCCTGAATTAGAGCTGAAAGCACTTAAGAACTTTGGGAACAGCATAGGGATTTCATTTCAACTAATAGATGATCTCTTGGACATAATTTCCAATGAAGATGAGTTAGGGAAACCAACCCTTTCAGATCTAAGGGAGAAGAAGCCAACTCTTCCGCTTTTATACCTTCTCAAAAAAAATGAGAATAATATTAGGGAAAAATTGAAATGGGTTTTTGAAGATGGGGATTTTATAAGGGTTAAGAAAGAGGAAATAATAGACTTGGTTTTAAATAATGGAGCTAAAGACTTTACATTAAAAAAAGCAAAACTTTTCAAAAGGAAGGCCATAGAATCACTTAAAGTATTGAAGCCATCTCCTTATATCGATTCTTTAAATAAACTTGCAGATTATATTATCACAAGGAGGAGTTGAATGAGTCTAAAAATCTCTATCAAAAAGGGTGATATCACAACTTTTGAAGGAGATGCGATTGTCAATGCTGCGAACAATCAACTCTGGATGGGAGGTGGTGTTGCGGGAGCAATTAAGAGAGCGGGAGGGGTGGAAATTGAAAGGGAAGCAGTTTCAAAGGGTCCTATTCCCATTGGAGGAGCAATCTCGACTTCAGCAGGAAAACTTAAAGCCAAATATGTCATCCATGCTGCTGTCATGGGAAGAGATTTAAAAACATCCGCAGAAAACATTAGTAAAGCTACTATAAACGCTATTAAAGAAGCTGAGAAACTTAAATTAAAAAATATTGCATTCCCAGCACTCGGGACAGGAGTGGGAGGATTCCCCTATGAAGAATGTGCAAAGATAATGAAAAAATCAATAAAAGAAGTAGAAAAGGAGATTTGCTCCGTAGAGGAAATAGTTTTTTACCTTTTTGACGACGAAGCTTTTAAAACATTTGAAAAAATATTTTTAAAAGAATGAGCGAAATTGAAAAAGAGGTAAAGTTAAAAATAGATTCCCCAAAGAAATTTATACCAAAAATTGTTAGTTTAGGTTTCTTCCTTTATAAAAAGAAACATTTTGAAGACAATTACCTTTTTGATTTTGAAAATAAAAAGCTCCTTTTAAATGGTTGTATTCTAAGGTTGAGGATTCAGAATGGTAAGGGAATTTTAACTTTTAAAGAACCTTCATATGCTCCTTCTTTAGCAAAAGTTAGAAAGGAGATTGAGACAGATGTTAAAGACCCTTTCGCTATATTTCAGATACTGGAGAATCTTGGCTTAAAAGTCATCTTCAGATACCAGAAGTTCAGAAGAGTTTATAAGAAAGGAGATTTACATCTTTCAGTAGATGAAACGCCGATAGGAAATTTTTTAGAGCTCGAAGGTTCGGAAGAAGATATAGTAAGAGAAGCTACAAATCTTGGTTTTTCCATATCAGATTTTATAAAAGAAAGCTATATGGAAATATTTTTAAAAGAGAAGACAGGAGATATGGTCTTTAAATAAGGATTATTGAATGTTTTGTAAAACCTCCTTTTTCTCTATTAATTTTATGCTCAATTTACCCCTTTCCAGTTCTTCTTTTGCAATTTTCAGAGGATGTTTTTCTTTAGTTTTTATCAATGGCTTCGAACCTCTTAAAAGCTCTTTAGCTCTTTTTGAAACTATTAAAACTTGCCTGAACTTACTTTCTAAGCCATTATACTCTTTCACTTTTTATCCTCCTATTTATATATTTATCAAAAAACTGGAAAGTGGTCAATACTTGTAGGGCTTATATGGAAGATTGGGAATCAATAAACTTTGAAAAATTGACTGAAGCGGAGCTTGTAATTCTTCTGAGAAGGCCATGGATCCCCAAGGATTTTTTTTATAATCTCCTCGGAAGAAAAGATTTAATAAAATTCTATTCTGTCCAGAAGGAGATGGTAAATCATCCATGTTGCCCTCAGGACATTTCCATAAATATTTTACCCAATTTGCTCCCTATAGATTTACTCAGAGTTGCGAAGAACATGAGAATTTCTCCCTTTATAAGAAGACAGGCGGAGACGATTTTCCTTCAGAAATGGAATAAAATACCTCTTGGAGAAAAAATTTCCCATGCAAGGAGAGCTACTCCTTTTATTCTTAAGAATTTAAAATCCGAGCAGAACAGAATGGTTCTCAAAGCCCTTCTCGAAAATCCTTCCCTTACAGAAGAGATACTTCTTGAAATAATAAATTCTCCTCAGGTAACATCCAATATAATATTAGAAATTTTTAATTCCCATTGGAGGAACAGGTACAGAATAAAATTTGCAGTGGCAAGATGTCCTGAAACCCCAGTTCAATATGTTCTACAAATACTTCCTGAATTACACAAAAACGAGCTTTTGACACTTTTAAATGAGCAAATCCATCCTTCTTTAAGAAATAAAATTCTTGAAATCATCAAGGAGGAAATTTAAACATGAAGTTCAAGGTTTTATTGACAAGAAAAATTATTCCAGAAGTTATGGAATATCTTTCATCCATTGTAGAACTTGAAATTGGAAATGATGATGTGATGGAAAGAGCTGAACTATTGAAAAAAATTAAAGATAAAGATGGGCTCATTTCCATGCTTGATGACAGGATTGATGAGGAGGTCATTGACTCCGCTCCCAATCTAAAAGTAATTTCCAATTATGCAGTTGGATATAATAATATAAATGTTAAATACGCAATCTCAAAAGGAATATTCGTTACAAATACTCCGGGAGTCCTCACCGAAACCACAGCAGACCTTGCATGGGCATTGATACTTTCAACATGCAGACTCATTCCCCAGGCTGAAAGTTTTGTCAGAAGAGGAGAATTTAAAGGTTGGGGTCCGCTACTCTTTCTTGGAAAGGATATTTATGGAAAAACTCTCGGAATCATAGGTCTTGGAAGGATTGGAAAAAGTGTCGCAAGAAGAGCTTCTGGATTCGATATGAAGGTCATATATTGGGACAAAATAAAGCTAAAAAAAGAAGAGGAAATAGATCTGAAGGTTGAATTTAGAGAACTTGATACTCTTCTGAGGGAATCTGACATTGTTTCCATTCATCTTCCCCTCACCCCTGAGACCTATCATCTTTTAAATAGAGATAGATTGTTACTAATGAAGAAAGATTCTGTCCTTATAAATACAGCAAGGGGTCCTATTGTTGATGAAAAGGCTCTTGCAGAGCTTCTCGAAAAGGGGAAAATATGGGGAGCGGGTTTCGATGTCTATGAAAATGAGCCGAAGATTGAAGAAAAGCTACTAAATCATCCAAGAGTTGTTTTACTTCCCCATATTGGCTCAGCAAGTTATGAAACAAGAAAAAAGATGGGAATGATAGCAGTAGATGGTCTTCTTAAAAGTTTGAAAGGAGAGATTCCTGAAAATCTTGTGGATGAATGGAAAGAGAAATTAAAAGGGAGAGACCTCCCTGAACTAAAATAAAGACATCTGTCCTCTTTTAAATACAGTATTAAAAATAAAAAGGCTCATCTATAAAGGAAATTTTTCTGGCATATAATTTGATACAATTTTTAATGAAAGGAGGTAGCCATGAGAGTAAAGATCATGGCATTAATGGTAATAACAACTTTGGTAAATCTTTATGCCATTGATTCTACAATCGGAAGGATCAGTCATCTCAAAGGAGAAGTTTACATACAGAGAGGTTCAGAGCTTGGTTTTGAATCAGCCACAATAAACTTCCCTGTTACAGGAGGAGATAGGATTGCAACCACTGATGGGATGGCTGAGGTGTATATTGGAAATTCTAATTATCTCAGACTTGATAAAGATACAAAAATTGATGTTCTCTCTCTTCCCGACAAGAGGGAAGAGACTGTTCTGAGACTGTGGGCGGGTAATTTATATCTTAGTATCAATAAGCTTAACATGGAGAGGGATATCGAGGTTCAAACTGATGATGTGACCATTTTTATTCTCCAGCCAGGATTGTTCCGAATAAACACCTTTGAAAGGAACTGTGCTGAGGTTCTGGTAATAAAAGGAGCTGTTGAAGTCCGGGGTTTTAATGGAAAGGCAATTGTGAGAAGTAATCAGAGTCTTTCATGGGAAAATGGTGAACTGGAAAGAGTTCGCACATTCTATTCTTCCAATTTTGATGAGTTTGACGATTTCAATGAGTCGAGGGAGTCTTTAATAAAAAGAACAAGGGTTCAGAGATACCTTCCTTCAGAGCTCTACGATTACGAGTGGGAGTTGACCACTTATGGAAGATGGCACTATCTTGCTCCTTACGGATGGGTCTGGCTTCCTCCATATGTATTCACAGGATGGAGACCTTACTACTGGGGTAGATGGGTATGGTATCCATGGGGATGGACATGGGTTCCCTACGAACCTTGGGGATGGGTCACTTTCCATTTTGGAAGGTGGCACTGGCATTTCTCCATTGGATGGTATTGGGTTCCCACAACTGTTTGGGGTCCAGCCTGGGTTCACTGGACATGGGGAGATTACTGGGTTGGATGGTGTCCAATCGACATATACAATCGTCCTGTGATTATAATAAACAATTACTGGGTAACCCATTACCACGATCATGCTCCCGCTAACTCCTCTTCCTTTGTGTTTATAAGGAAGGATCAGATAATGGCACCTGATGTGAGAAGGGCTGTTCTTGAAAAAGAAAAGATCTCACAACTTGGGACAGTTCCTATTTTCAAGTCTCAGCCAAATTTTAAACCCACTAGTCTTTCTCCAGTTGTTGAGTCTTACAAAGGAAAGATAATGCTTAAGAATCAGCCTCCTGTTCTTAATGAGGAAAATATTTCTCCGAAAGCAGTTTCGAGAGAAAGAATAAGAGTAGAAACTCCATTTTCTTCAGAGGAAAGAGGTGCGGTATCTTCAAAATCAAGAGTTGAGAGGAAATACGAGCCAGAAAATAGAGGAAGCTTTATAAAGCTAAAAGAGAAGACAGAAATAGGTAAGGAAGGAATTTTTGAAAGAGAGGGAAGAGTTTCACCATCTTACGAAAAAGATTTTAGAAGTATAGAGAGAAAAGAAAGATTAGAACCCTTTTATAATATAGAAAAATCTGAAAGGAACAGAGAAATTAGAACTATTCCCCGAGAGGAAAGACCTCCATCAGGAAATTTCTCCCCATTTTCTAAAAGAGAAAGTTATCAGCGATCATCTTATAATGAAGAGAGGAGATCCTCCTCAATAAGAGATGTATTTAAGCCATTTTCAGGAGGGAGCGGTTCCAGTTCTTCAAGATCCTCTGGTCCCTCGGGTGCTGTTTTTAAAGCCCCATCCCCTCCAAAACAGAGCTCCTCATCTTCCAGTCCTTCTGGTGGGAGAGTCATAAAAAGAAAAAATGACTGAGCGGTTTTCTCACTAATAGTTTAATTTTTAAAAATATGAAGGGAGGGCATTTTATCTGCCCTAAATTTTATCCCTTTCTATCCTCCTCATCATTTGTTATAATTTTTTATGGTTTTTATAAAAAGGTTTATATATTTCCTTTTATTCATAATTGCTATTCTTTTAGGCGTTTTAATAGGGCTTTTCCTTGTATATCAGAGAAATCTACCAAAAATCTCAGAGCTTGAGGAATATTCCCCTTCTATAATGAGCATTGTTTACGATTGTAATGGGAATATTATAGGAGAATTTGCTATTGAAAAGAGAATTCCTATCAGTTATAATGAAATCCCTCCTCACCTTCGCTATGCCATAATAACTGCAGAAGACAGGTCTTTTGAAAAGCACTGGGGGATAGATTTATGGGGAATTTTGAGAGCATTGAAAACAAATATATTATCAGGATGGGGGAGGGAAGGAGCCAGCACCATTACTCAGCAACTGGCAAGAATGGTATTTATAAAATCAACTAAGGGAGTCTACGAAAAGACAATCAGAAGGAAAATAAAGGAATGGCTTCTCTCCTTCCAAATAGAAAAGAATCTTACTAAAGAACAAATTTTTACCCTTTATGCCAATCTTCATTATTTTGGGCATGGAGCTTATGGAGTGGAAGCTGCTTCCCTTCTTTACTTTGGTAAGAGAGCAAAAGATCTTACATTAAGCGAGGCTGCTTTGATAGCAGCTCTACCTCGATCTCCGTCAAAATACTCTCCCTATTTAAATCCCAAAAATGCAGTGATAAGAAGGAATTATATTTTAGACATGATGGCTAAAGAAGGATACATAAAAAAGGAGGAAGCTGAGAAGGCAAAAAAAGAACCTGTTATACTCCAGCCTCTTCATGGTTCTGACGAAAATATTGGATATATAATGGAAGAGATAAGAAAATATGTAGAGCAGAAATTTGGAACAACTAATCTTTACCAGAATGGTTTAAAAATCTACACAACTTTTGATATGAATCTTCAGAAAATAGCTCAGAGTGCTCTTAAAGAGGGACTTAGAGAGGTAGATAAAAGAAGAGGATGGAGGGGTGCTAAAGATAACATTTTAAAAGAAAACAAAAAGATAAATCTTCACACATATAATCTTGAAAGCTGGACAAGAAGTTCCTTGAAGGAAGGAAAAATCTATGATGCCATTGTAATTGATGTGTCAAAGGAATCTGCCACTGTCAGAGTTAAAGAATTTGAAGGAGTCCTTACCCAAGAAGATATAAAATGGACAGGAAGGAAAAACCTTTCAACCATTCTTAGAAAAGGGGATGTGATAGAAGTGAAAATTGATAAAATCGATCAAGAAAAAAAGAAATTCCATGCCTATCTTGAACAGGAACCAGAGCTTCAGGGAGCAGTTATTGGAATAAATGCAAAAACGGGAGAGATAAAAGTTATGGTTGGTGGATACTCCTTTAGTGAATCTCAGTTTAACAGAGCCATCCAGGCAAAAAGGCAAACAGGTTCTGCCATAAAACCCCTGATATACTCCTTGGCAATTGAATCGGGTTTGACTCCTTCATCACAATTTATTGACGAACCATATTTTTACTTTGATAAATGGATAAATGAGCTATGGGCACCTCAAAATTTTGACCACAAATACAGAGGTCTTGTCACTCTTAGAAGAGGCCTTGAAGAGTCAATAAATATAGTGACTGCAAAATTAGTTGAAACTTTAACTCCTGAAAGAGTTGTCCAGCATATAAAAAAGTTTGGTATTACAACTAATATAAAGCCTTACATGAGCATTTCTCTGGGAGCTTTTGAGATACCTCTTATAGAAATGGTTTCTGCTTACTCGGTATTTCCAAATCAGGGTATAAGAATGAAACCCTATTTCATAGTCAGAATAGAGGATAGGGAAGGGAATCTTCTTGAGGAAAATAGAAGGGAAGCCTACGAGGTTCTTTCACCCTCTGTTGCATACATAATGACAAATTTGATGAAAGGTGTTGTTTTAAGAGGGACAGCAGCAAGGGCGAGTTCTCTAAAGAGACCTCTTGCAGGAAAGACAGGAACATGTGATGAGTATACTGATGCCTGGTTTATTGGATTTGACCCATCATTTGTTCTTGGTGTATGGGTTGGGCATGATACAAAAAAGAGTATTGGTCCTAACGAAACAGGAGCAAGGACAGCATTGCCCATATGGATGGAGTTTATGAAGGAATATTTAAAGGACAAACCTATAGAGGATTTTCCAGTTCCACCTGATATTGTTTTCACAAAGGTAGATAGAATGACAGGGCTTCTTGCTACTCCTTTCTGCTCCCATGTTATCGAGGAAGCCTTCATTGCAGGAACAGAGCCAACAAGATACTGTTCTGAGGAGGAACATTTTAAAGTCCACGACTATTACGGCAAAGAGTCCCCCCATGAATAGATGAAAATTAAACCTTAAATCTGACTGATTTAGGGAATAGATTGATGAAAAAGTAACTATTG
>CAZYPR010000016.1:9338-47421 GCA_964649495.1 uncultured Clostridia bacterium | reverse complement strand
AGAAACCAGTTTTTAACGATTTTTTAGAGAAAAAATGCGAAAGTTGGGTTAAAAATTTCAAACTCTACACCCTCAAAAAAATTAACCCTCAGGCAACTCCCCGCAGATGCTCTAATAACTTTTGTGTTGAAAGGAGAGCATGAATGAGGAGAAAGATAAATACCATTTACTCCAAAAGCTTCCGCGGAACGGAATATTGTTCCTAAATTCCCTGGATCTTTTATCTTGTAGAGAAAAATAACTATTGAATCGGGCTTTAAAGGAACCTTTTCTCTCTTCTCAAAATGAGCAATTGCAAGGATACCCTGCGGAGTCTCAACAGTTGAAATACCTCCCTCAATCTTTTCAGGAATAACTATTAGCTCGAATTTTTGAAGTTTTTCTACAAAATCTCTGTTTTCTTCGAGAAATTTTTCGGTTATTAGAATAAATTTTAAATTTAATCCGCTTGAGAGAGCTTCATCGACAAGTTTTTTCCCTTCAAGAAGAAATACCCTCTCCTTTTCCTTTTCATCTATAATTTTTTTAATATCTTTTATTAAAGGGTTCTCTTTGCTCCTTATAAATTTCACTTTATACTTTTAATCTCTATTAATTTTGCACGGGATAAAATTTCAAAAGTTTCTTTAAACTTTTCCAAATCTATGTTGCCAAATTCTTCCACAATTCTTTCGTAAATTTCAAGGAGTGTTCTTTTCCCATTGGAAAAGTTTATCATTTCGTAAAGAACAGGATCTCTCAAAGGAAGTGCTTTTGAAGTTCCCTCTCCAAGAATATCGTCAAGATAATCAACTCTTAATGGTAAACGAAAATCATCTGCTCTTTTCGGAATCTGATTTTCGAGTTCTCTCTCATCTTTCAATAAGGGGACTTTTTTAATCGACCATTTCCTCTCTTTTGCGAATTCATTTATTTCCCTATCCATTCCCTTTTTAAGGGATAAAATTGCTTTTTCAAAATCTCTGTTTCTTTCCTCTATCCAGCTTCCTTTCAAATCCAGTCTTTTAATGGAGTTCAAACTTTTTATCTCCCTTTCAAATGTATATTTTAAAGTCCTTTCAGCAATGGTTCTATTTAAATTGAATTCATCCTCATTCTTTGAACTGTATATCTTTGCAAGATGATAATTTATTGAATCTGCGAACCTTTTTAATCCCCTTGAAAAACATTCATTGTAGAAGTTCTTAATATTTTCCATTTGGGCATTGGCTATAAAATAAACCACATTTGAAACAGCAAAAATAATTCTTTTCATCTCTGTGGGGTCAACATTTTCTGATGTATCCTGAATTGTGTGCCAGTAAGGATCAGGATGATTGAACATCAGAGAAGGAACTGAAACTGTAGAATCATTAAAAAAGTGATGGTCAGACCCTCCAGAATATTTAACCATTTTGAAAAAGAATGGAAATTTCTCACCTGTTGGAGACTCAATGGGAAGAGAGGAAGTCCTCTCAAGGGAAATCTCAACAAGGTCATTTATAAAAGAAGGGAGGGAATGGGGAGTTTTTGTTACAATCAAAAATGTTCCTATTTTTCTTGGGTTCTCACCAATCATATCAAGATTAAGAGCAACTATTCCTTTCTTAGAAATTTCAGGATGAGACTTCAAAAATGGAGCTGTGCTATACCATTCATTCAACCATAGAAAACGAACCGTCCTTTTAAGAGGAGGAATTTTCCCCTCATCTATTAATCTTTTTAATGTTCTTGCAATCTCAAGTAATCCCGCAGAACCTGATGCATTGTCATTAGCTCCTGGTTTGTAATGGTCAAGATGAGCCATCAAAATTATCTCTTCATTAGGTTTCTCACTTCCTTCTATTAATGCCCACAGGGTCTTAACCTCTGAAGTATAAAGTTTGGCCGAAACCTTTACTTTAACAAAAACTTTCTTCCCCCTCTCTAAATAGGAAATTATCTCCCTTGCAACTTTCCTCGATATTGTAAAACCAAAACCAACTTTATCTATTTCACTCTTTCTTGGCCAGAGAGCCTGATAGGGAATAAGTTCAGGATAATCATCCCTTTCATTAAAGGGAAGAAAGGTTATGACTCCGATAGCTCCCCTTTTTAAAACCGCCTCCCTGTGAACATTACCCGCATAGCTCTGGGAAAGAACTATTTTCCCCTTAACATCCGTTCCTTCATATGCGGCGGGATTGTCTCCCTCTTTTACATAAACTATCTCTGCTCTCTCCACATCTGCAGAACAGCTATGTTTTACAAGGGTGGAAGGAATTTCTCTATAACAGGCGATTCTTTTTAAGACTGGCTCTACAATCCAGAGCTCTCCATCTTCAACCTTCCATCCAGGAGGTGTAAGCCATGTGTAATATCTTTTCTCTCCATCAGAAGGATGGGAATCTATTCCATAATTCTTTATCCCAAACTCCTTCAATTTACTGATAATAAAATTTGCAGCAAAATCCCAACCTTCTGAAGCCTGAATTCTATCAAACATTGAAATATTGACAACATACTCTTTTGCAAGCTCTCCACTCAGCTCAGTCAAAAATTCCTTTGATACTTTCTCATCAAAAATTTCATCTCCATAAACAAAATTTAAAAGTAAAAGGATTGAAAAAATGGGAATAAAGATTTTCATATTCTACCTCCAGAGTAGAATTTTAATGGAGAAATTTATGAGCTTCAAGCTACAGGCTAAAAGTTATCTCTCTTTTTTAAATACTAATAGGATAAATGTGAAGCTCTTGCCAACTCTTTTCCAATGAACAACTTTTTCTTTATAAGAAAAATCTATTGGTTCAATCAATTTTAGTCCATATTCTTCAGCTTTCTTCACCAGCTCTTCTATTTCTTCCCTCGTAAAAACTTTCATTTCACCTAATTCTTTCCCATATGGATAAATTCCTTTGGTATCAATTGGTTCAGACCAGTAGTCTGTGGAAGTAAATAAATATCCTCCGGGCTTTAAAAGTCTACTCATTTCCCTGAAGTAATTCTCAAGGTTTACTCCATGTTCTATTACTGAAATGGAAGAAATAAAATCGAAAGAAGCAGATTTAAATGAGGTATTTTCTAAGTTCTCTCTCCTATAGTTAATACGACCTCTTTGGAAATCTCTTTTAAAAGAAATGTCACAGCCGTATAAGTTTGAGAAACCATATAATTCTAACCAGGGCAAGATTACTCCATACTCTGCACAACCCACATCTAAAACATATGAGGTGGGAGAACCATGCTTCAATATAAATGAAAGGACACGATAAGAATCCCAATTCTTAGGGCGTTCATTGTGAGGTGGAAGTTTCAATTTTTTTAATTTTTGAATACTTTCCCTCACCTCTTCTTCTGTTTTCAGAACCGAATTAATGCCTTTGCAATCATGGATATGTAATAATGCATCCTCTATCCTTCTCACCAGGAGAAGGCGATAATAAAATGAACTTAGAAAAATAAAAGGCATTTTCACAATATTTTTTGCAAAATTTATAATGTTAGAGCCAAAAATTTTCACAATCTCTTTAAAACTTGAGTTAGGGCTTGATCCAGCTCAAATATTTGCATTTTGGATAAGAACTGCAGGTGTAGAATTTCTTTCCTTTTTTTGATATTCTTTCAACAACATAACCTCCACATCCATTGGGGCATGGAATTTCAGTTTTCTTCTCATTCTTCTTTATAAAATTGCATTTAGGATAATTGGAACAAGCAATGAATGCTCCATATTTACCTTTCCTTTTTACAAGGGGAGAGCCACATAATGGACAATTCTCCCTCAGCAGATTCTCTTTCTTTTCAAGATTTGCTGTATAATCACAATTAGGGTAAGATGAACAAGCGTAAAACATACCGAATTTCCCTCTTTTCAAGACCACGGGACTTCCACACTTTGGACAGACCTCCTTTGTTGGTATACCCTTTGCTCTCTCCATCTCCTTTTCAGCTTCTTTAAGATTTTTTTCAAGAATAGAATAAAAATCTTTTGGAACTGAGACCCAATCCCTTTCTCCTTCAGTTATCTCGTCAAGCTCCTTTTCCATTTTTGCTGTAAAATTGTAATCCATTATTTCTGGGAAATACCTTACAAGTGTTTCTACTACAAACATTCCCAGATCTGTTGGGATAAATTTTCCTTTGTCCTTCACAACATAGATTCTTTCCTGTAGTGTTGAAAGAATCGTCGCATATGTGCTTGGTCTTCCAATCCCCCTCTGTTCGAGCTCCTTTACAAGGGTTCCCTCAGTATATCTCGGAGGAGGTTGTGTGAAGTTCTGTTTTGGAATTATCTCAATAACATTTAACCTTTCCCCCTCCTCTGCATCTGGAAGAACTTCCTTTTCATCTTCTTCCTCTTCTGGAGAATAAATTTTAAGAAATCCAGGAAATTTAACAATCTGTCCCTTTGCAGTAAATTCATATTTCCCCGCAACAATTGAGAAAATGGTTTCATCAATCAATGCAGGGCTCATCTGAGAGGAGACAAATCTATCCCAGATAAGCTTGTAAAGTTTAAATTCATCTTTTAAAAGATATGATTGTAAAGATTCAGGAGTTCTGTAAATTGAGGTTGGTCTTATTGCCTCGTGGGCATCCTGGGAACTCTTACCCACCTTCCACCTGTTGGGTTTTGAAGGGACATAATCTTCAGAAAATTTTTCCTTTATGAATTGAACCGCTTCCCTTGTCGCAACAGGAGAGATTCTTATAGAATCAGTTCTCATATAAGTTATGAGTCCCAATGAACCTTCAGCCCCTATCTCAACACCTTCATAAAGTTTTTGGGCTATAAGCATGGTTTTTTTAACCGTGAATCCTAATCTTTTAAAGGCTTCCTGCTGGAGGGTTGAGGTTATGAATGGTGGTGGAGGAACCTTCCTCCTTTCTTTCTTTTCAATTTTTTCAAGAATAAATGGTAAATTTTTGAGCTCGTCAACAATTCTTTCAGCAGATGTTTTATCATGTATCTCGGTTTTTTTTCCATCGATTTTTGAGAGTTTTGCCGTGAATTGTGGGGGTTTTGAAGAGGAGAGAAGAGCAGAAATTGTCCAGTATTCCTGAGGAACGAAATTCGCAATCTCTTTTTCCCTTTCACAAATCATCCTAAGGGCAACAGATTGAACTCTTCCCGCACTCAATCCTCTTTTAATCTTTCTCCATAAGAATGGACTTATTAGATAACCCGCAAGTCTATCAAGAACTCTTCTTGCTTGCTGAGCCTGAACCAGTGCCATGTTTATACTACCTGGATTGGAAATAGCTTCCTTTACCGCCCTTTCAGTAATCTCATAAAATAGAGCGCGATATATATTTGGGTTTTTATCCATGAGTATTTCAGAGAGATGAAAGCATATTGCCTCCCCTTCTCTATCAGGGTCAGCACACAAAAGAATCTTGTCGCTCTTTTCCGCAAGCTCCTGCAACTCTTTTATTATTTTCCTTCTCTTGGGAATTATTATGTAATGAGGTTTAAAATCGTTATCAATATCAATTCCAAGCTTTGATTTTGGAAGGTCCTTCACATGCCCCATAGAAGCCCTGACAATGAAATTTCTTCCAAGATATTTTGCTATTGTCTTAGATTTTGCAGGAGACTCAACTATTACTAAATTTCTTCCCATTTTTAAACCATTAAGAGTATTACTTTATCAATATTTTTCTCTTTCATCAAGAAAATTAGAATAACTCATACCGAAATTAAAGATTGAGAATTTGAGAATGTAAAATGACAAATAAGGCTTACAGCCATTTAATTTTTCCTTTTGATTTTTGACTTTTAAATTTTTGGTCACGAATAATCAATAGGAGACTCTTCTTTCCTTAAAACCCTTAAAGCTCCTTCAGCAAGGGCAAGAAGCTCATCTTCCCCAGGATATAAATAAATCCTTGAAAGAAATTCAATCCTCCTCTTCAAATTTTCCACAAGATATTCCTCGTGTGCCATACCTCCTGTTATTATAATTCCATCTATTTTCCCCTCAAGGACAGTTGCCATTCCTCCCACATCCTTTGCTATTTGATATATCATTGCAGCAACAACTTCTTTCGCTTTTTCATCTCCTCCTCTAACCCTTTCCATAACTTCTCTGAAGTCTTTAAGTCCAATGTAAGCGTAAATTCCACCCTCTCCAAATAGCATTTTCTGAACCTGTTCAAAACTATATTTACCTGAAAAACATAGTTTTGCAAGTTTCATACATGGAACTGTTCCCGCCCTTTCCACAGAAAAAGGTCCTTCTTCCATTGAATTTGTTATGTCAACCATTTTCCCTTTTTTGTGGGCTGAAACTGTTATTCCACTTCCAAGGTGTATCACAATCAAATTAACTTCACTATAATCTTTTCCATGCTCCTTTGCCCATCTTTTTGCAGTTGCTTTTGTATTTAGAGCATGGGAAAGACTCTCCCTTTCAAGGAGTGGATGCCCTGAATACCTTGCGAGTTTGTCCATTTCATCAACACTTACAGGATCTACAATGTAAGATGGAATACCGAGCTTTTCAGCAATCTCATAAGCTATTAGCCCCCCAAGATTTGACGCATGAAATCCTCTTTTGCTCTCCTCAAGGTCCTTCAACATTGCCTTATTTATGAGATATGTTCCGCTTTTAAGAGGCTTTAGGAGACCTCCAATTGCAGAGATGGCAGAGAGTTCTTTAAGATTTATATTTGCTTCCTCTACTGCTCTTAGAATCTTTTCTATTCTGAAATTTTTCTGCTCGTTAATATCCCTTAGATTTTTTAACTCATCGTAGGAATGCCTTAAAGTGGTGCCCCATATTTGCTCATTATTTTTAAAAAGTCCCAATTTTGTTGAGGATGCTCCTGGATTTATTACTAAAATCAGAAAGTCCATGATATCCTCCTATCGATTATTTGAGGTTGTTCAAAAATTTTTTTTAATCTCAGAAAATATTTTAAAGCTCATAGTAAAATCCTTCTATTCATTCTTGGAAACCTTCATTATTTGAGAGATTTTTAGAGGGATTCTCGTTTTTTTCATTCTTCACTGAATATAACACCAAGAGCTATGGAATTCAGCTTGTCATTCTCGGACTCATTCCTTGAGGGGATAAGAATGGGAGCTCTTGCACCAACAATTACATGACCCACAGGAACTTTTGCATAGTATGTAAAAGATTTTCCAAGAAGATTTCCCGCTTCAATGTTTGGAACAATCAGTATGTCCGCTTCTCCCGCAACTTCTGATTTTACTCCTTTTTTTGTAGCAGCTTCTTTTGAAACAGCCAGGTCAAGGGCAAGAGGTCCATCCACAACACACCCTTTTATCTCACCCCTCTCATTCATTTTCTTCAACTCATCTGCATCAACTGTTGCAGGCATGGATGGATTAACAACCTCAATGGCTGCAAGTATCGCAACTTTCGGATTTTCAAAACCAAGCTTATGAAAAGCCCATACCGCATTTTCAACAATTTCTTTCTTCTCTCTAAGACCCGGAAGGATATTTATTCCACCATCGGACATCCCAACAATCCTTTCTTCTTCAGAGGCTGGGTTCTTGGCAAAAAGAATATCTGAAAGGAGCTTTCCTGTTCTAAGCCCCTTTTCTGAATCGAGAACACCTTTTAGAAGAGTGTGGGTGTGGAGATAACCTTTAAGGATAAAATGGGCTTTACCTTCCCTTACAAGTTCAACCGCCATCATCGTAGATTCCTCAGGAGAGTCTGCCTTCAGAATTTCAAGATTCTCTTTTATATCCACTTCCTCAATAATTTTTTTTATTTTTTCAGGATCTCCAATTAGGATTCCATTGACAAAACCTTCTTCAATCCCCTTTTTCACTGCAAGAATTGTAACCTTATCTTCAGCTGAAGGAACAACCAGAGTTTTTTTTCCTTTTTTCTTTGCAAGATTGTGAATATCTTTAAATGTTCTTACCATCATCTCCCTCCTACAATTGAATACCCTTTTTCAAAAGCTTTTAGATTGACATCGATATGTTTCTTGGGAACATTTTCTTTTATAACATCCAACCATATCTCTTTGCTAATATTTGTAATTGGTGCAAAGGCTCCGAGCATTACAATATTCATTACTCTTGCATTCCCAAGGGATAGGGCAATGCTTAATGCATCAACAACATAGATTTTAACCTGGGAGTTTAAAGTTTCCAGTATATTCTCAGGATACTTTGCAAGACCTGCAGAAACAGGAAGAGGATTGAATCTGTAAGTGTTTATCAAAATTTCTCCATTGGGTTTTAAAAGAGGGAGTGTCCTCAAACCTTCCAACATTTCAAGGGCTAATATGTAATCTGCTGAATTGGCACCGATTATTGGAGCGTAAACCTTATCTCCCCATCTTACAGTTGATATTACATCACCCCCTCTCTGGGACATTCCGTGGACCTCGCTCTTTTTAACATCGTATCCCGCTGTGAGACAGACCTCAGTTAGAATATCAGAGGCAAGAAGAACCCCCATCCCTCCAACTCCTGATATTATTGCAGTTTTTACCATGTTATTACTCCTTATAAAAGTCAAAATTTAAAAGTAAAATGGGAAATTTAAGATTAAAAATTTGGAGCTCTCTTTTTCAATAAATTTAGACCTGCCTTTTTTCCCTTTTGATTTTTGCTTTTTCATTTTATTCCCTCTGCTCTGGGATTTCTTGCTGATGGAGCTTGTGGTTCAACCCAGAAAATAGCTTTGGGTGGACAGAGTTCAAGACAAACTCCACAACCTGTGCATGTAATTTCGTCTATCAATGCTTTTCCATCTTTCATGGAAATTGATGGACATCCAAGTCTAGTGCATATCTGGCATGATGTGCAGAGCTCAGGATCAACCCTGACAGGAGAGAATTGAATTCCTTTAAAATTTTTGTGGAGAACACAAGGTCTGTTTGTAATTATAACAGAAGGTTCCTTTCTATGAATCTCCCTGTTTATTATTTCTTTTAAATTCTTCACATCATACGGATCTACAACAAAGACATTCTTTATTCCTATACCTCTTACAAGGGACTCAATGGATATTTTAACTCCTTCCTCTCCTTTTGCTGTTCTGCCCGTCCCTGGATGGTCTTGATGACCTGTCATTGCTGTTGTTGAATTATCAAGAATTATTACTGTTCCCGCTCCTTTATTATAGACCATGTCTATCAGGGGAGTTATTCCAGAGTGGAAGAAGGTTGAGTCACCTATTACAGCAACAATTTTTGGCTTTTCCTTTCTTCTTCTGTATACAAGTTCTATTCCAAAGGCATTCCCTATACTTGCACCCATATCAACGCAACTGTCAGTTGTTGAAAGGGGTGGAAGAGCTGCGAGGGTGTAGCATCCAATGTCTCCAGTAACAATTGGTTTCAACATTTTTAGAACATAATAGACAGGAGTGTGGGGACAACCTGGGCATAGAGCGGGAGGTCTTGGAGGAATATCAGGAAGGTAGAAAATCTTTTTTTCATAAGGAATTCCAAAAGCATCCCTTAAAATTTGGGGATTCAGCTCTCCAATCAAAGGAACTTTCTCCTTTCCTGTTACCTTTATCCCTAAGGCTTTAACATGTTCTTCTATGAATGGCTCAAGCTCCTCAATAACAATAATTTCATCAACCATTTCAGCAAATTTTTTAACAAGTTTTTCAGGGAATGGGAAGCTCATGGAGAGTTTCAGAAAACTTGCATTTTCAAATACTTCCTTTGCATACTGGTAAGCAATTCCTGATGTTATTATCCCGATCTTTTTGTCATTCATCTCAATCCTGTTGAATTCAAAATTTTCAGCAAAATTCCTTAAAGATAGAAGTCTCTTTTCAACTTCCACATGTCTCTTTCTCGCCACCGCAGGAAGAAGAACCCTCTTTTCAAAAATTTTTTTATAGGGCTTCTCCTCAACTTCAACCCTTTCTCCTAATTCCACAATGCTTTTTGAATGGGAAATACGGGTTGTAAGCCTCAAAAGAACAGGAGTGTCAAACCTTTCAGAAATATCAAATGCAATTCGAGCAAGCTCCTTTGCCTCATGGCTATCGGATGGCTCAAGAAGTGGAACTTTTGCCATTTTGGCATAGTATCTGTTGTCCTGTTCATTCTGGGAACTGTGCATCCCAGGGTCATCGCAACTTACAATTACAAGACCACCATCAGCACCTATATACCCTGCTGAGAAAAATGGATCAGCAGCAACATTCAACCCTACATGTTTCATTGATGTGATTGCCCTTGCACCAGCAAAACTTGCTCCAAGGGCAACTTCGAGAGCAACTTTTTCGTTTATTGACCAGACCGCTTCAACTTCATCATATTTTGAAAGTTCTTCGAGAATTTCTGTGCTTGGTGTTCCTGGATACGCTGTAGCAACTCTTACTCCTGCCTCCCATGCTCCCCTTGCCACCGCCTCATTTCCCGATAATAAAGCTTTCATGATTCCATCCTTAATATAAATAATTTAGGATTTATTATCGAGAGAAAAAGAGAAAAAGTCAAATCCATGCTGTCAGATTATATTTTCAAACAGAATAAGAAAGAATTTAACCATTAGTTTTATTTTTAAGTTATCTCTCACAATTTCTTTGTAATTTCTGTTGGCAGAAACGCAGTCGAAAAGAGCATCCTGAATTTTTTCATCCTTCATTGCTAAATTAATAACTGATGGCATTAGTTTAAAATTACTGAAAAAAATTGCCATTTTCCTTATCAATTTTGCATATGGAAGGTCCTCAAAAACTTCTTTACATTCTCTGTAAAATTTTTCAAAAGCCCTCTTTGATATACCCTCCTCCATCATTGTTCGAGCTGAGATTATCCCTGTGAGAAGACCCGCATTGACACCTTTTCCCTTAAATGGTCTTACAAGACCCGCTGAGTCTCCAATGATTACATACCTATCACCGTAAATCCCCTTTGCAGGAGATATGGGAAATTTCCCTTTAAAATAGGCGGGTTCCTTTTCCAACCTTCTTTCCATGGGAGGGAGAACATTTTTAACTGGTGTGTGGGCGAGAAAATTATCCATGGAATTGGATGTTATCTTCTCACCCGCAATGTTTATTGTGAGATGATTTCCTTTAGGTGTTATTGCTCCGAATTCTATTTCTTTAATGGAAGGAAGAAATGCATGTATCCTATTTCCAAAATTTTCCATGAATTTGTTGTCAGGATGTATTTTTGTTACAATGGAATCCAGAAATTTAGGTTGTTTGTAATTTGTGCATCTTTCAAAAATCCTTATGCTTCCATCATCAAGACCAAATGCTCCCACCACAACATCAGCTTTTGTGTTCCTGTTTTCAGAATATACAATTACACCATCCCTTTGAAATTCAAGATCAACCATACGGGCATTGATAACTTTTATTCCTCTTTCTATAGCTTTATTCAAAAGGAACTCATCAAATTTTATCCTCCTCATTGCATAAGAGGGTTCCCCATATCCATCCAAAATTATATGATTTTTATCAGAATGGAGAACATATCCATGTATAGTTCTCTGGATAAGGTGGGTGGGGAATTCAATTTGGAGGTCTCTTTCGAGAATATCTTTTATAGGAGGGGAAAGCACACCCGCACACTGGTTGAATTGTCTTTCACCTTCGAAGGTTTTCCCTTCGTAAATTACGATATTTAGTGATATACCTTTTTCTTTTGAGAGGTTGAACAATTTCAAAGCGCATCCGCATCCAGCGGGACCTCCACCAATTATTACTACAGTTGAGTCTCTTGTTAAAGGACCAAGATTTACATTTGATCTCATTTTATAATTTTTTAAACATTTTTTTGACAATATTGTCTAAAATTGTTATAAAGCCTGAAAATGTAATGTAGATTATAAAGAAAGGGTTAACGGTTCTCAAAAAAATCTTCCTATATTCAATATTTCCAGTGAACATATTCCACAGGATATCCCTTAGAATTTTTGAGGGGAATCGGTTTGAACTGGCGATTTTAAGATGGCTCTCGACAATAAAGTTGAAACGAGAAATGAAATCATTTAAAAAGAAAAGAAGTCTACCGAAAAAATTGTCAACAATGATTTTCCTTGCCCTTCTCCAATAGCTTTTTCTAAAGTTCTTCTCAGAGATTCCAGAATTAATAGATGTCTCTGCAGCAAGGCTTGCGGTTATGAGGGCTGATTCTATCCCATTTTTATAATACCTTGAGCAACTTGCATCGCCGATAATCACAAATCTGTTTGTAAAGGGCTTTTTTGCAGGGGTCACGGCAATTTTTGGAAGACAATGACAATGCTGTGGAGGGAGTGAGAAGTTGTCTGGAAGGAGCTCCTTTATGAAATCAGTTTTTAAAAATTTTTCCATATGAGAAAATGTAAGGTCTTCCTTTCCAACAAGAGTAATTGTTATATATTCGCCCTTTGGAATTATTGCTGAAAATCTAATACCTTTTATTCCAAAGTTAAGAATGTAAATAAATTCTTTGAATCTTTCCTTGATAAATTCTGAACCAAGTCTAAGCTCGGTCTGGCATGTTTTTAAAACTTTTGGAGGTTTATATCCAAAGCCCATATTTTTTACCTTTTCAAGAAAGTCTGTATTGAGGCCAAAAGCTCCCACAACAAGGTCCCCCTCAAAAATTTCATTATCAGTTCTGACGATTACTTTCCTCTCAGGATCTTTTGGAAGTTCAATCGATTTTACTTTCTGATAATAAACCTTCGCCCCCATTCTTATGGCTTCTTTTAGTAAAAAGTTATCAAAGGAGATATTCTCGGTAATGTTTGAGAAGAGGGGTCCATTACCTCTAAAAACCGTAATTATTTTCCTGAAATTTAAAGGATGGTGAAGTAAAAGTTTCCCTTTTTTTGTAAGCATGCAGTATCCTTCAACATGGGATTGGGCAATCTCCTGGGGCAAAGAAACACCAATTTTCTCCATTCTTTCAATTAGTGTTTCAGATATCACTCCTGCGCAGAAATTACAACCAGGGGGTCCGCTTTTAAGGAAGTATTTTCCTTCAATAATTTTTACATCAAGGGATAAATTCTTTTCCCTTGCCAGTTTTAGGATATAATATGAGAAGAATGCACCCGCAGGACCTCCACCAATGACAATTACTTTAGAGTTATGGGAGAGTTTCAGATAATTCATTGATTCCTTTGTAATTAATTAAAAAGACTTTTAAATTTTAACATTTAATAATTTTTATTTCAAAAATATTATTCCAGTTCTCTGAAACCATTCTCTTTAAGAAGTTTATTGTAAAGAGAGATTGTATTTTCAATCATTTTTTCAACAGAGAAAATTCTTTTTGCTCTTTCATAACCATTTTCACCCATCTTAATTAGTAAATCCCTCTTTTGATATAAGTGGTAAATTGCATCAGCCAAAGCGGAAGGGTTTCTTGGAGGGACAAGGATTCCATTGACTCCATCCTCAACAGCTTCTGGTATTCCACCTGTTCTTGTTGCAACTATTGGAAGCCTCGAAGCCATGGCATCAAGAAGAGATGTGCACAAACCCTCGAGATATGATGAAAGGACAAAAAGGTCAATAGCCTTTAAAAGATGAGGAATGTCATTTCTGAATCCCAAAAATTTTACCATATCTTCAACTCCCAGTTCCTTTGTCTTTGATATAAGGAAATTCTTAAGCTCACCATCTCCGATAATTAAAATCTCTAAATCCGCAGACCTTTCCTTTAAAATTTTTGCTGATTCGATTAAGTAGATATGTCCTTTGTGGTGAGCGAGATGGGCAACAATCCCTGCAAGAAATTTGTCTTTCCTGAATCCAAGTTTCTCTTTCCAATCTTCCTTTTTTCCCTGTATCTCAAATTTTTTCAGGTCAGTTCCCTCATAAATTGTATAAATCTTAGATTCAGGAATCCCATCTTTTATTAGAACTTCCTTTACTCCATTAGAAACAGCTATAACAGCGGAAACAAGTTTGTCATATTTTAATTTTCTGAAAGGATTCCCTTTGATGGAAAAATCAACCTTTCGAGCTGAAATTTTTATTGGAACTGGATGAATGAATGATGAGAGAATCCCTAAGGTTGCAGAATGGGAGTCGTGGAAATGGAGAATTAGAGCCTTTTTTTCCCTTGTTATTTTTGAAATTTTTAAAGCTGAAAAGGGATCAAATTCAAATCCCATCCTAAGGGGATAAACCTCTATTCCCATCTCAATTGCTTTGTGATGCAATGGTGAATCTGTCTGACAAATTAGATAGACATCAAATCCTCTTTCCTTTAATCCTTTTGTAAGATAGAGAGCCTGTGATTGCCCTCCTCTCCATCCCTTTCCACAATCTATGTGAACTATCATTTTCTCTTCTGGAGTTCAAATAGTTTAACAAATTTTAAAAATACATAGTAAGAAGAAAAAAGAGAAATTATGAGTCCGTGAATTCCGTCAAGAAAACCCAATCTGAATAAAAAGTCCCTTAAAAAGGTAAAGAATGGGAGAAAGAAGATTTTCAAATATGAACTTCTCTTCCCCTCTCTGAACATTTTTTCTGCAGAAAGGCTTGAATACTTTTCTATTCTCAATGTGTGGTCTGAAAGATTTCTATAAGAATAGTGGAGTAAATCTCCATCAATCTCCTTTACCTTACCTTTAAATACAAGCCTTTCATGGACACAATCGCCTTCCCAGTGGGCAGAATCCTTTCTGAATAACCTTATCTTTTTATCAGGATACCAGCCCGAATGTTTTATCCATTTTCCAAGATAAAATGTTTTCCTTTTAAAGGAAAAACCTTCAAAATCAGGCTCTCTATCTTTCAATTTGATTATTTCCTCCTTTAATTTCTCGGATAATCTCTCATCCGCATCAATGCTAAGAATCCATGGATATTTTGCCTGAAGTATTGCAAAATTCTTTTGAGATGAATACCCATCCCATTCCCTCTGGAAAAATCTTACACCGTAAGATTTAGCAATTTCAGGAGTTCTGTCAGTGCTAAATGCATCTACAACAATTATTTCATCAGCAACACCTTGCAAGCTTTTCAAAGTTTCTTCAATTCTATCTTCTTCGTTAAAAGTAATAATGCATGCACTTATTTTCATCTGTTCATAATATCAAATTGATAAACTATAAACAAGCCCACTCTTAAGAGCGAATCATTGTAAGGATCATTTTGAATCTTTTAATTGCTCTGAGAGAATGAGGCTGATTTGCTGGCATTATTATGATTTCACCTTCTTTCAAATGGAAGGGTTTCCCAGAAATAATAATTTCCGCTTCTCCATCAAGAATATAGACAAGGGCATCGAAAGGCGCTGTATGCTCACTTAAGCCCTGCCCCTCATCGAAGGCAAAGAAAGTTACTGTTCCAGCCTTTTTATCTATAATAGTTCTGCTAACAATCGAACCCTCTTGATAATCTGCCAGCTCATACAATTTTACTGGTTGGGCAATCAATTTTTCCATTCCATCTCCTCAACTTTTCAATTTATTTTGATTTTACAAAGAATTTCAATCTATTCTGTAATTTGGGGCTTCCTCTGTAATTATTACATCGTGAACATGACTTTCCCTCAACCCCGCATTTGTTATTTTTATAAATCTTCCCTTTTCCCTTAGCTCTTCAAGGGTTCTACAACCTGCATATCCCATTCCAGCCCTTAAACCACCAACAAGTAATTCAACAATTTTACTCACCGGACCTCTGTAGGGAACCCTTCCTTCAATTCCTTCTGGAACAATTTTTGCTTCTCCCATCCCCTCAATTCCATACCTGTCTCTTCCTCCTTTTTTCAGAGCCCCGAGGGAACCCATCCCTCTATAACTTTTGTACGATCTCCCCTGATAAAGTATTATCTCTCCGGGACTTTCATCAGTTCCAGCAAGAAGGTTTCCAATCATTACGGAATGGGCTCCCGCCACTATTGCTTTTGTTATATCTCCTGAATATTTTATTCCACCATCGGAAATTATTGGAACCCCATATTTTTCTGCCACTTTGTATGCCTCAGAAATTGCAGTGATCTGTGGAACTCCAACACCTGTGACAACCCTTGTTGTGCAGATCGAGCCTGGTCCGACGCCAACTTTTATAGCATCAACTCCAGCCTCAATAAGATCCTTTGCTCCTTCTGCAGTGGCAATATTCCCTGCAATTAGTTCAACATCTGGTAGCTCCCTCTTTAATCTTTTAATTGTCTCAATTACCCTTTCAGAATGTCCATGGGCAGTGTCAATAACCAATACATCAACTCCAGCATTAACAAGAGCCTTTGCTCTTTCAACCGCCTCATCTCCAACACCTATTGCAGCTGCAACAGATAATCTTCCCATTGAGTCCTTTGTGGCATTGGGATAAGAAATCTTCTTTAGGATGTCCTTGACTGTTATAAGACCTTTCAGATTGAAATTCTCATCAACAACAGGAAGTTTTTCTATCCTATGTTCGTGAAGAATTTTTATGGCATTCTCCATTGTAATCCCAACCCTTGCAGTTATAAGTTTATCCGCCTTTGTCATAACTTCCCTTATTTCAAGGTCGGTTCTTGTTTCAAATCTCAAATCTCTATTAGTCAAAATCCCTACAAGTTTACCATTTTCAGTAATTGGAAGTCCTGAAATTTTATGTTTCCTCATTATTTCAAGAGCTTCATAAATCTTGTTGTGAGGACCGAGGGTTATGGGATCAACAATCATTCCACTCTCATATCTCTTAACTTTTGCAACCTCTTCCACCTGTTCTTCAATGGAAATATTTCTGTGGATTACACCAATTCCTCCAATTTGAGCCATTGCTATTGCCATTTTACTTTCAGTTACTGTATCCATTGGAGAGCTCAAAATAGGTATATTCAATTTGATCCTTTTTGTCAAAAATGTAGATACATCGGTTTCAGAGGGAAGAATTTTTGTTCTTGCAGGTTCAACAAGAACATCGTCAAAGGTTAAGGCTTCTTTTATTGGAAACTCAAGCATTTACCTCCTCCTTTAAAAAGCAAAAAAGTTAAAAAAAATTTGAATTTTTCTTTCATCTTTTCCTTTTACCTGGAATTGTAAACCTCGGTTTTTGAATCTTGTGTTCTCCTCCCCCCCTTGACATAACATGGGTGCTGGGAATGCTTGTTCTTCTGAATTGGAACTCCTCATACTCTGTCACTGGCTGAAAAAGGAAAAGAATTCTTATTGTCTCCTCCTCTATTCTATCCATCATCTCCTGGAACATTTCAAAACTTTCCTTTTTGTATTCAATCAGGGGATCCCTTTGCCCATAACCTCTCAAACCGATCCCCTCCTTCAGATGGTCCATTGCAAGAAGATGGTCTTTCCACTGATAATCTATTACCTGAAGAAGGGCGTACCTCTCTATTTCCCTCATCCTCTCTTCACCAAGGTTTTTTTCCTTTTCAGCATAAATCTCTTTCAATTTTTCAAGCAATAAATCCCTTAACTCTTCAAAGGTCATTTCCGAGAAGTCTCCATTTATCTGAGAAATATCAAAGGAGAACTGGTAAATAATTGCTTTTTTCAATCCTTCTATATCCCACTCCTCAGGACTCTTCTTTGAATCACAGTATCTTTCGAGATACCAGTCCAGAAGGATCTCTATTTTTTCTTGAATCCAATCCTTCATATCCTTTTTCTCAAGAATCTCTCTTCTCATTGTATAAATCACTGTCCTTTGTTTGTTCATAACATCATCGTATTCAAGAAGGTGCTTTCTTATCGAGAAATTGTGAGCTTCTACCTGTTTCTGGGCTCTCTCTATTGCCTTTGAAACCCATTTGTGCTGGATGGGAACACCCTCCTCCATTCCGAGAGTCTTCATCAATCCCGAAAGTTTATCAGAACCAAAAATTCTCATTAAATCATCTTCAAGGGAGAGGAAGAATATGGATGCTCCAGGATCTCCCTGCCTCCCCGCTCTCCCCCTCAATTGATTGTCAATCCTCCTCGCTTCGTGTCTTTCTGTTCCAATAATATAAAGACCCTGTAGCTCAACAACTTTTTTATGTTCCTCCTTTGTCTGGGATTTCATTTTTTCCAGAATCTCTTTGTAAAGTTTTTCGTCCCAATTGGTATGGGGATTGTATCCCCTCTTTCTCATCTCCTCCTTAGCTAAAAATTCAGGGTTCCCACCAAGAAGGATATCGGTTCCCCTTCCCGCCATATTCGTTGCAATTGTTACCGCACCAAGTCTTCCTGCTTGTGCGACTATTTCCGCCTCTTTCTCGTGGTATTTTGCATTCAGGACAACATGTTTTATCCCCTCCCTTTTCAACATAGATGAAAGCTTTTCAGATTTTTCAATTGAGACTGTTCCAACAAGTATAGGTCTTCCCTTTTGATGCTCCTTTTTTATCTCTTCCACAACCGCTTTCCATTTTTCCTTTTCTGTTCTGTATATAACATCAGGATATTCGTATCGGATTAAAGGTTTGTTGGTTGGGATAACCACAACATCAAGCCCGTAAACCTCTGCAAACTCTGTAGCTTCAGTTTCTGCAGTTCCAGTCATTCCCGCAAGTTTTTTATAGAGTTTGAAAAAATTCTGGAATGTAATTGTTGCAAGGGTCTGATATTCCTGCTCAATTCTTACCCTTTCCTTTGCTTCTATTGCCTGATGAAGGCCATCAGACCATCTCCTTCCGGGCATCAACCTTCCAGTGAACTCATCAACAATTATTACCTTTCCATCTTTTACAAGATAATCCACATCCCTCTTGAAGAAATTGTGGGCTTTTAAAGCCTGATAGATGTGATGAACAAGATGCTGATGGGTGAGTTCGAATAAATTTGAGACCCCAAGATATTTTTCTGCCTTTTCAACCCCCCTTTCAGTTAGAATCACTGTCTTTGCTTTCTCATCTATTTGATAATCCACATCCTTTTTCATTCTTCTAACAAGATCATCAATCTGGTAATAAATTGATGTGCTTTCTTCTGATGGTCCTGAAATTATTAAAGGAGTTCTTGCCTCATCAATCAAAATTGAATCCACCTCATCTACTATTGCATAATTGTGCCCCCTCTGGACTATATCCTCAAGCCTGAATTTCATATTGTCTCGAAGATAATCGAACCCAAATTCGTTGTTTGTTCCATAGGTTATATCGCAAAGATAGGCTTTCTTCCTCTCCTCATCTGACATTCCATGCTGTATTGTTCCAACAGTGAGACCCAGGAATCTGTATATTGGTCCCATCCATTCTGTATCCCTTCTTGCAAGATAGTCATTGACTGTTACAATGTGAACCCCCTCTCCTGTGAGAGAATTTAGATAGGCGGGAAGGGTTGCAACAAGAGTTTTCCCTTCACCTGTCTTCATTTCAGCTATTTTCCCCTGATGGAGCACAATACCTCCCATAAGCTGGACATCAAAATGCCTCATTCCAAGGGTTCTTTTTGCAGTCTCCCTTACAACAGCAAAGGCTTCTATAAGAAGGTCATCAAGAGTTGCTCCCTGGGCAAGTTTCTCTTTAAACTCAGCAGTTTTTGCCATCAGTTCTTCATCTGAGAGTTTAGATATTCTTGGCTCAAGCTCATTTATTGCATTTACAATGGGCTGAAGTTTTTTTAGCTCTCTCTCATTTTTTGTTCCAATGATTTTTTCAATTATTTTCTTAATCATTTAATTTTATTTTTATCAGAAAAATAAAAAACAGTCAATTGAAGTGGGAAATGCAAAATTTGCAAGACAGGAAGAAAGGATTTAATTATATTTTTCGCATTTTCCTTGACATAAGATTTTTTGTGTTATAAATTAAAAAATGGTGCTATGAAAGGAAAGATAGTTAGGTTTGGAGTCTCTATGGATGAAGAACTTGTGAAGAGTTTTGATAAACTTTTGCTAAGAAAAGGATATTCAAATCGTTCAGAGGCAATAAGGGATCTTATAAGAAATAGCCTTGTTGAAGAGGAATGGGAAAAAGGGGATGAGATTGCAGGAGCTATTCTCTTTGTTTACAACCATCATAAAAGAGAGCTTGCTGATAAAATCCTTGACATTCAGCATGATTACAATAAAATAATTCAATCTTCTCTCCACATTCATCTGGATCATTCCAATTGTCTTGAAGTGGTAGTTGTAAGAGGAGAGGCAAGTGCTGTTAGGGAACTTTACAATAAATTGTATTCAACAAAGGGAGTAAAACATTGCTCTCTTGCAAGAACCTCAACAGGAAAGGAAATTGTATAGAGTAGCTGGCTATTTTGAAATTTTTTTTTAAACTTATGGTGGCACAATTTTTAAAAAAATGACATGATAAAGAATTTTAAAATAAATTCAAAGGGAGGTTTTTATGAAAAGAGCAACTTTCTCTCTAATTTTTCTAATGGTTTTTTACTCATTTGTCCTTTCAGAGGATGAGAAGGATGTATGGAGAGAGTCCCACTCAATAATTGTGACCGCTACAAGGTCTGAAAAGGAAGTAAAGGATCTCTCTCTGTCTGTAAGTGTTCTTACAAGGGAAGAGATAGAGCTTGCTGTGGCGAACTCTACAACAGAGGTTTTGAGTGTTCTTCCAGGTATACTGGTTCAGAAAACAGGGCAGTTTGGAAGAAGTGATTTGATAATCAGAGGTCTTGGAGATAATGGAAGAAGAATTTTGGTCCTTGTGGATGGAAGACCTGAGAAGATGGGACTTTTCGGTTGCACAATCACCCATTCCCTCCCCCTCAATAATGTGGAGAAAATAGAGGTTATAAGGGGCCCCCTTTCAGTTTTCTATGGAACAGATGCCATTGGAGGAGTTGTGAATATAATAACAAGAAAGATTGAAAAGGGATTTGAAAGCGATGTTCTCACTTCATATGGAAATTTCAATACAAAGGTCTTTAGAATTCGACATGGAGGAAATTTTAAAAACTTAAACTATTATCTAACTTTTGACAGTAGAAGCTCTGATGGACATCTTCCTAATTCTTCTTACAAAGGAAAGGATTTTTCAGTGAGATTCGAATATAGAATCAGAAAGAACATGGATTTTTATATTTCAGGAAAATATTATGACGGATATAAAGAGGAGCCCCTCAGGGCTACTGACCCTTCCTATCTTTTATCAGATCTCTGGAACGATTACGAAAGGGGGAGTTTTGATGTAAATTTGGAAGGGAAGTGGGAAAGGAGCTCTCTATTTTTCAAATATTACAGGAATTTCGGAGAGCATGTTTTCTCTGATGGGTGGCATTCAAAAGATTTAACTGATGGAGCAATAATTCAGGGCTCTTTTAAAATTTCTAATGTGAATGAAATAACAGCAGGCTCAGAATTTAAAAGTGAGGGAGGAAAATCTCTAAACTCTCCAAAGGGAGAATGGGAAAGGAAAGAATATTCATTTTTTGTTCAGGATCAGCATTTTTTATCCAATAAATTTATTTTAAATTTGGGTGCAAGGTATCACATTGATGAGGTCTCAGGAGAGAAGCTTTCTCCCCATGTGGGAATTGTTTTTAGAATAAAAGAGAGGACAAATTTGAGAGGAAATTTCAGCAAAGGTTTTAGAACCCCAAAAATCAATGAGCTTTACATTTTTCCCTCATCCAATAAGAATTTAAAAGCGGAGGAGGCATGGAATTATGAGCTCGGATTAAATCATGAATTTGGGAATTTCCTGAACATTGATATTTCTGCATTCCTCATGAAGGGAAGGAATATGATCCAGTTGACAAAAGTTGCTGTCCCTCCTCCTCTATTCCGATTTGAAAACATAGGAGAGTTTGAGTTTAAAGGTGTTGAAGTTTCTTTAAGTTCAAAAATTTCTAAAAGCTTATCCTTTGACTTTAACTATAGTTTCCTCGATCCAGAACAACTAACCCTTGGAAAGGCAATGGACAGGTCAAATCTAATTCTAAGATATGAGAGTAAAAAATTCCTTTTCTCAGCAAATTCCCAGTATGTAGGAAGATACTATGCTGATAATTACAAGAAATCAAAGATTAAAAACTACTCTGTAACCAATTTATTTGCTGGATTCAAAGTTTTAAACAATCTTCAACTTTTTCTCAAGATGGAAAATATCTTTAACAGAACCTATTTCATTTATGTGGATATACCGGGAGGGAAAGCTGGAATTTACAGGATGCCAGGAAGGAACATAAATTTTGGAATTAACTGGAGAATTTGATGGGGAAAAAATTTTTATTCCCTGTTTTTCTCCTTCTTTTCCCTTTACTTTTCCCCTCTGAAAAAATTAAAGTGATTACTACAACTTCTGATATTGAATTTATTGTAAGAACAATAGGGAAGGGAAGAATTGATGCTGTAAGCATAGTCCCCCCCTCCCTTTGCCCCGGACATTTTGAGCTTAAAATGAAAGACTTAATTGAGATTCAAAATGGAAGAGTAATTTTATTCCATGGATGGGAAAGATGGATGGAGAATTTAAAGGAAGGACCTCAAAGAATTCGTGTAGAAGTTGATGGAAACTGGATGATTCCAGATGTGAATTTGAAGGCATCGGAGAAAATTTTAAATATACTTTTGAAAATAGACCCTTTAGGAGAGAAGGTTTTTCAGACAAATTATACTGCTTACAAAAAAGAGCTTGAGGATTTAGAAAAGAATATAGAAGAGTTAAAGAAAGGGATTGGGAGAATAAAAGTAATCTCCTCAACTCGACAGAAAGAGTTTCTTCAATGGTTAGGGATGGATGTAGTTTCTGAGTTTGATGAAAATGAAATGAGCGTAAAGGAGTTAAAAGAACTTATAAAAAAGGGGAAAGAAAATAATGTGAAAATTGTTGTTGATAATTTACAGAGAGAATCAGATTATGGGAAAAGGATTGCCAGTGAGATGGGAGCTAAATACATTGTTCTTACTAATTTTCCTCAAGGCTCTTACAGAGATTCTTTGATGGAAAATGTAAAGAAGATCCTAAATGTAATAAAATGAATGCAATATCAATAAAAAATTTATATGTTTCTTATAAGAATAATTTGGTTCTCAAAAACATTTCCACAGATTTAAAGGAGGGCTCATTTATTTCAATTCTAGGTCCCAATGGAGCGGGTAAAACCACTCTTCTTTCAGTTATCCTTGGAGTTAAAAAGATTGACTCTGGAAAAGTTAAAATCTTTGAAGAGGAAATCAATTCAAAAAACATTTTAAAATGGAGAAAAGAAATAGGTTATCTCCCCCAGAACATCTTTATTGATTCAAAATTTCCCATTAATGTTTATGAAACTGTTCTTACAGGAAGACTTGGCTTAAGATTCCTTAAAGGAATTAGAAAAGAGGATAAAGAAATTGCTGAATGGGCAATGGAAAGGGTGGGGATAATTGGATTAAAAAAAAGACCAATAGGTGCACTTTCAGGAGGAGAACTGAAAAAGGTTTTTATTGCAAGAGCTTTATGCCAGAATCCGAAAATCCTTTTACTTGATGAACCTACTTCCCATCTTGATCTTTCCTCCAGTAAAAACATTTTAAATCTAATTGAGAAGCTTTATCATGAAAACAGAATTACAACTATTTTTGTCACCCATTTAATTTCCCAAATTCCTGAATCTTGCAATGAATCGATTTTTATCAAAGATGGGAGCTTGATATTTCAAGGAAGGCTGGAAGAGGGTCTTAAAAATTTCCCAGAAATTCTAAGAGGGGAAAATGATGGAATTTCTTGAGTATAAGTTTATCCAGAGGGCAATAATTGCCTCCTTACTCACAGGAGCTGGATGCGGAATTGCGGGAGTTTGGGTTTTTCTCATGAGAATTCCCTTTGTTGGTGTTTTGATGTCTCATTCAGCATTTGCGGGAGCAATTCTTGGTCTTATCCTCCACATAAATCCCATTTTCCTTTCCCTCCTCTTCTGTCTCATCTCCTCTCTCCTCATTGGTCCCCTCTCGGATAGAGCTGATATTGAACCTGATCTTTCCCTGGGGGTTATATTTTCTTTTATGCTTGGGATTGCATTTGCAGGTTTAGGGTTTTTAAAGGGTGAGATGGAAAAAGGATTAAGATTTTTATGGGGGAATATTCTTACCCTTTCAAATAAAGAACTCTATCTTCTCTCAATTCTTCTCCTTATTTTGATTTCTTTTCTTGTATTTTTTTATAGAGAGATACAATGCATACTTTTTAGCAGAAAAATCGCAGAGATTTCAGGGATTCCTGAAAAAATTTTATTTTACTCTATTCTATTTCTGATTGGAGCAAATGTTACCTTTTCTCTTAACTCTGTTGGTGGTCTTCTTATATTCAGCCTTATAATCGGTCCACCCGCCTCTGCATACCAGCTCACCTACGATTTGAGAAAAATGTATCTTCTTTCCTCTATTTTCGGAATTATAATCTCAGCTTCAGGACTTTTTCTATCAATTATTCTACCTGTTTCTCCAGGAGCTTTGATTGTTCTCGGGAGTGGAATTCTTGTCGGAATAACAATTTTATTTTCGCCAAAGAGGAGGAAATGAAAATTAAAAGGGAAAATTTTAAATTTTTAAGAAGAGGTTTCCATGAATCATAGAGAATTTTTTGATTCCCTTGCCTCTCAATGGGATGGAAAAATAGAAAGGGAGGAGCTTGAAAAAATAGAAAAAATTCTGAAGGAGATCGAAATTGATAATGGAAATATCCTTGATTGTGGATGTGGGACAGGAATTCTTTATCCATTTCTTATCAAAAAGATTTCAAAGGGAACGGTCTTTGAGATGGATATCTCCTTCCAGATGCTCCTTAATGCAAAAAAGAGAATGGCAAAATTCCTCATTCAAGGAGATGCTGAATACATGCCCTTTGCTCCATCCTCATTCAAAACAGTAATTTTTCTGAACGCCTTCCCCCATTTCAGAAACAAAGAGAATGCTCTTAAGGAAAGTTTTAGAATTTTGAAAGATGGAGGAAAACTCTTTATTCTTCACACATCTCCAAGGGAGAAAGTAAATTCTTTCCACAAAAGCTACGGAGGGATAATAGCTGAAGATTTAATACCTAAAGATGAAGAGATTGCCAAAATGCTAATAAGGGCTAAATTTAAGAATATAAAAATAAAAGAGAGTGAAGTATTTATTGTCTCTGCAGAAAAGATAAATTAAAGTAAAATAGAACTGTCAGCTGGATATCTGCAAGCTTTAGCCTGTGCTCAATTAATACTTTTGAAAATTTTGATTTGAAAAATTAATTTGTGATAAACTTTAAAAAAGAGGTGAATATGAATAGATTTTTTTTGATATTAATATCAGCTGGAATCCTGGGTTTTCTCTATCATTGTTCATCTGTTCTTCCCACTGCCCCTGACAATTCAGTTCTTTATGTTTCAGCAAATCCTCCCTCAATTCCTCTTGGAGGAAAATCGGTTATAAATGTGATTGGTTATAAGCCAAGTGGAGCACCCCTTCCTGATGGAACAGTTATATTTTTTATGACTGATATTGGAAGTATTGATTCAAGGGCTGAGATAAAGGATGGAGTTGCAAGAGCAGTTTTCAGGTCTGATGATGGAAGGTCAGGAGTTGCCAATATAACAGTGAGTTCAGGAAATGCAAAGGCTAACCCCTCACCTCTCCAGGTAATAGTTGGCTCCTCTGCTCTAAACTCCCTTTCTTTGAGGGCATCTCCCCAGGTCCTTCCTAAGGGTGGTGGAGAATCGAAAATAACTGCTGTCGCATATGACAAGGGACTTAATCCTCTTTCTAACATTCCTGTGATATTTTCAACTGATGCGGGTTATCTATACTCTTCTGGAAAAGTTTTATATACAAATAATATTGGCGAGGCAACCGATACATTGAGAACATCTTCATCCGCAACAGTCACTGCATTTTCAGGAAGTGTTAGTGGCTCAGTCAAGGTATATATTGAAACCAACAAACCACCAACAGCATCTTTTGTATACTCTCCTACCAATCCAAAGGTAAATCAGGATGTATTTTTTAATGCTTCTGCTTCTAAGGACGATGATGGTTATATTGTCAAATTTGTTTGGGATTTTGGTGACGGAGGAACAGCTGAGGGAGAAAAGGTCACTCATAAATATTCATATACAGGGACATTTAATGTTCTCCTTGTTGTATACGACAACAGTGGAGAAAGAGGGAGTGTGAGTCAATCCATAACTGTTTCAAACTAAGATGGGAAAAGGGAAAGAGGAAAGAAGGGGAGCAAAAGGAAAGGAATTTATTTATTTAGCCATTCTAATTATTTTTGTATTGATTTTAACCCTCAAGCCCAGTGATAGAAAAGAGGAGAGAAATGTAGAAAATTCAAATAAAAATTTAAATAGTTTAAAGATACAGAATTCATCCAATGAGCCCATCATAAAGTTTGAGCTCTTAAAG
This sequence comes from uncultured Clostridia bacterium, assembly GCA_964649495.1. Lineage (GTDB taxonomy): Bacteria > Acidobacteriota > Aminicenantia > JBFLYD01 > JBBIMS01 > JBBIMS01. The sequence continues at coordinate 21,292 of CAZYPR010000016.1, read as the reverse complement.
AAAAGAAATATTAATAGTAAAGAAGGAAGGAATATATTTCAGCCTATAAGACCAAAGGTTGAACCACAACCTCAAATTCCAGAGGTAAAGGAAGAGTTAGAGGAGGAGTTTATAGTTCCATTTAAACTTGTCTGTATAATTGAGACCCCTGATTCTGAAAACTCTCGAATGGCAGTTCTTTCAAAGGATGAAGATATTATCTTTGCAAAGAAAGGAGATGTCCTTGAGGGTGAATTTGAGATCCTTTATGTTGAAGAGGAAGGGGTTATTTTCAAATCTTTAAAAAATGGAAAGGAAAAAAGGATTGAGTTTGAGGAAAAGTAGGGTAAACCTTCAGCTTAAAGCTTAACTCCTGAAATGTCTTGTAAGTATACCATATATATAAGGAGAAATGGAGATGAAGAGGATTTTTAAGTTCTCATCTCTTTTGATCTTTTCTCTATTATTATGCTCATGCGCTGGGAGAATTTCATTTGAAAAGGGAGAATCTGCCCTGAGACAGAAGGATTGGGACTCAGCGGTTCAGTATTTTTTAAAGGCTATTCAAAATGAGCCTGACAATCCAAGATTCAGACTTTATCTTGCAAAGGCAATGATTGAAGCATCAAATTTCCATCTTTTAAAAGGGAAAGACCATTTTGAAAAAGGAGAGCTCAAAATTGCCCTTATTGAATTTCAGAAAGCACTTGAATTTAATCCTGAAAATTTGGAAGCTCGAAAAATGAAGCTTTTGACCATGAAGAGAATGGAAGAGGAGAAGAAAAAAGCTCGTGAAAAAACTGAGATTGAGATAGCAAAGGAGGAAGCAAAGAAAGAAAAGGAAGAGACCCCATCCCTTCCTTCAGTTGTAACACCCATTAATCTCCGATTCACCAATGCTGATTTAAAGGAGATTTTCAAGGCTTTACAGAAACTGAGCGGAATAAATTTTCTCTATGACGAGGCTTTTCAATCTAAAAAAATTTCAATTGACATATCAAATTTATCTTTTAAGGATGCATTTGAAAGACTTCTTTTACAGGCAAAATTATTCTATAAAATAATAGATCCTCAAACAATAATAATAATCCCTGACAATCCTGCAAAGAGGAGGCAGTATGAAGAGGTTGTAATGAGGACATTCTTCCTGAGCAGTGCTGACCCAAACCAGCTCCAGACAATTCTCCGCTCCCTTGCAGAAATAAAGACAATCGCAGTAAACCCAAATCTTAACTGCATAACTGTTAGAGACACTCCTAAAAAAGTCGAACTTGCAGAGAAGATAATAAAAATTCATGATAAATCAAAAGGGGAGCTCTTAATAGATGTGGAGATACTCGAGGTCAACAGAAGCAGAATGAGGGAGTATGGAATTGAACTGAGTCAGTATCAGATTCTTGAGACCCTCTCACCCGGAGCTCCAACAGAAAGCTCAACAATAAGGGGGCACATGTTTGAATACATTAATGCCTCAGATTTTCTATTTTCAATTCCATCGATAAGCTACAAACTTCTTCAGGCAGATACAAAATCAAAGATAATTGCAAAGCCTCAACTGAGAGTTTTAGATCAGGAAACAGTTACTGTTCGTCTCGGTGATAAGGTTCCAATTCCTGTTACAACATTTGTTCCGATTGCAGGAGGTGGACCTTCCCAGCAACCAATAACATCTTTCCAGATGCAGGATATTGGAATAAATATTGACCTTACTCCCCAGATACATCACGATGGATGGGTAACTCTAAAACTAAAATTTGAGCTTACCTTCATAACAAACCCAGGAACAGCAACGCTTCCACCTACAATAGGGAACAGGTCAGTGACAACAATAATAAGGCTGAAAGATAATGAAACAGGTCTACTCGCAGGTTTACTCAGGGATACAGAGAGGAAATCTTTGAGAGGTTTCCCTGGTTTAATTGAGTTACCACTTCTCAGCAAGATATTTTCAGGAACCTCTGAGGAGGTAACTCAGACAGACATTATACTCACTCTAACACCAAGGATTATAAAATTCCCAGAAATAGAAGAAGAGGATCTCAAATCCATATGGGTTGGAACTGAGGAGGACTTGGGTTTAAAAGCTCCCCCTCCTCCATCTCCATTCAAAGAAGAGAGGATAGAGGAGAGATTAAAAGTTGAGGAGAAACCGAAGAAAGAAAGGAGAGAGACTGAAAAACCTGCTGGAGGAAAAATTCTGATTCTTCCTGATATCCTTATAATTGAGAAGGGGAAGGAATTTTCATTGAAATTGATAGTAGATAGGATAATGGATTTAAAAACCTTTGACCTCGAACTTGAATTTGACCCAAAAATTATAAGGGTAAAAGAGATAATTGAAGGCTCAATTTTCAAATTGGAAGGAGTTAAAGGTCACCTTCTCAAAAATTTCGATAATGAAAATGGAAAGATACAATTTGGGCTTACTCTGGAAGGATATAAGGATGGGAGAAGTGCTGAAATTGTCACTATTGGATTTGAATCGTTGAGGGAAGGAAAAATTTCCATCGACTCGAAAAGATATAAAATTCTCGATTCAAAAATGCAAGAAGTAAAAGTAGATTTTGTAAAATCGAATATTGAGGTTAAAGAAAAATAGGGAGGGTAAAGCAAATGGAAAAAGATTATTTAGATTCTTTTCTTTTGAATTATCTGAGAAGAGCTATTTCAGTTTTAAAGGTTCCCTTTGGCTCTCTCATCCTTCTTGACAGAGAAAAGAAAATAATCTCCATGGTAAGAATAGGAGAATTCGAATTTGAAAATAGTGAAATGGATAATTTCTTTTCTTTAATTAAAGGGGAGGAGCCCCAGATATGCCTTAAAGAAACAAATAAGTCCCTTCTAAGTTTCAGAAAAAATAAAATTAAATCTGAGATAATCTTTCCTATTGAGCTAAAAGATGGAATAACCGCAGTATTTTTTCTACCTTCCTTTGTGAAAGAACATTTCAATAAAGAAAATTTAGAGAATCTGAAAAAAATTTTTGAAGAAATTAAAATAAAATTTGAAAGAGTATTTGAAAATAAAAAGTTTCTAATTCTATACAAATTTAGAAAACACGAAGATAAAATTAGAGAGTTATTGAAAAATGAATTCAAAATTGTCTCAATTCAGAATTTTGAACAAATTAAAAAAATAGATTCTGAATTCATTCTCTTGGAATGTCCTTTAAATTGTTCCATTGAGTGTGGGAAGATTTTCTCATTTCTTATTAAAAATAAAAAACCATTTGGCATATTAAGACCAATAGAATTTAGAAAATCAGGAGAGCTCTCCTTCTTTTGCACATACTATAAACCCTCTTCCAAAAGTCCCATCCCTGAAAAAATACCCCAACTTTTTAAATCATTAAAAGATTCCCTTCGCTTGAAAATTTCCAATAATGAAAAAAGATTACTTGAGCTTCTCTCTTTTCTCGAAAGGAGTTCAATGGATGAATTATTTTCAAACTTTAAAACATCAGAACTTGCAAAACTGATAAATTTCTCACGTTCTTTTTTTCCGCAGAATTCAAGAAAATTACAGGTAAATCTCTCAAGGAATTTATTACTCAAATGAAAATGTGCAATTCCTTGTATTATATCTCAAGGGGAAAAACTGTAAGATTGGTCTCTTATTTTTCAGGATACAGAAGCAGAACTGCATTTATTGATAAATTCAAGAATTATTTTGGTGTATACCCATCTTTTTTTAAAATGAAAACAAAAATAAACAAAGTTTAAAACAAAAAAAGACATTTTTTGCTTGACTTAGTATTGAAACTGTAATAATTTTTTCTATTAATTTTTTGAGGTGAGTCTTGAAAGTGAAGGGAAGAGTGAAAATATTATTTCTTATATTGATATCTATTTTATCTGAGTTAATTTACTCAGAGGAAAGAATTGTTAAAGGAGAACTTTCTGTCCAGGGACTGACCCTCCAGATCGACCCTCCTGATCAGAGTGTGCCTGTAAACACTCCGACATCCATAAAGACTATTTTTCATTCAGGAAACCAGGAAATTCCAACAGGCATGGTTGTAAGGGGTGAACTTCGAGGTCCATCAATCAATGGTTCTATTACCATTACAACCCTTCCAAATCAGCCTTTTTCAATCCCTCCATTTCCCGTAAAAGGAGTCTATACTCTTACGGATATTCGTCTTGAAAAGGATGGGGTTTTTCTTTTAAAAGCAAATCCTGATAAAGCTGTAATTTCTGTAATTGACCTTATTGTTACGAAGGTTGAAGCCCGCCCCCTCACCCTTGAAGAGATTAGAGAAAAAGGGATAATGATAAACGAGCAAAACTTTACAGTATATAACTTCTCAGTAGGATTCCTAATCGAGAGTAAAGAGATAAAGATTGAATTTCCTGTTGTATTCACACCTGAAAGAGCAGTGGTGATAGAGAAAGGAGGTGAAGGGATAAGAGGATTTGGTGGCGGGTTTGGTGGCGGGGGTGGCACTGACATTATCCCATTTTCTTTTGAAATTCCAGAGCTATCTAAACCTTTTGGTAATGAAGGGGAAAAGCTCGAAAAAAAGATAGCGGGTGTTTTAATATTCAATAACAGCATTGCTTTTCTCAATCAATTCTTCAGTGTATTGTTTATAATAACAAACAATGCACCTGAAGGAAGTCCACTTTTTCTAAAAGATGTGAGGGCAAAAGTCACATATCCCGACGGCTTGAGGGAAGCTCAGACAAATCCTCCCCACATTGTGGGAACTCCTATTCCAGTTAAATGCCCTGGACCTGATGGAAAGATTGGAACTTCAGATGATATTGAAATTATTTTTGCAACATTCAGTGGGATGGCAGAATTCCTTGCAGAAGGTCTAAAAGAGGGGACTCATATTTTAAAAGTCGATTTCGAAGGAACACTTTCAGGGCTTCAAACTGGTGATGTTCCTGTTAAGGGTTCTGCTTCTGGAGCTGTGATTGTCAGATATCCTGAGTTCTCTGTCTCCTTCGCTCACCCCTCAGTTGTAAGAGCAGGAGAGGAGTACGACATATATGTTACTCTCACCAACACATCAAACACAGTTGCAAACCTTGTTTCTTTGACAATGCCAAAAACAAGGCTTATAGGCACAAAACTTCTAAGTGAAGAAAGAATTGAATGGGAAACCATACCTGCGGGAGAGTCTCGAACAGCAAAATTCCATCTCCTCTCTTTACAAACAGGAAGGGTAAGGGCAACAGCATTCTCTGCAGAAGGGAATGTAAAGGGAGCATTTATTCTAACAGCAGGAGTAGGAGAGAAAGGGATCCCCCTTTCTCCTGATACCCTGACTCTACCCTCTTACACTTACTCTCTTCCTAAGGAAATTCTTGAACCCGCAATTTTACTTTTGGGTGAAGCTTACAGTATATCAACAACACCTCCATCTGCCCTACCAAAGGGTCTTCCATATATAAATAGAGAAACTGTAAAAGTTAAAGCCATTGAGCTTGCTGAGGCAGGACAGAGAATCGAATACGGTGATGAATTACTATCTTCCTTGGAGGTTCTCACCCTTGACTGGCTTGGAAATAGAAAAAGCGATATATCCTTTGACCAGCTTAGAAGGCTAACTTCAAAGGGGAAAAGATTTGCAGAAGAGATAGGGAATGTTTTCAATAAAGAGTTAAAAACAGCTTATATAAAAGACTTCCAGAGAATTTTTGCAGAAAATTGCTCCTATAAAAATCCATTCCTCTCTGTTGCTCTTTCTTCAGGTTCAAGAAAGGTATGTGCTTTAAAGATAACTGATACTCTTTCAAATAGATTGTCGATTAAAGGTTCTGATTTCATTAGAGAAATCCCCTATGGAGAGATATTCTCCCTTAAAGAAATGGGAATAAATCCAGTTGATTTTGCTCTAATAGGAGTATTTGATAATGGAGGTTATAACATTGAAGTAATTGGAGAAGATTCAGGTAATTTTGATCTATTCCTTATTGTTCCAGATGAGAATAACTCCTTCCGACAGGTAATCTTTTCCAATATTGAATGTAGAAAAGGTTCAATTTCAAAAATATCTTTAAAACAAGAAACCCAATCTTTTTCTCTCTCTACTGACCTTAATGGAGACGGGGTTAATGATTTCATCTCTCAGGGTTTTGTGTCTAACATTTCTGAACCACCCCTTCGATTAATAAGTGCGATTCAGGATTGTGTTGCAGAACGCGCAGGAAATGCAGTAGCTCTTTTCTTCAACAGAGAAGTTGATGAAGAATCTTCAAAAATAAAAGAAAACTACTTTTCTCAAGGAAAAGAGGTAATGTGCTCATTCCTTCAGCCATCAAGAAGGGTTGTTATAATTGGATTAAACAAGGCGATTTCTCCATTTTTGGAAAGTAAGATTAGAGTTTCCAATCTCAGAGACAGGAAAGGGAATTTAATGAGCCCAATCTCTACTGAAGTCCCAATAAAAGCAACCATTAAAACTCCTGGAGGAATAGTATTTGGCAAGGTTCTTAATGCAAATGGAAATCCGATTCCCAATGCTATTGTGAAGCTCTTGGAAACCGAGGAGGACGATATTTTCGAAGAACTTATTGTGAGATATTACACTTCAGCAGATTCAAACGGCAATTATCAATTCGACTTTGTTCGAATACTCTCTGATCCATTTGAAATTCTTGCTATTGACCCATCCACTGGAAAATCAGAAAGAGTAAGAGCTCGAATAAGAGAAAATGGTCAAAGACTCAACATTGACATTGTTTTTAGGGTGAGAGGTAATTTAAAGGGAAAAGTGAAGATGGAAGATGGAACAACTGTTCCCGATGCTTATGTCTCTGCAAATGTTGACTCCAAATATGAAAATGAGCGGTTTCAAACTAAAACCAATTCTCAGGGAGAGTTTTACATTTCAGATATACCTGTTGGAAGAGTTTCTCTATTTGCATCTAAAGGGAGTGCCTGCGGATATGCAGTCTCATCCATCAACTCTTCTGAAGATTTAGCTTATGTAGAGATAACAATTTATCCTGTAAAAACAGGGAAAATTCAGGGAAGGGTTTTAAAAAGTGATGGAGCCACTCCAGTGGTTAAAGCTCCTGTTGAATTTATAAAAGAAGGGAACACAATCTTCGAGCAATATACTGATTCAGATGGGAGCTTTTCCTTTGAAAATGTCCCTGTTGGTCCTTTCACACTGGTGGCGCAAAACCCTTTAACTGGGAATGTAGGAAGGGTAAGTGGTAATCTTTCAGAAGGTCAGACTTACAATGCTAACATAATTTTAAGAGGAAATGGCACAATATCAGGAAGGGTCCTTTCTTACGACGGAGTTCCTCTTGAAGGAATAATAGTTTATATTCAAGGAACAGGATATAACACAAAAACTGACTCCAACGGTGAATTTACTATTTCAGAGGTTCCTATCGGAAATTACATTGTCTATGCAGTTGACATAAATACTGGAAGTGAAACATCTACTTCTGTTGAAATATACACTGAAGGACAAGAAGTAAGGAAAACCATTGTATTTCCTGATACAAGAAAAGGAGGAATTTCAGGAAAGGTTTTCAAAGCTGACGGAGTCACACCTGTTCCTTATATAAATGTTCTTGTTTCCGATGAAAATTATGTCGTAAAAGGATCCACAAAAACAAAGAGTGATGGAAGTTTCTTTATCGGGAACCTCTCTCCAGGAAGTTATATCCTTGTTGCATATGGAGATGGATTTGATGCGGGAGTAGATAGGGCTACCATTCAATTTCCTGGTCATTTTTTAACAAAGGATATAAAACTGAAGGGTTTGGGAAAGATAAAAGTAAATCTCTTTTCATCGGATGGAAAAACAAGAGTTATGGGAGATGTTATTCTTTTTCACCCGATTTTGAGATTGGAACCCGGAGATTTTATAGGATTTGAGGGGAACCAGACACATGTTACAACAGATGCCAATGGATACGCAGAATTTGACAACATTTTTGTTGGCGACTTCACTGTAGAAGCATTCAACGCCTTCTATCCTTACCATGTAAGAAAATATGGAAAGATATCATCTCCTGGAGAAACTGTCTCAATAGACTTGATATTAAAACCAACAGGAAAAATTGAAGGTAAAGTCCTCTCTTTTGACAGAAGAACACCAGTTCCAAATGCAAAGGTAATTTTAAAAACAGAGACTCTTCCTCCTCAGACTCTATTTTCAGATGAAAATGGAGATTTTTTATTTACTCTTGTTCCATCAGGTCATTTTGAGGTTCAGGCTGAGGATCAGATAAATGGATATAAAGGGAATTCCTTCGGATTTATGAGCTCAGAAGGAGGAACAGTAAAATTAGAAACAATCTTAAAAGGAAAAGGAACTGTCTGGGGCTATGTAAAGAATTTAAAGGAAAATCCTATCCCCAATGCATATGTAACCCTAAAATCTGTTGGGTTCCCAAATGAAGAATTCAAAACAGTTTCAGATGGTGAAGGAAAATTTTTGTTTTCCAATGTATCAGAGGGAAAAATTGTTCTCGATGCAGAAGACCCTGTTTCCCTTTTCGGAGGAAGAGCGGCAGGAGAGTTAATTGGGAATGGCTCAGAAATTAGAGTGGATATCTATCTTGAAATATCAGGAAAAATTCAAGGGAAGATTCTTAGTCCCGATTGGAAAAATACAGTTCCCAATGCTCAGCTTGTCCTTTACCACAAGAGATTCGAGGATCCCTTTGGATTTTATGTCTCAGATTCAAGGGGGAATTACATATTTGAAAATGTTCCTGAGGGAAATTTCAGAATAGATGTCTTTGACCCTGTATCAGGAAGAAAAGGAAAGGGCGAAGGACAGATTAGAGTAGAAGGAGAAACAGTGAATCTCGATATAAGAGTGGAAGGAAGGGGGAATGTGGAAGGAACATTCTTTGATTCAACGGGGATAATCCCCATATCGGGTGCTGAAATAAAGATAAGAGGAAAGGGGACTTTCCCCTTTGAAACCCTCACAATGACAGATTCCTCAGGAAGATTCTCCTTCTCTCAAGTGGGAGAGGGAGAATTTGAACTGGAAGGACTTGATAAATCAAAAGGGCTTAAAGGAAAGGGGGAAGGAAAAATAGAATACGATGGACAAACAGTTTTAATAAATATTTACGCTGAAGGAACAGGAACAATCAAAGGAAAGGTTTTGAGGGCTGATGGGATCACTCCAGTTTCCAATGCTATTCTTACTCTTTACAGCTCAGGAAATAAATACAATACTGTGGCGGGGAGCAATGGAGAATTCATCTTCCGTTACATTCCAATCTCTCCATTTACAATAATCGCTGAAGAACAGGCGGGAAGAGATAAAGGAAAGGTTTCAGGTTCAATAACTTTCAACAACCAGGAGCTTGATTTGAATGTCATCCTAAAAGGTCTTGGAACTGTTAAGGGTTTTGTATATGATGGGAGTGGGAATCCAGTTTCTGATATAAATGTAAAGCTTACATCAAAGAACGAGTTTGGAACAGAATATTTTACAACAAGCACAAATTCAAATGGTGAGTATCAATTTTCTGCAATAAGGGTTGGCTCCTTCAGCCTTGAAGCAAAACATCCAATATCAGGTCTTGGAGCCTCATCGAGTGGAGAGATAAAAAATGATGGAGAAATTGTAACACTGAACCTTACTCTTGAGTCAGCAGGTTCTGTAATTGGAAGGGTTCTGAATTCCGACAGAATATCTCCCGCAGATAAAGCCACAATAAAACTTCAAGGGACAAACTTCACCCTCTGGACAACTTCTGATTCCTCTGGTAACTTCCGTTTCAATTCTGTAAGACTCGGAACATTCAATATAACAATAGAAGGGCTTGGGAATAGTGGTAGAGCTCGAATGAAAGGAGAACTGAAAACCAACAATGAAGAGCTAAATCTTGGTGAGATAATTCTCGACAACCAGCCACCAACAATTGTAAGTATATTTCCAGTCCAATGCTCCACAAATCTTCCCCTGAACACAGCTCCTTCCATCACTTTCTCAGAGGAGATTGAACCTTCTACTGTGACTGACAATATATTCCTTAACAATCCTCAGGGAAGGGTTCAAGCTTCGGTGGTCTTATCCTCGGACAAAAAAACTGTTGTGATTACTCCATCCTCACCTTTGCAAAGCCTTACCCTTTATACAATTCTTATTAAGGAAAATTTAGAGGACTTGGCAGGAAATAGGCTTGGAAAAACAATTTCAAGTTACTTCACCACCCTTGACAACATCCCCCCTTCAGTTGTAGAGGTATATCCTCCAAATAATTCAATTCAGATACCTCTGGATTCATCAATAACAGTTAAGTTCTCAGAACCAATAGACCCTTCAAAATTTGGGTCTCAGAATATAAAAGTTTCAAGGAATGGAAATCCTATTTCAGGAAGTATATTATTTGAAGAAAACAATATCAAAGTCCGATTCATTCCCCAGAGCCTCGAGGCTAACAGTGATTATTCTATTTCAGTTCAGGATGCAGTGGATCTTTCTGGAAACATTCAAACATCTGTTTTCACAAGTTCATTCAAAACAATAGACACAATTCCTCCCACTCTCACCTTAATTCCTCCCGCCTCTGGAACCTCTGTCAAAGAAGGAACTTCAGTAACTGTTACCGCTGATGTTGGAGGAGCAAAAGATATTGCGAAGGTATACTTCTATATAAATGGCGAGTTGAAATTCACAGACTCATATTCTCCTTATTTATTCACTTTCACCGCTCCTTATATCAATGAGATAGGAACAAATATATTCATTGTTGAAGGAATTGCACAAGATTATGCTGGAAATTTAAGCGAAAGAAGAATCATCCAATTCTCCCTTCTTCCCGATACACCTCCACAAATTAACCTCGAAGGTCCTTCAAATACAACTGTCTATCCTCGTCAGGTAATAAACTGCAAAGTATCAGCCTCTGATGACATTGGTTTGAGAAAGATTGTATTCTCCGCAAAAGGAGGTAATCTCAATTATATTGATACAAAGAATATAAACCAGACAAGTTATGTATCCAATTACTCTTTTAGCATTCCTTTCGACATTGCTCCTGGAACTTTAATTACAGTATCAGCAGATGCAACAGATTCAATGGGGAATACTGTCAGTGCTAAAAGCATAATTCTCAATGTCCCGGAAGACATCAATCCTCCCCAGATCCAGATAACATCCCCTCCAAATTCAGCTCAATTCAGATACAAAGATTTAATAAACATAACTGTCTCTGCACAGGATGATGTAGGGATAAAAGAAGTGAGGTTCTACATAGATGAAAATCTCCTTGAAACCGACTCCACACCACCCTTCTTTTCTCAATTTACTGCTCCTCCATTCCAGCAGGATACCCAGATGAGAATAAAAGCTGAGGCTATTGATGTCTCAGGGAAGACCGCTTCAGATGAGGTCACCATAACAATCTTAAAGCTAATTGATCCAACCGCTCCAACGGTAAAGATTCTCTGTCCATCCAATGGATCTTATGTATATCCTGGGGAAAATATTATGATATCTGCTGATGCAAAGGATGACCAGGGAGTTTCAAAGGTGGAATTCTATGTAAATGATGAATTGCTAATAGCAATCTCCAACCCTCCCTATCAGACTTCTTATCAAGTCTTAGGAAATCTTGAGGAAGGGACAGAAATCAGAATAAGAGCGATTGTCTATGATGTAAGTGATAAAACTGGAACTGAGGAAGTTAAAGTCTCTGTTATAAGAGGAGAGATAATTCCATCAGGAACTTTAATCAATGAAGGGAACACTCAGTTCGATGGAAAGACAATAATCATAAAGAATGGGACTGTCACAATAAATGGAAATCACAACTTTAAGAATATTCTTGTTGTTGAAAATGGAATTCTAACCCATTCATCTTCCACAACCTCAAAAACTTACAGTATGAATTTGAATGTGGAAGGGAAATTGATTGTCTCCTGCTCATCAAAGATAGATGTATCTGGGAAAGGGTATTTAGGAGGATGGAGTGGAGGGAACAATTCTTATTATGGAAGAACCCTTGGGAACACTGAAGGCTCATATTATGGAA
>CAZYPR010000016.1:2113-9238 GCA_964649495.1 uncultured Clostridia bacterium | reverse complement strand
GAATTTGATCTTGGCAAAGTATCCGCATATGGAGGAGTGAATGTATATTCCCCAACTGATCCAGTAAAGAGTGGTGGAGCGGGAACTGTTTATCTTAAACCCTCTTCCCAGCAATACGGAAACCTGATTGTCGACAACAGAAACACATCGACCTCAGGATACTCCACAACCCTTCCCGCAGTTGGACAGGGATTCTCCACATCCCTTGAACCAAATCGCCTCGAAAATTCCAATGCCAACTGGATTCCAGGCTCCCTCACAGGTATAAAACTGAATCCATATCCCAACTGGGACAATGTATTCACAATTGTAAGAAACAGCAAAACCACAATAGATACAGACCCTTCAGACGGTGATATGACCCAGATTTCCCAGTCTGGGTATCCATACATTGGAGAGCACCACTTCTTTGACTTAACAGTTAAAGGGAAAGCCCGCGTCTTCACTTCAGACAGGATAAGAGTTTTCGGAACCTTGACAGTTGAATCAGGCTCAACACTAAAAGCAGAGAATCTGGAGAGATGAAAATATATATTAGCGAGGAGGAGAAATATGGTCAGGAGAAGAGAAATACTAAATTCTAAATACGAAATGCTAAATAGATTAAGATTAAAATCTCTCCCTTTTTACTTTAAAATTTTCATTTTTCTCTTTGTAATTTTCATTTCGAGCTCTCATGGCTTTGAAGTCAGCTACGCTGACCTCAAAGGACCAAGACTTAAAATTATTTTTAACGAACCAGTAAATCCATCGACCATAACAAATGACTCCCTCTATATCCTTAGTGAAAAGGGAAGAATCGAAAGGGAGATAAAAGTAAAAGGAGATGGAAGGGAGATTCATGTTCGATTGAGAAAGAAAAATATAGTAGCATTTGTAAAGCCTTTTGTTCTTGTCCTGACTCCCGAAATAAAAAGCTTTTCAGGTCTTCCCCTTTACAAAGGATATATTAAAGTATTCAATGTTTGGGAGCTTTCTCCTCCAGAAGGAAAGGGAACAAAAAGATGGTGGAGGATTATAAATGTCTCCGACAATCCCCACATTGAAATAAAAGCAAGGAGGTTCTGGTGGGGGTGGCATCCTCACAAATTTGAGATTGAAAAAGAAGAGCTTGGAGAGGAAGAGCTTGAAAATGATGAAAAAGAGGAACTTCAAGAGCTTAAAAAAGAGAGAGCTATAGAAGAAATTAATGTTCTATCCAAGATGAAAACAGAACCGGAACTTATCACTTATTTCCATCGCAAAAAAAGACCACCTCAGATTTCAATCTCAGGAATCTCCAAAAATGAAATCACCAACAGAGATGTTATAATAGATATAAAGGTTTCTGATCCCGACAATGACCTATCCTTTGCCTATCCAATCCTTAACTTCTATTTATACAAGAATAAAACTCCTCTAACTTCAAGTGGTGATTACTGGCTTTTTGTAATTGCAGTGGATAAGGGGAAAAGATTCTCTTACGATTTTTTAAGATTCGTCATAGACAAAATTCCTCCTGAATTCTTATATCTCGAGCCTTCACAAGATTTTGAAACCAATCAGCCTCAGATAACAATAAAAGGAGAGGTTAAAGGTGCAAATAAACTCACAATTAACAACATAGAAGTGCCTCTCCAGGAAGGAAAATTCACATACACTATAAATCTTCAAATTGGAGTAAATCCGATTAAAGTTATTGCCTATGATATTGCGGGAAATAAGACTGAAAAATCTTTTAAAGTTACCTATATTCCTGATACATCTCCTCCAGAGATCAAAATAAAATTTCCTTCTGATGGCTCTTATTTTAATTCTCCAAAAATCTCGGTTTCAGGTTCAGTTCATGACCAGAGTGAGATTCTTTATGTTAAAGTAAATGGTGTCCTTGCCCAACTTAAAGGCTCTGAATTTATATTATCAGAGCTCCTCCTCACAGAAGGATTGAACCGCATAATTGTTGAGACTGAAGACAAATTTGGAAACAAAGGCTCCTCAACTATTTCAGTAATCCTTGATACAGTTCCTCCTCTGCTTCGTCTCATCTCTCCATCACCAAATTCATATATAAAAGAAAAAAGCATAAAAGTGAAAGGTGAGGTTGTCGATAATTACATAGTAAAAGTAAAGATAAAGGGTAGTGAGGTTCCAGTTCAAAACAACATCTTTGAGCATACCCTTGAGCTTCAGGAAGGGAAAAATGAAATAGAGATAATTGCTGAAGACCCTGCAACCAACAAGTCTACTTTAATCTTCACTATAACAGTTGATACAATCCCACCATCAATTTCTGTCTCAACTCCAAAAGATGGAGAGCTTACAAAAAGCTCAAACATCACAGTGAATGGAAAAATTGAAGATGAAAACCCTTACAAAATAAAGATAAATGATTCTGAGGGAGAACTCATCGGTAAAAATTTCTATTTTGAAAATCTCCAGTTAAATGAAGGGGAGAATCGGATAAACATAGTTGCAGAGGATAGAGCTGGGAACAGATCTGAAATGAGTTTAATTGTTTATCTCGACAGAACCCCTCCAAAAATAACCATTCTTTCCCCCCTTTCAGACTCACTTCTCTCCCAGAAATCAGTTCTTGTAAAGGGGAGGGTGGCTGATAAATCTGATGTTGAAGTAAAGGTTAACGAGATTAAAGCAACTTTGACGGGAGAGGAATTTTCATCCCTTATACCGTTGAAAGAAGGATTTAACCTGATTCAGGCAGTTGCAATGGATAGAGCGGGAAATACAGCGACCGCCTCTGTAACAGTTAATGTTGATACTCTCCCCCCTGTTCTCAGCATCCTTTCACCTCCTGATGGTTCTATAATTTCTAATCCCTCAATCAAAGTTTCGGGAAGGGTTGAGGATGAAAATCTCTCCTTCGTGAAAATAAATGGTATCAATGCAAGGATTGAAAATGGAGAGTATTCTTTAGGAATTAATCTCAATGAAGGTAAAAACAGAATTGAAATTGTTGCAGAAGACAGAGCGGGTAATAGAAACTCTCTCTCAATGGATATATCCCTTGATACAAAACCTCCTGAGATAATCTCAGTGATTCCAGCAAAAGACTCAAGAAATGTTCCTATTGAGTCAAAAATTGAAGTTGAATTCTCAGAGCCAATTTCATCATCTTCAATTAACGGAGAGACTTTCTACATTCTCCGTCAAAATGGAGAAAGAATAGAAGGTTCTCTTTCATTGGAAAATACTGCATCAGGAATGAGAGTAATTTTTTCTCCTTACGGACAATTACCCGATAGCGAAATTCTTTCTCTCTACATAACTTCAGCAATAAAAGACCTTGCAGGTAACCCTCTAAAAAATCCCTTTTCTGGAACCTTCGCAACCATGGATAAAACCCCTCCATTACCCCCCTCTTTAGACCCTCTTCCAGAGAAGACATCTTTGAAAAGTATCACCATTTCAGGTTTTTCTGAACCAGATTCAAGAGTTATTGCAGAAGGGGGGCTTCTCAGAAGTGAGGGCTCAGCAGATGAAAATGGAAGATTTTCCCTTGATATACCTTTAAAAGAAAATCAAATCAATCAAATTTATGTCTATGCAATTGACTTATCAGGAAATGAAAGTCTTCCTTCACAGGTTTCCATCTATCAGGACTCATCAGCCTTTGTTGTAGAAAATGCTGAATTTATAAGGAATCAGATAAAGATTTATTTTTCAAAAGCCATAGACCCTTCAACTCTCAACTCCTCTACCATTTCAGTTCAATCCTCAAAAGGTAAGGAAGAAGGAGCAATCTCTCTCACAGGAGAAAGAACAGGGATATTTCAGCCCTATTCTGATCTAACTCAAATTCCTTTCCTCCTTGAGGTTAGCACATCTGTTAAGGATAAAGAAGGGAATCCCCTTTCCTATCCTTTCACAAAGATGTTCAATCATAAGGGACAGACAATAATTCAGGGTGAGGTTTACGATGATTCTACAGGTCTTCCCCTTGAAGGTGCTACTGTTAAATTAATTGATGTAAATGGAACTCCTCCCCAACCTCCTGCTCCAAAAACCCTCACCTCCAAGGAGGGAAAATATGTCCTCATTCTACCCGCTGAAAAGTGTGTTATTAGAGCTGAAAAAGAGGGGTATTCAAAATCAGATAGAATTGTTCTCTCAGCATCAGGATTCAGTTCAGAGGTTTTTGATTCAAGAATTGCACCTTTGAATCCAGCCAACTTCTCCCTCAATCCTGAAGGTGGAGTAATTGAAGCAAGATTCCCATCTTCCATCTGGGGTGAGGGGGTTACCCTCATCTATCCAGAAGGAGGAGTTGATTCTAATAAGTCTATAAAGATAACCCTTTTAAGCCCCCAAGCACCTCAGGGAAGGCTTCCTATGGGATGGTCACCAATTTTCATTATTGATATATCTCCCTCTACTCCAGGTGATTTAACTCTTCTCAAACCGTGCACCCTCCGAATTAAAAACAAATGGAATTTCCAATCCGTAGAAGGACTTGTTCTTGCCCGCTGGGATGAAAAGGAATTCAAGTGGAAAACTGAGTCCTTCCCCAATCTTGAGGGAGAAAATGCCTTCCTATATTGCAAAATTACCAGATTGGGGAATTTTGCACTCCTGATAAAGGATAAATCTCCCATAGAACCTTCAGAGCCATTAATTGGCGAGCCAATCCCTTCAGTTCAAGCGGGTTCAATTGGGAAAATTGTAAAAGCAGAGCTATCCTTTACCCCTTCCACAATTTATCCTAACGAAAAATCCCTTACCTCCCTCACCATAACTCCTGATCAACCCATTTCCAGTGGTGTCCCTGTTCAGGCAAAAATTAAAGAGAGGTATGAACTTCTATCAGGAACAACTGCAATCTATCCAACTTACACAGCGGATTTAACATCTTACAATTTCGGAGGAAACCAATCCAGAGTTGAATTCTTCCTCTCTCCCAACAAAGAAATCTCCTTCTCTGATCTCAAAATCGGAACTATTGAGGCAGATATGGTCAAATACTCAACCTCAGCAATGGCAGTTGTAATTGGACCTGATGGAGGAACAGTAACAGGAGAGGGAGGAGCTGAAATAACAATTCAACCCCAATCTGTTGAAAATCCAATCCCTGTCTCAATAAGGGGAAAGGATGACTCAGCTCTTCCAATTCCAATCCCATCAGGCTTCCGTTTCCTTTCAGCCATTGAGCTTTCCCTTGGAGGTTTTACCCTTAAAAAACCCTCTACCCTCTCAATTCCTCTAAGTGAAGAAATCCTCCACTCTCTACCTCAGGATTCTCAGCTAATCCTTTGTTCCCTCAAGAGAATAGATTCAGATTACAAATGGGTTGAAAGGGGGCTTGCATTTATAGAAGGGAAAAAAATCAAAACCATTGACTCTAACAACTCCCTCCTTCCTTATCCTGGTGTTTTTGAAGGGGGTCTATACATATTCCTTCAAATAGTAAATCCCGCAGGCTTTGCAAAAGGAAAGGTCTATGATAAATCCCAGACCCTTTCCGATGCAATAATCTCAGTGGAAAACAATTCTTTAATTTCCCTCTCTTCAATATCTGGAGATTATGCAAAGGTATCCTTTATTGGAAACTTTGAACTAAAAGCTCTAAACAGAATGAGTAGGGACGAAGGGAGTGTTATCTCTTCAATTCAGGCTCAGGGAGAGATAAAAAACATTGACATTCAAATAAGACCAGTTGGACCAAAAGTAATTGCAGTAAATCCTTCCGATGGTTCAAAGGATGTTCCCCTTGACTCTAAGATTGAAGTTATATTCACAGAGCCTGTAAAAGCATCCACAATAAATCAGAACACATTCTATTTAAGTTCTTCAAGCCAAAAATTTAACGGAACATACAAACTCACCCCCGATGGAAGAAGGGTAGAATTTATTCCATCAAAGCCTTTACCCTCTGATACCCAGATCTTTATAACTCTGACCACAGGAATACAGGATCTCACATCAAATCCTATGGAATCAAATTTCATTGCCTCATTCTGGACAGTTGATATTATACCTCCAAAGACAGACCTCTCTCTAATCTCTGTTCTCATCCCCCAGAATGGGGTCTCAAGAGTGATTGGAAGACCAGGGGCTGTAGAACCAGGGGCAACAGTAATTGTTATTAACGACAGGACAGGAAAAGCTGTCACAGTATCAGGACTCTCTGATGGTTCCTTTGAACTTCAGATAGAAGCTCTTATCTCTGACAAATTAATAATAAAAGTCATAGACAGGGCTGGAAACGAGACATCCCTTGAGAGACCATTTATCTCTGAAGATGGAAAATCAACAATTTTTGACTCGAGAGCCTCTGAATTTATAAACTCTGAAGGAATAGGAATAAAGATTGAAGATGGAACATTCTCAGGTCCTGTCCAGATCAGAATAGAAGAGGAGAAAGAAAAAGGAAACCTTGCCACTGTTCCTGAAGGTTATCAAAGAATAAAATCAGTAAAAGTAAATTTTGGAGGTTTTACTCCTCTTAAGCCTTTCAAGCTCTCAATCCCCTCTACCTCTGGGATGGAAAATCTAAAATTCTTTGTAGCCAAAGAAATTTCCCTCTTTGGTAAAAAAAGACTTATGGTTGTAGAAACCGCATCCCTTAAAAATGGAAGAATAGAGGTCAACTCCCCTCCATTCCCTGGACTCATCTCAGAAGGAACATACTCTTTTATTGCCACATCTCTATCAATTGGCTTCATAGTAGGTTCTCTTCCCTCTATTTCCACTGCCCTAATTGCCATGGAATTTGCCTTTATCTGCGATTCTTATCTGACCCAGAAATTCATTGTTCCTGTTCCAATAAATAAAAATATAACTTTGACGATAAAAGACCTTACTACAGGAGAAACCCTTTTTGAGGGTTCAAAGGCTGGCCCAACAATACCAGGGCAAGTCTATGAGTTCAGAGAGAATTTTGGAATTGACAGAGAACCTCCCGCACTAAAATACTCCCTTGGAATAAAAAGCTTTCTCTTCGATATCTCCTCTACAAGGACATCCTCAGAAGGTATAACCATCACTACTGAAGATTTAAACAGTAAAATATTCACCATAAAAGGAGAACCTGGAACAACAACCCCTTTTGGAAGAGTAAGAATTTACAATCTATCTAAAAAATCCAATTCAGAATTTGATGCTCAGGAAGATGGTTCATTCGAATTTGTC
>CAZYPR010000016.1:0-2103 GCA_964649495.1 uncultured Clostridia bacterium | reverse complement strand
AAGCATCCTTCAAAGACAAAATCCTCATAACAGTTGAAAAAGGGAATGTTCCCATCGACCAGGAATTTCTCCTTTCATTCTCAGAACCAATCTCAGAAATAGATTCTGAAAATATAAAATTGTTCACATTCATCGATGGTAAAAAAGGATCATCAGTCCCTGGTAAAGGAATCCTCCTTCCCTCCAGAACAGAGGTATCCTTCAAACCAGATACCCTTCTCAAAGAAAACACTCGATATGTCCTTGAGATAAATGTTAGTGATATCTCTGATAACTCCTTAACAATAAATGCAAACTTCAGGACAAAAAAGAGTGAGGCAGTAGATTTAGAGGAAACAGGAGGGGTTTATCAAACAGTAAGGAAAGGCTCTCTCCTAATAGTTGCCTCAGGAGTAAACGGTTTAAAAATCCTCGACATATCTAATCCTTCTGACATAAAAACAATTTCAAATCTTAGATTTTCAGACAGAGTTGTTGGAGTTGCCCAATACGATGAAAATAGGATAGTTATAGTTGGAGGAGGAGCGGTAAGCCCTGGATTTTTAAGAATTATTGATATTTCAAACCCTTACAATCCACTGGAGATAAAGTATCTCGGAATATCTGACAGAGTAGGAATTGATGTGTCAGTCCTTCCTTTAACTGGCTATCCAAGAAGAGTTCAGGTTCTTGGTAAGTTCGCATTTGTTGCAATACTTGGAGGAGGTCTTGAAATAATAGACCTTGAAAAAGTCCTTGCGGGTGAAGGGAAAAAGTCAATAATCGGGGTATTTAAAGAGGAATTCATCAACGACATAAAAGTTTTCATTGATAAAGAGAAGGACCCTGTGACAGGGAATGAAATTGATGTTGTAAGGGGAGTAATCCTCGTAGACTACTTCGGTCTTAAAATTCTGAATCTCACAAACTCTGGAGCTATAAAAGTTGAAGGAACCTATCAAATTCCTTCAAGGAAGTCTGTCTCAGGACTTGAGGTTGTTCTCGGATATCCAATCGACTTCGACAATGATGGAAACTTAGAAGAAAAGGAGGATGGAGACGGAGACCAGATTACCTCCTCAATGGAAAGGAGGGACATTGCCATCTTCTCTCTATCATCAACTGGTGAGCTCTTTATAATTGATATAACGAATCGTTTGGCTCCTTCCCTTATAAATTCAATAACAATCCCTGGTGTAACAGGTATTGGTGAGCTATATCTTTCAAAGGAGAAAAGAACCCTCTATCTTACTGGTAATAACCTTGGGCTCCTAATATTAGACATGAGGAATCCCTATGGATTCATGGATGAGGACAAAGATGGAAAAGACGATAGAATAGCAGGAAATGTTCCAACAACAGGTTCTGCAAGATTTGGACTTATAATTGACGAAAAAACGAATATTGCATATGTAGGAAATTTTGAAAGAGGGGTTGAAGCTCTTAAGATTGGCTCACCCCATGTAAGAATTGTCTCAGATATAGATGGAGACGGGATATTTGAGGAGGTTGAAGGAATCTCCCCATCTGGAATATCTTCTGATGATAATCCATCAAAACTTCCTGAGATTATCTATTTAATGGCATTTTTACCTGGAGGAGCAGGTTCAAAGGTAAAGGGGGAGATATGGTCTTTGAGCAATGAAGGAGAGCCGATAATTCCATGGTCAGAAAAGGTAAAGACCTACATCGACGATTTACTCTTAACCCGCCAATCCGATGACCCAAAGGATGAAAAGTTCAATCTCTATCTTTCAGAACCAATCCTTATAACTGTAAAACCTGATGAGGAGCGTCAGATTTCAGGAAAGAAGATTCTATCAGGAGATTGGATAAAAGGGAATCTTTCACCAGAGCTCTCACAGGTTCTTCCATATCTAAAGCCTGAGGATTTACTCACTTCCTTTGATAGAAAGAAGAGTATAAGGGCTGAGTTAATTGACTCTGAAAAGCCGAATCCAGTCAACAACCCATCAACAGGCTCAGGAGAGGTTAGCTTCAATGGTGCGGGATTAATGGGCTCTTCATTCTCATCAGTTTATCTCCCCTCAGGTGAGTTCTTCATTGAAGAGGTTGATCTAATGATACCTGGTCGAGGGATGGATTTTGAGTTCAGGAGAAGGT
>CAZYPR010000015.1:0-48662 GCA_964649495.1 uncultured Clostridia bacterium | reverse complement strand
AAAAACCCTTTTCTATCAATAGTTTACATTTTAAATTGCGAAAGTTGGGTTAGCCATAAGAGCAAGGGGTATTTCATTAACAGTATTTAAAACAAAAGAAGCATTACCGAAGGAATATGCCCCAAAGCAAATGCAAGAGCTGAGGAAACAGCGACAAGCCAAAAAATCTGATTTTGCTATCTCTTTTTAGAACCACGTTTGAAATAAGCCATACCCAGAACAAGATGAAAAACAGACGAAATACTATCTCCGATACCTGCAGCTGTTGCACCCCACATTCCACTTACGAAGTGGAAATTTGGAGCCTACCGAGGATGGGTTTCTAAGATGTCCGAAACGCATATCCTAATCATGAACTAAACAGATATCAACTTGAAGAGATAATCAGCTATGGGCTTGAAGAAGGAGATGGAACTTTGAAAGGGCTTCTTCCAATTTTTGGGATTGAGGAGAGGGATTATAAGAGGTTTCATGATTTTTTGAGGAGGCAGGGAATTACATTGAAAAATCTTAACAATAAAAAGAACAAAATCGGCTCACAGGTCGATTAATCGGAGTGTAGGTCGATTCAAGGAGACACAAGATTGACAATGCTTTTCTTTAAATTTAAAGAAATTCAATCGGCCTGAAGGTCGATTTCCAAAAAGCCCAAATTCCTCAAACCCTCTCCAGAAGCCAAATCAACCCTGGCATGAGTCTTGATATAAATTTTATATGAGATAGATGAAAAAGAGAAAGGAGGTGAAAGTCGGAGTTGGCATAATTTTTTCCAAAGTATGGGCAAGTGGGCAAAGGGAATTTTTTAAAAAGCCTCATTAAGAGGTTGAAAGGAGGTTTAAAAAATGGCTGAAATAATTAATAATATTCCAGGTCTTGTAGTTGAAAATTTAGAAGAAGTTGGTATGGAGGTTACTGCTGCTGGAGATTCAGCATGTGTAGTAGGTGACTTCAATTGCGTTAACGATGACAGTGTTTGTATCCTTTTAGATTTCGTTTGCAAAGATTAATCCTCTAAAAATCCTAGGGTGGGTGGGAAGGGATATCAATTTGAAAGGAGTCAATAATGGAAAAGGGAGATTTAATTTATAAGAGTGAAATGAAAATTTTAAAAGAAGGGATCTTAACTATTGCATACGACATCGAAAATTCGAACATTGTAAAATTAAATTCAAAAGAAGAAAAAATTCTTGAATTTGCAAAGGAGGAAGGGCT
The DNA here is from genome assembly GCA_964649495.1 of uncultured Clostridia bacterium. GTDB lineage: Bacteria > Acidobacteriota > Aminicenantia > JBFLYD01 > JBBIMS01 > JBBIMS01. Next base: position 47,450 of record CAZYPR010000015.1, on the reverse strand, counting down.
TGCTTTGAAAAATTTTATAGAACATTTTGCATGTTTATTTGGAGAAGAAGAAATAGTAAAGCTTATTAAAGAGTTAGAAAGAGTGAACTTGTTATTTGTAAACAGCAAGCCCAAAAGGATTTCCAAAGAGGAAATCTTAAATTTTGAAGAGACCTTTTATAATAAAATCAAAAACTCTCCCCTTTATCAAATATTATTAAATGTCACTCACCATTGTAATCTTGCTTGTCGTTATTGTTATGCGGGATATGGAGCCTATGGAGGGAAGGCTATGCCAATGAAAAAAGAAGTTGCGAAGCAGGCTGTAGATTTTCTTTTAAAAGAGTCAAAAGAATCAAAATTTTGTCGTATTACCTTTTTTGGAGGGGAACCTCTTTTAAATTTCAATTTAATAAAATTCGTTATTGAGTATGCAAAGCAGGAGGCAAAAAGATTTGGAAAGAAGGTATTATTTGGTATGACTACTAATGGAACATTATTAAATAAAGATATCATACAATTTATAATAGATAATGAGATAGATGTGACATTGAGTTTTGACGGTCCTGAAGAAATACAAAATCAAAATCGTCACTTCAAAGGATTAAAAAAAGCTGGTTCTTATAGAATAATTTTTCCCAGAATAAAAGAGTTTGTAAAGGAAGCAAGGGAAAAGGATAGGTTTTTTGCTGTCCGCACTACATTAACCCGTAAAGGATGCACAAATATTAGAAAAATAATGGATTTTTTTAGAAAATTAGGAATAGATAGAGTTAAATTTGCATTTGCTGAAAATGAAGAATATCCTGAAAATTCACCTCATATGTTCATAGATGACGAGAGTCTTCTGATCTTCAGAAAAGAGGTTAGAAAAGCGAGTGAAGATTTTCTCGAGGCAAAATTACAAGATAAAGAACCACGATATGGAGGCATTCTTTACGGTGTTCTCAAAGAAATTGAGAAAAAAAATAAGAGGTTTAATATATGTACAACTATGGGTAGCAAGTTTGTTGCGGTTTCTGTGAACGGCGATATTTTCCCCTGTCATAGATTCATTAGTTTCCCTGAAACAAAGATTGGAGATATATGGAACGGAATTGATAAAAAATGGCTTGAAAGAATGAAAAAAATTCATATCTTCAATAGTGAAGTCTGTTCTAAATGCTGGCTAAGATATAAATGTGGTGGTATGTGTCCAAACACTAATTACCTCTTGGCAAAGGATTTTGTGTTGAAAAATGGCTTTGAGCCAGTATATTGCAAAGGAATTAAAATTTTATTTGAGGAAGGAATGATATTATATTCAAAACTAAAAAAGGCAAGATTATATGAGTAGCTTACAAGAAATAAACTTTTATAATGTAACTTTTATTTATACATTTAAATGTAACATCCAATGTGCACATTGTCTATATGAATGTGGACCGCAAAGGGAAGAAAAATTGTCTGTGGACGCAGTGAAAAACTCCCTAAAAAGCCTAAAAAAATTAGAAATAAACAATTTTACTTTGACAGGTGGAGAGCCTTTCCTTTATATAGAAGAAATTGAAGAAATACTTTCTTTTGCAAACTCATTAGATCTAAAGTGCCTTATAGGAACAAATGGGTTTTGGGGAAAAACATATGAAGAGGTTAAAAGTGAAAATTACAGTAAATATGACAAAAAAAGATAAAGAAAATTTAAGTATAGTAAAAAAACTTAAGGATTTTGATTGCACTATTTCTCTCAAAGAACCCAAATTAGTTGGAAGAGCATTGAAGAATGTAAATGAAGAAGATCTATACAGTTTTAATCTATCCAGTAAAGAGGCAAAAGTTCCCTGTGACCAGATAGGACTTCCTGCCATAACCCCTGACGGGAGGGTATGGGTTTGTTGTGGAATCCCTTCAGCAAAGTTCTATAATAAGAATTTAATAGATACTCCCTTGATAATGGGGAGTATTATGCATAGTTCTTTGGAAGATATACTGAACAAAAGCAGAAATAATATAATATTAAAGATATTAAAAAACTTAGGAGCTTTTGAATTTGTTAAGATAATAGAAAAATATGGAGATATGAGATTTGAACCACAAAGGAGATATTTTAGAATTTGCGATCTTTGTTGTGATATTTTGGGAAATGAAAGGTACTTAGATATCTTAAAAAAATTTGTTGAAAAAAATAAAATTTATTATTAAATAAATTTGGAGGTTTAAATGAAAAAGTTTCTGAAGGTGCTTGTTCTATCAATATTAATTTTTACTCTCTATAATTTTTTAGCCATATCAGGGGAAGTAAAAACTGTCAAAAATCCTTTTAGAGGAATCTGGCAAGGGAAGAAAAAGCTTTTTTTGAAGGAAGTTCTATCTATAGGTATTAGAGAAGGTGAGCAAAATCTTATGTTCAATGAGCCTATGGATGTTGAGGTAGATAAAGATGGAAACATTTATGTTCTTGAAAAAGGAAATTACAGAGTTCAGAAGTTTGACAAAAATGGAAAATTTATTTTAACTATCGGGAAAAAGGGTCAAGGACCAGGAGAGATACTCGACACCACTGATATTGAATTAGACAGTAAAGGGAACATCCTTGTATTTGATTCAGGAAATAGAAGGGTCTCAAAATTCACTCCTAATGGTATCTTTATTTCATCCTTTAAACCTGAATGTGGAGTTAGTAAAGGAGCTATTGACTCAGAGGATAATATCTATTTTTATTCCCAATACAAAGGGAAGCTAATTCACAAGTTCGATATGAACGGAAAATACATTTTATCATTTATGGATGAGATTCCTGTGGAGCCTGAAAGAATAAAACCTCATGTGAATGGTCTTGGAGCCATTGAAATTTCAGAGGACAAAATTTATCTATCAATGATATATCCATATACAATCTATATATTTAAAAATAATGGAGAGCTTATTCAAAAAATTCAGACAGATGTTCCCTATTCAGCTCCTCCCTTCCTCTCTCCTGAAGGGGTTGTAATAACAAATTTTTTTATCTCAGGGATTTCATTCTCAAAGGATTTTATTTTCGTAAAAGGGGTTCATTTCGAAGTCCCATCTAAATGGAGAGAGAAAATGGGTGAGATAGTTGCAAATCTTCCTAAATACTCCTTTTTTGACATTTTCGACTCAAAAGGATCATATCTTTTGCATCAAGAAATTCCAGGCTATGTCTGGGGGTTCAAATTCGATAAGGATGGTTATCTATACATGATAAAGCAGGAAGAGGATTTTTGGAGAGTTATAAAACTTTCTATTGAGTTTAAATAAAGGAGGAAGGATGAGGAATTTAAAATTATTGTTTATATTTCAATTGACTTCTTTAGCGTTTTTATTTTCATCTGACAAAGAAGAGATTCCTAAAATTTTCTCATTTAAGAGCGGAATTGTTGAGTATGAAGTTGTATATTCCAATGATTCCACAAAACTGAAAAGAACCCTTTACATAGATGATTACGGTCGCAAGCTTTGCATGGATTATAGGATTATCTCAAACGGGGAAAAACATTTTATTTATATATTTAATGAGAAAGGAAGCATTGGAGTTAACATGAACATGAGAACTGCTGCTAAAAGAAAAAATCCTCCAGAACTTTTTGATGATGAAGCGCTCGGTGATTGGTTTAAAGAGATTATTTATGGTAAGAGGAAAAGGGAAATAGAGGGTAGCTATAATTCCAAAGGGATTGAGGAAATACTTGGGAAAGATTGTAAGGTTTATGAAAGTGAAAAAGAAAAAATATGGATATGGGAAAATCTTATTCTTAAATGGGAAAAGGATAATAGAATCCAGAAAGCAAAGAGTATTCAGATAGATGTTTCCATACCTCCAGAAAGATTCGAAATTCCTAAGGGAGTATGGGTATTCCCTAAAATTTTCTGACAATAAATTTTTTTCCAAGCTTTTAATCTTAGATTAATTTTTGAAAACTTCTGGATTGAATGATATTATTTAGCTATGATAATAAATGAAATTACTGGCAAAGAATTTCCATTTCGTGCCATGTTCCATCAAATTTGTGAATTGTGCTGACACATTAAGTTCTTCGTATTTTGTTAATATTATTTGGAAACATCTTGAAAAAACAAAGAAATGATGATATTTAATTTATGGAGTCAACTAATATTGAATTATGATTAGAAGTTCTTTCCTCAAAGAGACGGTTCTGGTTGAGAAGGCAGTATATTCTATCCACCCCTTTAACCTTTCCACCCCTTCCTTTTTGAGAGGAGATTATCTCAGAGAATATGAGACCGGGAGAGAAGAGAGGATACTCCTTAGTGAGCCTAAAAGCTCAGCTCAGGTGGTGTTTCACCCTCTTCCGGTCTCTTTTTTAGAGAAATTCGCAAGAAAATTTAAATAACATATTTTTATCTAGGAGGTAGTATGAGAGGAGTGTTTATATTTTTATTAATTTTATCTATGTTTTTCTTGACAACATGGAAGGAATTGGGGAAAAGCCCTGGGAACGGTGTGGAAGTGATTTTAAATCCTAATGAACCTCTGAAGCAGTCCAAAATCTCTCTCAAAGAAGAGTTCACCATCGATACTGAGAAATTCGTCGGTGAGTTAACAACAATAGGTCCCTTTGATTCTGACAGCTCAAAAAATATTTACATTTACGACTACCAAGTAAAAAGAATTGTTAAATTTTCTCCTGATGGGAAAATATTGAGCTTTATAGGGAAGGAAGGACAGGGTCCTGGTGAGTTTAGCTCAGTTTCAAATCTTTATTTAGACTCCTCTGATAATTTAATTGTTACAGATTGGGGAAACAGTAAATTATCCATTTTTTCAAAGGATGGTTCTCTTATCAAAGAGATAAAGATAAATTTTAGAATATTCAATGGAACAATTCTTGGAAATGGAAATTTCATTTTCTTAGAGATGAGTTTTGATGAGAGTTCTAAAAAAGCGGAAAGGGTTCTCAATCTCTATGCTCCTGATTTTAAGAAAATAAAGGAGCTCGACAGAATAGAGATGTTTAATCCTTTAAGTGCAAAGATAAAAGGAATTCGCTTCAATCTTCCCTTCTCGGTTTCAAAAGATAAAATATTTACTGGTAACCAAGAGAGGGGGTATGAGATTTATGTTTATGATTTTGAAGGAAATATGGTAAGGAAGATAAAGAAGGAGTATAAACCTATTAAAACATCAGAGGAATACAAGAACAAATTCATAAAAGAGCTTAGAGACTTTGTTTATCCAAGAGTAAAGGAGAAGCTTTATTTTCCCGATTTCCTTCCTCCCTTTCACTATTTTATCACTGATCCAGACGGAAGAGTCTATGTAATGACTTATGAAAAGGGAAAAGAGCCTGATGAATACATTTTTGATGTTTTTAATCCAGATGGATTGCTCTTCTCAAGAGTATCTTTAAAGGATTTTTCCTATCCAGAGGGACTAAATGGTAAAGTCAAAAATGGTTATTTATACTGTGTGTTTGAGAAAGAAAGTGGGTTTGAGAAACTCGTTGCTTATAAAATTACCTGGAAATAGCTTTTCTGTTTTTATAGCCAATTGGTGATTATATTACAATGAAAGAAATAAAACTTTCCCATAGAGGAGAGGGAAAGGGATGGAGAGTGATTCAGTTAAAAAGATTAGAAGATGAAAATATAGAATTTTTATTGTATAAATGCTTGAAGTAAAGAATTTAACAAAGAAATATTTTTCAATTCCTGTTGTGAAAAATGTAAGTTTCAGAGTAAATCTTGGAGAGATTGTTGGATACTTGGGTGCCAATGGTGCTGGAAAGACAACCACAATAAAGATGCTGGCTGGTTTGATTGAGCCAACACAGGGGAAAATATATTTTAATAGTGAAGATATCTGGAAGGATATAAATAAATACAAAGAGAGGATTGGATATTTACCTGAGTATCCTGAAATTTATCCTCATCTAACTGCTTATGAGTATCTCCTTTTGGTGGGAAGACTCAGGAAAATAAAAGAAAATATTCTTAAGGAAAAAAAATAAAAAAAATTTTGACCTATTTTCTTTTATTTCTCTTGTGGACTCTTCTTTTTCTCAATGGTTTTGTAATCATTCAAAGCTCTGTGCCTTATGTTTGATGATAAAGGAAATTTTGAAAGCTGATAAGGAGGGAAGGAGAATCAACATTTATGATAGAAAAGGGGAATAGGTATGAAATCAGAATATCTTATTGTTAAGAAACTTAATAAAATTTTTAATTTTAGGAACAAGTTATAATTACTATGTTGAGAGGACAAGAACCTTCGCTCAGAAAAATCGACGATTGTATCTGTCCTTTTGATTCTTCAATTTATAGAAATCTTCCTCATTGTGTCATTTAAGATTTCAATCTTAATTCGAATCCCCCTCAGTTTTCTCTTTAATCTATCAGCCCATTCTATAACTATTACTCCTTCTCCAATAAAATCTGTAAACTCTATCTCAGGATCTTCCTCTACCCTGTAAAAATCGAAATGATATATGGGAAATTTTCCATTATAAATATTTAATATTGTGAAAGAAGGGGAGTTTACCTCATCAGAATTTTCTACACCTGCTCCTTCCGCAAGCCCTTTTACAAAAATTGTTTTCCCTGCACCAAGCTCTCCCTCAAGAAGAATAATCTCATTCCCTTTAAGCTCCTCTCCCATCTTCTTTGCAATTGAGAGGGTTTCCTCTTCAGAATTTGAAATGAAGGTCTTATTGCAGAAATCTTCCAATGGCATTGGGTAAATTCTCGAGAATATCCATTGCAGTCATTGAAATCTCTCCCTTCCTTTCCGCTCCCATGTCTCCACTTAGACCGTGAAGATAAACGCCTAAAATAAGGGATTCAAGAATATCTTTTGTCTGGGCTAAAAAACCTCCGAGAATGCCTGAGAGAACATCTCCTGACCCTCCAGTTGCCATACCAGGATTACCAGTTGGATTAACAAAAACACCCCCTCCTGGTTCAGCGATCAGGGTTCTCCAACCTTTTAGGACAATATAACAGCCATTTTCCATAGCAAAGTGTCTTGCTACATCAACTCTGTTATTTAAAATCTCCCTTGGAGGTATTTTTAGAACCCTTCCCAACTCTCCGGGATGAGGGGTAATGGCAATGTTTGATCTCCCTTTTATAACCGAGGGAAAAGAGGCAATGGCGTTTATCCCATCCGCATCAACTATAGTTGGTAAATTTACCCTCTTTAGAAACTCATGGACAAATTCTACTGTTGAGGGATTTGTTGTTATCCCCGGTCCAAGAACAATCGCATCCTTATCCTCTGCAAATTTCAAAAGATTCTCAACAGCAATCTCAGAAATAGTTCCATCCTCTGTCTCATCAAGGGGAAATGTCATAATTTCAGGTGCAGAAGAAGCAATTATGGGAAGGCACGATTTCGGAGTGGCAATTGTTACAAGGGCAGCTCCCGCCTTTAAAACCGAAAGACCCGCAAGAATAGCAGCGCCTGTCTTTCCAATAGAACCTGCAATAATTAGAACATGTCCATAGTCTCCCTTGTGGGTATCCCTCTTTCTCCTTTTAAAAATCTTTGATTTTGATATCCTTCCCTCTGTAATTAACTCTAAAAAATATGATGGATTTTCAAAGAGTGAATCAGGAATACCGATATCTGCAACCACGAATTCTCCAACTTTTTCTGAAGCGGGTGGGAAGATATGGGGTATTTTTGGAGCAGCCATAGTTATTGTAAGGTCAGCTTTAAAAGATGGTTCCTTAACCATAAAAGTATCAGATGAAAGCCCTGAAGGAATATCAATCGAAATTTTGTATCCTCCAAAGGAATTTAAATCTGAAAAAATCTTTTCCCATAAACCTTCGAGTCTTCCCTGAAAGCCGGTTCCAAAGATTGAGTCAATTATTATCTCTGATTCCTTTATCTCATTTTTGAATTTTTCCCAATCCTCTTCTCCATTGATTATTTTAATTTTCACGCCCATTTTGAGGAGAATTGATAAATTTATTCTTGCATCCCCTTTAACATCAGATTCGCTTCCAAAAAGGTAAATGTCAGGGGTTGAGCGGTTGTTAATTAAATGACGGGCAATTACAAATCCGTCACCACCATTATTCCCTTTTCCACATAAAATTGAAATTTTTTTAATTCTGAAATCAGGAAACCTTCTTGAAATCTCTTCAAAAGCAAATCTGCCCGCATTCTCCATTAAAACAACCCCAGGAATCCCAAGTTCATTAATGGCCTTTCTATCAATTTCTCGCATCTGAGCTGAATTAAGTATTTTCATTTTATCCACCTTCCAACTAAATTTTATCAGATTTATGGAATAAATCAAAAGGGGTGGAGGATTTGAACTTCTAAATTTTCATAAATAGCCTTTTGGAGTAGATCGATTACCCTTTTGAATAAAACAGAAAATTTTATCTTCTCACTCAATGATTCCTCTTTCCAATTTTCTCTTCGCTTTTTGACACTCTTCTACAAGACTTGATTCGAGCAGTTCTTCCATAATCTTTATACTTTCTTCAGTGGACATCTTTTTAAGAGCTTCTCTGTCTTTTCGTTCTATAAACTCAAATATTTTTTTTTCAAATAAATTTTTCTTTTTTCTTTTCATTACAGTTTGTCCTTAAATATTATGTCTCTTCTCTCTTTCCATAGTGGGGTTTCCATTTTTTTATAGCACAGTTTCCAAAAATGAAACTGCTTTAATTTTATGATTAAAGTCAAAAATAATTTTTATTTTGAAAAATGGTGGGCGGTAGAGGATTTGAACCTCTGACCCCCGGCGTGTAAGACCAGTGCTCTTCCGCTGAGCTAACCGCCCCATCAGTTTATAAAATAAGCTAATCATTCAAAATTGTCAATATTAGCTAAGGATATGAGTTTGGTTTTTACTCGCACAATTTACCAAGTATTACAATTCCCCTCTATTCAATTTCTCCCAATCCCTTAAAAGAGCCTTTAAAACTCTTTTTGTCCATTTTAAAGTTTCCTTTATTTCTCCTGATGTATCTATTATGTAATGGGCATATTTTAATTTCTCTTCATTGGGAAGCTGAGAGTTTATTTTTTTCAAAGCAAGTTCCTCACTTATTCCATCCCTTTTTATTAATCTTTTGATTCTTATCTCCAATGGAGCATGGGCAACTATTATTCTGTGATAGAAAACATGAAAGCCCGCTTCTATTGTGAGAGCTGCTTCGGAGACAAAAATTTTTACCTTTCCCAACTTTTCAAGCTCTTCAACAATTTTTTTCTTCTTCTCAAGAACAAGAGGATGAATCAAACTGTTGAGAAATTTTCTTTCTTCTTCTGAATTAAAGACAATATCTCCTAACTTTTTTCTGTCGATTCTTTCGTCAGGCAAAATTATCGATTTTCCAAAATGTTCAACAATTTTTTTCCATACAAAATTTCCAGGCTCCATCAATTCATGAGCTAAAAGGTCGGAATAGCAAACATAGCAACCTTTCTTTTTTAAATATTCAGAAATTACAGATTTACCTGTTGCAATTCCGCCAGTGAGGGCTACTTTTAAAACTCTCATGGATTATATATAGTCAATTCTCTTGAACCACTCTATCGCTCTTTCAATTGCATTCTCAATGGGAGAAGGTTTAAATCCAAGTTCCTTTTCAGCCTTCTCAGTGCTAACAAAAAAGCTGTATCTTGCCATCTGTATTCCACTCAAAGGAATGGATGGATTATTCTTTAAGAAGAAATATGATAAATACTCGGAAAGATAAGCTCCTGTGAGGGCTATCCAGTGAGGGATTTCAAAGCGGGGGGAAGGAGCCTTTGCAATCTTAGCAATTTTTTGAAGGAATTCCTTTATAGTAAGATTTTCTCCACCAAGAATATATCTTTCCAATTTCTTCCCTTTTTCAAGGACAAGTATTATACCTTTTGCAACATCCTTTACATCCACTGCATTCATATTTCCATCAGTATAAAATGGAAGAACTTTTAAAATTCTTGGGATTAAGCAGTACTGAATTGGCTTTGTCTCAAATTCTCCTACGCATAAAGTTGGATTAACAATCAAAATTTCAATCCCTCTCTCCGAATATTTTTTAACTTCTTCCTCCATCAAAAACTTTATCCTGTGATACAGCCCCTTTATCTTTTTGAAATCGAAGGGGATTCCCTCTCTTCCTATCCCTTCTTTGTCTTTCCAGATTGTTCCTATTGAGCTAACATAAATGACTTTCTTTACTTCTGAGATCAAACATGCATCCATCACATTTCGGATTTCATTCAATGCATTCTCTGTCTCCATTTCTTTTTTAATGGAGAATCTGGGGTAATAACCTGCGCAATGGATGACCACATCGCAGCCTTTCATTCCCGCTACCATCGAGTCCTTCTCCCTTATATCCCCTTCAAATATTTCAAGATTCAGCCCTTCAAGGAGTTCCTTTTTTGATTTATTCCTGATAAGTGCCCTCACTTCATATCCATTTTTTAAAAGTTCCCTTGCTGTATGATTACCTATAAGCCCTGTTGAACCAAGCAAAAATACTTTCATTGGATAATTATAAACTTTTTAAGTAATATTTTAAATTAAACAAATCTGTCTTAAAATCGTATTTAAAACTGGAGGTAAGGATGAAACAGAGATTTTCCTTTATAATCTTTCTTTTAATAATTTTAATGCCATTATTTGCAGAAAAAAGAGGGATGGAGCCAGAAGATATACTCGCAATCAAAGGTATTTCAGACTTGAATCTATCTCCTAATGGAAAAAAAGTTTTATTTACTGTTAGAGAATGCAATTTGAAAGAAAACGATTACAATACAGACATTTGGCTTCTTAACATTGAGGATGGTTCTTTTGTAAAAATTGTGAGGTCTCCAAAGCAAGACACAACGCCAAGATGGTCGCCAGATGGAAGATTCATTGCGTTCATCTCCAACAGAGATGGGAAGAACCAGGTCTATCTCATGAGGGCAGATATTGGAGAGCCATGGAAACTCACAGACTCTCCCACGGGTGTGGAGAGTTTTGAGTGGACACCCGATTCCAAAAGCATTGTATACTTAATGAAGGATCCAAAGACAGAGGAAGAAGAGAGGAGGATTAAAGAGAGGGACGATGCTTACTCATTATTCAAAAATCTAAAAAATTCTCATCTCTGGAAGATTTCCATTGATGGTAAAGAAAACAAAAAGTTGACCGATGGCAATTTTCATGTTTCCCGTTTCAAAATTTCCAATGATGGAAAAGTGATACTTTACTCTTCCGCTCCATCTTCCAAGGTTGATGACTCAATTTTGAGCGAACTTTATTTGATATCCATTGATGGTGGAGAGCCTAAAAGATTGACAGAAAATAGAACATCTGAAAATTCATTCAAATTCTCACCCGATGGTTCGTTTATATCGTTTACTTCATCTTCAGATTTAAATCTTAAGTATCCTGGTTCTTCTAAATTGTTTTTGTTGAATTTAAAAGATTTGAAAGTTAGGTCAGTAACAGCATCATTCAAAGGAGAAGTCTCATCATACGAATGGTTAACCAATGACATAATAATTTTCACAGGTGAAGTTGGAGTCACATCCAATTTCTATAAGTTAGATTTGAATAAAAACATAATATCTCCCATTTCCATGGAAGAGGGGGTATTTACCAATTTCGTAATTGTAAAAAATGAAAGTAAAATTATTTGCACCTACACAACCCCCATTTCACCCAACTCAATTTATATTTCTTCCATAGAGGATTTTAAACCAGTAAGATTAGTCGACTTAAATCCTCAAATAGAGGAATTCAATCTTGGTAATTTCAAACCATATAGATGGAAGAGTAGAGATGGGAAAATTGTAGAGGGAATTTTAGGACTTCCTCATGATTTCCAAAAAGGTAGAAGATACCCCCTCATAGTTCAGCTTCATGGAGGTCCTGCATCAGCTTACATGCTCTCTTTCCCTTCTGGTATCTCCTCTTATTCCCATGTTTTTACAGGAAAGGGATGGGTTGTGTTTCAGCCAAATTACAGAGGTTCGACAGGGTATGGCGAGGATTTCATGAAGGAGATAGCGGGTAAATATTTTGACAGAAGTATTGATGACATAGTAAGTGGAATTCAGTCATTGATAAAGGAAGGAATTGTTGATAAGGAGAAAATTGGAGTTATGGGATGGAGTGCGGGTGGACACATGACCAACTGGCTTATTACCCATTACCCCGATATGTTTAAAGGAGCATGCTCAGGAGCTGGAGCAGCAAACTGGATTTCCATGTATGCTCAGACAGATATACAGTATACAAGGGAATTCTATTTTCTTGATAAACCGTGGAACAAAGTCGAATTATATCTTAAATATTCCCCAATTCTTTATGTGAGGAATGTGAAAACACCAACTTTGATTCTTTGTGGAGAGGAAGATGAAAGGGTCCCTTTACCCCAGAGTAAAGAGCTTCACCTGGGACTTTTGAAGAGTGGAGTTGAAACAGAACTTGTAATATTTCCAAGGGAGCCCCATGGTCTGAGGGAGCCCAAACATCAACTTTATAAAATGAAGAAAGAGCTGGAATGGCTGGAAAAATGGGTTTTAAAAAAATAGTTACAATTCTTTCTCTTTATTTTTAATAGATAGAAATATCTCATTCACTTTCTTTTTTAAAAAAGAGAGTTTCCCACTTATCTTTTCAATACTTTTTTCACTTTCCTTTAATTTTTCCATCTCAACTATTACATTTGCAATGATGTTATTAAGGGATAAAGAAAGGGAATCTATAAGTTTCTTAGGGCTAATTTTTAAATCTTCTCCTTCATTTATAAATGACTCTCCGAGAAAAGAATCAATCTTCTTTCTCATTTCTTCAAGGGATGAAGTGATTAAAGAATAACCATCTTTACTATTTCTAAGGGAAAGTTTTATTGTCTTTGTAGAAATCTCTTCAATCTCATCAGCCATTTCCTCCACCTCTTTGAGCAGTTCTTTGAGGAGGCTTTTCACAGCGTTTCTTTTCTTTTCCAACTCATAATATCCTTTCCTTTGCGAATAAATAAGAAACAAAGGCAAACTTATAAAAATTAAAATATTAATTGCACCGAATAAAAAGATATAAAATTTTCCCTTTTTTCTGCACTGTTTTTCCACTATTTCAAGTCTTTCAACCATTGGAGGAATTGAGCTATTTATATCGTTATAGGCTCTAAAGAATTCTCCTGAACCCCTTTCATTTTTTACTATAGTGGCAATACTCTTGTCAGTTTCTCTCCAAAGGGAAGAAAAAGTGTCAAAATTGATACCCGCTAAATTCTTCTCCATTAAAAAACTTTCAAATTTAACCTTGTATTCCTTTATTTCCCCTATACTATTGGAAACATCAAGACCACTGTATATTTTCATGGAACTCATTGAAATATTTTTCAGGGATAGGGATGCCTCTCTTAATCTTTTTGCATCTTCAAAATTTTGGTTAAAGAGGAAAAATAAATAAAGATCTGTAAAAATAGCAAACAGAATGAAGCAGAATAGAGGATATAACAAAAATTTTTTCATAAGCCCAAAATATTATAAAAATATAAGAAGTAAAAGTCAAAAAGCAATAAAATTCTGGTAAATTTATACCGCTTGACTTATTATAAACTTTAAAATAAAAATAAATAATGTGTAATGAAAGGAAGGAAGATGGAAAAAGATAAGAATTTTGAAGAAATAGGAATTGAAGGGATTGAGAGACTTGTCAATCTTGTAATTGAAAAACATATTGCAGAGTTTGAGCTGGAGAAGGAAGGGTTCCGTTTGAAAATCGTAAGAGGAGTTCAAGCTCATTCTTTTGCAAAGACCGAACCCCAGATTCAAATTGTTCATCCGAGTAAACCCCCTTCTGGGGAGGAGGTAAAATCGTCCCAGAAGGATGAGACCCTTCACTACATAACTTCTCCCATAGTAGGAACATTTTACAGAGCCCCCTCTCCCACATCTCCTCCATATGTTGAGGTTGGAGATAAAGTAGAAAGGGGACAGGTTCTCTGTATTGTAGAGGCTATGAAGCTAATGAACGAGATTGAATCAGATGTTTCAGGTATCGTTGCGGAAATTCTTGTTGAAAATGGTCAACCTGTTGAATGGGGTCAGAAACTCTTCGCCATTAAAGTAGTTGAATAATGTTTAAGAAAGTTCTCATTGCCAACAGGGGAGAGATCGCTTTAAGAATAATGAGAGCATTGGATGAACTCGGAGTGAAAAGCGTAATTGTATATTCAAAAGCAGATGAAAGATCTCTTCCTGTAATGTTAGCAGAAGAGAAAATATGCATAGGTCCTCCCAGAAGCAGTGAAAGTTACTTAAATATACCCTCAATAATATCTGCTGCTGAAATAACTGGAGCAGAAGCAATACATCCGGGTTATGGATTTCTTTCTGAAAATCCTTTATTTGCAGAAATTTGCGAGTCTTCTCAAATTGTTTTTATAGGACCTCCCTCATCAATAATCCAGCTTATGGGAGATAAATCCAATGCAAGACAAACTATGAAAAAGGCGGGCCTTCCAATACTTGAAGGTAGCGAAGAACCTGTGCTTTCAATTTCAGAAGCGAGAAAAATTGCTTCAAAAATTGGTTTCCCTGTAATACTAAAAGCAGTAGCGGGAGGGGGAGGAAAGGGAATGAGAGTTGTAAGAAATAAAAGGGAGTTGGAGGAGGCATTCCCAGTTGCTCAGAATGAGGCACAATCAGCTTTTTCTAATCCCGCTCTCTATATAGAAAGATACCTTGAAGGTGCAAGACATGTTGAGGTTCAGATTATGGCAGATAATTACGGAAATGTTGTGGCAGTGGGCGAAAGGGAATGTTCTGTCCAGAGAAAACACCAAAAGATAATTGAGGAAACCCCTTCTCCCGCCCTTGATGAAAGGAGGAGAAAAAGACTTTTGAGACTTTCCGAACATGCAGCAAAGGAGATTGGATACAAAAGCCTTGGAACATTTGAGTTCCTTGTGGACAAATACGGGGAATTCTTTTTCATGGAAGCAAATACAAGAATACAGGTGGAGCATCCCATTACTGAAATGGTCACAGGGATTGATCTTGTAAAAGAACAAATAAAAATGGCAGCTGGTGAAAAATTGAATTTAAACCATGAGCCTATGCCAAAAGGTCACAGTATTGAGTGCAGAATTTGTGCAGAAGACCCTAAAAACTTTGCTCCCTCTCCAGGAAAGATTGACTTCCTCTACCTTCCCTCAGGGTTCGGGATAAGGGTTGAATCTGCAATTTATACAGGATATGAAATCCCACCGTTCTATGATTCTCTGATTGCGAAGATAATTGTTCATGCTTCCACACGAAGTGAAGCTATTAGAAAGATGAAGTCTGCCCTTCGCTCAACTGTTATAGTAGGAGTTAAAACCAATATTCCTCTTCACCTGAAAATCCTCGAACATCCTTCATTCGTTAAAGGGGATTACGATATCCATTTCCTTGAAAATCTTCTCTCAGAAAAGGAGAAAGAAATTTGAAAATAGAATCTTACTCCTTTGGAAAAATTGTTATCGATGGAATCACATACAAAAGTGATTTGAAAGTTTTTCCTGATAAAGTCGCTCCAGACTGGTGGAGGAGAGAAGGGCATCTCCTCGATTGCGAAGATATGGAGGATGTTTTCTCATATAAACCTGAGATTATTGTTGTCGGAACAGGAATGCTGGGGGGAATGAAAGTTTCAAAAATGGTATTGGAAAGAGCTCGAGAGGCAGGAATAGAACTTTTGAGCGAAAGAACTGGAAAAGCAGTGGAAATATTCAATGAAATCTCCCATTCCAAAAAAACAGTAGGACTTTTTCACTTAACTTGCTGAAAATGAAATTTGATATTGATAGAATCTTAAAACTTTCAATGCTTGAACTGGAAGAAAATGAAAAAGAGAAATTAAAAAAAGAGATGGAGAAAATTATTGAATGGGTATCAAAACTTGAGGAACTGGATATAGAAGGAGAGGATGTAGCTTATCTTACCCATACACCTCTTAGAGAGGATGAACCAGGGAATACATTGAAAAGAAAAGATGTAATGCCAAAATACAATTATGATGGTGTATTCTTTATAGTTCCAAAGGTTGTTGAGAAATGAGAATAGGTGAAATGAGTTTAAAAGAACTTAGAGAATCGATAAAAAAGGGAAAAATTAGATGCACTGAAGTAATAGATGATTACAGGGATAGGATTGATAAGATAGATAAAGAGTTAAAAGCATTTATTACCATTGAATGGGAAAAAGTCTATGAAAGGGCAAAGTTTCTGGATGATACTAAATCCAAAGAAGGACTACTTTTTGGCTGTCCAATTGCAATTAAGGATAACATTTTAACAAAAGGTATAAGGACAACAGCAGGTTCAAGAATTCTTGAAAATTATATCCCTCCATATTCTGCCACTGTTGTTGAGAAAATTGAGAAGGAAGGAGGTATTGTATTGGGTAAAACAAATCTTGACGAATTTGCCATGGGCTCTTCCACAGAGAATTCTGCGTTCTATCCCACTTTAAATCCATGGGATAAAAGTAGAGTTCCAGGAGGTTCTTCAGGAGGTTCTGCGGTGGCAGTAGCTTCTTTCATGGCTCCCGCATCATTAGGTTCTGATACTGGAGGCTCAATAAGACAACCCGCTTCTTTTTGTGGAATCGCAGGCTTAAAACCAACTTATGGAAGGGTTTCAAGATACGGGTTAATTGCTTTTGCCTCTTCCCTTGATCAGATTGGACCAATGGCTCGAAGTGTTGAGGATTTATCAATTATATTAAGGGTTATTTCAGGTTGTGATGAAAAGGATTCCACCAGCCTTAGAAATCAAGTCCAACCCTATGATGAAAAAATAAATGAAAAATTGGAACATTTTAAGTTTGGTGTAATTAGGGACGAAGAGCTGGAGGGTATTGAGGAAGAGGTTTACAGGGCATATAAAAATACATTAAATTTATTGGAAAAACTCGGTGGTAAAAAAAAATATGTTAAACTTCCCCATTTAAGATACTCCATTTATGTTTATTACATTCTGGCAACTTCAGAGGCAAGTTCAAACCTTGCAAGATATGACGGTATAAGATACGGCTTGAGATTGGAAAGGAGAGATCTTTCATCCCTTTATCAGGATACAAGAAGTGGGGGTTTTGGAAAAGAAGTGAAGAGAAGAATACTTCTTGGAACTTTTTCTCTTTCAGCAGGTTATTACAGAGCATTCTATGGAAAAGCTTCCCTTGTTAGACAACTTATTAAAAATGATTTTGAGAGAGCATTTAAAGAGGTTAATTTTATTGTTCTTCCCACTACTCCAGAACTACCATTTCTTCTTGGAGAGAAGAGGGAAGATCCCATTAAAATGTATCTTTCAGACCTTTTCACAATCCCTCCAAATCTTGCAATGCTTCCAGCCATATCAATCCCTGTATCCTTGAGTAAAAATAATCTTCCGATAGGCATACAGATTATAGGAGATCTATTTGATGAGATGGGTATTTTAAAAATTGCCAATTTACTGGAAAAAAATTTAGGCTTTTTATATAATGAATTAAAAAGGAGGTATCTATGAAGAAGATTTTTGTTATTGGGTTTGCATGGATTCTTTTGGTTCTATTTATCAGCTGTGGTTCTCCCGAAAAAAGTCTCTTCAGCAGATATTTTGAAGCTGTAAGGTTCAATGACAAAATGACAATGTCCACAATGGCTTACGAACCGATTGTAGTAGAGTTCACCAAGTGGAGACTTGTTTCAATGACCCATGAAGAGAAGAAAATTTTACCATTGAATGAACTTTATAAGAAGCAGGATGAACTCAAAGCAAAGAGAGACGAAATTATAAATCAGGTAGCTGATCTCAAGGACAAACTTGATGAAGCAAAGGCAAACCTTGAAAAAGCAAGGGGTGGTGCTAAGAAAAAAGCCCAAGAAGAAGTAACAAATGCTGAAACCGCATACCAGGAAGGAAGAGCTCAATATGAAGAGATTCAAAAAGAATGGAATTCCCTTAAAGCAGAGATCGATAAGGAGAAAGCCCTTTTCAATCTTTCTGTGGGAATTGATTGGCCAGAGGGCGTAGAACTTGAAGGAGATGTGAGCATGAAGGAGGCGACGATTGAGGTCACAACACCAAAGGGTGTCAAAAACTATAGAGCAATTTTGAGAAAATATAATGTAAAAAGCCCTGAGACTGGTGCATTACTCCCGAGTAGATGGATTATTGAAAAATTCGTTCATCAATAAAAAATTGGAACGATTTAATAAAGGCTAAAACTTATTAAAAGTTTAAAGAATCAATTGTATGAGTAGATAGATTTAAAATGGTCATGTTTTTAGATTAAATAAATTTTTTGACAGAGGCTTTTTTCAATCTGTCCATAATAGCTCTTCCAAGTCCTTCTTCCTTTACTTCTTCAGCAAAAATGGCATCAATGTCAGAATTGTCAAGACGATGAAGAGCTGAAAATAAGTTGCTTGCCGCTTCCCTTAAATCTCCTTTCTCTGAAAGAATTTCGAACTTATATATTCCCTCTATTTCAAATTCGGGTTTTTTAAAAAACAGAACTCCAATTTTCTCGAGTTTTCTCTTTTCAATTTCTTTGAAATTTTTAAAAATAAAAAGAGGTTTTTTTGGTGCATAGTGAAAGGGAAGAGTCCCGGGAGAAAGAGGTTTTGAAAAGGGAAAGGGCTCTACTTTACCTACAATCTTTTCTATATCTTCAACTGGTAATCCACCAGGTCTTAGAAGAAAGCATTTTTCCTCCTGGAAAAAGATTATTGTTGATTCTACTCCTACCTTGCAGGGACCTCCATCAAGAATGATATCCACCTGTTCTTTTATCTGCTGTTCGATTTGATGAACAGATGTAGGGCTCAAATAGCCAAAAGTATTAGCGCTGGGTGCTGATATTGGAAAGGAGGATTTTTGGAGAAGTTTAAGAGCCACTGGATGTGAAGGGATCCTTATTCCCACAGTTGGAAGACCTGCTGTGACAATCTCAGGAATTTCCTCCTTCTTTGGTAAAACAATTGTAAGAGGTCCCGGCCAGAATTTTTCTCCAAGCCTTCTTGCTTTGGGTGGAAAGAATTTTACAAGTTTTTCCACATATCCAATATCTCCCAAATGAACTATTAATGGGTCAAATCTTGGTCTTTTTTTAACCTCAAAAATTTTTGAAACAGCTATTGGATTAAAAACATTTGCGCCTAACCCGTAAACTGTCTCTGTGGGAAATATTACAAGCCCTCCCTTCTTTAGAACATCTACAGCTCTATCTATCGATTCTTTTTTAAAACCATCAAGAATTCTGTCCATTTTAATGGATAATTTTTAGTGAAAATCAGGTAGTCCCTTTATTGTTTTAATAGCATGGACGAGAACAGGAAGAATTGTTCGAAAACAATCCTTAACACCACTGGGGCTCCCTGGCAAATTAATTATCAGAGTTCCTTTTCTTACACCGCATACCCCCCTGCTCAATACTGAAAACGGATTGTTTTTAAAACCCTCAACCCTCATAATTTCAGAAATTCCAGGGACCTCCCTTTCTATTAAAGTTGATGTTACCTCAGGAGTAATGTCTCTTTTTGAAAGTCCAGTTCCTCCTGTTGTGAAAAGTAAATCGACAAAATATTCATCAATGGCAATGGTAATTGCATTTTTAATTTCGTCCCATTCATCGGGAACAATGGTATAAAAGTTTACTTGGCCTTTTAGCTGTTCTTCCACAAGTTCCTTGAGTAATACGCCACTTTCATCTTTCCTTTCCTTTTTAAAACATCTGTCTGAGACTGTAATTATTCCCGTTCTTATTTTCATCTCCATTGCTTCGTAAAATTCTCTTCCCATTATCTCTCTTCCAAAAAAATCGGATCATTTTTTTTAACCAATCCACCCTTTATAACCCTCAGAAATACTCCCTCAAAAGGCATTATACAATCACCAGTCTGATAAAATATTGCGCATCTTTCATGGCATTCTTTACCAATCATTATAATTTCAGTCTCCACATCACTACCAATTTTTAGTTTATCTCCTATTTTAAGTTTTTCAAAATTTAAGCCATCAACGACAAGATTCTCACCAAAATCACCAAAACCAATTGAAGGAATCTTTTCCTTCATCTTAAGAATACTTTCAAGGGGTAGCATTGAAACCTCCCTTTGGGAGCCCGCATGAAAATCACCATCAATCCCCCATTTTTCAACGAAAATTGCAGAGTTGCATTCCCTTTTCTTCCCTTTATTTTCACTTTTGCAGATAGCAACAACTTTTCCTTTCATTAAATAAATTATACATAAAAGTTTGATTTTTCCAAAACAAATTCTTCTTGCAAAAGTAAAATTATAATTATTGTTTCCTTTTAACTTTCAGTTGAGACTGTTTAATGGTATTGACATAAAGAAAGGAATGTGTAAAATTTAATAATGGATGCGGGAATAGCTCAGTGGTAGAGCACAACCTTGCCAAGGTTGGGGTCGCGGGTTCAAGTCCCGTTTCCCGCTCCAGAATTTTGGCGGCGTGGCCAAGCGGTAAGGCGGAGGTCTGCAAAACCTCTATTCATCGGTTCGAATCCGGTCGCCGCCTCCAAATTAATTTTTGGAGAAGGAAATGACAGAGGCACTTTCAATCCTTGGAATTATTGCATTGATTGTTTTTATTTTTGCGATGGTTCTTCTAATTTCTCTTTTCCCCCAGATTAAGAGGAATGCAAAAGAGGCTAACGAAGCTATAATGGAGTTTAGAGTTTTTACGCAGAATTTAAACAGACTTACCCAGAAACTTATGGACAGAGCTGATGATTTAGGAGCAACTCTTGGAACTGCAAGAAGAGGGTGGGAGGATCTGATAAGAGCTCTTTCCTTTTCTCTACAGACAGGGCTTTCTAAGTTTTCACCGTTTGTAGGAATAGCTCTCACCCTTTTAAATATCATTCAAACTTTAAAAAGAGGAGGAAAAAATGGCTGAAGAAAAAGGAACTGGACTTTTGGAAGTTACCATTGCTTTTCTTTTTGGTGCACTTGTTGGAGCAGCTCTCGGGCTTCTTTTTGCTCCTGCTTCTGGAGCTGAAACCAGAAAAAAGCTTCAAGAACTTGCCCAGAGAGCTTCTGAAAAGGTCAAAGAGACATATGAGGAGCTTACTGTAAAGGAGCCAAAAGGTTTATAAAGTTTTATGAATAATGAAAAATGTTGTTGCTGTCCTAATGGCAGGAGGTGGAGGGGAACGATTATATCCTTTAACAAAGCACGAGGCTAAGCCAGCAGTCCCATTTGGCGGCATATACAGAATAATTGATTTTACTTTAAGTAACTGTGTCAATTCAGGAATAAGAAAAATTTTTGTCCTAACCCAATATAAATCACAGTCTCTCATAAGACACTTAAGAGATGGATGGAGTGTATTGAGTCCAGCTCTTGGGGAATTTATCGAAATTCTTCATCCCCAGAAGAGGGTTTCGGAACACTGGTATCTGGGGACAGCAGATGCGGTCTATCAGAATCTTTATTCGATAAGGGAGGAGAAACCAGAATTTGTCTTCATTCTTGCGGGTGATCACATATACAAGATCGATTACAGGGATATGTTGAATTATCATAAAAGTAAAGAAGCGGAACTTACAATTGGTATTATTGAGATGGATTTATCAGAAGCCAGAAGGTTTGGGGTGGTTGAGATAGATTCAGATTTTAGAATTATTGGGTTTGAGGAAAAGCCCTCTTCTCCAAAAACTATTCCAGGAAAACCAAACAAAGCTTTTGTTTCAATGGGTATTTACATATTCAATTCATGGATTCTTTATAGAGAACTTGAAATAGACAACCATAAGAAAGAATCATCCCACGATTTTGGAAGGGACATTATCCCTAAAATGATAGGGAAATACAGGGTTTATGGTTTTAACTTTTATAACTATGAAAAAGGAGAACCCTGCTACTGGAAAGATATTGGAACAATTGATGCTTATTATGAAAGTAACATGGATCTTATTTCTATTACTCCAAAATTCAATCTCTATGACTATGATTGGCCTATAAGGACTTTTATCCCTGTATATCCTCCCGCAAAGTTTGTTCATGCTGAAGAGGGAAGAATAGGCCACTCAATAAATTCCCTTGTTTCCCATGGTTCTATAATTTCAGGAGGATTTGTAATTAATTCAATTTTATCTCCCAATGTGAGGGTTCACAGTTATTCAATTATTGAATATTGTGTTATACATCATGATGTAGAAATAGGGAGAAGGTCAAGAATAAAGAGGGCAATAGTTATGGCGGGAACAAAAATACCACCTAATACTGAAATAGGATACAATCATGAAGAAGATTTGAAAAGATTTATAGTCTCTCCGAACAAAGTTGTCGTGGTTCAGCCTGAGGATTTTTTAGAGTAGAAGGAAGAGTGCAATTGATAAAAGAATTCCCGAAACAGATGGCTCAGGAGATTGAGATGATGAGTAAAGAAATCAGAGTAGAAAAAGAGAATATTTATTTATGAGCCTTTCTTTTTACAGAAGTCCTCTTTTCTTTAGTAAAGGTTCTACTTTTGGTTCTCTTCCTCTAAATCTCTTATAAAGGGTCAT
Source organism: uncultured Clostridia bacterium (assembly GCA_964649495.1). Classification (GTDB taxonomy): domain Bacteria; phylum Acidobacteriota; class Aminicenantia; order JBFLYD01; family JBBIMS01; genus JBBIMS01. Next base: position 24,987 of record CAZYPR010000015.1, on the reverse strand, counting down.
AGGGTCTTCTGAACCTCCTTTTTCAAGAATGTTCTTTCTAAAAGATAGAGCTGTTTGGAGATCAAAAATTCCCTTTTCTTTAAATGCTTCAAAGGCATCAGCATCAAGAACCTCAGACCAGATATAGCTGTAGTATCCCGCTGAGTATCCACCAGAAAAGATATGCTGAAAATTGGTGCTCCTGTATCTTACAACAATTTCAGGAATCATCCCGATCTTCTTCATAGATTCCTCTTCAAACTTTATGGGATCAATCTCCTTTGCTTCTTCAAGAGTGTGATAATCCATATCGAGAAATGCAGCGGCAAGATATTCAACAGTTGCAAAACCCTGATTGAATTTTCTTGAATTTACTATTTTCTCAATGAGTTCAGGTGGAATAACCTCTCCTGTTTGATAATGCTTTGCGTAAACTTTTAAAACCTCAGGCTCTAAAGCCCAATTCTCCATTATCTGAGAGGGTAGCTCAACAAAATCCCTTGGAACAGCTGTTCCTGAGAGGGTTGGATATGTGCATTTTGAAAGTAGTCCGTGGAGAGCGTGTCCAAATTCATGGAATAAAGTCTCAACCTCTTCTATACTTAAAAGAGCGGGCTTGTCGGGAGTTGGTTTTGTAAAATTTCCTACATTTACAATAACTGGATGAACCATTTTCCCATCGAGCATGGACTGTTTCCTGAAACTCGTCATCCATGCACCACTCCTTTTGCTTTCCCTAGGGAAATAATCTACATAAAATATTCCAATGGGAGAACCATCAGCTTCTTTAACCTCAAAAACCTTTACATCAGGATGATACTTAGGCACATCATTTCTCTCTTCAAACTTTATTCCATAAAGTTTATTGGCAACATAGAAAGCACCTTCAATGCAATTCTCAAGTTTAAAATAAGGTCTTAGCATCTCCTCATCAAGGGCGTATTTTTCTTTTCTGACCTTCTCAGCATAATACCACCAGTCCCACGGCTCTAATTTAAACTTGTTTCCTTCTTTGTAAATCTTTTCCTGAAGCTCTTTAGCCTCCTTTTTTGCTACTTTTAAAGCAGGTTCCCAGATCTTTTTGAGAAGTTCGTAAACCTTTTCAGGGGTTTTAGCCATATTTTCCTCAAGGATGAAATGGGAATGGGTTTTATATCCCAGTAGTCTTGCTTTCTCGACTCTCAAAGCGATTATTCGAGAGATTATCCTTTTGTTGTCAAGTTCATCATTGTTATTTCCTCGATTTATATAAGCCTTGAAGATCTTTTCCCTTAGCTCCCTTTTTGGTGAGAACTGGAGAAATGGAGTCAGACTCGGCTTTTTAAGAGTGAAAACCCATTTCCCTTCCTTCTTCCTCTCCTTTGCTGTTTGGTAAGCTTCCTGAATCACTGCTTCTGGAAGCCCCTCCAGGTCCTCTTTGTTCTCAATAACCAGTTCAAACTTGTTCTCCTCTTTTAAGACATTCTCTCCAAATTTAACAGAGAGAAGAGAAAGTTCTTGGTTTATTTCCATGAGTCGAGCTTTTTTCTTATCATCAAGATTAGCTCCACCCCTAACGAAATCTTTGTAATACTCCTCTACAAGCCTCTTCTGTTCCTGGTTTAGATTAAGTTTTTCACGGTTTTCGTAGACAACTTTTATCCTCTTGAAAAGTTCAGGATTCATCCTTATCTCATCCATGTGCCTTGCAAGCATAGGAGCAACCTCTTTTGCAATCTTTTGCATGTTGTCATTTGTCATACAACCATTGAGAACATAGAAAATATCAGCAACTTTTTGGAGGATGGAACCGCTTTTTTCAAGAGCTTCAACAGTATTTTCGAAAGTTGGAGGTTCCTGATTTTTAACGATTGATTCAATCTCTTTTTTATGAATTTCAATTCCCGCTTTTATTGCAGGAAGAAAATGCTCCTCCTTTATCTGGTCAAAGGGGGGAACACCAAAGGGAGTGTTAAATTCCTTCAAAAGAGGGTTCTCATTTTCCTGAGAGATTGCAAGGGGGATAAGGAAAGGAATTAAAAATAAGAGATGATAAATCTTCATTATAATTACCTCCTCATAGCAAAATTTTTAGAAGAGAGAAATTATACTATATTAAAAAAAATATTCAATTTATAAAATTTTAAATTTTTCCTTGAGATGCAGGAAGATTTTTGATATATTGAAAATTTATGAGTAGTATTATGATTCCAAAAAAGATATTTCTGACAAAGGGAATGGGAAGACATAAAGAGAAGCTTGCCTCCTTTGAACAGGCTTTGAGAGCTGCTGGCATTGCTCCTTTCAATCTTGTAAAAACCTCTTCCATATTTCCTCCAGGATGTGAGTTGATTTCTAAGGATGAGGGTTTAAAGCTTTTAAAACCCGGTCAGATTGTTTTCTGTGTCATGAGTGAAAACTCAACCAACGAACCTCACAGACTGGTCTCAGCCTCTATTGGTGTAGCAATTCCGAGGGATAAGAATATTTATGGATATCTTTCTGAACATCATAGTTTTGGTGAAAAGGAGGAGGATGTTGGAGACTACGCAGAAGACCTTGCAGCTTCAATGCTTGCAACTACTCTCGGTCTTGAATTTGATCCTGAACAGAGTTGGGATGAAAGGCGTGGATTATTCAAAATTTCAGGGAAAATTGTCACAACAAAAAATATCACTCAAACAGCTGTAGGAAAAAAAGGTTTCTGGACAACTGTTATTGCAGCAGCAATATTTATAACTTAGTTTCGAAAAAATTTTATTCATTAATAAAGAGAAAAAAATGGAGATTATGACAGATTTTCAGAAAAAATTAATGGACAGGAAGAAATCTTCAATAAAGAAGTACATGGAGATATTTGTTGGAGAGAAAGGATTTTTTTATTTCCTTAAATTTGAACTTATAACAACGCTTTTTGGAGGACTTGGCGGATCATTGGGATTATTTTTGCGAAAAATTTTCTATCCCTCTTTGTTTAAAAAAGTCGGGAGGAATTGTGTTTTTGGTAAAAACATTACTTTAAGACAACCTCATAAAATAGTCATAGGAGACAATTGTATAATTGATGATCTTTGTGTTCTTGATGGAAAGAGTCATCACGAGGTTAGTATAATAATTGGAAACAATGTCTTTTTAAACAGGAATTGTGTCCTATCCTGCCATTTTGAAAAAATTGAGATAGGAGATAACTGTGACATTGGTCCCAACTGTTTATTCCAGGCTGGAGGACCGATAAAAGTTGGAAATAATGTTATAACATCAGCCTACTGCTATTTTGTTGCATCAACAAGAAAAATAGAAAGGACCGATATTCCTGTAATTGCTCAGGGAACAATTTCAAAGGGAATAGAGGTAGGAGATAACTGCTATTTAGGTGCATTTGTAATGGTAAATGATGGGGTAAAAATCGGGAGGGATGCTGTTATAGGAGCGGGTTCTGTTGTTCTTAAGGACATCCCTGAATTTACTGTTGCATTTGGAATACCCGCTAAACCTGTTCGGTCAAGACTTGAAGGTGGAAGAGATTGAAAATGTTCCTCTCTCTCCTTTTTAGATTAGTTGTCAGCGCCTCATTAATAGTATTTGTTTTTTCAAAAATTGACTTAAAAAATATAATTAACTGTTTGAAAGAAGCGAACATTTTTTTGCTTTTTATCTCCCTATCCCTCCATTTTGTGGGGGCTCTTCTTGGAAGTAGCAGATGGAGAGTTCTTTTGAGCTCTTATGGAATAGATACTCCCCATAGAAAGCTATACAAACTTTACATGATAGGCTCTTTTTTTAACACATTCCTTCCAACTTCAGTGGGAGGAGATGCTGTCAGAATGTATAAAGTTTCATCTCTTACAGATAAAAGGGCACAAGCGGTTACTTCTGTTTTTATAGAGAGATTCATTGGAATGTTGATTCTTTATATAATCTCTTTTTTTTCCTATTCTTTCTATTTCAGATTTAAAGAAGAAAGGGAGCTATTTTTTGCAATCCTTCTTCTCCTCCTTTCTTCCATTTCTTTTATTCTCTTTATCTTGAGTCCGATTTCAGAAAAGATTTTGAAGATAGTCCCTTCTCCTTTTTTGAAAGAAAAACTTGATAAAATTCATTACTCTTTGAAATATCCTGTAAAGGAAACAAAAAATTTATTAAAAGTTTTTGCTTATACCACACTTCTTCAGATAAATGTGGTCATTTACTATTTTATAATTTCAATAGCGATCAAAATTAAACTCTCAATAGTTTATTTTTTCATACTAATTCCAATAATCCTAACAGTTACAATGCTTCCGATAACAATTGGTGGAATTGGTTTGAGAGAAGGTGGGTTTGTTTTCCTTTTTTCAAAATTTGGTGTCTCTCCTGAAAAAGCTCTCACTCTCTCCCTTCTTGCATATTTTATATCCATTATCTTTGCAGGATTTGGAGGACTGGTTTATATTCTGGAGGGAAAGAATGAAAAAAATTGATATCTTAGCAATAGTATTTATTGTTTTTATTACAGCGATAAAATTTGTCAATCTTGATGCAGATCCTCCTCCATTTATGTCAGTTGCAGAGTATGGAGATCCCGCTCAGTATGCATACAACGCAAGAAACAAAGTTCTATTTGGGGAATGGGAAATAGAGGAAAAATGGAATTTGATGTGGCTGACAGCAATTCCCCATTCTTTCACTTATCTCTCCTTTACCATTTTTGGAGTTAGCTATAAGAGTATGAATCTTGTTCCACTTCTATTCAGCTTTTTTATTCTGATTATCTGCTATCTTATTCTAAAGGAGACATTTTCTGAGAAAATTGCCCTTTTTGGAATAATATTTATTGGAACTAATTTCCTTTTCTTCCTTTACAGCAGAATTGCTGATAGAGTCCCTGAGATGCTCTTTTTTGCATTGCTTTCAATCTATCTATGGCTTAAAGGATTGAAGGGTTCAAAATTGTCAATGTTTTTCTCAGGGTTTTCCCTGTGGCTCTCTTATAACTCAAAGCCAAAAATTATCTATTTTATTCCAATATTTTTCATTGCCCACTTTCTTGAACTCGTTAGAAGAAAAGAAAGCTTTAAAGAGACTTTTTTAAAAACTATAATTCTTCTTTCAGGTCTTTTTCTCGCAATTTTAATATGGCTCCCATTTATCTATTTGCCCCATCATGAGATTTATCAGAGATTTGGCTCATACAATCAAAGAATCCTATTCGCAGGATTCCCCAATCTCTCAAAGATTCTCTTTTACTGGTTTTCGAGAGCACTCTTCTCAATTCATTCCACCCTTTCCCTTTTTGGAATATTTGTCACCTTTATCCTCTTCTATTTAGTAAGAAATTATTTTCACAGGAAAGAAGAAATTTCTTCCCTTGAGGTAATGTCGATATGCTGGATTGGGATAGGTTATTCATCCCATTCTATCCTTTTCTGGAGAGCTCTCAGATACTATTTAGATTTTTTCTTTCCAATGAGTTTTATTTTTATGGGTTTTATATGGAGAATGCTCAAAAAGAAAGATAAGATGGTTAGCAGGAAAATAAATTTTCTTGAGTTGCTCATTTACTTTTACATATCTTTGTTTATTTTCAGCCATATTCTAAGAAGACTTTACACACCCCGTATTTACAAGAATCTTCAAAAATATTTAATAATTGACATAATTCTCTCCCTCTTTTTCGTTCTTTTAATTTTTATTTCTATAAAATACGCAAAATTTTTAAGAAAAATTCCAAGAGCCATATTTGGATTTTTAGCCATTTTTGTTTCATTATTCACAATCTTTATAAACTCAAAAGAAATTATTAACTATTTAAAACATCCAAAGTTTCAATTCAAAATAATTTCAGAGGATTTCGGGAAGGCATTCAATGAAAGTTCAATGGCGGGGGTATGGGCTATCTCTACATCAATGAACAATAAAATAAAAGCCTATCATTGCTGGCCAAGGCTTACAAACACTGAGCAAGATTTTCTCAGAAAGAAAAATGTCCGATATGCATTTCTATGGGATGATATTGAGACTCCATTTTTCATGGCAAATTTTCCTGAAATGAAAAGTGCGGTTTTGAGAGCCCGCTATCACATTTACCATTCCATAACAGAAGAGCCCTACAATCACAGAAGGAAGTTCTGGAATCTTTTCGAGATAGGAGGAGAACCTGTTGGTGGAGAGAATTTATTTGAGGCAGAGCTATGGACAGGTCCCTTCGGTTTTCCAAGATTTGATAAGAGTGCTTCCAATGAGTTTGTCCTTTCTTCCCAGAAAGCATTTGCATCCTATCCTGTTCTCTCCTCTCAACCCTTTGAACTTAAAAATGGTTTTAATGAAATCATTATTAAAATGAAAATTGAAAAAAGAATTGAAAAAATTCCTGTATGCTTGATTGTCCTTGAAAGAGAAGATGGCAAGATAACAAAAAAGAAGATGGTATATTCTGAGGAATTTAAAGATGGTGATTTTAAGGATTTAAACTGGAAGATAGAGATTAAGAAAGATTCTTTATGGAAGCTGAAGATTTATAACTACTCCCATCTGGATTTTTTTATTGATTACATCAAGATTAATAGGATAAAATGAAGAATGGAGAAATTTTTTGAGACAATTTTTTATATTCTCAAGTCATTAAGACCGAGACACTGGACGAAGAATTTTTTCATTTTTGCGGGAATAATATTTTCGAAGAATCTTTTCAATTTTGATTATCTTTTCAAAGTTATCTTAGCATTTTTTCTATTCTCAATCGTTTCAGGATGCGGATATATAATAAATGATATAAAAGACATTGAAAGGGACAAAATTCACCCAAAAAAAGCAAAAAGACCAATTGCTTCAGGGAAACTTTCTATTTCAACAGGAATACTCTTTGTCTCATTTCTTCTTCCAATTTCCCTTTTTCTCTCATTCCTTCTCGAGAAAAAATTTTTTCTTGCCACTCTTTCATACATTCTACTGGACATAATTTACACATTTTATCTAAAAAACATAGTCATTCTTGATGTTCTTTCCCTCTCTTTTTTCTTCCTTCTGAGAGTTCTTGCGGGAACATGGGTAATAAATGTTGAAACATCTCCCTGGCTTCTAATTTGCACTGTCCTAATTTCATTGTTTCTTGGTCTTGGAAAAAGAAGATATGAGGTTCTCGCAATTGAAAGAGCTGATGAACACAGGGGTGCCCTTAAAGTCTATTCCGTTCCTTTCATTGATCAGATGATTGCAATTACAACATCTTCAACCTTAATTACTTACATAATTTATACTATTTCTGAGGAGACAGCAAGAAAATTTGGGACAAGGAATCTTTTCATCACCCTCCCTTTTGTTATGTATGGAATATTCAGGTATCTTCATTTGATTTACTCGAAAAATTTAGGAGGGAATCCTGAAGAAGCTCTATTGGATGACCTTCCTTTTTTTATTTCAATCCTTTTATGGGGTCTTACTTCAATAATTATCATTTACGGAGGCAAATTATGATGTCGAAGGTTGTTGTTTTAAAAACTTCTCATGAAAATGTTATAAATGACATAAAAAGAGGAATGGAGCTTGCAGAATATCAGAAAGTAATCTCAAAGGATATAGACACATTAATTAAATTAAATTTATCATGGACAAAATTTTTCCCTGCATGTTCTTCATCCCCATGGCAGGTCGAAGGTGTTCTGGAAAAACTGATGGAGGATGGTTTTAAAAAAGAAAAAATTTTTCCTGTTGAGAATAAAACAGTTGTAACAAATCCAGTGAAAGGAGCGAGGAATAACAGATGGATACCAGTTCTTGAAAAATATGATCTAAAATTCATTCCCCTTCCCTATGTTGAATGGATAAAATATGAATTTAAAGAAAAACTACTTATACTTGACAAGATTTTTCCAAAGGGTATTGAAATCCCTAAGATTTTCATTGGAAAAAATGTAATCCATCTCCCCACTGTTAAAACCCACGGACACTCAATCACAACTGGAGCAATAAAAAATGCTTTTGGTGGACTCCTTAAAGAAGCGAGGCATTTCGCCCACAAATACATCCATGAAGCTCTCGTAGACCTTCTTATAATGCAGAAAGAGATTCATCCAGGGATTTTTGCTTTGATGGATGGAACTGTTTGTGGTGATGGAGCAGGACCAAGGACAATGATACCAAGAATAAAAAATTATATACTTGCAAGTTCTGATTCAGTGGCAATTGATGCGGTATCTGCAAAAATGATGGGATTTGACCCCCTCTCAATACCTTACATAAGAATGGCTCATGAAAGAGGGCTCGGTGCGGGAGATTTAAGAGAGATAGAGATTGTTGGAGAAGATATAGAAGGGATAAACTGGGGATTCAAGACAAAAAAAAGCTTTGTGATATGGGGAGATCAAATGCTGAGGAAAGGATTTCTAAGATTTATAGAATGGCTTGCTTTGAGATCCCCACTTTCTTTCTGGGCTCCTCTTGCATCTAACATTTATCATGATTTAATCTGGTATCCTTTGGTAGGGAAAAAAAGAATAAAAGATTTTATGAAATCAGAATGGGGAAAGCTCTTTGAAAAGTATAAATAAATGTAGGATTTTAGCCTATGCAAAAAATACAAACGCAGGCTAAAGACCTCGACTACCAGACTTTTAAATTTTTAATTAAGCCCTTCAGAAAATCCTTTTCAATTTTTCAATATTTAAAACATCCATATCTATTCCTTCCGGGCCTTTCCCCTTTGGGGTTTCGATTATAAAGGGAAGAAATTTAAAAGCTTTGAAATTCAGAAAAAAACTAAATCCTTCCATTCCTATCTTACCAATACCAATGTGTTCGTGCCTGTCAATTCTAGACCCACACTCCCTTTTTGAGTCGTTGACATGAATAACTTTAATCTTTTCAAAACCAATTCTTTTTTCAATCTCTTCCATTGTTCTTTCAAAGCCATCCTTTATGTGAATGGGATACCCAGCGGAGAAAAGATGACATGTGTCTATACATATTCCAACTCTTTCTCCTGATAAATCTATTATCTCTTCTATTTGCTCTATACTCCAACCAATTTGAGTCCCTCCTCCTGAGGAGTTTTCCACTAAAATTTCAACTCCTTCACACTCTTCGCTAATCCTCCTTAAAGCTTCTGAAAATCTTTTTATCCCCTCCTTTTCTCCTGAACCAAGATGGAATCCTGGATGAACAATCAAATAGGGGATCCCTAAAATTTTGCACTTGTTTAAATCTTCAACAACCGCTTTAACTGATTTTTTTAAATGAATTTCATCAGGAGAAGAAAGATTTATTAAATAAATTGCATGGGCAATCAAAGGAGAGATTCCCGACTCCTTTACTAAATTTTTAAATTTTTCAATCTCAGATTCGTTCAGATCCCTTCCTTTCCATCTGTTATTATTTCTCAAAAAAAGCTGAACAGTTCTACATCCTAAATCAATCCCCCTTTCAATTGCTCTATGAATTCCACCTTCAATAGATAAGTGAGCTCCTATTTTTAAATCCAATTTTAAAGGAGGAAACCAAGAGAGAGTCGAACTTGAGAGAAATCAGAAATCTGTGCCCTTATCTCCCAGAAAATATCTGTTCTTTTTACAGGGTATCTAAAATTGAAAAATAGAGAAAGGGATGGATCTGTCTTCGAGCCTCCCTTTGAAAAACTGTTATGAAGAATCCCCAATCCTCCTCCTGCAGAAAAATTTCTTTTTAACCTGAACAGAAAATCCATGGAAAGGAAAAGTGAAGTTGTATTGTCTCCAAATCCAAGTTCAAGGGTTGGCTGGAAGAGAAGGGGTCTTTCAAGGGGGATTGGAGTGAAGATGCCGAAGAAAAACTGGTCAAGGTCTCCAATGGCAACACCCGTTTTTATCCCTAAATCTTCAGATTTTCCATAAAAAGGAATTAAAAGTAAAATTATCAGAAAAAAAATCTTTCCTCTCATGTAAAAATTTTTACCACAATGTTAAAGAAAGAGCAAATTTAAAAAGAGCAAATTTCTTGGATAACTATCAAGGATATGCTATATTTGAATACAACAACAAAAGATGGAAGGATAAGCCTTTGCCAATGAATCTACACAAAAATTTTGACATTACCTTAACAAAAGATTCAATGTTTAGGTCGAAAATAATCAGATTAAATTAAAAGAACACAAAAATTGGAAGAACGACGCTTAGGTTTTTAGTCTCACTTTTACTCCTTCCCTCAATGATCCTGAAGCAATGGGAAGATTCAGAATATTCTTAGATTCTCTCATCCCTTTTCCAAACTTAAAATTCCTTTAAAAATGAAAATGGGTCGGGAATTAAGATTTTTATATAGCTTTTTGCCTTCAGCTCTTCAAAGAATTTTTTAAGGAGTGGCTCCCTCTTTGTTTCTATTATTTTATCAAGAATTTCATCCCTTGCTTCTTCGAAACTTTTTAGCTTTGCCTCCTTTTTCTCTTCCAATTTTAAAATATAATATCCTTTTGATGTTTTTATCCAAGGGCTCAAATCTCCCACCTTCATAGAAAAAACATGATTCTCAAGATTTTTTTCCATCTCTCCTTTCTTAAATTTTCCCAATTCTCCTCTCCTTTCCTTTTCAGGACCCTCTGAATAGATGGAAGCCACATCTTCGAAACTTTTATTTTTAAGTTCTTCTTCAATCTTTTTCATCTTTTCTTCAACTCCTTCTTTATCTTCAAGAAAAATCCCTTTTAGCTTTACCTCCTCTGGCTCTTTAAATTCCTCTGAATGTTTCCTGTAATAATCAAGCATTTCAGCATTGTCAACAGATATATTGGAATCAACATATTTCCTTATAACCTTCTGCTGGAGTAGATTGTTTTTTAGTTCCTCCTTCCAAGCATTGTAATTTATCCCTTCATTTTTCATTATCTCCTCAAGCTCCTTCTCCGATGAAAGGTTATTCTCTTTCAAGATATTTTCTATAACCATTTTTGTTTCACTCTCTACATCCATTCCGTCTTCCTTTGCTTTTGCAAGTAGTAATTTCCTTTGAATAAGGTCTTCAAGGAGGGTTTTCCTCGCCTCTTCAACTTTCTCTTCAAGCTCTTTCCCTTGAAATCTTGCTGAAAGGGCAATCTTTATATTCAAATCTACTTTCTTTATATCCGATAGAGTGATTATGTCCTCATTCACAATGGCAACAATTCTTTCTAATACCTCTGAACCAAAAGCACTAATGGCAATGAAAAATAGAAAGATTAAAATTCTCTTATTCATTCTGCTCTCCTTTTATATAATTGAAAGGAAGATTCTCGAAGTAAATCTTCCATTTTAAATTATTTTTTGCTTCATATATAATTTCCTTTTCCAACAAATCCCTTTTTTGGTATAAAAGATTTTCAGCTATGCTCCTCTCCACTTCATTTAGAGGCAAAAGCCTCGCTCCTTTCTTTTCAACTACTTTGAAAATGTGATAGCCGAAAGAGGATTTAACCACAGGACTGAGTTCTCCCACTTTAAGGGAGAAAACAACATCCTCTATCTCAATAGGCAACTCCCCTCTTTGAAAATATCCCATATCTCCTCCCTTTAAACCCTCAGGACTTATGGATTTTTCTCTTGCAATTTTTTCAAACTGCTGGGGAGGTGATTTCTTTAAAATAGAAAGAATTTCAAGAGCCTCTGCTTCAGAAGGAACAAGTATCTGGTAAACCCTTACGCTCTCACCCCTTTTGAACTCTTCCTCATGACTCTTATAATATTCTTCAATCTCTTCTTTTGAAATCGAAATTCTACTCCTTGTCATCTTTAATAAATAGTTTTCGTAAATTGCATCCATCTCCTTTATCTTTCTTGCTTTCTCATCCTTTTCCTCTGAGATTTCCTTTAAATTTTCCTCGGAAAGGGCAAATCCCTTGGATTTTGCATACTCGCAAACAAGGGATGTTTCAAAAAATCTGTCAAAAATCCTGCTAAGAACAGACGATTTATCTTCAATGAGCTCATATTTCCTTAAATCAATATAGACTTTAAAGTCAGATTGTCTAAAAGTGGAGCTTCCAATCTCAAATATTACTTTATCTTCCTCCTTTTTCTGCTGTTCTGGTTTTGAGCAATTCAGTAATATCAAAAAAGTTAAAATTGCTATTAAAATCTTTTTCATAAAAAGATTATATAGGAATGTTAGATAGCATTCAATAAATCAACAATTTCCAAAAGGAGTGAGCTCTCATCCTTGCTCTGGAGAGAAAGAATAAGGGAATTACCCTTAAAACCCCCTCTATATTTTCCCAAAAGAGAAACCAAATTTTCTCGATTCACAGGCAAGTTTTTATCGAATGTTATTGAAAGATTTGAATCCTCTCTTTTCAGAACTATTATACCTTTGTTCTTGGCAAGAAATCTTATTTTCCCATACTGGAGTATATTCTGAAACTGTTTTGGAGGGGGTCCAAATCTATCTCTTGCATCATACTCTATCATTTCAATTTCCATCAGATTATTTATAGAGGATATCCTTTTATAAAAGGAAAGCCTTTCGCTGAAATCAGGAATATAATCTTCAGGTATAATAATATCAAAGCCAAGCTGGATTTCTATTGGCTTCTCTTCTACATATTCACCTTTCAACTCCCTTACAGTCTCCTCGAGTAGCTTTATGTAATAGTCAAAACCCACAGCTTGTATATGCCCATGTTGCTGAGGACCAAGAAGATTCCCTGCACCCCTAATTTCAAGATCCATGGCAGCAAGTCTAAAGGATGAGCCAAGATCTGCAAATTCCCTCAATGCCTTCAATCTCTTTAATGCTTCATCAGAAAGGGAAGTTTCAGGAGGGGTTAGAAAATAGGCGTAAGCCTGACGGTGCGATCTTCCCACTCTTCCCTTCAATTGATAAAGTTGTGCAAGTCCAAAAGTATCTGCTCTATTTACTATCAATGTGTTTACAAGAGGGATATCTATTCCATTCTCAATAATTGTTGTGGTTACAAGGAGATCAAATTCTCTTTTTATAAATTTTATCATCTTCTTTTCCATTTCCTCTCCCTTCATCCTTCCATGAATTACATCAATCCTTGCCTCAGGAACAATTTCTCTTATAAAATCTGCAATTTTGTAAATACTCTCTATTCTGTTGTGGACAAAGTAGACCTGGCCTTCTCTCTCAAGTTCTCTCCTTATAGCATCCCTTATAAGATCCTTTGAAAATTGAGCAACAAAACATTGGACTGCAAGTCTATCCCTTGGAGGAGTTTTTATTATACTGAGATCCCTTATTCCAGAAAGGGACATGTAAAGGGTTCTGGGTATAGGAGTAGCTGTCATTGTAAGAACATCTACAGATGTTTTCAACTTTTTCAATTTTTCTTTCTGGACAACCCCAAACTTCTGCTCCTCATCAATTATTAGAAGTCCCAGATCTCTGAAACCTATATCTGAAGAAAGTAACCTGTGAGTTCCTATAATTATATCAACCAACCCTTTTTTTAAATCATCAACAATTCTCTTTGCCTCCTTTTGCGGAGTAAGCCTTGTTAATGCTTCTATTCGAACAGGATATCCCGAAAATCTATTTCTGAATGTGTTATGATGTTGGATCGCAAGTATAGTTGTGGGACATAGAACAGCTACTTGCTTTCCATCCATTACAGCTTTAAATGCTGCCCTCATTGCCACTTCTGTTTTTCCATAACCAACATCTCCACAAAGGAGTCTATCCATGGGAGATTCTGACTCCATATCTCTTTTCACCTCCTCTGTTGCTCTCCTCTGATCCTCTGTTTCTTCAAAAGGGAAAGACCCCTCAAAATCCTTCTGCCATTCTGTATCTGGTGAGAAGGCATGACCCTTTACACTCTTTCTGAGAGCGTAAAGGTTCAGAAGTTCCATTGCCATTTCCCTCAAGGATTTTTTAATCTTTTTCTTTGTTCTTTCCCAGGTAATGCCACCAAGTTTATCAAGGGAAGGTTTACCTCCACCTGAGTACTTATGGATTTCATTCATTCTCTCAGGAGATATATAAAGTCTGTCTCCATCTCTGTATTCGATCTCCAAAAGCTCCAAAACCTGATTCTGAACTTCCAATTTTTTTAAACCTCTGAAAATTCCTATTCCGTGAATTTCATGAACTATGAAATCCCCACTCTTTAAGTCTCTAAAAGTTGAAGTAAATGGCTGATAGAAACGCCTCCTTTCTATCTTACCCCTTTCCCCCACGATCTCCTTTTCAGTGTAAAAGAAAAGACTCTTTGATGGGAGATAGAATCCTTCATCCAGATCACCTTTTAAAATATTCACTACTCTTTTCTTCGCCTTTGATGGTTCGGTGGGGAAAAAATATGGAATTTTCTGAGTTTCCAACTCCTCGGAAATTCTTTTAATCAAAAAATCTGAGTTCAGAACTAAAAATATTGTCCCTCCCCTTTTCATCTCCTCTTTTATATCTTCGAAAAACTGGAAAGTCCTTGAAACATAAGAGATGTTTCTTCTAACATCAATAAAAATCGAAGACTCATCCCTTGAAAACTCGCTTAAATGTATCCCACTGACAAGAACCTTTTTTAATTCATTAAAGGAGAATATTTCTAATGGTGGAAGAGCCCTCCTCTTCTTCAACTCTCTTTGGTAAATCTGCTTCCATTCCTCTTCTATTTCCTCAATTTCTCTTTCTATAATTTCTCCCTCATCAAATATCATTATGAAATTTTCGAAGAAATCATTGAAAGAGACAAAGTATTTAGCGGATAAAATGGATAGAAAGTTCAATTCTTCAAAAGGGATCCCTTTATTTAGAGTTTCCTCCATCTCTTTAAAATCATAAGAGCCATTTAGATACTTCTTTGCTTCTTTCAGCCACTCTTCAATGAATTTCTGCGTAGGTGGATACTCAATAAGGGATAATATTTCAGCTTCTTCTATCTGTCTTATTGATCTCTGCGTCGAAGGGTCAAAATATCTTAAGGATTCTACCATGTCATCAATTATTTCTACTCTTACTGGGTAATCTTGTAATGGAGAATAATAGTCGACAATTCCACCTCTAAAAGCCATTTCCCCTTTAAAGCTTACATAATCAACACTTTTGTATCCGAACAGTATCAATTTCTTTATTAGTTCTTCCCTTTCCATTCTTTGTTCAATTCTTATTTCCATAAAAAGGTTTTTGACAATTTCCTTTGAAATAAATGGCTTCAATAGAGATTTTGGAGTTGCAAATATGATAGGGCTTTTGTTCATTATGAAATTTTTATAAAATTCGATCCTCTTTGCTACATTTTCTCTATAAATTGAATCAGGAGTAAAAGGGTCATAAAAAGGCTCTAAAAGAGAAATTAACTTTCTTTTGTTTTTTTTGAATTTAAAGAAAAATTCAGTGCTTCTCATTAAGTTTTCAAAGGATTTGAGAGGAGTGACAATCAAAATACCTGAATCGAATTTTTCAGCAAGGTCTGCAAAAAAAGCTCCCTTTGATGAGGTTGTAAGTCCTGAGATTTTTATTCTTTCAGAAATTATTTTTTCTTTTTCAAGATAAATCTCAGAAAGAAGCTCCATATATTTTTTATCTTCCCAAAATTTACTCTTGTCAAGGTGGTTCTCTTCAATGGAATTTATTATAATTATATAGAATGAGTTTTCCAAAATTTATAAAACCAATGCTTGCTTTAAGCTCACCCCCCTTTGATTCAGAATCTCATATTTTTGAGCTAAAATGGGATGGGACAAGATGTATTCTTTTCAGTGAAAGTGGGAAGGTAAGGCTTCAAAACAGAAGATTAAGGGATATAACCTACAGATACCCTGAGTTTTCATCTATAAAATTTAAAGTAAACTCCATTGTTATCGATGGAGAAATTGTTGTTCTTTCTGAAGGAAAACCAGATTTTTTCAAACTTCAGAAAAGGGAGCATATTATCGAAAATGATAAAATAAAAATTCTCTCTGAGTTATATCCCGCAACCTACATAGTTTTTGATATTCTTTTTATAAAAGAAAGGAGTCTTCTTTCTACCCCTTTAATTGAAAGAAGAAAAATTCTCGAAGATGTATATGTTCCCTCTGATTCCTGCATTATTTCCCAGAGTTTTTTGCAGGGAGAGGAACTTTTCAAAGAAGCCCTAAAGTTAGGGTTTGAAGGTATCATGGCTAAGGAGAAAAACTCTCCTTACATACCTGGTAAAAGAACATCCTACTGGTTAAAAATAAAAAAATTCAATGAAATAGATGCTGTTATTTGTGGATATACAGAAGGAGAAGGGAGGAGAAGAAAGTCTTTTGGCTCTCTAATCCTTGGAATTTTTTACAAAGGGAACTTGGTCCCTATTGGTCAGGTGGGAACAGGTTTCAGTGAAGAAGAGGAGGAATATCTTTTTAAAACTCTTGAATCGGAAAGGCATGAAAGCCCTCCCTTTTCTATTGAGTATAAATCAAAAAGAAAAATTTTCTGGTGTAAACCTGAAATAGTTGCAAGAATAAAATATCAAGAATGGACGGATGAGAAAAAATTAAGAGCCCCTGTTTTTAAAGGAATTAGATTGGACAAAAGCCCTGAAGAGTGTCAATTGGAAGAATAGAATTTCAATTTTAATTAAAGGTTTTAACTTTAGCCTCAGTTTTTCTGCAAAGAAACTTTTGCATAAACAGAAAATTTTAAAATGGAAATTTGCTTTTTTTCTTATTTTAGAATTTGCTAAATGCCCTACTTCCACTTCCTTATTTCCCAACCCATTTTTTTTGCGATTTTTTTTAGCTTAAATGATGGGTTTACTGCAAAAGGGAATCCCATTAAACTGAGGAATTCCCTATCCTCATAACTATTTCCATATCCTCTACTTAAAGATAAGTCTATTGAAAGCTCTTTCGAAAGTTTCAGAACAATCTCTTTTTTTACTTTTCCACCCGGATACCTTATAATTTCTCCAGTAAATTTTCCATCAATTACCTCAAGCTCACAGGATATTATCAAATCAAATCCCAATATTTTAAAATTCTCTGCAATAAAATATGGAGCACCTGTGAGGAGAATAAGTTTGTATCCTTCTTTCTTTAGCCTTTCTATTTCATTCTTTCCCCCATTAAAAACCATTTTTTTTAAGGAATTGGAAGAGAAAAAAAGGGAGGCGAGTTTTTCAATCTTTTCTTTTTCCTCTCCCTTATAGTAAAGCTTTGTGGAATAAAAATTTTTATCCTTTATGGAGCGAATGGTGAATGGAATGAATTTTAGCGGGTTCAATTTTAATTTAAGAATCATCCATGGAATAAATCTTCTTTCTCCTGACCATCTTATTAAAGTCCCATCAAGGTCAAATATAGCTACTTTCATTTCAAATACTTCTTAGCTTCAAGTATTACGGGAAGCCCTCTCAAGACACAGATAAAAACAGTTAGGAGAGCCAGAGAAAAGGTTAAAAAATGTATGAGTTCAAGCTGAGGGAATAAAGGAATTTTCTTTTTGAGGAAATATTCAATTCCCATAAATGAAAATGTAAAGGATTTAAGAATGGCGTAAGAAGTTCTCATAAAAGGAGACTCCACAATAAATCTTGTGATGGGTTTTTGATGGATTTCAAAGGGTTTTTTCCCTTTTTTAAAGGCAAATGCTCTTAGTGTGTTCACAATCTCACCTCTTGTTATCACAATTATTGCATACCAGAAACTTGTTATACGAACAAATGAGAAATAGACCCAGAAAATATACTCAACAATCCTGTCTCCTGTTATATCGTAAAGAGCTCCGAATTCAGTTGAAATACCCATTTTCCTTGCCACATATCCATCAAGACAATCCAGGAGAATAACAAGAACAATTAGAAAAGAAGCAAAGAGAAGTGTGTAGAAATTTTCAATCTCGAGAAGAATTACAACAATAAAAGAAAGAATTATTCTGAAAGAAGTAATGGCATTGGCTAAATTAAACTTCATCAAAAAATTCTACAAAATAGTAAAGAAATATACAAATTTTAAATTCTTTAGAGAAAGAATTGACAACTTTATTTTCATTCAATTTTTTGAAAAACCAGTCTATTTAACTTACAATTATTTAATGAGGCTTGTTGTAAGATCTCCCAACTGGATAGGGGATTCAGTAATGGCAATTCCTTCCTTAAAAACAATTAAGGATAATCTTCCCGATTATGAACTCTGGATCTGTGGAATTCCCTGGGTTTTAGAGTTGTACAGGAACCTTCCTTTTGTTGATGGGATTATGGAGATTAAAAGAGGGAAAAATCTTAAAATTCTAAGGGAGAATGTTAAAAAGATAAAATTTGCGAAGTTTTCCAAGGGTTTTCTTTTTACAAATTCCTTCTACACTGCTTTTGAATTTTTTCTTGCGGGCATTCCTGAGAGAATTGGATACTCGAAAGATTTTAGGGGATTTCTTCTCACAAGAAGGGTGAGATACAAGAGAGAGAAGAAACATCATGTTTTTTACTATCTTGACCTTTTGAAGGGAATTGGTTTCAAATCAGAAAATCCCAGTATAGTTCTTTATCTTACAGAGGAAGAAAGGAAAATTGCAAGAGAAAATCTTTTAAAAAAGGGTGCAAAACCTGAGAGAATAAATATAGGCATTAATCCAGGTGCTTATTATGGCGAGGCAAAAAGATGGAAAACCAGTGGATACGGAGTTTTGGCGAGTCTGCTCAAAAAGAAGCTAGATGCGAATATTATTATTTTTGGCTCAAAGGAAGAGAGACCTATTGCATTGGAAATACAGAAATTTTTGGGAGATTCTGCAATTATTCTTACCGGTGATACAACCCTCAGAGAGCTTATGGCTTACATTTCCCAGCTTAACCTATTCATAACAAATGATTCAGGTCCAATGCATATTGCCAATGCCCTTAGGATTCCCATTGTTGCAATATTTGGTCCTACTTCTCCAGAAGCCACTTCTCCATTCCATCAACCGTATGTAATAATTAAAAAAGATGTCCCTTGTGCTCCTTGTAAGTATAGAGCTTGCCCTATTGGACATATTTGTATGTCAGAAATATCGGTTGAGGAAGTCTTTTCAGCCTCATTAAATATCTTGGGAAAATGAAGATAGCTGTATTCCTTGATAGGGATGGGACATTGAACGAGGAAAAAGGGGATTATATTTCAAAATATGAAGATATAAAAATTTATCCCTTTGCCTTTGAAGCGGTCAGAATCATAAACAGTATGGGTTTTCTTGCAATTGTTACAACAAATCAAGCTGGAATAGCAAAAGGAATCTTAGATAAGAAAGATGTTGAGGATATACATGAAAAGATGAAAGAGGAGTTTGAGAGAAATAATGCAAAAATCTCTGCCTTCTATTACTGCCCCTCTCATCCCGAATATTCCTCAGAGGATATTAATTGCAGGAAACCACTTATAGGCATGGCTTTAAAAGCCAAGGAGGAGTTCGGAGTTGAACTTGGGAAAAGTTTTGTAATAGGAGATAAGGTAGAGGATGTTATGTTTGCAAAAAATTTTGGGGGGAAGGGGATTCTTGTCCTCACTGGATATGGAGAAAAAAGCAAAGAGGAACTTGAAAAAATTGGTATAAGACCAGATTTTATAGCAGAGAATGTTCTTGAAGCTACTATCTGGATAAAAGAAAATTTTTATGGATAAAAAATTTATTGGGGACTTCCTCCAAGAAATTCTGGAAAAGTTCGCAAGAAAGGAATACATTGATAAAGATCCTGTAAGATATGTTCATATTTTTAAAGAACCAGAGGATATGGAAATAGCAGGCTTGATAGCATCAACCCTTTCCCTGGGAAGAATTGATCAGATATTTAAAGCAATGGACAGAATATTGTTTATCATTGGAGAGAGGCCAAGAGAATTCTTTATGGAAGAAAAAAATTACAGCTCTCCTCTAAAAGGTTTTTCATACAGATTTTTTAGAGAAGAGGATATCATAGACTTTTTTAAAAAAATAGCCTTGATTATAAAGAAGTATGGAAGGATAAAGAATCTTTTTATGAAACACTGGAATTTGGAAAATAATATTAAAAAATCTATTCACTATTTTGTATCGGAGATGGGTTTAAGAAACTCCTTCCTTCTTCCAGATCCCTTTAAGGGAAGCCCCTGCAAAAGGATAAACATGTTTATAAGATGGATGGTAAGGAAAGATGATATAGATACAGGGCTATGGAGTGAGATAGGAACAGATTCTTTGATAATCCCCCTTGACACTCACATTTCAAGAATTGGAAGGATTTTTGGATTTACAAAAAGAAAATGCAATGACTGGAAGACTGCAGAGGAGATTACTGATGCTCTAAAGGAATTCGATCCTTTAGACCCGTTAAAATACGATTTCCCCCTTTGTAGGGTCGGAGTTGAAGGGGTGATAAAGAAGGAGATATTTAAAATTTAAAATGAAGGACGCAAAACTAAAAAAGAACAAAGTAAGCTAAAGATTTTAAATATAATCCTTTGAGGGGGTTTTGAAACTTTTCTCGTGTTTGTGAGTTATATCATATATAGAAAGGAATTTTTGTTTTAATATAATAATGATGAGGAAAATTTTTATACCTCTAATACTAATATTGTTGCTTTCCTGTTCAAAACCCCCGGATTTTTACAATTTTAGAGAGAATCTAAAAAAAGAAAATATAAAAATGTCTCCATATTATGAGATTTATAATAATTTAGAAAATAAAAATGAAAATTTGAACGATTGGTCTCTTTTGAAGGATTTAAGTAAAAGAAAGGATTTAAAGATATGGAGAACCTCAACATCTTCTCCCATACTGAATCATTACAATGGTAAATTTTCAGAAAAATTAAAATTATCAATAAAAGAGAAAAATATCAATTTATTACCAAAAGAAAATTTCATTGAAAATCCTTCTGAATATTCATGGACTTATTTTAAAAATGAAATGGAGGGGAAAAATGATGGGAAAGGAGATTCTCTCCTTCTTTCTCTTCCACCCGGTATTCTTCCTGAAAATGTCCAGATTTCTTACTTAACTTTAAATAAGGATTTTATTTTTAATTATTCATTGAAAAAAGTAAAAAATCTTCTCATTGAAGAAGAGAATGAATGGGTAGATGATTTCAACGGAGACAGGCTCTATGGAATAAAAAGAAAAATCAAATTCGCAGACCAGACCTGGGATGCAATCTTTGCGCCTCCAAAAACAGAGATTGTTTTTCCTGTCAAAATTAGTAAAGAGAGTGTCCTTGAGTTTGGATATTTTTTAGTCCCATGGGGAAAGAGTAGGAATATTCATCTTTCAATATATTTTCTTTCCAAAAATTCATCTATTCCATTATTTAAAAAGGAAATCTCTCCAGAAAGTGAACCAGATTTTATATTTGAAAAAATTGAAATCGGAAAAGAAGCAAAAGGGAAAGGAAAAATTGTATTTTTAACTGATAGTAAATCGAAAGAAGGTACTTTTTTTTGCATGGATTAACCCTCATCTCTACAGGAAGAAAGAACCTGGAAAAACAAAAAATGTCATTTTAATTTCCTTAGATTCCTTAAGGAGGGATTATATAGGAGTTTACAGTGGGGATAAAGATTTAACTCCCAATATTGACAAACTTGCGGAAGACTCTGTTGTTTTTGAAAACGCATTTTCCCAAGCTCCATGGACAATCCCCTCCCATTTATCAATGCTTTCAGGTCTAAACCCAAACTCCCACGGTGCCAATACCATTTTCGATAAAGTCCCTTCATTTGTCAAAACCTTACCCCAGATTTTAAGGGAGAACAATTATCTAACCTTTGCCTACACAGGAGGAGGACTTCTATCTGCAAATTTTGGCTTTTCAAAAGGATTTGTTCAATACAAGGAATGGGATGGAGCAGAACTTCCCGATTCATCCGAGCCTATTTTTAAAAGAGCTTCTCAATTCATATCTTCCAACAAAGGAAAGAATTTCTTCCTTTTCCTTCACACATACCAATTCCATGAGCCCCTTGATTCTCCAGAAGATATCAAGAAAAAAGTTTTAAAAGACAGAAAGGTTTTATGGGAGGGGGCTTCTATAATTTCGCTTATTGGTGGAGAAAGAGGAACATACAAACCATTAAAAAAAGAGGAGATAGAAAGTATAAAGATTCTTTATAAAGTTGAAAGCAGAACAATCGATGAACATCTTATTGGACCTCTCATAAAGAAGTTAAAGGATGAAGGGATATATGATCAGACAATGATAATCATTACATCTGACCATGGAGACGAGATCTTTGACCACGGAGGCTGGCAACATTCCCATACACTATACAATGAACTAATTAGAGTTCCTTTAATTGTCAAATTTCCTTTCCAAAAATTTAAGGGGAAAAGAGTTTCTAAGAATGTAAGATTGATTGATATTGCTCCAACAATTCTCGATGTCTTAGGTATTGATATTAATAAATATCCTATGGATGGTGGAAGTCTCATTCCCATTCTCAGAGGAAAAGAAAAAAAGGAAAGGGAGTGTTTCTCTGAAATATATTATTCTCCTGATAGACCCCATATTCCCCAAAGAATTTCCCTTGTTTACGGAGACTATAAATTAATTGTGAATCAGATCATACCGGAATTGGAAAAATTTTTTGATTACCCCACACCTCCTCTTCATCCCTTTGAATTTTACAATCTAAAAAATGATCCCTATGAAAAAAACAATTTATACTCTGAAGACAACCAAACTGCAAAATTAATGCTTGAGATGATAAAAGAATACAAGAAGAAAACTCCTCCAAAAGTTGAGAAGGGAACTATTGATGAGGAATTAAAAGAAAAACTAAAAGCACTCGGGTATATTGAATAGAATAAATTTTTCAATTCTAATATCACAAATTTTGAGTTATACTAAAAAATGAGAAAAGAGATTATTGGAATAGAAGGGATGCATTGTGCATCCTGTGTATCTGCTATAGAAAATTCTCTTAAAAGGAAAGAGGGTGTTTTAGATGTTAAGGTTAACCTTTCAACTGAAAAGGCATATATAGAATTTGATGAGAAAAGAGTTAAAAGGGAGGAACTGGAAAAGATAATTGAGGAAACTGGTTATAAAGTAGCTAAAATTGATGACACAGATGAGGGAAGAAAAGAAGAAATAAAGAGGTGGAGAAATAGATTTTTTATATCAGCCATTTTCTCCATTCCTCTTTTATATCTATCCATGGGAACCCATTTGGGAATACCTATTCCCAGATTTTTAATAGAGAATTCAACAATATATCAACTTATTCTTACAACCCCAATTGTTATTGTTGGCTCGATATTTTTCAGGAGAGGAATACTCACCCTGCCCAAAACAAAAAGGGCTAATATGGACACACTCGTCTCCATTGGTGTCCTTTCAGCATATTTTTACAGTCTTTTCATTTCAATTCTTCAATGGATGGGAAAATCTTATGGAAATGATCTTTACTATGAAATAGCAGGATTTTTGCTGACATTCATAATTCTTGGAAGATGGCTGGAGTCAATGGCTAAAGGGAAAACTTCTGAGGCAATTAGAAAATTAATGGAACTCAGCCCAAAAACCGTAAGGGTCATAAGAAACGGTGAGGAGCGGGAAATAAAAATTGAAGAGCTTCAGGTTGGGGAAATATTTTTTGTAAAGCCTGGAGAGAAAATTGCAACAGATGGTGAAGTGATAGAGGGCTACTCCTCAGTGGATGAGTCAATGATTACTGGAGAGAGTGTTCCAGTAGAGAAATCAATAGGAGATGAGGTAATTGGAGGAACTATAAATAAAACAGGTTTTCTAAAAGTGAAAGCTAAAAGAGTTGGAAAAGAGACAGCCCTTGCCCAGATAATTAGGATTGTTGAAGAGACTCAAGGAACAAAAGCTCCAATAGAAGAACTTGCAGATAGGGTTTCATCTTATTTTGTCCCCTTTGTTTTCTCCCTTGCCACCCTCTCCCTTCTTATATGGCTTTTATCTGGAATGAGTTTTTCCTTTTCTCTAAAAATTTTTATCTCTGTTCTTATGATTGCCTGCCCATGTGCTCTTGGTCTTGCGACTCCAACCGCTGTAATTGTTGGAACAGGAATAGGAGCAAGGAGAGGAATTCTGATAAGAAATGTAAAAGCGATTCAAATAATGGAAAAAATCGATACAATTGTATTCGATAAAACAGGAACATTAACGGAAGGGAATCCAAAGGTCAAAGATATAATTTCAGTGAGTTCCAAAAATGAAGAGGAAATTCTTAAAATTGCCTCCATTGCTGAAAAACGCTCTGAACATCCTCTTGCGGAATCAATTCTTAAAGAAGCTGAAAAGAGAGGACTTCAAATACCAGAACCGGAGGAATTCCATATAACTCCTGGAAAAGGAATCTATGCGGAGTATAAAGGGAAAAGAATACTCCTTGGGAATTTAAACTTTATGAATGAAAATGGACTTAGCATTGGAATTGCAGAAAAGAAGATCCAAAATCTTGAAAAGGATGGAAAGACTGTTATTCTAATTGCAGAGGAACATGAGATTTCAGGTTTGATAAGTATTTTTGATGATATTAAGCCAGAAGCTCCGGATGTTATAAAAAAACTTAAAAGAATTGGTAAAGAGGTTGTAATGATTACTGGAGATAGAAGTTCCACTGCAAAAGCAATAGGTGAAAGGCTTGGAATTGAAAGAATTCTTTCTGAAGTTCTTCCCCAGGACAAAGCAAAGGAGATAAAGAGGCTTCAGGAGGAAGGAAGGATTGTTGCAATGGTGGGAGATGGTATAAATGATGCACCCGCTCTCACACAGGCTGATATCGGAATTGCTATGGGCTCTGGAACAGATATTGCAATGGAATCAGGAGACATTGTCCTTGTAAAAAATGACCTCAGAGATGTTCTTTTTGCCATTGAGCTTGGAAAATATACAATGAAAAAGATCAAACAAAACCTCTTCTGGGCTTTCATATACAATCTTTTGGGAATTCCGATTGCAGGTGGGTTACTTTATCCCTTTACTGGCTTCCTTCTAAACCCTATAATTGCTGGTATTGCAATGTCCTTCAGCTCAATCTCAGTTGTCTCCAACGCCCTTTCTATGAGGCTGAAAAAATTTTAATAAAATCGATTTTTTGTTGAATAAAAAAATGCAAAATGAAAATTGCGAATTTTAAATTTTCAATCGGTTAGCCCAACTTTCGCATTTTTTCTCTAAAAAATCGTTAAAAACTGGTTTCTCC
>CAZYPR010000014.1:0-52618 GCA_964649495.1 uncultured Clostridia bacterium | reverse complement strand
TGCCATCAATTTGTTATGAAATGTTCCCTATGACCGTGATAGAGGCATTTGCTTGTGGAAAACCAGTTATCGCTTCAAATCTTGGCGCTTTAGCTGAAATTGTTAAAGATGGTGGGACAGGGCTTCTTTTTAACCCAGGAGATTCAAAAGATCTTGCTGAAAAAATAAAGTGGCTGATTGAAAAAAAGGATGAATGTATTCAGATGGGCAAAAACGCAAGGGAGGAGTTTGAAAAAAAATATACACCCGAAAAAAACTATGAAATGCTTATAAAAATTTATAAAATAGCGGTTGAAAGGAAATAAATATGGAGAGTGTTCAAATTTGTGGAGTAAGAATTGATAGATTAAGTTTAAGGGATGTTATTCTAAAAATTGAAAGTTTTATTGAAGGTGATGGGAAACATCAAATATGTGTAGTGCCGGTTTACTCTTTAGTTTTAATGCAGAAAGATAAAGAGTTTATGGATATTAATAACAACTGCAGTATAGTTGTTGCTGATGGTATGCCTCTGGTATGGGTATCAAGGTTGTTCGGGAAACCTGTTCCAGAACGTATTGCTGGTTATGACCTATTTTTTGCGTTATGCAAGATTGCTTTAGAAAAAAAGTATAGTTTCTTCTTTTTAGGTAGTTCTGAAGATGTTCTAAAAAGGATTTCTCTGAATTTAAAGAATAAGTTTCCAGATTTAAAAATTGCAGGAACCTATTCTCCTCCATATAAAGAAAATTTCACAGAAGATGAAAATTCAGGGATTATAGAGGAAATTAACAAAGTTAAGCCGGATATTCTGTGGGTTGGTATGACTGCACCAAAACAGGAAAAATGGATTTATCATAATTTGGAGAAACTCAATGTTAAAGTTGCTATTGGTGTAGGTGCTGTTTTTGATTTTATTGCTGGAACAAAAAAAAGGGCACCGAAATGGATGCAAAAAATTGGCTTGGAATGGTTTTGGAGATTGATTCAGGAACCTAAAAGGCTCTGGAAAAGGTACTTAATGGGAAATACAATTTTTATCTGGTTAGTTTTGAAAGAATTTATCAAAATTAGATTGTTGGGAAGAAGATTTAATCGGTTCAGTAAAAAATCAAGGAAGTAAAGGCTTTGGGAAATTTTTTTAATTGATGAAACCTCAAAAAAGGATGTTCTTTTTGAAAACGCTTTTTGGAACTTAATTTGAATCTAAAAAAATTTTTGTTTGATGAAATACAAATCTAATTACAGTTTTTCAGCTATTTTAGCTATTATCTCTTTGATTTTTTCCAAAAAAAATTTTGCATTCTGGAAGGCATTTTCAGCATCTGATAGCTCTATTATTGCAAAATCTGCATAGTCAACATTTTCTCTTTCAGAAAGTAAATTTCTGAACCATTTTCCCAGCTCCTTTGGGATAAACCCCTCCATCACAAGTTTCTTGTTCACCATGGTTTTTACACCTTCATGGGTTTTGGGGTCTATGCCAAAAAGGATTAAGACAGATTTCGCTGCGTTGAGGACTGCATAATAACTTCTATTTATCGAAGACTCCAACCTTTTCTCCCTTAAGAGTAATTCTGCATCTTCCAGAAATCTCTCTGCCTTTTCAAGACGATATTTTGAAATTGCCTTTTTCTCTTCTGATGTCAATGTCATATATGACAACTCCTTCCTCTTTAATTTTTTTTATAAATGGACTTCCAATTTTTTCGTTTACTGAGAACTCTTCAATAGAAAAGATTAATGGGGAGAAGGGGATACCTTCTTTTAGCTCATATTCGTAAAAGATATCAATAATTTTCTCCTTTATTTCTTTATCTTTTTTATCAACCACAATCAGGACATCCAGATCAGAGTCCCCTCGAAAATCTCCCCTGACCCTTGAGCCATAGGCTATTATTTTTAAAATTCTTTTATCAGTGGAAAGATTCTCAGCAATAATTTTTAGAGCATTCTCTTCCTTTTCCAGCATATAAAAATACTATCATATAAAGTTTTTGAAAACAAATATTGACAAAGATTTCAATTTCCTAATATTTAAAATGAAGTTAGACCTTTATTATTACCCTTGGGAAGTGGAATTTAGGGAGAGCTTGACTTTTATTGAAGGGATGATAAATTTTAATATGACTCTTGAAGTTTTTTTTAAAGTTTCTTTTGAGGATTTGCAATGAAGAAAGATTATATTCCAATTCTTTTTCTATCCTTCGGGCTTTTGATTTTCTCTTTGACTGCTGATATGGCGAGGATGAGAAGGGGTGGCTTTATGTCTGATGAAGCCACTTATTATACAATGGCTATGAGTATTGCTCAGGATAGAGATCTTCTTTATACAAAAGATGACCTTGTAAGGGTTTTTGAGAAATTTTCCACTGGTCCTCAAGGATTGTTTCTCAAAAAAGGGAAAGGGGGGAAACTCTTTTATGCCAAGTCCTTTGCATATCCCCTTTTTGTATCTCCATTTTTTTCAATTTTCGGATACAAGGGATTCTTTATTTTTCACTCTCTCCTTCTATTTCTTGTTCTTACAGCGGGATATATTTCTTTAAAAGGTATAGCATCCTCTTCCCTTATTCCGATAACTTTTGTTTTTGCTTCTGTTTGCTGGGTTTATTTCTGGTGGATGACAGCAGAGCTCTTTTTATTTTCTTTGATTTTTCTTGCCCTATTTTTCTGGCTTGGCAAATATATAAATCCAGAACCTCTTCCAATTAAGTTTTTAAAAGGAAAGAGCTCTGATATAATTTCTGCAATCCTTTTCGGAATTGCAACCTTTGCAAAACCACCTCTTGTTATTTTTGCTGGTCTCTTCTCCCTCTACTACCTTTTAAAAAGGAAACCCTCAAATAAACACAAAAATAAGAATTTCATTTTCATTATTTACTATTTTTTCAAGGAAAAACTCCTTTATCCCGCCTTTTTATTCCTGATCGTTATTTTTACTGCTTTATCATTTTTTGGAATAAATTATCTTCTCACTGGAGATCCAAATTACATGGGAGGTGAGAGGAAATCATTTTATTTTCACTGGCCCTATGAGAAGGATGAATACACTTTTGAAAATATGGGTTATTTGATGACATCTGAAAATTACTGGCAGAGATTTCACCTTACTCCTGAAATGTTCTTTTCAAATATCTTTTACTATTTCTTCGGTAGGTATTCAGGAATGGCATGGTATTTTTTCCCAGCTTTCCTTTCTTTAATTATTTTTATTTTTAGAAAAAATAAGGAGCTCTGGGAATACCTTCTCCTTGGGAGCACTCTTTTAATAATCCTCGTAATGATAACCCTTTCGCCTGACAATTACTACGGAGGAGGAGGAACCATAGGAAATAGATATTTCATGGGTCTTTATCCCGCCTTCTTCTTTTTGGGAAGAGGTAAAGGTTTCAAGAGTGCGATCCTTGAAATTTTTGTTGCTCTCTTTTTCCTCTCCACAATATTTTTTAATCCCCTTTATGCTTCCTCTTTTCCTGGAACCCATGTGAAAACCTTTCCGTTTAAGATAATTCCACCTGAGTTTACCCTTGTTGAGACATACTCCACCAATACGAATCCCCATGCTTTCAGGATACCCTTTGGAGATGGACCCCTTTACTATCTTTATTTCATGAATGATAGTTTCTATAGAAGAGAAGGGATGGGATTCTGGACGGTTGGTAAAGAGAGTTGCGAGATGATGGTTGAGGTGACAAGGGAGTGTAAAGGACTTCAGATAAGAATTACCAATAACCCAGGAAGGGCAAATAATAAAGTGGTTGTTAAAGTTAATGGGAGAAAGGAGGAATTTTTAATGCTCCCATCTGAGGTGAAGGTTTTGAAATTTCATAAAAAAGGTTTCAGATTTAAGAAGCACTTTCTTTTCCATGTAAAAATTTATTCAAAGAACTACTATAATCCTTATTTTTCCTTGAAGGAGAACCTTGACAACAGAAATCTCGGAGTTTTTGTTGAAATAATGCCCATTTAAAAATTGTAGGTTTATCTTTTTTTCAGTATAATTGATATGAGAAGACCATATGGAAAAAAGAAATTATTCAGCTCTATTCTGGGATTATCCAGAAATTGAGTTACTGGCGAAATCATTTTCCAGGGAAGATTTCAGAGAATTTATATACCATCTTAAAAGGAAAGACCTCATAAGATTCAATCTTATATTAAGAAGATTTCTCGAAAGGGCTCGCTTCCATGATATTTTTTTCTTTTTCAGTTTGGAGGATATTGAAAAAGGGCTGAAAGAGTTCCACTTCTGGAACAAAATTTCTCCAGTAAGACTCCATGCACTAAGACATGCCCTTGAATTTATGGAAGAAAGAAAAAAGACTGCTGTTCATGGTTAATATTTCTGAATATAAAGATGCCTACGAAAACCCCGCTCAAAGAGAGCTTCTTTTAAAACTTTTTTCTAATGAATTTGTCCAAAGAAATTTCTTTCTGACGGGAGGCTCAGCCCTCTCAATTTTTTATGCAGGCCACAGACGGTCAAGGGACTTAGATTTATTTCTTATAAAAGAGACAAATCTTCTTGAATATACACGATTTTTCAGGCATATATCATTTCCAGACACTATTATCTATGAAGGTCCGACAGGACTGAAGCAAAAGATATAATTGACCTTACATGGCTTTTTAACTCAAGAGATTCATTTGATTTTCAGGTCTTTTGAGAAGATTATAAAGGAGTTGATCAAATAAAAAACAAATTCCTCTTAAAAATTACCCCTTTCCCCTTTTATCAATTATTTTTTCAGAGAGCCAGTCAGTCCAATCTTTTATTCCTTCTCCTGTTTTTGCAGAGGTTTTGAATATCTGAAGGGAGGGATTTATCTCCTTTGCATTTTTTATTAGAGTTTCGAGATCAGTGTCTATGTAAGGAAGAAGGTCTATTTTGTTTATTATTAAAGCAGATGATTCCATAAACATTAGAGGATACTTTTTTGGTTTATCGTGTCCTTCTGGAGCTGAAAGAATCATAACTTTCATATCCTCTCCAACCTTGAATTCTGCAGGGCAGACGAGATTGCCAACATTTTCAATTATTATGAGGTCAAGCCCGTTAAAGTCAAAATTTTCTATTGCCTGTGAAACCATATTTGCATCAAGATGGCATTCTCCACCAGTGTTCAGCTGTATTACAGGTATCCCTTTCTTTTCAAGTTTTTCAGCATCAATGGAAGAGGTTATATCTCCCTCAATCACCCCTATTTTAAATTTTTGATTAAAAGCTTCAATTGTTCTTTCTATTATGGATGTTTTTCCAGAGCCAGGTGCGCTCATCAAATTTACAACAAAAAGATTGGCTGAATCAAAGATTTTGCGATTTCTCATAGCAATTTTGTTGTTTTCTTCAAAAACACTCTGTCTGACATTTATTACTTTTACCATCATTCAACCTCCAAAGTCTCTATTATAACATCTTTTCCTGTTAAAATTTCAGAGTTTGCATCTCCACAGTAAGGGCATATTAAGACCCTTTCCTGAATGCTGAAAACCTTTCCACAATTTTGACATTTCGCAGAGCTGGGAACAATTTCCATAATAAGTTCAGCATTCTCAGCAATGGTCCCTTTTGAGATGATTGAAAAGTAGAATTGAATACTATCTGGATTGAATCCTGTTATCTCCCCAATCTTTATGTGGATTCTTAATATTCTCTTTGCATTCTCATAAAAAGCATTTTCAAGGGATACTCTTAAAATCTCTTCAGTTATAGAAAGTTCGTGAATAGCAACCCCCTTTTACCTTTCTCATTTTAAGTTTTCAAGAGCGGTTTCAAGGACATTCCATGAGAGGACAGCACATTTTATTCTTATGGGAACAACTCTTACACCCTTAAAAACCTCAAGTTCTCCAAGCTCTTCATCATCCTTTCCTTCAAAAAGCATCCCTTTGAATTTTTCAGAGATTCTCTTTATATCTTCAATTTTCTTTCCTTTTATGACCTCAGTCATCATTGAGGCAGAGGCTCTACTTATTGAGCACCCCGCTCCATGGAATTTCACATCCTCAACTATTCCATTTTTAACAACAAGTTCAAGATGAATTTCATCTCCACATAAGGGATTGGCTCCTTCCGCTTTTGCATTGGCATCGGGAAGCTCTCCGAAATTCCTTGGATTGTTGTAATGGTCAATTATTATTTCTTTATAAAGCTCTTCTAATTCCACGAAAAATCTCCTTAACTTTTTTTAAAGCAGATATCATTATATCAATTTCTTCATCAATGTTGTAAATGTAAAAACTTGCTCTTATCATGGAGGAGGTTTTGAATCTTTCCATAAGGGGTTGGGCGCAGTGGGAGCCTACTCTCACTGCAATTCCCTCCTGATCAAGGATTGTTCCAACATCATGGGGATGGATGTTTTCAAGGTTGAAAGAGATTACACCACTCTTTATAGCAGGATTTTCCGGTCCGTAAATTATAATTCCTTCAATTTCCTTAAGTCTTTCCAGTGAATATTTTGTCAGCCTCTGCTCTTCCTTCTGAATGTTTTCCATTCCAATATGGCTGAGATAATCTATTGCAGAGCCAAGACCAATAGCTCCTTCAACATTCGGTGTCCCTGCCTCAAATTTCCATGGAATCTCGTTCCACTCCGCTCTTTCAAGCCAAACCTTAGAGATCATCTCACCACCTCCAAGGAATGGCTCCATTTCTTCCAGAATTTTCTCTTTTCCGTAGAGAACTCCTATCCCCATGGGACCGAGCATTTTGTGTCCTGAAAAAGCAAGAAAATCGCAATCTAACTCTTTAACATTCACTGGAATATGAGGAACAGACTGAGCTCCATCCACAAGAACAATTGTTCCATTTTTATGGGCTATTTCAATGATTTCTTTTATTGGGTTAATTGTTCCAAGAACATTGGAAACATGGGTTATAGCAAGGAGTTTTGATTTTGGTGTTAGGAGTTCATTCATCTTCTCAATTTCGAGAGTTCCATCTTCTTTTACAGGTATGAATTTCAGTTTTGCATTTTTTTCTCTGGCAAGGATCTGCCATGGGATTAAATTGCTGTGATGTTCCATTACTGTGAGAATTATCTCTTCGCCTTCCCTTATATTTCTCCTTCCCCATGAATAAGCCACAAGATTAATTGCCTCTGTTGTATTTCTTGTAAATACAATAGACCTTGGGCTTTCTGAATTTATAAATTTTGAGACTTTCATTCTTGCTTCCTCGTATAGTCTTGTTGCTTCCTCTGATATGTAATAAACACCTCTGTGGACATTGGAATTGAAATTTTTGTAATAGTTATTTATGGCTTCAATAACCTGAATGGGTTTCTGGGTTGTGGCAGAACTATCAAGATAAACAAATCTTTTCCCTCTGACCTTTATTTTTAAGATGGGAAAATCATCCCTTAATTTTTTAAAATCCATTCTTCACCTCATTTTAATCCCTTAATTTTTCCTCTATAATTCCTTCAATCTCCTCTTTTTCAATATCGAGATTATTAAGGACCGATGTTAAAAATCCTTTTCCTATAAGAGTTTTTGCCATAGAAGGCTCTATCCCTCTACTTTCAAGATAAAATTTTTTTTCGAGGTTAATGGGGAAAACCGATGCTCCATGGGATGCTCTGCAGTCATTTTCATCTATCCACAGGGAAGGGATAGCATCTGCCTTTGCTTCTTTATCCATTAGAATTATTTCTCCTTTCTGGAAAACATTTGCTCCTTTGGCACCTTTCTTTACATGGGTTAGACCTCGCCAGACGCCTTTCCCTTTTTCTCCAACTATCCCCCTTGAAAAAATTGAGCTCTTTGTATTGGGAGAGGTGTGGACAATTTCAAACAATAAATCAAAACTTTGACTTTTATTCGCTAAAATTATTGAGCTTAGATCAGCAATTGAATTCCCGTAGCTTAAATTGATAGAAACATTCCCGATTGTATTTCCGTTTCCCAGTTCAATGGAAATATCATCAAATTGAGAGTTTTGACCAATGGAAGCTTTTTTGTAAGTGAAATCCCATCCTTTACTCCTTCTTCTATTCAGGGTAATAATTTTTGCCTTTACTCCTTCCTCAAGATATATTTCGAGAAGTGATATTTTCAGAGATTTTTCATCCATCTCCTCTGACTGGAAATCTTCTATGAATGTAAACTCTGAATCTTTTTCTGCATAAATAATTGTCTTATTTATCAATGTTTTATCTTCAAAGGATAAATTTCTTCCAACTATAGGTTTATCTATTTTTGAGCCACTTTTTATATGAAGGAAAAATCCATTTTTCCAGATAGAATTACCAAGGGATTGGAATTTTCCATCTTCACTTTTGATCAGACCATCTTCAAAGAATCTTTTTATGAATTCAGGCTGGAGTTTTAGAGCAGAGGATAGGTCGGTGAAAAAGTAAAACCTCTCTTTAATTATACTTCCATTTAAGTTTTTTGAGTCCAAAAGGGTTATTCCATCTTCAATGGGAATATTTAATCTCTTATCTTTCAAGGTGAAATCGAGGGTGTCAAGTTTTAAAGAGGAAATGTCGACCCTCTTCCATTTTGGGAATGGTTGATTGTAAAACTGATGGAGATTCTTTTTCCTTAAATTTTTTAACCAATCTGGTTCTGAGAAATTTTCAATTATTTTTTCAAGATTCATCCTATAGCTCCTTCCATTTCAAGTTTCACGAGTCTGTTGAGCTCAACAGCATACTCCATGGGTAGTTCTTTGGAAATTGGTTCAATAAAACCTCTTACAACAAGAGCCATTGCATCCTGTTCTGAAAGTCCTCTGCTCATTATGTAAAAAAGTTTTTCTTCTGAGATTTTCCCCGCTGTTGCTTCGTGGGTTACTGTTGCGGTTTCATCATGAATTTCCATAATCGGGATTGTGTCTGCCTTTGAATTTTCGTCAAGAATTAAACTCTGACAGGATACTGAAACCCTGGAATTGGAAGCTCCTTTGACAATTTTCACAAGTCCTCTGTACACTGATTTTCCCCCTTCTTTTGAAATACTCTTGGATATTATCATAGAGCTTGTGTTGGGTGCAAGATGTATTACTTTTGAGCCAGTGTCCTTTATCTGACCTTTTCCTGCAAATGTCAGGTTTAAGTGTTCAGCCCTTGCTCCTTCTCCCACAAGAACAGAAGCAGGGTAGAGCATTGTAACTCCACTTCCCATAGAACCTCCAACCCATTCCATCACCCCATCTTTTTCAACAATTGCTCTCTTTGTATTGAGATTGTAAACATTTTTGCTCCAGTTCTGAATTGTTGTATACCTTACCCTTGCTCCTTCCTTTACGAAAATTTCAACAGCAGCAGAGTGGAGGGAATGTTCGGAATAAACAGGAGCTGTGCACCCTTCCACATAGTGAACAAAACTTCCCTTGTCAGCAATTATAAGGGTGTGCTCGAACTGTCCAACAAGGGCGGAGCTTATTCTGAAATAGCTCTGGAGTGGAAAAGGGACTTGAACCCCAGGAGGCACATAAATAAATGTTCCTCCACTCCAAACCGCTCCGTGAAGAGCTGTGAATTTATTATCTGAGGGAGGAACGCATTTTGTCATAAAATATTCCTTTACAAGTTCAGGGTAATCTCTCACTGCTGTGTCCATATCAACAAAAATAACACCCATATTTTCTAACTGTTCCTTCAAACTTGCATAAACAACCTCAGATTGATACTGAGCAACAACACCTGCGAGATACTTCTTTTCTGCCTCAGGAATTCCAAGTTTTTCATAAGTCTGGCGGATATTTTCAGGAAGATCTTCCCATCTTCTCCTTTTCTCAGGAATTGGTTTTACATAATATGTAATCTCATCAAAGTTTAAAAGAGAAAGGTCTGGACCAAAGGATGGCATTGGCTTTTGAAAGAATATTTCAAGGGAGCGAAGCCTTCTTTCCTTCATCCAGTCAGGTTCATTTTTTATGGATGAGATAGCCTCAACAACCTTTTTTGAAAGTCCTTTTTCCACTCTGAAAAATTCTTCTTCCTTAAATACTTCTTCCATTTTCAACTCTCCTGTTTGTTTCCTTTAGCCAATCATAACCTTTTGCTTCCAGCTCCATTGCAAGTTCTTTGTTACCTGAAAGAATTATTTTTCCATCCATTATTACATGAACGAAATCAGGCTCAATATAATGAAGAATTCTCTGATAATGAGTTATTATAAGAATGCTCATCTCCGGTTCTTTTATCTTCTTTATTCCATCGGCAACAATTCTTAAAGCGTCTATGTCAAGTCCTGAGTCAGGCTCATCAAGAATAGAAAGAGCGGGTTTAAGGATTGCCATCTGAAGAATCTCGCTCCTCTTTTTCTCCCCCCCTGAAAAATTGACATTTACATATCTTGAAAGGAATGGCATATCCATTTCGAAAATTTTCATCTTTTCAAGGAGCATTTTCCTGAACTGAATGATAGAAACATCTGAACCGTTAAGGGAGTTATGGGAAGTTCGAAGGAAATTTTCAAGGGAAACCCCATCGATTTCTTCTGGATATTGAAATGCAAGGAAGATCCCCTTTCTTGCCCTCTGAAATGGGGGGAGATTGTTTATCTCCTCTCCTTTGAATAATATTCTTCCCTTTGTAATTTCGTAACCAGGTCTTCCCATTAGAGCATAGGCAAGGGTGCTTTTTCCAGTCCCATTAGGTCCCATTAAAGCATGAATTTCACCTTCTCTAATTGTTAGATTTATTCCTTTTATAATCTCCTTTTCACCAACAGATACATGAAGATTTTCAATTTTTAATATATCTTTCATGTTCTCTCCTTTCCTTCAATATAACTTTTTATTTGAACTCTTCCGTGAGGACAGAGTTTTGTTTTACTTAAGGAAAAACAGACTGAGCGGTCTGTCCTCGATTTGCATGCATTGTATCTTTTCAGATCCTGAATTGCTGAGGAATCTTTCTGGAATTCCTTAAGAACTGACTCCAATATTTCTCTTTTCAATTCACCCAAATCTTCTTGGTTGAGAGTGAAATAACTCCAGTAACCAATTTTTCTGCTTTTTATCATTCCCGATTTTTTAAGAACAGCAAGATGATGGGATATTAAAGGCTGGGAAACTCTCAGAACTCCACTTAGCTCACAAACGCACATTTCGTTTTCCCTTAAAAGATTAAGAATCCTCAGCCTCTTTCTGTCAGTGAGAACTTTAATGAAATTTATTAAATCCATATAAACCAAGATTTATATATTAACATTAAAATTTTACTTTGTCAAATTTTTTGAGATTCTGTTATAATTAATCCATGAGAGAAATTAGAAAAGGAAGCCCTGTGATTGTTTACCTTCAGAATCCCAGAGAAAAGTTCTGGGGAATTCTGATTTCCCTTAGTGAAAAAGGAGCTATGATAAGAGGTGGAAATCTTGAGTCCATTCAGGTTTTTCTTGAGAATCCGCAGAAACAAATGGCATCTCTTTTCTCTACTTTATACTTTCCATCCCACAGAATTGAAAAGATTCTTCTTGATGAAGGCTCTGAGGAAACATCTTCCATAGAAGATATGATTGTAGAAAAATTGAAAAAGCCATTGGAAGAAATCATAAAGTAGATATTATGAGGAATTGAAAAGTTTAATTCTGTTAATAGCTTTTTTAACTTTCGAGTTTACTCTTTATAAAATTAGGAGGATTGTATCCAAGTAGTGCAGTAAAAGAGGCTAAGAGGATTAAAAATCTTCCAGGTATCCCGACCGAACCCCAGTAATCAAGAAGGAAAACAACTGCAATTATGATGATAGAAATGGATGTTGTTAAAGCTCTGAATCTCGCAATTTTTGTTTTTAGCCCAAAGGAGAGAATTCCAATCCCTATTGCGGAAAGGAGTCCAGGGATAAAAAGACCAATGCCATTTACTATTTTTGCGGTTTGGCTATTTGGTGTCCATTCTGATTGCCAGTAGGAAATATGTGGACCGCTCACCCCCCCTTTAACATTAAAAAACATCCAGATAATCCATACTAAAAAGAAAGTTATACCTCCAATAATCGATTTTTTTGTATTTTCCGTCCAGAAATAAAGGAATAAAATAATAATAATCGGAGCCATCAGACCACCAAATGCATTATCTACAAAGAAAAAGATTCTGTCCATCTCAAAATTGTTAAGATAGGCAAAG
This sequence comes from uncultured Clostridia bacterium, assembly GCA_964649495.1. Taxonomy (GTDB): domain Bacteria; phylum Acidobacteriota; class Aminicenantia; order JBFLYD01; family JBBIMS01; genus JBBIMS01. The sequence continues at coordinate 40,551 of CAZYPR010000014.1, read as the reverse complement.
AATGTTCTGAGTCCAACAAAAAAGTATAAAAGACCAATAAAAAGCCAGAAAATAGAATATCCAATAGTTACATATTCAGCCCCCTTTTTCTTTCTGCTTAAAAGGAAAATTGAAGTTAGCAAAGAGACAACAAATACTCCAAACCCAATTATTGAATTTATAATTAGCCCTGTTTTCATTTTTCCTCCCTTTATCCGAAGAATTTTTCAGTGGCACTCTCAATGAAAGGTTTTACAATTACAGGATCTCCTGGCTCTAATTCCAGCAAGCTTAGCGCTTGTTCGGAAATTAAAATCCTATCTTTAAGTTCTTTCCCTTTCTTGAGTTCGAATATCCATGATTTTCCAGAAAGATTTCCGATTTCTAACTTTTTCAAATGAATTTTATAAAATTTTTCTATGTTTTTTATTGTTTCTTCATCCATCAGTGCCTCACTGTAGAGAAGAGAAGAGTTTAGATCTACATTCATTACTTTCACACCAGGAGTCCCTTCAGCCTTCCAAAGGTTAGATAGTTTTAATTTAATTTTCTGAGCAACAGTAAAAACTGTTTTTGCTTTAATCTTAGGATAATAAATAATAATTTTTCTTCCATAAATATAAATTAGAAGGATTTCTCCTGTTGGATGGACAAGCTTTGCTTCATCAGATTTTATATTTTCTCTCGCAAGAGCCTCAAAAAATGAATTTACAGGTCTTAGAAGGGATACAACCTCAATTCCCTCAAAGCCTCTTTTAAAGATTAAATTGTTGTTTCCGTCAAAGACAGCTATGCTATTCTCCTTACCCATTTCCAGTAATGGGAGAAAAATTCTTTCAATCATGGCTATTCCAGTGTCCCTATCATTCTTTCTACATATTCAAAGGCATCCTCATCCTTACAATGGGCAACAAAAAGCTTGTCCTTTATTAAAAATATACCGCAAAAATCATGTAATTTAATGAACATCTCTGAAAATTTAACTCCCAAGATCTCCTCCATAGAGTCAATCAGGGAAATAAAAATACCGATTTTATCTTTTAGAGAATGACCTCCCTTTATAAGTTCAGTATTTGTGGATATTAGCCTTCCATCTCTTCCAAAAACCTCAATACCAAGTAAAGAGGGTATCTTTTGCTCTGCCATTATTTCCCTTTCGTTAAGATAATACAACAAATAAAATCAAAATGCAACAAAATTAAAGATTTTTAAAAATTTGTGATGTTGAATGTTATTGAAATCGTAAATATAATATAAAAGGAGATTAGAGATTGAAGGTATATACATTGAATTTTTTTCAAGTTCATATCCAAATAATATGGAGAGGGAAAGTATAGTGGATATAGTATTTACAGATCATGCCCTATTCCAAATGAAAAGAAGAGGAATTACTGAAGTAGATTTAATATCTCTAATTAAAGGAAAGGAACATAAGAAAATTAAAACAAAAGATGGTAAGATTATTTTTCAAGGGAGGTACTTTGATAGGGTTATTCAAAAAGAGATGCTTTTAAGAGTGATAGGAAAAGAAACAGAAAAAGGTTTTGTAATAATAACCGCATACAAAACATCAAAGATTGAGAAATATCTCAGAAAGGAGGTTTTTAAAAATGAAAGTGATTTATGATCCTGAAACAGATTCCTTAACAATAATTTTTAGAGATGAAACTATTGCAGAAAGCGATGAGTTGAAAGAAGGTATAATTGTTGATTACGACAGCAATGGGAAGGTTATTTCTATAGAACTTTTAGATGCATCAAAACAAGTTGCGGAACCTAAAAGTATTCACTACGAGTTAAAAAAGGCAATTTCAGTTTAGTAAGATAAAGTTATATACCAAAACCATCAATTTTTTCGCCGCATAAGGAGCAAGCTCCATCTTTTATACTGTAACTCAAAATGTTGAAACCATATCTTTCAATGATAATTCTGTGGCAATTTGGGCAGTAAGTATGCTCACCTTCATCTCCAGGAACATTTCCTGTATAGACATATTTTAACCCTACTTTAAGACCTATTTCTCGAGCCATTCTAAGGGATGAGTTGGGTGTTGGAGGAATATTTTCCATTTTGTAATGGGGATAGAATCTGCTTATATGCCATGGAGTCTCAGGTCCTAATTCTTTGAGGATAAAATTTGCTATATCAGAAATTTCTTCCTTTGAATCGTTCAGTCTTGGAATTAGAAGGGTTGTTACCTCAACCCATATTCCGAGCTTTTTCATCAGTTTTAATGAATCAAGCACACCTTCAAGTCTTGCACCCGCTATTTTGTGATAAAAATCTTTTCTAAAGGATTTCAAGTCTACATTGGCAGAATGAAGATATGGAGAAATTTCTCTGATGGCTTTCTCAGACATATATCCATTTGTTACGAAAATATTATAAAGCCCTTCCTTTACAGCGAGTTTTGAGATGTCGTATGCCCATTCATAGAAAATGGTGGGTTCTGTGTAAGTATAGGAAATACTTTTGCACTTTCTCTCCTTTGTTAATCTAACAATTTCTTCAGGAAGAAAGTAATCCTCTCTCTCATTAATCTTTTCATTTTCAAATCTGCTCTGGGAAATTTCCCAGTTCTGGCAATTTAAACAGCGAAAGTTACAGCCAACAGTTGCAAGGGAAAAAGTTTTTGTTCCCGGCAAAAAATGGAATAGGGGCTTTTTTTCAATGGGATCAACATTTAGAGCTATCGGTTTTCCCCATACAAGGGTGTAGAGAGTGGAATTTTTGTTTATTCTAACGCCGCAAACCCCTAATTTATCAGGATAAATAACGCACCTATGCCTGCACAATTCGCAACGAACCTTCCCATTCTCCATTCTTTCCCAGAGCATTCCTTCCTTCATTTTATTATTCCTGAAAAAACTGTCCTACAAAGAGGGTGGAACCTTAAAATCATTTCTTCAGTAAAATTGATAATAGTCTGAATTGATTCAGAAGATTCTTCACTTCTTGCAAAAATAATTGTAAGAGAACTTTTTGTATCCATGGATACAGATGCTCTTTTCGAGTCGGAAGAAGGATTTCCAAAAGGACCGTTCTCATCGCAAACCACAATTTTTCCCTCAAGATTTATTTTACCTTTTCCAATCGTTTCGTAAAAATCTCCCTTTTTCCCTATCCTTATTTCAATATAATTGTTTATTTTTTTAAAGTCATAAAGTCCATATGGTAAAAGGAATTTTAGAGAGCAGAAATTAATTGTGTCAACAAGAGAATTAATCAAAGGAAATTCATTTCTTAAAGCTCTTCTTAATAGAGCCTCGGATGATGGTCTATCTTTTGTAGGATCAATTCCAATTCTTTTGTAAAGAGCCCTTGCTCCCTCAAGACCTTTTACAGAAGATGGAGAGGATGAGCTATATCGTATTTTCATTTCTTCGCACAATTCATTAATCATATGCTTAAGTTCAAATGGAGTTTCAGAGATTGTCAGGTTTTCTGTTATTAAGAAACCAATTTTTAAAATTCCTGATAGCTCATTTCCAATCTGGATTCTCACTTTTTCTCCTTGAGTTTTTTTAAAGTATCTTCGATTTTTATTATATCATCTTTTTTAAGTTTTCTCTCTCCATAACGAACTTTATAATATAGCTCTGTTATGAAATAAAGACCTTCAATTTCGATGAAATTTCTTTTTATTCTCTCCATAAACTCAAAAGGAGTCTCGTGGTCATAAATGGAGAAACCTTTTGCTTTTGCAATTTTTAAAAATTTGTTATAGAACTTCACAGGCGAAGACCTTCTCGGGAAATATTCCTTTTCCTCTTCTTCCATTTTCTTTTTTTTCTTTTTTCTGAGAATAAGATAAAGAAAGGGGAAAAGAAAAATCAAGAAGATTCCAAGAAAATATTTTAATTTTTCTAACTTTAATATAAAATTCCTTAAAGTTTCATATAATCCAAAATAAATTGTTATCTGTCTTTGGGGAGAATATGTAAGAAAGTTTCTGTCCCACCAGAATTGAACAGCGTCCCAGGCGTCCCTAAGAGTAATTAAGAAGTTCCTTCTATAACTTGCGGAAATAGATGGGGTTGGGTCAAAGGCAACCCAGCCCTTTCCTTCTACATAAACTTCCACCCATGAATGGGCATCCCTTTCTCTGACAACATAATATCCGCCAGTTGGATTAAAATCTCCTCTCTTAAATCCGTTAACAACTCTCGCTGGAATTCCGATGTGTCTGAGCATAACTGCCATTGCAGAAGAGAAATATTCGCAATGCCCTTCCCTTTTTCTAAAAAGGAAATCTTCTATGGGATTTATTGAAGGGTTAAGATTTAGTGAATATTTGAACTCTTTTTTAAACCAATCCTCTATTCTTTTTGAAATTAACTCATGGTCTTTTAGCTCTCCCGCTAATTCCTTTGCAAGAGCAAAAATTTTCTGATTGAACTGAGGAAGTTGAAGGTAAGGTTTTATATCGGCCTCAACGAAAGGTATTATTTTTTGGGGATTCTCTCGGAATTCAACACTGTATGTTCTCTTTGTGAATGAACCGTAGGGGGAAGAGATTGTTCCATTGGCATCTTCCTTTACAGTTCTGATCCCTCTTACCCCCTCAAGGTTGTAAGGAAGAAATATGACATCTGTTCCGAGGGGCTCAAGACTTATTATAGCAATTGTTCTCTTCTCTTTGTATTTCTTTTTTATCTCTGTTCCTTTGGAAACAATAATTGTGGATGACCATCCTCTTCCATCAAAATAATTATAGCCTTTTCCTCTCCAGAGGTGGTCTGATGATATTTCATTGGAGCGGACTGTCTGAATTCTCATTACCACCCTGTTATTTTCAATAATTGTTCCAATATCGCCGAGATTAACATTCTCAGTGAAACCTGAGACAAGAAGAGGATTTGAACCTATAAGTGTTCCAAACCCCATTCCCAACCTTGGGATTGTAAAGAAAATAGCGGGGGAGGCAAGAAAAATGAAAATTGTTGAGAGAAAAGAAATTCCCAACAAAGAATTTATAACCCTCTTTTTAATTCTGAAATTCCCCTTGTAAAGAGAAAGAAGTTTAAGGGAGAATACTGAAAGAAATAGGAAAAAGAAAAACAGAATTAAAAATAGAAGGCTCTGGCTTACAGAGCCTGATGAGGTCATTGTTAAAAAGGAAAGGAGCAAAATCAAGAGATAATCCTTTTCAGTTTTTAAGGTTATGAGTCTGTGAAAGGTCAAAAGGATGAGGAGATGAATGCCAGAATAGAGAAGATTCCTACTTATCAAAGATAAATCCAATAAAAAGAATATTGAGAAAAAAATTGATAAAGCAATGGAGGTTCGATGTTTGATTATTTTTTCTTTTCCAAACATCCAGATACCAAAAATGATGATGGAAGAGAAGATAAAGGATAGAAAAGGTAAGTTCTCCGCAAGAAATGTGTAAGAGAATGTGGATATTAAAATTATTGAAATAAAAACATATTTAATCAGTCTTGCTAATCTCATGATCTCTTTGGTAGTATTTCGTAATATCTCGGAATATTTTTTCTAAAAGGAGAATCCTTTTCAACAGAAAAAAGGATAGGTATTGAGTTTTCAATAGAAATCTTTTTTGAGAACTCTTCAAGCCTTGGTAAAGATTCCTTCCCACATATCTTTAATAAAGCGAGAGCTTTGAGATTGTCCCAGAAGTGAGATTCCGATATATCAAATTCACTTTCGTAATCAAGGGTTACTATCTTGTAGGGTATTTTTGAATTGAAAAAATAATATGCAAGAGAGGCACACAGACTGATATTCTCCTCAAATTGATTTTCTCCATGAAATCCAGAGAATTCTGAGAGATATGGGTCAACAATTAGGGTAATAAATGATTTTTTTGGTTGTGCCAATTCTTTTACTATGACTTTCCCCTTTTTTGCACTTACTTTCCAGTGGATATACTTTTTGTCATCGCCATCCCTCCAATCCCTCAGACCAAAAAAATCCTCTTCATAACCCTTTGATTTGGAAGGGATTTCACCAAGGGAATATAGCTCATCGGGCAAAAAAGGGTAAAGTTCAATAATTTTTGGATAAACAATTATCTCTTCATTCATCTCAGTAAATCTTTTTCTTTCGAACAAGCTGAAAGGGAATGTTGAAGAGATGAAATATCCAGTTATTTTCCATAAGCCTCTTCTTGGGAAATACTTGCTTGCAAGTATCTCTTCCTTTTCTCTTTTTCCTACAAATAAAAGGAACTCATTACTCTCTTCCAATCCTTGAACTTTAAGATTCAATTTAATTGAAAATGAGGGGAAAAATCTTTTTCTGTTAAATATTTCAGTTTTAAAGTAGGCTTTTTTCTGAGCAAAAACATAGGAGGGGATTTTCCAATTAATCTTTATTCCCTTAAGATTTTGAGTGGAAAGAATCCCTGAAATTATTAGAAAAATCATCATTGTAGAGAAAATAAAATATAGAATGTTATTTCCTGAATTAAGAGCGGAAAGTCCAACTCCCAGACTGATTAAGATATAAATGAAACCAATTTTTTCAATTTTAAAGTAGAAATGTCTGTATTTTTTAGAAAACAATACTAACTCTTCTTTGAATTTTCAATATATTTTATTGCAGAATGGGCAGCTGTCGCTCCATCTCCTGCAGCAACAACAACCTGCTGAAAAGCGTTAGCTCTCACATCACCAGCAGCAAATAATCCTTTTTCTGATGTTTCAAGGTTCGAGTCTGTTTTAATATAACCATTTTCAGTAAGCTCTACAATCCCCTTCAGAAAAGAGGTATTTGGTTGAAGACCTGCATAGATAAATACTCCACTACAGGGAATTATTTTTGTTTCTCCTGTTTTTAAGCTTTTTACTTCTACAGATTCTACCATATTCTCTCCATTTATGGAAGTAACTACATGCTCAAGGAGAAATTCTACATTACTACTCTTCTGTATCTCCTCCTGCAGAATTTTATCAGCAGTTAGGTATGGGAGAAATTCCACAAATGTTATTTTTGATACATATTTGAGAAGGAAGATACCTTCTTGGATTCCTGAGTTTCCTGTCCCCACAACTACAACATTTTTTCCTTTAAAGAAAGGACCATCACAAGTAGCACAGAATGACACACCTCTTCCAGTAAATCTATCCTCTCCTGGAACACCCAGTTTTTTGTGAGTTGTGCCTGTTGCAACAATAACAGCCCTCGCAAAAAATTCTTCTGTTTCAGTTTTCACTCTCCAGAGCCCATTATCTTTACTTAAACCTATCACCTCTCCCTGCACTATCACAGCACCAAAACTTTCTGCCTGTTTTCTCATTATTTCCATGAGCTCAAAAGGGGATGAGCTAAGAAAACCAGGATAATTTTCAATCCTATCCGATAATATTATTGTCCCTCCAGGAATTCCCTTCTCGAGTATAAGAGTTGAAACCCTTGCTCTTCCCGCATAAATACCCGCAGTTAAACCCGCTGGTCCAGCACCTATTATAATTAAATCCATAACTTCCTTCATAAATTCCTCCTTAAAAACTCTGAAAGAGAATCGAAGCTTAGAAAGCCAGTTTTCCTCTCGATTTCCCTCCCCTCTTTAAAAATTGCAATTGTTGGGATCCCTACTATTTTCTTTGAGGAAGGAACTAATGAGTTATTGTCAACATTGAATTTGAAAAAGTTAGCCTTTCCTTCAAAAAATTCCGCAACCTTTTTAAATACAGGTTCCAATGCCTTACATGGGATGCAGGAGTCAGAGTAAAAATCAACTACCACAGGTAGATTTGAGGAGTTAATGCTTTTTTCAAAATTATCGTCATTTAGTTCTAAAATTTCTTTCATTTTGTCTTCTCCCTTGAATTTCTTTCTATTGCAAGTTCATAAAGCTTTATATATTTTTTTGCAGATTTTTCCCAAGAAAAATCTTCTTTCATGCAATTTTTCATTAGTCTTTCCCATTTTTCTTTGTTCTTGAAAACATTTATCGCTCTTTTCACAGCTTTTAAAAGCTCTTCTGCCTTATATTCTTCAAATCTGAAGCCCGTTCCAGTTTCTCTTACTGTGTTGAATTCTTTAACAGAATCGTAAAGACCTCCAACCGCTCTTACTATTGGAACTGTTCCATATTTCATAGAATATAGCTGATTCAAACCACAAGGTTCGTATTTTGATGGCATAAGGAACATATCAGCTCCACCCTCAATTTTATGGGCAAGACTTTCGTTGAATTCAATCCTCACACATAATTTTCCTTTAAGTTTTTTTGCTTTTTCCTTTAAGGCTCTTTCGTATAGTTCGTCTCCCTTTCCCAAGATAACCATTCCAGCGCCAAGGGAAATAATATCTTCGATAACAGGAAGTAGAATATCCAGCCCTTTCTGGTCAGCCAATCTTGTTATCATTCCAATAAGGGGGCTTTCAAGGTCTATATTCAAGCCACACTCTTTAATTAAATCTTCCTTGTTAATCCTCTTTCTTCGGAGAGACCTTGAACTGTATTTTGATTTTAAATAGGGATCTGTGGTAGGATTCCAGACATCATAGTCAACGCCATTTAGTATTCCAAACAATGAGTCTGAACGAGATCTTAGGAGACCATCAAGCCCCTCTCCAAACTCTGGATTCTGAATTTCGAGAGCATACCTTTCTGAAACTGTATTTACAATGTCAGAGAATTTTATCCCGCCCTTTAGAAAGCAGAACTGATTGTGAAATTCAAAATACTCAGGAGTAAAGTAATTCCATCCGAAACCTGTTAAAAGGATAGTCTCTGGAGGGAAAAGACCTTTGTACGCAAGGTTGTGGATTGTGAAAAGAGTAGAGGAGGCGATACCTCTCAGTTTTATGAAAGCGGGTATGAGAGCTGTTTGCCAGTCATTGCAGTGGATGATGTCAAAATGAAGGTTCTTTTTCTTTAAAAATTCGAGAAGGAGAAGGGAGAAGAATATGAATCTTTTATGGTTATCGGGGTAATCGTTCCCACCAACTCCATAAAGTTCTTCCCTATAAAAGAAACTTGGGTTATCGATAAAGTAGACATTGATTGATGTTCCTGCAACTCCCTTCCATACAGACCCTTTATATACCTCTTCTCCAATCTTTATCTCCATATCCTTTGCACATATTTCCTTTGCCAGCTCCTCTATTTCAGCTCTTTTGTATTTTGGCATTGCAAGGGAGACATTCACACCGAGATTTTCAAGATTCTTTGCAAGGGCTCCAACCACATCTCCAAGCCCCCCAGTTTTGGCAAAAGGAACAATTTCAGAGGATACTATTAAAGCTTTGAGGTTCTCTCTCATAAGAATTAATTTATAGAATTTTGTTAAGGAATAGTCAAATTTAAAATTTTACTCTCTTTTTAACCTCAAAACTTTTCCTGGAAGTTTTCCTGTCCACTCTTCATTTTCAATAACCATCTCTCCATTGACAAGTAAATAAACAACGCCTTTTGCAAACTGATGGGGGTTTGTTATTGTTGAGGGTGTATCAAGCCTTTTTAAATCAAGAATAACAATGTCAGCAAATTGTCCTTCTTTAATTCTCCCTCTATCCTTGAACCCCATTATCTCTGCAGGAAGAGATGTCATGGAGCGGATTGCATGGGGAAGAGATATAATCTTCCTCTTTAATGAATATTCTTTTATTTTATGTATAAATGTTGAATATGAACGGATATGAGGTAGGCTTATTCCATAGAATGTTGCAATTCCATCACTTCCTGTTGCCACATATTCTTTTTTCATTATATACTCAATATCATTTTCGCTCATTGTCAATGGAATTGCCTTTGCTCCCATTAGCTCGAGCTCTATTGCAGTGTCTTCAATACTTTTCCCTTTTATTTTTGAAATTTCCAATAGATTTTTTCCTTCAAATCTTTTATCAACACAAATTGCAACAACAAAGTTTTCAGGTCCATATCTTTCTATATATTTTCTAACTTCCTCTCTTATTTTTTTACCTTCCTCAGGATTCTGTAACCTTCTCCAGAAAAGAACCCTTTCCCTTATATTTTCTGGACCTCTCCAATTACTAAGTTCAAAAACATTCCTTGCTACAAAGCTTACCAATCTTTTTCTTGTAAGACTATTTAAAAAATCTATGTGGTCAGAAGATAATGGATAGAATGGTGTTGTTTTACTGTATAGATCTATTAACTCATTGTCCCTCAAGTAATCGAGCATCTTTTCCAAGTCTTCCATTGTAATGAACTTCTCCTCTCCCTGCCATACATTTCTTGGAATAAGAGATGTGTAGGGAAAATTGTTGGAAAAGCGGAAAGGATACTGGTCTGCACTTATTCTCAATCCTTTTCCTCTTGCTTTCTCAATCAATTCGCAAGCCTTTGGAGCCATTCCCCAGTTGTCTTTTCCAATAACTTTAAAATGGGAAATATGGGAAGGAGCACCTGTTTTTTCTGAAATTTCTATTGCCTCCTGAACAGCTTCCAGTAATTTTTCTCTTTCATTTCTTATATGGGAATGATATATCCCTCCATAAGATGCAACAATTTTCATTAACTCTATTATTTCATCAGTTTTAGCAAAGGAGCTTGGAGCATAGATCAAGCCTGTAGACATTCCGAAAGCACCAGCTTCCATTCCTTCCCTAACGAGAGATTTCATTTTTTCAAGCTCTTCAGGAGTTGGTTCCCTATTTTCCCTTCCCATTACAATTTCTCTTATCGTTCCATGACCAATGAGAAGAGCAAGATTAATACCTATTCCTTCTTCCTCCCAAATTTTCATTTGATTTTCAGGTTTTTCAAATATTGGCCATGCAGATGAGCCACATTGCCCAACAACAGCAGTTGTAACTCCTTGTTTTAGATAATTTAAACATGCTCTATTTTCAGGAAAATTCATGCCCTCATCCACATGGGTGTGAAGGTCTATAAAACCAGGGGTCACAACAAGTCCATTCGCTTTAATCACTTTCTTCGCCTTTCCTTTTATTGAAACTGCAACCTTAGCAATTTTTCCATCCTTTATTGCAATGTCTCCCCTGAAGGGCTTGTTTAAAGAGCCATCGTATATTAGACCTTCTTTGATTACTACTTGATAAATCTCCTGCTCACTGTAGAGTGGAATGAATAAAAAAGAAAGGATAAAAATTAAAAATAAATAAAATAATCTCCTCATGGTCTCCTCCTTCTCAGAATTTTTTACGATCTTGACAGATTAAAGTTTTGATTTATCTGAGGCCAATTTGCTCCAAGATTTTATCCTTTTTGTCAATTTTTTTGCTTTCAAATTCAATGGCATTCACAACCAGTTCTGCAAGAGAGACAACTTTTATATTAAGACCATAATGGGAGTTAAGATCATTAAGCTGAAGTCTGCAATTTTCACATGCAGCACAAACAATTTTTGCACCTGTTCTCTTAATTTGCTCTGCTTTAGGTTTACCCGCATTTAATCTTTTCTCTTCATATTCAGGAAGAGCAACAAGTCCTCCTCCGCCTCCGCAACAGTAATTTTCAATTCCATGGGGGTTCATTTCTATGAAATTTTCACATACCGCATTTAAGACATTTCTTGGTTCTCTAAAGATACCACTTGTCCTTGCAAGATTGCAAGAGTCATGATAGGTTACAGGTTCGGAATTTCTTGATTTGTTAAATTTTAATAAACCTTTTTCCACATATTCTGCGATTAGCTCCACTATATTCCTCATTTTGAAAGGGAATTTTTCTTTGAACCAATTCGGAGCTTCCCAAACCAGAGCAGCACAGGCATGCCCGCACTCAGCAATTACAACCTCTTGAACCTTAAGTTCTTTTGCTTCGTCAATTATTCTTTTTGCTATTAATTTAGCTCTTTCTGTGTCTCCAAGAAATACTCCATAATTTGCAGCTTCATAGAGGCTCAAAGTCCAGTCCTCGCCCACTGTATGAAAAATTACTGCGGGAGGAATTATTGTATGAGCTCCTGCCAATGCAACATATAGAACGCGAGCTTCTTTTTTCCCAACAGGAATTTTAGCTTCAGGATCTCCAACAATCTTCTGCAATTCCTTTTCGAGCTCTTTTATTTGTTGAAGGAAAAGTTCCTTAAAAAAATCAGGATTTTTTCCTTTTTCTATAGCAGAGTCAGCAAGCATTACAAGCATTTCAGGTGCTTTACCGCCAGCAGCCGCCATCGCTCTAATTGTTTTTATTATAAGTGGCGTGTCTACACCCATAGGACAATTGAAAGTGCACCTTCTACAAAGAGTGCACTCACTAAATGCCATCTCAGAAAGATTTTCAAGGGTTTTATCGTCAAGTTCTTTTGCTCCTACTATAAAGGGGAACAATTTTCCAAAGAAATCGTGCTTCTTTCTATATATTTTCCTTAACATCTCAGTTCTAAAAGCTGGAACATGTTTGAGAGATGGTTCAGAAACATAATAATGACATGATTCAGCACATATTCCACATCTTGCACATACTTCAAGGGCAGTGATTAGAGGTCTTCCCAACTGCTTTTCGAGTGCTTTCAAAGCTGAACTAACTCCATTATTCTCCATGCATTACCTCCATTTTTTTACAATCCCTCTTTTTCCAATATGATATCCAAGAAAAAGCCTTGAAAAGTAAAAATAAAGAAAATGCCTTATTTTACTGAATGGGATATAGATGAGCATCAATGAAGAAATGAAAAACATTAAAGGTAGAGTTGGAGGGAGTAGAGAAGAAAGAGTTGTAAAAATGAGAAAGGCTGAAACAATCCATAATGAGATGTGATCGTCCCAATTGCTCATTACTTTCAAATTTTTCTCTGTCATTCTTAGAACAATCCCAATCAATCCCATTAAAGCTCCAATGCCTGAAAAAAGAGTGAATGGGAAGATGAAAATCTCTGGGATATAGTGCAGTAGTAGTCTTATTAGAAAGATGAGAATAGCTGAAAAGATTCCGAGATGAAAGAAAATCCCTCTTAAATAAATTATCCAGTGCTTTCTTGTGCTCTCTTTAGTCCATGGAGCCATACCTATTGTGAATGAATAAATTACTCCTTTTTTGGAAGAACCTTTCGGCTCAGAGTAATCCTTTATTTTTGGATACCTTAGAAACATGACCAATCTGTAAAGAAGCAGAGAGATGGAAAATATCAAGGAGTAGAGAGCGATCGATTTTGTTAAATCTATCAATTCCATTTTCATCCTTTTTTTCTTACAAGGAAGTGAAATTCATTGCCCTTTTTTTCAATAGAAATAAGCTCATTTCCACTTGTTCTTGCCCATGCAGGAATATCAGCCATAACACCGGGATCAGTGGCTATTCCTTCAACCACTGCTCCGGGTGCAAGATTTTTGATAGCCTGAGAAAGCTTTACCACAGGCATAGGGCAGAGAAGCCCTTTCAAATCAAGAACTAAATCAGGTTTTATTTGTTCTGCCATTTGTTCCTCCTAAATAAAAAGAGTAATTTTGGATTTGCTTGCTTCTTCAAGGAAAGAAGCCACTCCCACAGGTGCCTGAACTCCATCTATTAAGTCTTCATGGCGAATTTCCATTACATCCATGCTCATCTGGCAGGGAACAATCTTTACGCCCAAATTAAGAGCAATATTTCTGAGCTCTTCAGGAAGAGACACATTCTTTGCTTTCATCATTTTTTTGAACATCCATCTACCCATTCCGCAAAAGCTCATTTTGCTGGGATTCAATTTTCTAATGTCTTTCAACATAAATCCGAGCATCTTTCCAAAAAGACCCTTTCCAGTTCTTTTTGGTTTTTTTAGAGCCTGGAGACCCCAGAATGTAAAGAACATTGTTACCTCCATCCCTGAAGCTACAGCGCCCGTGGCTATTACAAATGCTGCGAGAATCTTGTCCATGTCCCCACTAAAAATAACCATTGAAACTTTATTCTCTTTTTCCATATGACCTCCTAAGGAATAATCATATCATAAAATTTCATTTTTTAAAAATTTAGAAAATTATGAACAATCTTAATGCTTTTTAATTATAATTTTGCTGGGCTATAAAGAAATTTTATTACTTTAGCTTATCTATAAAGCTTTTCAGTTTTTGAGCAAGTTCTGGATTTAATTTTTGCAATTTTTCATACTCTTCAAGGGCTCCAAATCTGTTTTTGATTAAAAGATATGTGTAACCAAGGTTATAATGGGCATAGGCATTGTTCGGGTCTATGGAGATCACCTTTTTAAATGTTTTTATTGCTTCTGTATGAAATCCTTCCATTAGGTAGGAGAGAGCAAGGTTGTATAAAGCATTTGAATCATTGGGATTGGATGAAAGATACGAATTGAATGTATCGATAGCGCTCTTATAATCTTTCTTGTTAAAAAGGGCAAGTCCAAGATTATACTTTGCCTGCATATGCTTAGGATCAAGCTTTATGACTTCTCTTAAATGATTTGAAGCACTTTCGAAATCCTGGATCTTTATGAAGAGAAGGGCAAGGTTGAAACGGGCATTCACATCATTAGGATTAATTTTAAGATAATTTTGTAAAGCTTCTTTTGCCTCAGTAAAATTTCCCGCTTGGAATGAGGTTATTCCTAAGTTGTAAAGGGCATAAGAATCACCGGGCTTTATTTTTAGACATTCTTTGAAACAATTCATGGCATCGTTCATCATACCGAGTTTCACATAAGCCATTCCTAAATTGTAATGAATTGAATAATTTGAAGGGTCTATTTTCGCACCTTTTAAGAGAACATCAACAGCATTCTGGAAATCTTCAAGTCTTAAATAAGCTGTTCCCAGATTTAAAAAACCTGTAGAATTCGTTGGATAGCTCCTTGTAAACTCTTTTGAGATTTCTACTATTCTCTGGAATCTCCCAGCTTTTGTAAGGGCGCTCACCGCATAGCTATAGTATTCAGAAGCTCTTTTAGGGTTGATTTTCATCAATTTTAAATATCCATCAACTGCTTTTTCAATATCACCAAGTTTTTCTGCTGAAAGAGAGTAGGTGTAGTTGGCATCAATATCATCGGGAAATTTTTCAAGAACTTTCTGGGCAGAATCCATGGCTTCTTTAAATCTTCCTGATGTCCTGTAAAGGATAGAGAGTCTCGAATAGCCTCTATGGGCATAATCAGGTTTTGTGGAAATATAATTTTTGTAGGATTCAATAGCATTTTCAATTTTTCCAATTCTTTCGTAAATAAGCCCGAGACTGTAATGGGCTTCAGGAAAAGACCTGGTCTTTAAGGCATTTTTATAACTCTCAATGGCTTTCTCCTGTTCTCCGATCCTTTCACAAATTGCACCAATTTTTATATAGGCTTCTGCAAAATCAGGTTTGAGTTGAATAGCTTTCTGGAAAAAGTTAAGTGCATCACTAATTTGGGAAGATTCCTTTACAGTTCCCAAGTAGTAATAAACATAGGGATTGTTTGGGTCTGAATTTGAGAGTTCATTCAGTATCTGGAGGGCATTTTCATTTTTAGAATTGTGGATTAAAGAAATTGCACGGAACAATTTTAATTCAGTGGAAGAAGTAAAATCCTCGCCAGTGAAATTTTCTCCCTTCATCTTAATTAATGGAGGAATTAAACTTGCAGAAATAGCTATGGAAGAACCTTCCTCGCTAATTGTGTTTACAATTCCTACTACATCTCCTGAACTGTTAAATAGAGGCGAGCCATCAAAAGTTTTTGGACATGAGAAGGAGAGGAGAAAAAGATTTAAATCAGAAGGTAGTTCATAAATAGTTGTTATATTCCCCTCAAGAATCTGAGGATTTTTGATATCTCTTAATGAGAGTGTATAAACCCTTTCACCAGGAGATAAAGTTGTCAGATTTGCCATTTCAAAGGAATTAACCTCTTTCCTTTTCAAATGAATTATTGCAGTGTCAGAGATCTTTGAATAAGAAAATGTTCCTGTTGGTTCTATTTTTATTCCATCTCCAGTTTCAGCAGAGAAAGATAATCCTCCAGAAAGTGAGTGGAGAGTGGTTACAAGAAATCTTCCTCCTTCAATAATAAAGCCATTTACAACTCTAAGTTCCTCTTTCTTCTTTCCCTTTACTTTTATTTGAACGACCTTCCCTTTGTTTAAATTGACGATATTTGCGATTTCTTCACTCTGGCTTAGCAGGATAGAAAAACTGAAGATGATTAAAATAATTGTTATTAAAAATTTTTTCACATCCAACCTCCTCAAAATTCAAATATAAGTCCTTAAAAATTCCCTCCTTAAAAATATGGCTATGCTTCTCTGGAAAAGTGGATTTGAATTAACTAAATCTACTATAATCTCATAAAGTAGTCTTTTCATTATTGAACATCCATTATGGCTTTAAATATTTATCAAGAAATTTATAAATTTTTGTCAGAGAATCCCTTGCCTGGGGAGTATCAATCCTGTTGAAAGCGTGTCCACCAGGGGGGCTCTTGTAAATTTCATATTCGAACTCCTTGCCAGCAGCTTTGAGAGCATTGATTAGATTGAGCGTCTCAAGAATATTCACATCCTCATCGTTGTCTGCAGCATGTATTAGAAGTGGGGTTTTTAATTTGTGGGCTAAATATGCGGGTGATCTTTCCTTGTAAACATCGAGTTTTTTATCCGCAGGACCTCCAAAGCCAGGTTGCTCCGCAAATATTTTTCTGTATGAATCATCTTTATAACCCATCCTGCTTACAAGATCAGTAACTCCAACTACTTCCACTGCTACCTTGAATTTTTCAGGTGCTCTAAATATTGCATGAAGTGCTATGAACCCTCCATGACTCCATCCAATTATACCAACTCTTTCTATATCAGCTTCAGGAACCATATTTTTCAAGTAATCTATTCCACTAATACAATCATCAACTTCTTTACCTCCATAATCAATAAGGTCATAAAACTCTTTTCCATATCCAGTGCTTCCTCTGTATTCAGGAGCAAGTATAATATAGCCTCTGTTGCAAAGCTCTTCAATTATAGGAAAATAGTTGTCGGTCAAGTCTCCGTGAACTCCTCCATGGATGAAAAGAAGAGCAGGGTGCCTTTTCCCTTCTTTTATTTTTAAGGGTTTAAAAACATAGGCGGGAATTATCAAACCGTCTGCACTCGATGTATAGCGAACTTTTTGAAATTGAATTTTTCCCTGAGAAAGTTGTATGAAGGTGAGGTCTGTGAGTTTTTTCTGGATCTGGTCAAATCTGTGCTGGAGAATTTGATAGAGTCTTTCAAAATCAGCTTTTTCCTGTGAAAGGAGGATAGATAAAGTAAAAAGGAAGAAAACAATAGCAATAAAACCGATTTTCCTTTTCATCATTTTTCCTCCAAAAAATTTATCAGCGAGAAATGCAAGAGAGGCAACACATGCACTATGCAAATTATCTTTTTTCTCATTTTTTGTCTTGCCTTTCTCACTTTTTTCTTTTCACTTTTTGCTTTTTATTGGTTTCCACTCGCCATAATTTTCAGTAATCACCTTTGCTTTTCCCTTGAATGTCCATTTAACATTGGAATTGTAAGTCCATTCAAGATATGGAGAGCCTCCTCCACTGTAAGTTGTAATTAGGAATCGATTTGTAAGATGTCCAAAATAGAATCCCTGTTCTCCTGGAGTTGGTTTATCTCCTGCTTGAGGGTCAACAGGTATCCATCCATATCCAGGAAAATAAATTTCAACCCACCTGTGGAATACATCATCATAGGATGCATCATCTCCTCTAACAACAATAGCTCCCACATACCTCGTCGGGATTCCCATTGCTCTGCACATGCTCATAAAAACAAAGGTGTATTCTGAGCATGAACCACTTCCTCTTTTGAGAACTGTTGGAGCAGTGTCCCATCCACCAGCAAGTTCGTAGTAAAGTTTTTCCCCAACATATTTGAAAATTTTTCTTACTATCCAGTAGGGGTTCTTTTCATCTCCTACCGCCTCTTTCAAAGCATTTTTTATCACTGGATTCTCATAGTCAAATTTTTCGTCATTGATTAAATATCTTTCCCTTATTTCCTTTGGAATTTCCTCAGAATTTCCCACTCTTTCAGGATTTATGAAATAAAAAACCTCGTAAATTTTAGCTCTGACAGTCATAACAATTTCCAGATTTGAGTTTTGTTTAAGGGATTTAAAATTAAAGTGGGCTACCCTCATTCCATCTTTGTCATTGAGAATTTCTTTTGGCTCAGGCTCAAATTTTACAGATTCAATTATCTGGGAATCTCTTGTTTCTGGAATTGGAATGAAAACATTCAGATCTTCAGTATCGCCTGGTCCAAGATTTTTAAATTCCTGAGTGTAGACAATATCTGCATATCTCTCGTTGGTTCTTACCATTTTTTCAGAGGGCATGTTTAGAGCAAAGACCTTCCCCTCCTGATAATCGCCAACATAAATCTGATTTTCCACAAAAGCAATACCAACGGGATAAGGTCCAGGAGAAGGTAAGAACATAATAACATCACCACTCTCAGGAGAAACCATATAAATTGTGTCTCTTATTCTATCTGTTACCCATAGATATTTCCCATCAAAGAAAAGACCTGTTGGATCTGAAGCTGGAGATTTAAAAGTGTGGAGAGTTGTTCCATCAGAAGGTGATATTTTTTGAATCTCATCCGCTCTACTATCTGCAACCCATAAATATTTCCCGTCCCAAGCGAGAGCATCAGGAGAAGGGGTGGGAGAATCGAGGGTTTTTATAACAATTCCCTTTTCAGTGTCTATTTGGTAGATGGATCTTGCAGAAATATCGGAATTCCACAAGTATTTACCATCCCAAGCTAATCCTGATGGGTTGTAACCAGGAGAGGGGATCCTTTTTATAATTTTACCGTCAGTGGTAATCTGGTAGAGCATATCCTTCTTCCAGTCAGATATCCACAAGTTCTTTCCATCGGAAGTAATTCCCCTTGGAAAAGGACCTGGCATTGGGATTGACTTAACAGGAGAAAAAGGCTTTTCAGAGGCAAAAACAGAAAAAATTGTCCCTAAAATTACGATGATTGAAAAAAAAGTCCTCATAATACCTCCTCAAAAATTGAAATTGAAAAGGTAAAATTTAAAAGTTTTAGTGAAAAATTTGTTTCCAATGTTTTAATTTTCCCATAAACAGATTCCATAAATTCATTCCTTTTTAAACCTTCTCATCATTCAAATTTTAATTAAAAAAAATGTCATGTGCAAATGGTAAATTTATAACTTAAAAAGCCACCCGATTACTCCTGAAAACAGGAAAATTTAAAAAATGCTATATTCCCTTAAATCCTCTTCCAGACTAAGATTTTTAAAAAAAAGCGGAGGACTTGACATACATTATATTGTGGTATATTATTTTAAAGCTACAATATTTTGAGGAGGTAAACATGGAAAAGAACCAAGGCTTTTCCGAGAATGCTTTGAGGATTCTAAAAGCAAGGTATTTTATGAGAAATGAGAAAGGGGAACTGATAGAGAAAACCCCCTCTCAGTTATTTAAAAGAGTTGCAGATTTTATTGCCTCTGCTGAGAAAAATGAAAGGCTTAGGAAACTTTGGTCAAAAAGATTTTATGAGATGATGATGAGAAGAGATTTTATGCCCAATTCTCCAACTCTTACTGGTGCGGGAAGGGATATGTGTTTGAGCGCTTGTTTTGTTCTTCCCATTGAGGATTCCTTAGCCTCAATTTTTGAAAGTGTAAAAAATGCTGCCCTTGTTCATAAGGAGGGTGGAGGAACTGGATTTGATTTCAGCAAGCTAAGACCAAAGGGAAGCTTTGTCAGAAAAACCCAGGGGATTGCCTCTGGTCCAATATCCTTTCTTAAAGTAATAGATGCTGCAACTGAAGCGGTTAAACAGGGCGGAACTCGAAGAGGGGCTAACATGGGAATTTTACGAGTAGATCACCCTGATATTGAAGAGTTTATTCTTCTCAAAAAGGACGGAAAAACTTTAACTAATTTTAATATCTCGGTGGCTATCACAGAAAAGTTTATGAAAGCATTAAAAAACAATGAGAATTACGAAATCTTTAATCCTTATACCAAATCGGTTTCGGGAGAAAAATCTGCCTCTGAGATAATGGATATGATTGTTGATAGCGCATGGGCAATTGGAGATCCAGGTATTGTATTTATAGACAGGATAAATGAGCTAAATCCAACAAGGGAACTGGGTGAGATAAGAGCTACTAATCCATGTGTAGTTGGAAGCACTTTTATTTCTACGGAAAAAGGTTTAGAAAGAATGCAGGATTTAGTGGAAAGGTCAAAAAAGGAGTCAGTTTATATAATTACTGACAACAGAGTTCCAGTTGAGGTTTGGACTTCCAATGGTCTTTGTAGCCTTTCAAAAGGGACTGGAGTCTCTCTTAAAAAAATTAAGAGAGCTTGGAGCAATGGTTTTAAAGAAACATATAAAGTAATAACTGAGTCAGGATACGAAGCGGAGGTCACCTATGATCATAAATTTCTTACCAATGAAGGTTGGGTTGCGGTTAAGGATTTGATACCCGGTTATCACAAGATTATGATTCAATCTGGAGCTGGTGTTTTCAATAGAAATTCTGAACTTCCATTTAAACCCGAAAATATTTATAAAGGAAAAAATGGAAGAATCTATAAACATAATTTCCCTGACCGTTGGTCAAAAGAACTTGGACAACTCCTCGGATGGCTTGTAGGAGATGGATGGCTAAGATATGGTGATAAAAACTGTCGAGTAGGGTTCACTTTTTCCCAAAATGATATAGATATTCTTTATTATTTCAAAGAAATTCTGAATGAAATATATGGAAATAATATCAAAGAAGTTAAAAGAGGCAAAATCTACCATCTTTCCTATCACTCCAGATATTTTGTTGAATTTCTTAAAAATCTGGGTGTTAAACCTGTGAAAGCCGAAGAGAAAGAGGTTCCCGAGAGTATTTTTACTGCTACAGAGGAGGCAGTAATAGGATTTTTGCAGTCCCTTTTCTCTGCGGAAGGAACAATTGGTAACCAATCAAATAATGGAACAAGATATATTAGACTAACTTCAAAGTCAATAAAACTTCTTAAAGGTGTCCAACTCCTTCTTCTCAATCTTGGAATTAAATCGAGAATTTACAAGAGACACAGAGAAAAAAGAGAAGGATTTGAGTATATAACAAGGGATGGAAAGAATAAAAGATATATTCTTGATGGGATCCTCTACGAACTGAGTATCACATGGGAAAGTGTGTCTCGATTTCTTGAAAAAGTAGGATTTTTATTAAATAAAAACAGTGAGAAGATCGAATTTCTTAAATCTCATAAATTCAAAAAAGAAAAATTTGAAGATAAAGTTAGTGAGGTTATATACATTGGAAAAAAAGAAGTTTTTGATCTTGAAGAGCCTGTAACTTTAAGTTTTATAACAAATGGTTTAGTCTCTCTTGATTGTGGAGAACAGCCACTTCACGACTATGAGTCCTGCAATCTTGGATCGATAAATTTGAGTAATTTCTGGAATGATGAGAAAAAAGAGTTTGAGTGGGAGAGATTTGAAGAGATTATAAAATATGGTGTAAGGTTTCTTGATAATGTCATTGAAGTCAATAAATTCCCTCTTCCTCAAATAAAAGAGATGACAATGGCAAATAGAAGGATAGGACTGGGAGTAATGGGCTTTGCAGATCTACTAATAAAAATGAAAATAAAATACGATTCTGAAGAGGCTCTCCAATGGGCAGAGAAGATAGCAAAATTTATGAGGGAGAAAGCGGAGGAAGCAAGCAGGGAACTTGCTGAGGAAAGGGGAAATTTCCCTAATATTGACAAATCAATCTATAAGGGTAGTAAGATGAGAAATGCTACATTGATAACAATTGCTCCTACAGGGACAATTTCAAGGATTGCGGGTTGCTCCTCGTCTATAGAGCCAGTTTTTGCTTTTGAGATGCTCTCTAAAATAATTGACTCTGAAATTAAAGATTTGCACCCCCTTTACAAAAAATGGAGAGATGAAAACCCTAATTCACCTTTGCCTCCGTATTTTGTAACAGCTCATGAAATAGAACCAGAATGGCATTTGAGGATGCAAGCAGTATTTCAGAAATACACTGACAACGCGGTCTCGAAAACCATCAATTTCCCCAACTCAGCTACAAGGGAAGATATTAAGAGAGCCTATCTTCTTGCCTATGACCTTGGAGTTAAAGGTGTTACTGTTTACCGGGACGGATGCAGAGCTGAGCAGGTTCTATATAAAGCTGAGGAGAAAGAAAAACCCGCTCCCATGGAAAGACCTGACTCCCTTGCATCTGTAACGGACAAAATTAAAACAGGATTCGGCAACCTTTATGTAACAATTACATTTTATAATAACAAACCGTTTGAAGTGTTTGCATCAATAGGGAAGAGTGGATACTCTACCATGGCTGACGCAGAGGCGATAGGAAGGCTTATATCCCTTTGCCTTAGAAGTGGAATAGACCCAAAAGAGGTTATAAACCAGCTAAAGGGAATAGGTGGTTCAGAGCCAATTTTTCATCATGGTCATCTTGTTCAATCTATTCCTGATGCAATAGCTCAAGTCCTTGAAAGACATTTAGGTAAAGTAAATTCAATTGGAAAGGATATAAACTCTTCCAAGTGTCCTGTTTGCGGAGCGCAACTTCCCGATGAGAGATGTCCTGTTTGTCCGAGCTGTGGGTGGACAAAATGTATATAAGCTAATAGCAAACCAAAAAGAGCTACCTCTACTTTTGACTTTTTCTCTTATACTACAGCTGATGGAGGAGCTTCCGCTTCAGGTGAGCCTGCATTCCTTAATGGAACAGCGATAAGATATATGGCAATAATTATCAGGAATATTCCTCCTACCCAGTAACTGGGGGTCTGGAATATTACAGGTATTTTAACCTGGGCAAATGTAAGACCCGCTCGAATAAGTCCTGTTAAAGCTTCGCCAGCGATAAGACCTGATGCAAGAAGAACTCCTACATTTTCTACTCTTGTTTTTTGCGCCTGATTGAGATTCCTCTTCTCTGCCAATTTGTCAACAATTGCCCTTATAACTCCTCCAACAAATATTGCAAATGTTGTTTCAAGAGGAAGATACATTCCAACAGCAACAAGCATTGGAGAACGAACCTGAACAAGTATCATTGCAATTCCCATGAATATTCCAACAACAACCAGAGGCCATGCCATTTCTCCACCTACTATTCCCTGAGAGATGGCAGCCATCAAACCAGCCTGAGGAGCGGGAAGTTCCTTTGAGCCAAAAGTAAATGCTCCGTGAAGGACCATTAAAGGAAAGAAAAGGATAAGGGAGGCAAGGAATACACCAAAGATATCCCCGACCTGCATTTTCCAGGGTGTTCCACCAAGGATGTGTCCAACTTTTAAGTCCTGAAGCATTTCACCCGCAACTGCTGATGATACACATACAACAGCTGCAACACCAAGAACAGCAGATACTCCGCTCATCCCAGTTGCACCAACAAGAACCATTAGAAGTGCAGCAACGATAAGGGTTGAAAGAGTCAATCCTGAGATTGGATTGTTGGATGAGCCTATCATCCCTACAAGATTTCCAGATACCGCAGCAAAGAAGAAACCCGCAATGAACATAACCACTGCTGCAAGGAAAGCAGTTCCAAAAGCACCTGAAAATATCTTGTAAAGGAAGATCATTAGTATGAAAGAAATTAGCAAGCCTGTAAGAACAACTTTGATGTTAAGGTCCCTTTCAATTCTTGAAGTTGCCTCTCCCGCTCCTGCTGCCTTTTTAACATCTGAGATCGACCTTTTAATCCCTGCAGAAAGATTTTTCCTCATTCTCCATAATGTGAAGAAAGCTCCAACAAGCATTCCACCAACTGCAATGGGTCTTATTATAAATTTCCAGACATTCACAACCATTCCATCCCATGATACATCTGCCATAGGAACCCCAGGATAGAATCTATCAGCAAGTTGAGGTCCAAGGAAATAGATTAGAAGGGGTGCAAAAAGACCCCATGCGAGAACACCACCAGCAAAGTTAAGGGATGCGAGTCTTGGTCCAATAATATATCCTACTCCAATGTAAGCGGGATAAATTCCAGGTCCTGCGACAGCAACTGTTCCGCCAGTGTCAACTGTTGGTGAGGTTTTTTCTGTTCCCAATCTTACAAAGCTTCTCCCAATTGTTCCAACTTTGATTATGAAATCCTTTGATGCAGCAAAAAGTTTTGTTACTCCGAGAGCATAAATTAATGCTCCAACACCCATTGCTTGAAAAAGAAATTTTGCTCCTGCACTCCCTTTCTGACCTGCTTTATGAATCTCAGATGCAGCCACTGATTCAGGGTAGGGGAGCTCAGGATCTGAAACCATTACCCTTCTAAGAAATGTGACAAAAAGAATTCCGAGAAATCCTCCAACAAACATAAGGGCTGATGATTTTAGATAGGCTTCAAGAGTATCGAATCTTGTCCACACTCCAGTGATTAAGAATGCAGGGATAGTAAATATAGCACCCGCAGCCACAGATTCGCCAATAGAACCAACAGTTCGAGCAAAATTTTCTTCAAGGATTGTTCCGCCCATAAGTTTAAGAAAAGCCATTCCTATAACTGCAGCGGGATAGGTTGCTGCTATTGTCATACCTGCTCTCAAGCCAAGATAGGCATTTGCTGCTCCAAGAATTACACTCATCAAAAGCCCGAGTATCAAAGCCCTCAAAGTAAATTCTTTCATTTCGGTTGTTTCAGGAACAAATGGTTTATAACTCATTTCTTCACTCCTTTAAATAATTTTATTTCAAAATTATAAAAGTCATTTTTTGTGCCTATTGCATATTCCAAGAACCTCTATCTCTACGGAATTAATTGAGAATCTCCTATAATATGCAATTCTTTCTAAGATGTTTTTGATCTCCTCTGATTCAAACTCTATAACCTTTTTACATTCACCGCAGATCATATGTCCATGAATTTTTTTTGAAATCCCCGATTCGAAATGGCTATGCCCTTCTCCCAGAGAAACTGCTTTTAGAACCCCTCCCTTGACAAGTAATGAAAGAGTTCTGTAAAGAGTTGCTCTTGATACATTTACACCTCTTTTCCTAAGTCTTGCGAAGATTTCTTCTACATCGAGATGTGCGTTGGGCAAAGAAAGAATCTCTTCAATTATTGCTTTTCTTCCCTTTGTGAATCTCATCTTTTTCACATCGAGAAATTCTTTAAATTTTTCAACCTCGATTTTCATCGTATATAATATAATTTTTAATCTCTTTGTTGTCAAATAAATCGGAAGTTTTGGGTGTAGCGTCAAAAAGGGTTGACCTTTTTAAGAGAATCGATTAAATTAATAAGCTGAATTTAAATTTTATAATTTAAGGAAAGGAGGAGAAATGGGATTTAAAGTTGGTATTAATGGGTTCGGAAGAATTGGGAGAAATCTCTTCAGAGCAGGTTATAAAGAGATAGACTTTGTTGCGGTGAATGATATTACAGATGCTAAGACTCTTGCTCACCTTCTAAAGTATGACTCGGTTCTGGGTCAATTTGATGCTGAAGTCAAAGCCTTAGATGATAAAATTATTGTTAATGGAAAAGAAATAAAAGTTCTTACTGTTAAAGATCCATCAGGTTTACCCTGGAATGACTTGGGAGTGGATATCGTTGTTGAATCTACAGGACTCTTCACAAAGAGGGAGGATGCTGAGAAACATCTGAAATGCGGAGCAAAGAAAGTTATAATTTCAGCTCCAGCGACAAATCCTGACATCACTGTTGTGATTGGGGTGAATCATAATGATTACGATGCAAAAAATCATAACATTATCTCCAATGCCTCATGCACAACAAATTGCATAGCACCTGTGGCTTATGTTCTTCACAAGAATTTGAAAATACTTAAAGGTAACATGACAACTGTTCATGCTTACACCAATGATCAAAGAATTCTTGATTTGCCACACAAAGATTTGAGAAGAGCAAGGGCAGCAGCGGTTTCAATGATTCCAACAACTACAGGTGCTGCTAAGGCTGTTGGACTGGTTCTTCCTGAGCTGAAAGGGAAACTCGATGGAATTGCAATAAGAGTTCCTGTTCCAAATGTCTCCCTTATTGACCTTGTCTGTGTTGTTGAGAAAGAGACAACAAAAGAGGAAGTCAACGAGATTTTCAAGAAGGCTTCAGAAAATGAGTTGAAAGGGATTATTCAGTATTGTGATGAACCCCTTGTATCAGTGGACTTTATGAAGAATCCTCACTCTGCTATTTTTGATGCCCTCTCTACAAATGTAATAGAAAAAAATCTCGTAAAGGTCATGGCTTGGTATGATAATGAATGGGGATATTCCATGAGGCTTCTTGATTTAATTAAATATGTTGGGGAGAGACTTTAATGATTGATAGACTTACAATAAGGGATGTTCCCTTAAAAGGGAAGAATGTATTTTTAAGGGTTGATTTCAATGTTCCCCAAGATGAAAAAGGTGAAATAACTGATGATACAAGGATAAAGGAAGCACTTCCCACAATCCAATACCTTGTTGAAAACAAAGCTAAAATTGTTTGTGTTTCGCATTTAGGAAGGCCTAAAGGTTTTGACTTGAAGTTTTCCATGAAGCCAGTTTCAAAGAGACTTGAGGAGCTTTCTGGTTTTAGGGTAAGACAGATGGATGATTGTATTGGTGATAGAATTGATGCGGAGAAGGCAAATCTTAAGGAGGGAGAAATAATCTTTCTTGAAAACATAAGATTTTACAAAGAGGAGACAGATAACAAGCCGGAATTTGCTCAAAAACTTGCTTGCAAAATTGATATTTTTGTAAATGATGCTTTTGCAGCTTCCCATCGAGCCCATGCTTCGGTGGTCGGAATTGCAAGCTTTGTTCCTGTCTCAGTGGCTGGTTTTTTAATGGAAAAAGAAATAAAATACCTTGGAATGACAATATCCAATCCTGAAAGACCATTTATAGCAATAATTGGAGGTGCTAAAGTCTCAGATAAAATACCAGTCCTTAAAAGTTTAATTGGAAAGGCTGACAAGATTCTAATTGGAGGTGCTATGGCTTACACTTTCCTCAAAGCAAAGGGCGAGGATGTGGGCAATTCCCTTGTTGAGAATGAGAGCATTGATATTGCAAGAAATTTAATGGATGAAGCTAACAAAAAAGGAGTTGAAATAATTCTTCCTGTTGATCATATAATTTCTAAGGATCTTGAAGGTTTTACCGCTGAAATCTCCAAAAAGATCCCACCTGATTTTTCAGGCTATGATATAGGAGAGGAGACTATCGAGGTATTTTCAAAAATAATAAAAGATGCAAAAACTATTTTCTGGAATGGTCCATTAGGTGTATTTGAAAAAGAGAATTTTGCAAATGGAACATTTAAAATTGCGAGGGCTGTTGCGGAATCAAAGGCAGTTTCTATTATTGGAGGAGGAGATTCTGTGCTTGCAGTAAAAAAGGCGGGGGTTGAGAAAAGAATTACCCATATATCAACTGGAGGAGGTGCTTCCCTTGAGTATATTTCTGAGGGGACCCTTCCTGGAATTGAGGTTCTTACAAAAAAATGAGGAAACCTTTTATTGCTGGGAACTGGAAAATGAATTACGGAGTTAATGCAGGGATTGAGCTTGTTAGAGAACTTAAAAGCTCTCTTTCTGAATATAAGGATCTGGAAATTGTCATAATACCTCCCTTTACACATCTTTATCCTATGAAAAAAGAGATCAATGGAACAAATATAAAACTTGGTGCACAGAACATGCACTGGGAAGAAAAGGGCGCATTTACAGGTGAAATTTCTCCTTTAATGCTCAAGGAGATCGGTTGTTCCTATGTAATAATTGGGCATTCTGAAAGAAGAAAGTATTTTGGAGAGACTGATGAGATTGTAAATTTAAAGGCAAAATCTGCTTTAACCCATGGACTTTATCCTATAATATGCATTGGGGAGACTCTTGAAGAAAGGGAGAGGGGTTTGACATTTAAGGTTGTTGAGAAACAGCTGAGAGTTTCTATAGATGGATTTGGGGCAGAAGATTTAATAAAAACAGTTATTGCTTATGAGCCTGTTTGGGCGATAGGAACTGGAAAAAATGCCACTCCTGAACAGGCGGAGGAGGTTCACTCCTTTATAAGGAACATCATTAATGAAAAATATGGAATTGAAAATTCGAATTATGCTATAATTATTTATGGTGGTTCGGTAACAATGGAAAATGCATATTCATTATTAAAGATGGATAATGTGGATGGTTTTCTTGTAGGTGGAGCATCACTAAAGGCAGAATCCTTTGCGGGAATCGTTAGAAATGGCTTAAAGGCATGGATAGATAAAGGAGGAAAGATTTGTTAAGTCTGCTTATAGTTTTGCATGTTATTATCTGTATTTTGCTGATAATTACTGTTTTACTCCAATCTGGAAGAAAAGCGGATTTATCCGCCCTCGGTGGGTTCAGTACCCAGACTCTTTTTGGTCCAAGAGGAACAGCTACTCTCCTTTCAAAGATAACAACTGGTCTTGCAATTCTTTTTATGGTTACCTCCCTTTCTCTCTGGATATTTTCAGCTAAAGGTCCGTCATCTGTTGTTGGAAAGGTGAAAGCGAATACAACCCAGACAACTAACACTGGTAACTCTTCTAAATAAAGATGATGTGCCGAGGTGGTGGAATAGGTAGACACGCTGATTTGAGGTGTCAGTGGGCGAAAGCCCGTAGGGGTTCGAGTCCCCTCCTCGGCACTATTTTTTATTAATGGATGTCCTTTGCAAAACTTGCGGGAACATCCAGAAATGGAATGCGGATTATCCCTATTGTTCAAAATGTGGTTCTCCCGTTTCTGAAAAGGATCGAGAAATTTCAATAAATCTTAGGGCGGGAAAAGATAAACAAGCTTTTGGAATAGGTATAATTGCACTTAGTATTGTTATCTTTCATTATTTTGCGAGGTATGAGGGAAGTCTTCTTGCGAGTATCGGTTTGCTTTTTTGGATTTGGGGAAAAATAATAAATAATCGGGAGAGGAAGAAAGCGAAGATCAGTTCTGAATGTAAATCAGAAGAATAGAAATTAAATTCTACAAAGTTTTTAATTTAAAGAATTTCCTTTGGTTTTCAGCTAATTAATGCTGGGAAGGAGCCACTATTTTTTCAGCCTTTTCTCCTTTGAATTTTTTCAATAGATTTTCTATCAAAGATTTCATGCTCCGAATGAGTTTTCTTAAGTAAAAGGAAGGGGTCTTTTGAGAAAGAATCCATCTTCCCTTTACAAAATCCATCTCAATTTTTTCTCCATCAGAGGTAACTATAGTTGCATGTTCTCTCTCCATTTTGTATTCCTGGATGCTGGGAGGTAATCCTTTATATTTGAGATCGGGTAATTTCTCATTTTCTCTAAGTTTTCTTCCGACCATTTCTTCCCATAGTTTCGGATTTCTGCTTGTGAGAAAGGAGATATATGTTTCGTATAGCTCAACAGGAGAGTTATATTTGTTTATATAAGAGTATTCAAAAAACTCCTGGTCAAATTTTGGGGATGAGCTGATAAAAAAGATAAAAATAACTACTAAAAATATGATAACTGAAATTGATATTAAAATAATTTTCATAAAAAAATTGGTAGCGGGGGTTGGATTTGAACCAACGACCTCCGGGTTATGAGCCCGACGAGCTACCTGACTGCTCCACCCCGCGTCATATTATATTTTTAAATATTTCAAAAAAAAAGTCAAGTATTGAAAAATATTGTAGAATAAAGAATCTTGAACATATAGAAAGATTAGGTTAATAAGGAACTATGAATTTGTTAGAATTTCCAAAGCTTTTTTTAAAATATCTTTTTCAGTTGGAAAACTTGCTTTTTCGATAGCTTCACCTGCATCAAACCATCTTACCTCTATAACTTCCCAGTCATGATTTTCAACAGATCCTTCAAGATATTCCATTAAATAAAAGTGAACAAATTTATGCAATCTTAATCCTCTTTCCTTTGCATAGTACCAGTATTCAATTGTATCTATTTTTTTGATGATTTTGCACTTTAAACCTGTCTCCTCCCTCACTTCCCTCAATGCTGTATCCTCTTCTTTTTCATTTTCTCCAATTAGACCTTTTGGAAGACACCATCTGCCTTCTTTTGGAGAAATAAGGACAAAATAAATTCTATCATCTTCTTTTTTAAAAACCACTCCGCCAGAGGAAATTTCTTTTTCAGTTTTCACTGGCATTTTTTACCATTTCCTTAAGTTGGAGAGCATTCTGGACCGCCCATGCGTTTGCATCATTATTGTAATAAACAAAGACATCTACATTGTTTTTTAAATAGCTCTCTATAGAGGAAGCATCCCTTCTAATTTCTTTTTCGGAATAGCATGAAGAATAGAGGGAAGTTGGTCCATGTCTCCTCATGTAAACAAAGGAAGCTGTTAAAGGAGAGCTCACTTCAACCCCTGGATAGTCACTAAAACAGAGGGAGATATTGTATTTTTCAAGAATTTGAAATGTTTCCTCGTTTATCCATCTTTTATCCCTCAATTCTATAGAAAACATCCCTTTTTTTATAATTTCCTGAGAAGCAAGAAATTCGCAGAACACTGTTAATCTTTCCTTGTTAAAAGAGAATGAAGGTGGAAGCTGGAAAAGAACTGGTCCTAAATTATCTTCAAAAATAGATATCAAAGAGAGAAATTTTTTCAATATAGACTCAACTTCTTTGAGTTTCTTTACATGGGTTATGATTCTATTCCCCTTTACAGAAAAAATAAACCCTGTAGGGACTGTTTTCTTCCATTTTTCTATAGCTCTTTTAAAGGGAAAACGGTAAAAGGTCATATTGATTTCTACAGTGTCAAAATATTTTGAATAAAACTCAAGCCAACGATTCTGGGGGAGAGCATTGGGGTAAAATATTCCCCTCCAGTGTCCATAATTCCAGCCGCTTGTTCCAACAAAAATCTTCATAAAATGAAAAGCCCCCTTTTAATCTGGGGGCTTCCCACACTTGCCGGGTTTTAGTGTGCTAAGCTACTTACTTTACAAGCTCTCTCAATCTCTTGCCAGGAACGAACTTGGGGACTTTCTTTTTTGGGATCTTGATGATTTCGCCGGTCTTGGGGTTTCTTCCGTTTCTTGCTTTCCTTTCTGCAACCTTAAATGTTCCGAATCCGACAAAGGTAACTTTCTGTCCGCTCTTAAGAGCCTTCTCAATCGCACTGATCATAGCATTGGCTGCTTTTGCTGCTTGAGCTTTTGTGATCCCGGAATCCTTAGCAATCTTTGCTACCAAATCATTTTTTGTCATCTCTTACCTCCTCTTCCTTATATTTACTACTAAAAACCCCCTTTGTCAAGTGGTTCATGCTTGAAATTAAAGGAAGTTAATAAATATAAAGAAAAGCATTGTAAATAAAGGAAGAATAAGCATTTTTTAGAATCTTTATTTTTAAATCATTTATGAATTGCTATTATTTATATGACCTCTATTTTCAATATCTTGAGAGGTGGTGGGCAATTCTAATAGGCTCTGGTATTCTATACTTTGATGATGCCAGTATTATTTTTATAGAAAATTCAAGGTCAACAAGATGCCCTGGAGAAACGTAGACTGGCATTACATTTTCTTTAGTTCTTAGAGATACCCCAACTATCTCATTTTTTTCATTCCTCATATATGAAAAAGCTCCTTTTTTAAAGGACGGGAGAGGAGTAGGATAAAAAGGATTCTTTGCACATCCAATTGTGGGAGTATTTAGAATAATCCCAAGGTGAGAAGCGATGCCTAATTTTCTTGGGTGAGCGATTCCGTTGCCATCGACTAATATGAGCTGAGGTTTGATTTTAGAAGATTTCCACGCACCGAGCATTGAAGGAAGTTCTCTAAAAGCTAAGAAAGAAGGGATATAAGGAAACCTGACACTATCTTCAAAAATTGAAAAATCCAAGAGTTTAAGTTCAGGAAAAGAAAGGGTAACAAGGGCGGTCTTTATCCTATCTCTCCAGTAGCTGGAGTCAATCCCTCCGATTATTTCAATTTCTTTTATTTTTCTCTCAATCTTTACATTTTTACTCAATTTTTCCTGTAACTTTTTAGCTTCTTCAAGGGAGGAAGGAATAAAAAAATCCATTTTTAGAGTCCTTTGTAATAAATTCCCTGATAACTTCTCCTTTTTTGAAACTCCTTTTCAATATCCGCTATAACTTCTGATTTTTTAAGAACCCATTGAGGAGCTACAAGCAATGACCTTTCCCTTTCTCCAGTAATTCTGTGAATAATAGTTGATGGATGAAGTCTCTCTATAAAATCAACAACAAGGCTTACATAATTGTCCTTTTCAAGCAGATTAATTTCATTTTGCTCATACATCCTTTGCAATTCAGTCCCAGAAAGAACATGAAGGGGATGAATCTTTACTCCATCAATTTCAATCTTTCCAAGATACTTTGCAGTTTCCATCATCTCTTCCCATGTTTCTCCAGGAATACCAAGGATAACATGGGCACAAACCTGAATTTTTCTGTTTTTAGCTCTTTTAAAGGCGATTTCAAAATCAGCAAAAGTATGATTTCTATTTAGAAATTTAAGACTTTTATCATGGATTGATTGAAGACCAAGTTCAAGCCAAAGATAGATTGTTTTTGAGAGTTCGCTGAGACCGTTGAGAATTTCTTCTGAAAGGGTATCAGGTCTTGTTCCAATGGAAATACCCACAACCCCTCTGTAAGAAAGAGCAAGTTTAATATATTCTTCTAATTTTTCCCAGCTACAGTATGTGTTGGTGTGAGCCTGAAAATAGATTATATAGAGGTTAGCACCGTATCTGACTTTTGCGAACTCAATACCCTTTTCAATCTGTTCAGTTAAAGGTAGTCCAAAAAATTTTACAGGACCTGAGCCATATTTGTCGCAAAATATACAACCCTTTGTGGATAGTGTCCCATCTTTATTTGGACATTTAAAACCAGCATCTACAGAAACTTTCTGAACCCTTTCCCCAAATTTCTTTATAAGATACTGGCTGAAAGAATTGTATGCTCTCATAATTGCGAACTCAAGAGGTTTCTTGCAATTATGATTTTTTGAATTTCAGATGTTCCTTCGTATATAGTGGTTACCCTTGCATCCCTGAATAATTTTTCCACCAGGAACTCCTTTGAATATCCATAAGCTCCGTGAATTTGAAGTGCAAGGTATGTGACTTTGTTGGCTATTTCAGACGCGTAAAGTTTTGCCATTGAAGACTCTTTTGTATGGGGAAGTCCTTTATCTTTAAGAAATGCAGCTCTGTAAGTAAGAAGCCTTGCAGCTTCTATATATGTACTCATTTCAGCGAGCATAAATTGGATTGCCTGATGTTCACTGAGAGATTTTCCAAATGTCCTCCTTGCCTTTGCGTATTTTATTGCTTCATCAAGGGCACTCTGGGCAATTCCTACTGCTTGGGCAGCAATTCCAATCCTCGAAACATCAAGAGTGTGAAGGGCAATTTTTAAACCCTCTCCTTCTTTGCCGAGTAAAGAGCTTTCTGGAATTTTACAATCTTCAAGAGTAATCTCAGCAGTATTTGAACTTCTCAATCCCATTTTATCCTCTATCTTAGAAATTTTTAGACCAGGGGAATTCGAATCTACAATAAAAGCTGATATGGATTTCGAGCCATATTCTGGAGATGTTCGAGCCATCATAACAAAGGCTCCCGCATCAGGACCAGATGTAACCCAGTTTTTTGTTCCATTTAGAACATAATATCCCTCTTCTTTCTTTGCCTTTGTTTGAATTGCAGAGGCATCTGAGCCAGCTGAAGGTTCTGTGAGGGAAAAGGCTCCTAAGATTTCACCCGAGGATGCTCTATGTAAATATTTCTTTTTTTGTTCTTCAGTCCCAAACTTCAAAATAGGGTAGCAGAATGCTGAAGTGTGAACAGATATGGCTACTGCTGTGGAAGGACAAACTTTTGCAATCTCCTCAATTACAATGCAACAAGAAATGTAATCCATTTCTGAGCCACCATATTCAGCAGGAACAGTCATTCCCATCACACCTATTTCTGCCAATTTTTTAATTATATCCCTGGAGACTCTTCCCTCTTTCTCTGTGATTTTTGAAACGGGGAGTATCTCTTCCACAGCAAATTCTCTTATTGTTTCCTTTAATATTTTCTGTTCTTCATTGAGCTCAAAATCCATGATTCCTCCAAAATTTATTTTTTCTTTATAATTTTTTTGATCTCATTCCAGGAAAATGTATTCAAAACATTTTCTCTTTCAAGCCACCCCCGCCTTGCAACCCATACTCCAAATTCCATATAATCTAATTGAGATATCCAGTGAGCATCTGTTCCAATTGCCATCATTATACCCATTTCCTTTGCTTTTTTGCAGTAAATGTCTTTAAGGTCAAGTCTCTGAGGATAAGCGTTAATTTCCAGTATTGTTCCTGTCTTCTTTGCGTATTCAAGAACTTTTTCCATATCCACATTGTAAGGATCCCTCTCTCCAATGAGTCTTCCTGATGGATGGGCAATAATGTGGACATATGGATTCTCCATTGCTGATATTATTCTTCTTGTAATAGTTTCTTTGTCTTGCTTGAATCCAGTATGTATTGCTGCAATGACAATATCAAGCGTGGAAAGAATTTCATCGCTGAAATCAACAGTTCCATCACTTTTTATATCCACTTCAATTCCGTGAAGAATGTTTATCTGAGGATATTTTCTCCTCAATTCTTCAATTTCATCCTTTTGAGCTCTAAGTTTTTCCTCATCAAGCCCCTTTGCTACACCAAGGGATTTTGAATGGTCTGTAATAGCAATGAAATCATAACCCTTTCTCATTGCATTTATAACTATCTCTTCTATAGAATTTCCTCCGTCAGACCATTTTGAGTGGACATGAAAGTCACCAATTATCTCATTCAACTTAACTAATTCAGGAATTCTTTTTTCTCTTGAGGCTTCAATTTCACCCCTGTCCTCTCTTAACTCTGGAGGGATATACTGAAGTCCTAAAATCTTATAAATATCATCTTCTTCCCTTCCTCCTAATTTTTCATCTGATTTTTCATCAAAAATTCCGTATTCATTTATTTTTAAACCTTTTCCCTTAGCCATCTCCCTTAATCTTATGTTGTGCTCCTTTGAACCTGTGAAGTATGAAAGAGCAGAGCCGAAACTTTCAGACGCAACTATTCTAAGATCGACCTGCATAAACTCTTTTGTCCTTATTGAGGATCGAGTTTCTCCTTTTGATATGACCTCCCTTACCTCTGGATGAGTGACAAATTTTTCCATCACATAGGAAGGATTTGAGGAAACTGCTAAAATATCAATATCCTTTATTGTCTCCTTTCTTCTTCTAACAGAACCTGCTTCTGATATCTTTTGAACCTCAGGAATTCTTTTTAAATAATCTATAAAGTTTCTTGCAATAGAAATAGCCTGATCAAGTCTTCTTCTTTCTCTTCCAGCTTTTAGAATTTCAATACCTTTTATTATATTCTCTTCTGTTTTCTCCTTTATTCCAGGAAGCCCTCGGAGCTTGTGTTCCCTTGCCATTCTTTCAAGTTCTTCAATGCTCTTAACTTTGAGAGTGTCGTAGATAAGCTTAGCAGTTTTTGGTCCGAGCCCTGGAATTGAAAGAAGCTCGACAAGGGAAGGAGGTATTTCATTTCTTAATTTTTCTAATTGTTCAAGGGTTCCAGTCCTTACAATTTCTTCAATTTTCTGAGCTAGGTCTTTGCCAATTCCAGGGATTTTTTCGAGTCTATTTTCCTCTACAAGAGCGGAAACATCTTCAGCCAGAGTTTCTATGTTAAGGGCAGCCTTCCTGTAAGCTCTTATTCTAAATGGATTCTCTCCTTTTATCTCCAGCAGGTCTGCTATTTCTTCAAATATTCTTGCAACCTTTTGATTTTCCATTCTAAAAATTTATTTAATTTTCAATGATTTGAAATAGGGGAGTAGTTCCTGATAAACTTTGCTCACTTCTTGAGAAATAACCTTTGTTTTTGAAAACACAGCCATAAAATTGGAATCCCCCTCCCAGCGAGGAACTATGTGAAGGTGGTAATGCCCCACTTCGCCAGCTCCAGCAGATTTACCTATATTCATACCTACGTTGAATCCATCAGGTGAAAAATAGTTTTTGAGTATTTTAATTGAAGCCTTGGCAAGTTCCATCATCTCATTGCTCTCTTCTTTTTCCGAATCTTCGAAATTCTGAATATGTCTGAAGGGAGCTATCATTAGGTGTCCTGGGGTATAAGGATAAAGATTCATTATGATAAAATTCTTTTCTCCTCTAAAAAGAATGAATGAATCAGAGTCTTCTTTTTTAAGCGCCTCACAGAATATACAAAATTTCCTTTTATTTAATAATTCTTTTATATAAGTTATTCTCCAAGGAGCATGAATATATTTAAACATTACAGTTTTCTAAAAGCTCCCAATGGTTTAAATATAATATCAAGTTTTCCTTTTTTCCCTTTTAATTCCTTTATATAAAAAGTTCCGAAACCCGCTATTCTCACCCTTTCCCTTCTTTTTAATGCGTCTATTATAGAATTAATAAATATGAAGAAAATATCTTCTGCTTCAAATTTGCTTAAACCCGTTTTCTCAGATATTATTTCTATTATATCCTTTTTTGTCATATCCTAGCGATTATATTTTAAAATTATCCCTCTTATTCAGATTTCTAACCCTTGTCAATTTCTTTTCCATCACTTTCCTTAAATCAGGTCTTTCAAGGGAGAGTGAAGCAAGTTCTCTCTTCCTCAGTTCTTCTCCCACTGCTTTAAAGCTGAGAGCTATCTTCATTGCTTCAGTGTCTATCTTTGTTATTACAGCCTCTTTTCTTTCTCCAATCTGGAAATGTTCCTCAATATTGTCTATCCTTTCTTCGGAAAGTTGTGATTTATGGACAAGACCTTCAATTCCTGGAATTACTTCCACAAAAACACCATAGTTAACTATCTTTGTTATTTTTGTCTCCACTATATCACCCACTCTATACTTGCTGAAGAAATCTCTCCAGATAGCCTCTGAAAGTTGTTTTATGCCAAGAGAGAGTTTTCTTTCATCCTTTTTTATAGAAAGAATTACTGCCTCTGTTTCCATTCCTGGTTTTAAAACTTCTGAGGGATGATCTATCTTTGACCATGAAATGTCTGAGATGTGAATAAGCCCTTCCACACCTTCTTCAATCTCCATAAAAGCTCCAAAATCCGTAACATTCTTAATTCTTCCTCTTACAATGTCCCCCTCTTTATGATTACTGATAAAGACCTCCCATGGTGAAGGAAAAAGTTGTTTCAAACCAAGAGCTATTCGCTTTTTTGCTTTTTTTACATCAAGAACAATAAATTCTCCTGTGTCTCCAACATTCAAAATATCCTTTGGATGCTTTATACTTTTCCAGCTTAAATCTGAGATATGAACCAAACCTTCAACTCCTTTTTCAAGTTCTATAAATGCTCCAAAATCGGTCAGGCTTACAACTTTTCCTTTAACCTTTGAGCCCACAGGATATTTCTTATCAACATTTTCCCATGGATCTGGGAATCTCTGCTTGTAACCAAGGGATATTCTTCCATTGGCAGGATCGAATCTTAAAATCATAACATCGATTTCTTGGTTTTCACTAAAAACCTCAGAAGGATGCTCTATTCTTCCCCATGATATATCATTTATGTGAAGAAGACCTTCTACACCACCAAGATCTACAAAAACACCGAAATCCTTTATTGAAGTTATTTTACCCCTTACTATCTTTCCTTCTTTCAAAGTAGCAAGAGTTCTCCTTCTTCTTGTCTCCTTTTCTTCCTTTAGAACTTGCTTTCTTGAAATTACAACCTTCTCATTTCTTTTGTTTATTTCCATCACTTTAAATTTAAATTCCTTTCCAATGTAGCTATCCTCATTTTTTATAGGAGCTAAATCAAGCTGAGATTTTGGAAGGATTGCAGGAATTCCGATATCCACTATAAACCCATTGGATGTTTTTTCAACAATCCTACCCCTTACTGGAAATCCATGTTTGTAAGCTCTTTCAATTATATCCCAGGCAATTATTTTATCTGCCTTCGCCTTTGAAAGATGGACAGTTCCATCCTTAACTGACTTTCCTTCTACAAGAGCATAAATTTCATTCCCTTCCTTTACCTTTAACTTACCGTTATAGTCTTTTAACTCTTCAATTGGGACAATTCCATCAGATTTTGAGCCAATATCAACAACCGCATATCCTGAAGTTATTTTTACGATCCTTCCTTTTATTATCTTTCCTTTGGAGAGTTCCTTCCCATCCGTATAATATTTATCTAACAAGGACTCCCAATCGGATGGGGATTGGGTTTCAGATACTTCTTTTTCCGTCATGATAGTTCTCCTTTTTAATTAATTTATCTATCTCAAGAATCTTATTTACAACATCCTCTATTTCACTGTCAGGGGTTGAGCTTCCTGATATAATTCCAATGCTCTTTACACCTCTGAACATTTCAATAGAAAGCTCATCAGGGGAATCAATGAGATATGACTTTTGAAGGATTCTTTTTGAGATGTTAAATAGCTTTGTGGTATTGGAGCTATTTTTGCTACCGATTATCAACATTAGGTCAACTTTTTTTGCGAGTTCTTCTGCTTCTTTCTGTCTATTTACTGTGAAGGAGCAAATTGTGTTGAATACCCTCAATTCATAAGTTCTTTCAGAAATCAATGATACAAGCCTTTTAAATAAATTAACATCCTGAGTTGTCTGAGATATTATGCCCCTTTTCTTTTTAAATGGTAAAGCCTTAGCTTCTTCCTCTTTTAGAACAATTTTCCCCTCATTATTAATATGACCTTGAATGCCTATTATTTCAGGATGGAAAGGGTCTCCAATTAATATTAATTCATACCCCTCCTCCTTTAAAGATTTTGCTATATTTTGTGCTCTCTTTACATAAGGGCATGTCCCATCGATTATCTTTTTCCCTCGATTTTTTATTTCTTCTATCACATCGGGAGGTAAACCGTGAGTCCGAACTATCGTTATTTTAGTTTTAATATCATCGATACTCTTCACTGTAAAAATACCTTCATTTTCAAGATTCTTAATCACTTTCTCATTATGAATAATTGGACCAAGACAACTTATATTCCCATTCTCTTCGACAGCTTTTTTTGCTAATTGTATTGCTCTTTTAACTCCGTAACAGAAACCGATTCCTTTTGCTTTATTTATTTCCATTTAATAAAAATAATATATATCTTTAATTCGCAAATGTCAACATCACGATTAGTTTGTAGGGTTACTATTTTAAATATCCAGATAGCTTTTTATCAAATAATACAGGAGCAATGTAAAGAGGAAACATTCCTTTATGGAAAAAGAAGAGGGTGGAGGTAGGGGAAGCGGAATAAAAAATAATTCTTGTGGAAAGATGAATACTTGTTGGTTAAAACCGGAAATTAACTAAATTATTAAAAAAACATTAAACTACCTTCTGAACCTTTCCTGATTTAAGACATTCTGTGCAAACCTTTATTCTCTTTTTTTTACCATTTATTATTGCATGAACCCTTTGAAGATTTGGATTCCATCTTCTGTTTGTAACCCTGTGGGAATGACTTATGTTATGTCCAAATATAGGTCCTTTTCCACAAATTTCACATCTTCTTGCCACTTAAACCTCCAAGAGTATAATAATACATTTATTAAGAGGAAATTTCAAGTTATTGTATGTGGATTTATTTTAAATTTATAGCTCTAAATAGAGAACTATAAATTTTTATGGAAAGAGCCAGTTCTATAACCTTCAAGATCCACTGTTACAAATTTATATCCTATTTCTTTCAACCCCTTTACAACCTTTTCTCTTATACCCTCTTCAAAAAATTTTTTTATTTCATTCTTTTCAATTTCAATTCTTGCGACCGGAAAATGATCTCTCAATCTAACCACTACAAATCCAGCTTCTTTTAGTATTTTCTCTCCCTTTTCAATCCTCTCAAGGGCTTGAAGGGTTATAGGAGTTCCAATGGGAATTCTTGAGGAAAGGCACGGACTTGACGGTTTATTCCATGTTGGGAGTCCCATTTCTTTAGATGCAATTCTGATCTCTTCCTTTCTGAAGCCAGCCTCTCTAAGTGGACTCCTTATCCCTTCCTCAAAAAGAGCTCCCCTCCCATATCTTATATCTTCATCATCTTCAAGATGGGAACCGTCCACAACCCATTTATAACCTTTCTCCTCAGCAATTTTTTTTAACTTTTGGATTAGAATTTTTTTACAATAGTAACATCTGTTAACAGGGTTTGAAGAAAAATCAATATTTTCAAGCAAAGAATAGCTAATTATTTCCTGGTTAACATCAAGATGGAAACAGAGTCTTTTTGCTTCTTCAATCTCTTCTTTGCTCTCCACCTCAGTCAAGGCAGTAACAGCAAGTAAATTCTCCTTTCCAAGAATCTTTCTTGCGAAAGCAATAAGAAAAGTAGAATCAACCCCTCCCGAGTAAGCAACAATGAGGCTTTCCATGTTTTTCAATATTTTTTCAAGTTTCTCTAATTTCTCAGTCAGTTCTTCTTCCATAGTATTTAATTATAATCTTGGTAATACTAACAATCAAAATTTTTAATATTGAAAAAATACTTTACACTAAAAAAACCTTTTTATTTTCTTTACCAAGATTTTTCTACTAAGCTTGTCATTTCTCCAGATCTATTATAAAATATTTTTTTAATAAGGAGATGCAATAATAAATGTCAAGTAGAAGAAAAGGTGAAAAGAGGGAACTA
>CAZYPR010000013.1:8684-56666 GCA_964649495.1 uncultured Clostridia bacterium | reverse complement strand
CAATACTTGCGGAGGCTCAATTTTCAAGCCTTCCCAAGTTATTGAACACTCTCTGAATAAATTTAATATAAATTGTGTCTTTAAACCATCGGAAGAGAGTGGATGTGATGAGCCGAGTCACGGAATATTTAAAAACACTGCAATAGGTGCAACCTTTGATTCCCTTGCCCTTGAAAGGTATCTTCTTACTGAAGATAACAAAGCATTGAGGGATATTGCGGGAGTTGTTCCTTACGATACTATTCTCATAATAGTTAATCATAAAAGATATGGAGGCGGTGGAATTTACAACCTTTTCTGCACTTTTACCTCTGACAATCAGTGGTTTGAATATCTGCTCCTTCATGAGTTTGGTCATTCCTTCGCTGGGCTTGCTGATGAATATTACACTTCAACGGTTGCTTACAATGAATTCTATCCTAAAGGAATTGAGCCAACAGAGCGGAATATTACAGCGCTTCTTGATCCAGAAAATCTTAAATGGAAAGAACTTGTAACAAAAGGCACTGAAATCCCAACCCCCTGGGAGAAGGAGGAATTTGAAAAAATAGACCTTGAGCTTCAAAAGATAAGGAGTGAAATAAATTCCAAGATAGCTAAGATGAAGAGGGAAGGAGCTCCTAAATCTGAGATTGAAGAACTTGAAGCTAAAGCGGAAAAGCTCTCTTTAGAGCATGCTAAAAAAATAGATGAATTTTTATTAAAGAGCAAATATGTTGGAAAGGTTGGAGCTTTTCAAGGAGCGGGTTATTCTTCCAAAGGGCTTTACAGACCCATGCTTGACTGTATAATGTTTACAAAAGGGAAAAAACCTTACTGCAAAGTTTGCGAAAAGGCAATAAGGGATATGATTGAATATATAACGGAATAAAATTTTCTTTTGACCTTTTAATCTTTTTATGGCTGAATTACCTGAAATAATTATAATTTCAAATCAGATGAAGGGAAAAATTAAAGGGAAAATTTTTAAGGAAGTAGAGGTTCGCCAGAAAAAGTGTCTCAACTGCTCAATGGAAAATTTTATCTCATCAGTCTCAGGAAAAAGAATAATTGAAATTTCCTCTATGGGGAAATGGTTTGTAATCCATCTTGAAAAGGGATTCCTTCTTATCAATCTTGGAATGGGTGGAGATATGCTCTATTTTGAAAGTAGTCAGTTTATTCCTGAAAAATATCAGTTTAAATTTTTATTTGATGATGGGACTGGCTTTACGATAAGATTCTGGTGGTTCGGATATGTTCATTTTGTAAATTCTCTAAAGGAGCATAGATGGATAAAGGAGCTTGGTCCTTCTCCTCTCGATCCCTCCTTTACCTTTGAATTTTTTTTAAGATTGACAGATGGGAAGAAGGGAGGTGTGAAATCGTTCCTTCTGAATCAGAAAAACATCTCTGGAATAGGAAATTTTTATATTCACGATATTCTTTTTGAGGCAAAAATACATCCATTAAGAAAAATGGAGACTCTCCAGAAAAACGATAAAAAAGCTCTTTTTAATTCAATCAAAAGAAGACTTATCCTAAGTTGGGAACTTGGAGGTGCAGATTATGAGCTCAATTTTTTTGGAGGGAGGGGAAAATTTACCTCTGAATACTATCTTGTAGGCTATAAAGAAGGAAAGGAATGTCCGAATTGCGGAAACAAAATTGAAAAAATAAAAACAGGAGGGAATTACTCTTTTATATGTTCAAGATGTCAGAGATAATGGCGGGAAAGGGAGAGGGGCAAGAAAAGAAAAAGAGATTACTCTCCTTTTATGACAAGATTGTCAAAGAGGACAGCTCCTCCACCACCTGCTTTGCCCTTTGTCCATAGTCCAATTCTTCCAGATTTGTAAGTTCCATCGGAAATTTTTGCCACAAGATTTCCATTTATAAAAAAGGAAAGGGTATCTCCTTTTGCCTCAACAGCAATCTTATTCCACTTTTCATATCCAACCTTTACAAGATCTGAATTTTCCCAGTGGGAAATTGCTTGAAATTCTCCATTTACAATCTTCCAGATTGAATACATTCCAGGTCTTCCTGTATAAATCTGAAAAAGATAGCCATTTTTGAACGAGCTGTCTGCACGGAATATTATTCCCTGGGATGAATATGGTCCTGAAATCCTCGCAGTATCAACTGTTACTGAGAAATTGGAAAAATTCCTCGGAATAAAGGCAATTGCATCTCCCAATTTATCACCACCGTCAAAATGAAGAACACCATTTTCAACAGTCCACTTCCCATTTTCAATAAAGTTTAAACTTCTTAATACCTCCCTTTCAAATCTCTCTTCAAGCGTGAAGGATGATTTTCCAATTCCAACATCTGAAGGCTTTTCTACCTTTTCGGTTACAGCTTTTTGCACAGGAGGAGTTTTTGTAAACTCCCTTCTGACCGATTCAAAAAGGAGAACAAATTTTGGGGAGTAAAAATCCGGGTCTATGGAGTGGTTGGGGTTGAGCTCAAAAACTCTTCTTATCTCCTTTTTACAATTGTCAATCTGGTTTACTGTGAAATAAGTCAAAGCAAGGGAAAGGTGAGCCTCAATAAGTTCTGATTTATTTCTTATGAGATTTATTGCCTGCGTGAAAAACTCTATTGCCTTCTCATAATCACCATTCATATATGCCTTTTTTCCTTCCTCAAGAATTTTATCAACATCTGTCTGGGAGAAAAGAAAGGCTGAAAAAACAATACAAAAAGTTATAAACTTTACTCTCATCTTAACATTTTCTTGAATGCTTCTTCTGGTGAGACAAGTATTGGAGTAACAATTTCTCCAGAAAATGACCCTGAAGTGCTCAAAGAAACAGAAACATCATCAACATATACAGGCTCAGAATCTTGTGTCCATATTCCAACTTTCCCTTTTGAATAAGAGGAGTCGGATATTGAACCAACTCTCGTTCCGTTTATATAGAAAGTAAAGTTTGTTCCTGAAACAACGACCTTTAAATTGTTCCATTCGGGCCATCCCTTTATTGCAGTGCTTCTTTCATATCCTTTGAGGGAATATAATGATGTTCCTTCCATCTTAGAAACAGCCCATTCTTGCGTGACTTGCCGAACATGGAAGAGATACCATCTTCCTGCAACAGGGTCACCTCTGAATGTAAGAGCTCCAAACCAATAAATCTTAATCCTCAGTTCATATGTGAAATCTTTAAAATTTCCTACATCGTACCAAGTAAAGGACGAT
This sequence comes from uncultured Clostridia bacterium, assembly GCA_964649495.1. Classification (GTDB taxonomy): domain Bacteria; phylum Acidobacteriota; class Aminicenantia; order JBFLYD01; family JBBIMS01; genus JBBIMS01. Next base: position 53,479 of record CAZYPR010000013.1, on the reverse strand, counting down.
CTGCCTCTTCCAGAAGGGATAAATCTATAAATGCCACCCGCAACACTCCATGAACCTGCTCCAGTTTTAGGTGACCAATCCCAATAATCCGCTCTTCCATCGTCAAAGTTTTCAGTAAATGGAGCAGCAAAAAGTTCAGCATCTACATAGGATGTTTGATTTTTTGAAACATTTACAGATGTACTGTAATCTTGAAAAAGAGATTTCTTCAAAGTTATCGAGTGAGTTCCCGCCTTGACATCTGTCAAAACAGCATTGGTTACCTTCCCTGTATCTGCTCCATCCAGGAAAATCTTTGCTCCTGTTGGTGTTGATCGAACATCAATTGAGCCTTTCCCTTCCTCTTTTTTCTTTCCAAGGAGAAGAGCAACTGCAATTCCCGCAACCGCTAAGCCACCAAGAATATAAAGAGCTGTATAACTCTTTTTCTTCTCAGGCTTCTCTTCCTTTTCTTTTACAGGAACTTCCTCAACTGGTTTCTCCTCAGCAGGCTTCACTTCTTTTTCAACTGGTTTCTCAACAGGTTTCTCCTCAACAGGTTTCTCAGGGGGAACAATTTGAGCAAGGGTAAATTCAAAAACATTTTCTTTAAATCTCTCAATATTTATTTCTCTTTCAAGGGGTTCAAATCCTTCCTTAACAATTCGAATTTTGTGTTTTCCAGCATAAAGGGTTCCTTTAAATGGTGTGAATCCTTTGTTTTCATCATCAATGAAAATTGTTCCTTCTTCTGGAATTGAGGTTATGAATGCTTCCCTTGTGTTCTCTCTCTTTACTTCTTCAAAAAGTTTTATAAACTTGGGAGAGTAAAACTCAGGGTCGGGTTTGAAGGCTGGGTTCAGCTTCAGAATACTTTTTATCTGCTCTTTGCAATTATCAATCTGATTAACAGTAAAGTATGTAATGGCAAGGGAAAGATGAGCATCAATTAGAGTAGATTTGTTTTTGATCAAAAGAATAGCTTGATTGAGCAGTTGAATTGCCCTCTCATAGTCTCCATCAAGATAAGCTTTTTTACCATCCTCAAGAAGTTTATCAATATCTGTCTGTTGAGCATGAACAGAGAAGCTGAAACTTGCGAAAATGACAAAAACTGAAAAGAAAGCAAAAAGGAGAAAAAGCGTAATAGGCTTAAAAAACCCATTTTCTCTAATCTTTTCCATAATCCCTCCTTGATAAAAAAGTTAAAAAATTAAAGGTTAAAAGGGGAAAAGTAAAAAAAGGATATTTTTCTTTTTTATCTTCTTTTATTCCCTTTAACCTTTGTCTTTTTATTTTTGTCTTTTTCATTTGAATTTTTACCTCTTTACAACTCCAATAGCTGGAACAATATCCTTCAATGCTTTTTCAGCATCCAGCTTAGAAGAGGGTGAAAAGTTGATGGTTCCAGATGCCTCAATTTTATTGCCATTGTCATCGGTAAAGTAGAAGGTGAAAACAGCTCTACCAGAGTTTGACCCGAGCCAGACATAAATGTCTGCTCTAACAACACCTTTTGGCTGAATTCTCTGCGTTTCAAACCAGTCCTGCATGTCTTTTGCTTTAAGATAACTTGTGTTGGAATAAGACCCACCAGGATAAAAGTCTACTTTGAGAGCACTTCCATTGGGACCAGTATCAGAGAAACTTGCTCCAACCCCATTATTTTCTGTTAATTGGATTGTAAAAAGCCATCGCCATCTTCCATTATCATAAACTGGATTTGTAGCGGGGTTTGGAGAAAAAGAGACAGTAATGGATGCAATTTTGGGTTTCTCTTCTTTTTTCTTACTCGCAAGGAGAACAGCTATTACAACCCCTGCCACCAGAGCTCCTCCGACAATAAATAGTAAACTGGATTTTGATTTTTTGGGAGGCACATCCAACTTTTCCTTTGAAATTGGCTTCTCTTCAATCTTTTCAGTGACAGTTGGAGTGGGAAGGGGTTTGAGCTCCTCGGTGAATTTATTTATTTTTGTCGGGTCAACATATATTTCCTTTTCTAATTCCTCATAATTTTCTTTAATTATTCTTATTATGTGCTTTCCTAAATAAAGCACACCAGTAAATGGAGTAAAACCTTTGTCTTCATTATCAATAAAGATCTTTGCTCCTTCAGGTATAGAAACTATTTCCACATCTCTTATATTCCTTTTTTTCACATCATCGAAAAGCTTTAGGAATTTTGGTGAATAAAACTCAGGGTCGGGCCTAAAAGAAGGGCTAAGTTTGAGAACATTTTTTATTTGCTCAGTAGCATTATCCAGCTGATTTATTGTGAAATATGTGAGAGCAAGGGAAAGATGGGCTTCTAAAAGCTTATTTTTGGTTTTTATAAGGGCTATAGCCTGGTTTAGAAGACGAACAGCCTTTTCATAATCTCCATCTATATAAGCTTTCTTTCCATCCTCAAGAAGCTTATCTATGTCTGTTTGCTGGGAGTAAAGGGGGGTGAAACTGTTGAACAGAACGAATACAAAAAAGAAGGAAATAACTACAAAATAAGAAAAGATACAAAAAAATTTGCTATTTCTTAAATTTTTCATTTTCACTCCTTATTATTTCTTCTCTAAATTTAAGCTTATTTTTTCACTCTTTCCATCAACAATATTTACAACCTTAGTTATTGTTTTATAACCATTTCTCTCTATAACAATTACATGAGATCCTTCTTGAAGAATTGTCTCAATGGGTGAAGGTCCGTAATCTCTTCCATCAATTTTTACATTCCCCCATGGAAAAACATTTACAAAAAGCTTTCCAAAGGGTGTAAATTTATGGTGAAGAGTAATAACTTTATCTCCTTCAACCTCAACAGAATAAGTCTTACTCTCATATCCAGAAATAGAAAATTCTACAGTGTGGCGTCCTTCAAGAACTTCAATAGATTGACGGGGCGGAAGCTCATATCGATATTTTCCATCAATTATTACAACACAAGGGTGAGATGATGAGATAACCAATGCACCCTTCTTGGGAACAATTGGTGGTTGAGGGATGGATTTCTCTTCTTTTGGTAGTTCTTTTACTGGAGGAGTTATCTCTTCTTTTTTACTTTCCTCTGGCTTCTCCTCTTTTCTTTCAATTCCAAGTTTCTCCTCTGCCTTTGGCTTCTCTTCATATATTGGCTTCTTTTCTTCTTTTGTCCTCTCTTTAACTTCGGGTTTCTCCTCCTTCACTTTTTCCTCTAAGGGCTTCTCTTCCGGCTTTTTCTCTACTGGAGTTGGAGATTCAGACCTTTTGAGCTCTTCTGAAGGAACCTCTTTTTTCATGACTTCAGCCTCAGTTGTGGTTTCTTTATGAGAAAAAATCCCCTTTATCGATGTTCTCAGAGATGGGATTGTTGCCAGAGAAATCAAAGCGATAGCAAGAATTATAATTGGAACAAAAATAAATAGAGGAATCTTACTTTTTCTCTCAACTGCCTCTGCATAGGAAGGAACGGTATTAAACTTTTTGAACTCAATGGGCTCCTTTTTAGGAGTTATTTTCTTAAGAATCTCCTCTTCAGGAATTGAAATTGTCTCAAGAGGTTCAGGCTGAACAACTTTTTTATGTTCAAAAGAAACGCTCAGCAAAGCCTCCCTCATCTCCTCAGCACATGAAAATCTTTTGTTAGGCTCCTTTTCAAGGGCTTTTAAAATTATTGATTCCATCTCTTTTGAAATCTTAGGATTAAACTTTGATGGAAGAGGGGGGAGTTCATTTACATGCTGGTATAAAACCATGAGCGTATTTTCACCTTTGAAAGGCAATTCTCCTGTAACCATTTCATATAGGGTTACACCCGCAGAGTATATATCAACTCTATGGTCAATGGGGAGTCCCTTAGCCTGCTCAGGAGAGAGATAGTAAGCTGTCCCAAGAATTGCACCTGATTTTGTAAAGCTTGTTGACTCAAGGGTTCTTGCAATTCCAAAATCAGCAAGAATTGTCCTATCGTTTTTGTCAATCATTATGTTGTGGGGTTTTATATCTCTATGAATGATTCCTTTTTTATGAATGTAGGCAAGAGCATCAAGAAGTTCTGACATTATCTTGATCGCTCTTCTCTCGGAAAGCTTTCCTTCCTTTCTAATGATTTTATTTAAAGTCTCTCCCTCAATGAACTTCATGATAAAGAAGACTATTCCCTCCACAATTCCAATATCATATATAGGGACAATATTTGGGTGCTCAAGATTAGCATATATCTTTGCCTCCCTTCTGAATCTCTCTATTGTTTCCTCATCCCTTGAATACTCTTTATAAAGGATTTTTATTGCCCCAAGCCTTTCAAGATATAAATCTTTAACTTTGTAAACAAAGGCGAACCCTCCTTTACCAATTAGCTCAAGAAATTCATATTTCCCTGAGAAGTGTTTCTTTAAAATTTCTACTTCTTCATAAATATTTTCTGGCATCTAACATCCTTCAAAAAAAGTATATTTGAAAATAACAAAGGAGTCAAATTTTTAATCCATGGTAAGAGATGTGAAAAATAATAGTTTTAAATTAATCGTTCTCTTTTTAGCCTATAAAAGAAAATCGAAATCAAAATTTTATAACTCAGGAATTTCTTAAGGGGCACCTTTTGGGGTAATGAGTTTTTCAACAAGACTCTTAAAGAAATTTATCTCATCTTTCTGGGTCTCAAGGTTTCTCTCCACAGCAACCATCTTTTTCTGCAGTTGCCATTGCATTTTAACAACAAAACCAAGAATTACCAGCGAAACTGTTATGAATATACCAAACATCCACTGAATTAAATCAAACCTTTTTTCCATTGAATCAAACCTCTTATCTACTGATTCAAACCTCTTATCTACTGATTCAAACCTCTTATCTACTGATTCAAACCTTGCAATCATCTCAGAGCGGAGAGCCTCTATCCTTTTTTCAATGGAAGTTTGCCTCTCCTCAAGCCTTGTAAGTCTTTCTACTATCTCCCTGTCTGATATTCTCGGAGTGGTCTCAACTCCCATCAAAGGTAAAAATAATAAAAGAAAGAAAATTAAAAAAAATCTTTTTTTCATATTTTTAGTATAATGTATTAATTCGTAATATGCAAGAAACCTTCTTGCCTCTTCCTTTTAAAAAATATATAATCACTTTCTAACTGGAGGAAAAAATGTTAAAGGCAATTTTTGGACTTGTAATCCTTCCACTGTTTATAATAATTCTCTCTTTCATTCTTTCTTTTGATTGGGGAGGAAGAAGATGAGTTATGATGTTTCCTCAAATATATGGGCTCTTTCAGCTTTTACTCTATACCTTTTGATGATGATTGGAATTGGTATCATTACAACTCGTTTTTCATCCTCTGGGATTGCGGAATTCTTCCTGGGTGGAAGAAAAATGAAAACTTTTGTTGTTGCCCTCGCTGCTGTAACATCTGGAAGATCTGCATGGCTTCTGATTGCAATGTCAGGAATGGCTTTTGTCAGAGGTGCATCAGCCATCTGGGCTGTTGTGGGTTATATATTGATGGAGCTCTTCCTATTTGTCTATGCGGGAAGAAGATTGAGAAATTTCACAGGTAAAATGGGGAATCTGACCATACCCGATTATCTTGAATCGAGATTCTTAGATAAATCCCATATTTTAAGGATTTTCTCTGTTATTCCAATAATAATTTTTATGGTCTCCTATGTCTCTGCCCAGTTCAATGCGGGAGGAAAATCCCTTTCAGCAAGTTTCGGAATTTCTCAGTTAGCAGGAGTCTTAATAACAGCGGGAATAGTTATTTTTTATACAATGATGGGTGGATTCCTTGCGGTTTGCCTGACTGACATGATTCAGGCTTTGATAATGATATTTGCCCTTATGCTCCTTCCCATTATTGCAATTTATAGAATTGGTGGATTCAGTGAGCTTCTTTCAATATTGAAAGGACTTTCTTCTTCGTTCATAGATCCTTTTTCAATCTCTGCGGGAACTTTAATAAGCTTTCTTGGAATCGGTTTTGGCTCTCCAGGAAACCCTCATATCTTAAATAAATACATGTCAATTGAAAATCCTGAAAAGCTTAAAAAAACAGGATTTATAGGAACTCTATGGAATGTTCTCATGGCTTGGGGAGCTATTTATATTGGTCTTGCGGGAAGAGCAATTTATCAAGGTGTGGAATCCCTCCCAAATAAAGACCCTGAGAATATTTATCCCCTTTTAAGCTCCCAGTATCTTCACCCATTCCTTTTTGGATTAACAATTTCTGCAATATTTGCTGCAATAATGTCCACCGCAGATTCCCAGCTCCTTGTTGCCTCTTCTGCAATTATTAGGGATTTATATCAGCAAATATTCTCAAAAAATAAAGAGCTTTCCCAGAAACAACTTGTTTTCTGGAGCAGGTTCACAACATTTGGAATGGCTATTATTGCTTTGATTTCTGGAGCAATTGCAAAGAAGCTGGTCTTTTATCTCGTTCTCTTTGCATGGGGAGGTCTTGGAGCTGCTTTCGGACCTTCAATTCTCCTATCCCTTTACTGGAAAAAAATAACAAAATGGGGAGCAATAACAGGAATATTTGTCGGAACACTTACAGAGATTATCTGGTATTCAATCCCATCTTTGAAATCAGTGGTTTCGGAATGGGTTCCCGCTTTTATACTTTCCTTTTTAACTGTTCTTTTTGTAAGCCTTCTGACCAAACCGCCTGATAATGCGGATCGCCTCATGGATTTAATGAAAGAATGAAATTTGATAATATATTTTTGGAGGAATTATGGATTTTTTATTTACTGAAGATCAGATTCTTCTGAGGGATTCTGTAAGGGAATTTGCTCAGAAGGAAATTGCACCAAGAGTAAAAGAGATGGATGAAAAAAAAGAAATGCCACTAGATCTTATAAAAAAAATAGCAGAAATGGGCTATCTCGGTATAATATTCCCTCCCGAATATGGTGGAGCGGGACTAAGTTATATTGATTACTGCATAATTCTTGAGGAAATTTCAAAGGTCGACCCATCAATAGGACTGACAATAGCTGCTCACAACTCCCTTTGTTCAAATCATATTTATCTTTTCGGAAATGAGGAGCAAAAAAAGAAATATCTCACAAGACTTGCAAAGGGTGAAACCTTGGGAGCATGGGCTTTAACAGAACCAACAGCGGGTTCTGACGCAGGTTCCATCAAAACAACTGCAAGGAAAGAAGGGAATAAATGGATTTTAAACGGAACAAAAGTCTTCTGCACCAATGGTTCCATCAGTGAAATCATTGTTGTAATGGCTGTTTCCGATAAAAGTAAAGGGAAAAGAGGAATTTCAGCATTCATTGTTGAAAAGGGGACAAAAGGATTTTCCGTTGGAAAGAGGGAGGACAAGTTAGGGGTAAGGGCATCTGACACTGCAGAGTTAATATTTGAGGATGCAGAGGTTCCAGAGGAGAATCTTTTGGGTGAAGAAGGAAAAGGTTATCATGATGCCTTAACAGTTCTTGATGGAGGAAGAGTTTCAATTGCAGCATTTTCCCTCGGAATTGCTGTAGGTGCTCTCGAGGCATCTTTAAAGTATTCCAAGGAAAGAGTTCAGTTTGGGAAGCCAATTTCAAATTTCCAGGCAATACAGTGGATGCTTGCTGATATGGCTACTGAAATAGATGCAGCAAGGCTTCTCACTTTGAGAGCTGCACAACTTAAAGATAAAAAGCTCGATGCAATAAAAGAATCCTCCATGGCAAAATATTATGCATCAGAAGTTGCAGTAAAATGTGCAAATCTTGCAGTTCAAATCTTTGGAGGATATGGGTTTACAAAGGACTTTCCTGTGGAGAAACTATACAGGGATTCAAAAATTGCAACAATAGGAGAAGGAACCTCAGAAATACAGAAATTGATAATTGCAAAGGAGGTTTTGGAAAGATAAATGGAGAACAGAATCTCTGAGCTTGTAAACGGAATCCTTGAAGGGAATCAGAGAATTATTGCAAAGACAATAAGTATGATCGAAAATCAGGAAAATGGCTCAACGGAAATTTTAAAAAAGATATACTACAGAACAGGCAAAGCCCGTGTAATTGGAATAACAGGTTCACCTGGAACAGGAAAAAGTTCTCTTGTGGATCAGATGATATCAATATGGAGGAAGGAAAGGAAAAAAATCGGAGTGATAGCAGTTGATCCAACAAGCCCATTTTCAGGAGGAGCAATCCTCGGTGATAGGATCAGAATGATGAGACATGCCAACGATGAAGATGTTTTTATAAGGAGTATGGCTTCAAGAGGACATCTCGGAGGAGTTTCGAGATTTACAGGAGATGCGATAAAAGTTCTCGATGCATCTGGAAAAGATATTATAATTGTTGAAACAGTAGGGGTAGGACAGGATGAGATAGAAATTGTAAAACTTTCCGACATAGTTGTTCTCCTCCTCACTCCCACAGCAGGAGATGATATCCAAGCATTCAAAGCGGGAATTATGGAAATTGCGGATATTTATGTTATTAACAAAGCTGACCTTCCTGAGACAGAAAGGATGGAAGTCCAACTTCAGGCTTTGCTTTCAATCTCTTCTCAAAACAAAAATATACCTATAATCAAAACAGTTGCTTTAACAGGAGAGGGCGTTGATGAGCTTGTAAAAACCATAGATATTATGACTTCCCAAAGGGAAAGGCTTGAAAATATAGAGAAAAGAAGGAAGGAATTTTCCAGATGGCTACTTTTTGAACATTTAAGAGAAGTTCTTTCCTCAAAGGTTATAAATAAAATATCAGGAGAAGAGATAGAAAGGATTGTGGAGAAGATCTATTTAAAAGAGATCGACCCCTACTCTGTAGCTGAAGAACTTGCAAGGATGGCAAAATTCAATGAAGATTGACCACATAGCCATTGCTGTCAAAGATATTGATGACGCAATTGAAAAATGGAGCTTGTTTCTCAAAGAGAGACCCACTGTAAAATTTTTAGAAAATGAAGGTGTAAAATTGTTTTTCGTTGAAGCAGAAGGATCAAAAATAGAAATAATTTCTCCCATTGATGAGAATTCTCCTATCTCTAATTTTCTCAAAAAAAGAGGGGAAGGTCTTCACCACATCTGCATTTCAGTTGAAGATTTCGATGAATTTAGAGAAAAACTTGAAAAAATGAATATCCAGATAGTGAAGGAAGGGACTGGATACGATGGTAAAAGAATTCTCTTTTGCCATCCTTCTTCCTTCAACTCAGTTCTTCTTGAAGTGAAGGAAGCTGAAAAAAATAAATGAAAAAAAAGCTCTTTTTACCATTTTGCTTTTTTCCTCATTCTATCCCATAATTTGTTCTCTGAATTGATTTTAAGAGTAAAAGCCGAAATTTTATATCCTGGAGACGCATTTCTCATTGAGATAGAATCTTCAGTTTTACCATCAGGAAAATTTGATGGAAAGAGCATTAATTTCTATAAAGCTTCCCAAAATTTATATTATGCTGTTAGTTTTGTCAGATTGGATATAAAGCCTGGCATTTACTATCTTCACATCTCTGCTGGAAAAACATCTTTCGGACAGATTATAAATGTCCATAAAAAGACATTTCCCATCCAGAGAATTACATTACCCTCCCAACTTGTATTTCTCAGTCCCGAAGATCTTGAAAGGGTTAAAAAAGAAAATTTGATGTTATCCTCTTTATGGAGTGAAGTATCAGAGCCTATGTGGGAGGGAAGTTTCATTCCACCCCTTAATGCAACAGTATCAACGCCCTTTGGAATTATAAGGATAATAAATAATAAACAAAAAAGCATTCACAGAGGAGTTGACTATAAAGCCAATGCAAATGAGGCTGTTGTAGCTATAAACTCAGGTGTGGTTGTTCTAACCAATGAGCTTCTTTTACCTGGAAGAACAGTAATGATAAATCATGGAGGTGGAATATATTCACTTTACATGCATCTTTCAAACTTTGCAGTAAAGAAGGATATAAAGTAAAAAAGGGAGAAATAATAGGATATGTTGGAAGCACTGGAAGAGCAACAGGACCCCATCTCCATCTTTCTGTCAATATTCATGGAATAAGTATCAATCCAGAATCCCTATTTGCTCTACCAATACCGTGATTATCCTCTCTCTGAGATATTCTTAAAGTCAAAAAAGAGAAGGAAGCAAGTGAAAATTTAAGAAAATTAAAAAGTTATCTATTTATTCTGTAAACCCTCTCAGGAGTTACTATTATTGAAACTTTTTTATCCCATTTATCCGATAGATAAGAAAAATCTTCAAAAAGCTGAAATTCATGAATCAAAGCAATTCTTGGAGTATTTTCGTCAATCAATCCCGCTTCAGAAAGTATCTCATCTTCCCTGTCTCCAAATCCAGTTCCCTTCCCAATTCTGTTCCCTTTTTTGTCGCAGGCAACAGCTCCTGTGAGATATAGTTCGATCCTTGGAAGTTCTGAATTTATTTTCACCTTTCTACCAAACCCTGAAAAGCCCTTTATTGTTGATGCTTTGAAGGCTTTTTCAGGTTGGACATCCTTTACAAGGTAAAATCCTTTTAATCCAGGTGAAGCCACGAGAAGGATTTTTCTCTCCTTTAGAGCTTCAGCTCTTGCATAATAAAGAGCAGAATCGGGTGCTGAAAATATAACTTTTGCTTCTCTCCACTCCTTTAGATTCTTCAAATTTTTTGTAGCAATTTCAGAGCCTTTAAAATTTGGTATCCTTCCAATGCATGGGCGAGGAAAAGTTACAAGATTCATTGTTTCCATAAATTCCCATACCGTATCTCTGAGCTCCTGTTTATTTTTAAAACTTCTAAATTCTAATGGATTCATATTTAACTTTTAAGAATACCACAAATTTACATTAAAATCTTGTGAAATTTTATTCCATGGGTTAAGCTAATATTGTATTGGACTCTAAAATGAAAGAAAAAAGTGAAAAATGTAATTTAGTGAAGCAGGGTTTTAAAAAGGGTAGTTGCAATACATTTTTCAAACCAGAAAAAATCTATACCAGTGAGTATTTAAGAGAAAGGGCATGCCAAATAACTTTAAAATGGGAAGGTAAAACTCCCTTCAGGCTTATAAAATCGGTCTTGCTTTCTCGGCCTGAGGAGTATCTGTCAATTTACCAATCAGGTTGTAACCTCTCATTCTCAAATGCCATTCCTGGGAATTCAGTCAGTATAAAAATGGGAGATGGATGTCTCCTGATGAAATTTTAAATATTGCCTGCGAGTATAAAAAAATTTTTACAGTTAAAGAGCCAAAAGAAAGAGCAACATCCATTCACGCTATGGATCTATGCAAGCACTGTGGTAAATGTGTATCAGAAGGGAAAAGATCAGAACTATGTCCCAACAAATTAACTCCCGCTGGATATAAAGGCGCGATAGAGAAATTCACAGAAAGCTAACAGGAGTTGACAATGAATGGATTTTGAGATTGCCAGAAGAGATCTTACCCTTGAAGTTTTATCCCTTTTCATACCCAACTGGGTTGAAACAGACCAGATAAGCAAAATAGCCCAATTACTGGCAAGAGTAGATGATAAAATTCCTTTTACCATATTAGCATTTTTTGGTGAGTATAAAATGAAGGATGTCCCTTCTCCCAATTTAAAACAGATGCTCGATTCTTGCAATTCTGCTAGGGAAGCGGGTCTTAAAAATGTAAGATTGGGGAACATTGGAATATTTGTAAAGACAGAAGAAGACTATAAACTCTTTTTAAAAAGTGCACGAGATGGGTTATAAAGTTTACTCTTAAATTTCTCCCAATTTTTAAAGAAATGAATTATAATTAAAAAATATGGTTCAAGAATGAGCAGATTACTTTTTAAGAACTGAAAATATGGATTTGAAAGAGAGAAGTTTCGAGGAAACTATTTTATATCTTTCTTTTTTGCTCTTTTTGTTCTTCATTCCTTTATCAATTGCCCTATCAGAATCTTTTCTATTTTTCAGTGTCTTGGTTTGGCTTTTCCTTTATCTTAGAAAAAAATTAAAAATTGAAATCCCCTCCATATTTATCCCTCTCCTCTTTTACTCCTTTTTCACAATTCTTTCTACAATCTTCTCTATTGATTTTATTACAAGCTTAAAAGATACAAAGGAGCTTCTCCTTTTTTTAATAGTCCCCCTTCTTTTCAGTTCCTTTAAAGAGGAGAAAACTTTTTTATCCTTCAATTGCGCTATTTCCTTTGCCATGATTCTATCTTTTCTAATTAGCTTTGCTCAATATGAAGGTATACTCTTTCCTCAGGAGAGGATTTCAGGTTTTTTAGGACATTACATGACCCAATCAGGGATAATTCTCCTCTTCCTCTGCCTTTCCATATCAATGACTTTAATAAACAAAAAATTCATGAAATTTTTCTGGGCATTTTTATCTTTTCTCTCTATTTTCTTCCTTATTCTTACATTTACAAGGAGTGCCTGGATAGGTGCATTTTTCGCAATTTCAATAATCATATTTATCTTCAAGCCTAAGCTAACTTTTGTTGTCATTCCATTACTTATTTTGATTATTCTTTTTTCACCATTGAGTGTTAAGAAAAGATTTTTAAGTATTTTTGACCCCAATGATGAAACTAACAGGGACAGGATTTATATGGGAATTACTGGAGCAAAAATAATCTCCAAATATCCGCTCTTTGGCTCTGGACCTGATACAGTTAGAATTATTTACAAAGATAATAAGCCGGAAAATGCGCTGAGGGATAATCCCCATCTTCACAACAACATTATCCAGATTTTTGCTGAAAGAGGATTTTTTGCGCTTATTTCATGGCTCTGGTTTATAATCCTTGCTATTAAAAAGAATTGGGAGGTTTTCAAATCAGAGAAAAGAGAATTTTTTAAATTATCTGGACTTGGAGCAATAGGAGCAATTTCAGGTCTTTTTATTGCGGGATTTTTTGAATATAATTTTGGCGATTCAGAGGTCAAGATGCTTTTCCTTTATCTTATAACATACCCTCTTTCCGTATTAAAGAATATTAAAGGAGTAAGAAATGGAAATAAAAAGAGCAAAGGAGATAATTGAGGGATTCAAAAATTTAAGAGTTCTTGTCATTGGGGATGTAATGCTGGATAAATACATAATGGGAAAAGTTTCGCGGATTTCGCCCGAAGCACCAGTCCCAGTCCTCGAAATTCAAAGGGAGGAGTTGAAGGGGGGTGGGGCTTCCAATGTTTTCTTGAATTTAAAAGCTCTTGGAAGTAATGCCTATCTTATTTCAGTCATTGGAAATGATTTTGAAGGAGAGGAGCTAAAAAAAATTCTCGGAGAAAGGGGAGTATTTTTAATTCAGGATTCCTCAAGACCCACAACAGTAAAAACACGAGTAATTGCCCACCATCAACAGGTGGTAAGGATGGACAGAGAAAATTCATCCAAAATATCCCAAGAAATAGCTGAAAAAATTTTGAAATTGGCTGACTTAAAAGAATTCGATGGAATCCTTATATCTGACTACAATAAAGGAGTAATAACACAAGATTTAATCCAAGGTATTAAAATTTCTAAAAGGGATGATACCGAAATCTTCGTGGATCCAAAAGTTGAAAACATTTTCCTTTACAGGGATGTGACTCTGATTTCACCAAATCATGGAGAAGCAGAGAGAATAACAGGAATAAAGATGAGGAAAGATGAAGACTACATTGAAGGAGCGAAAAAAATTAAAGAAATGCTCAATTGTAAATATGTTGTAATTACAAGGGGAGAAGAAGGAATGACATTTCTTGATGAGAAAAATGAGGGTGGACACCTTCCCACAAAAGCAAGGGAGGTCTACGATGTTACTGGAGCGGGAGATACAGTCATCTCTATCCTTACTCTATCAATACTTTCTGGAACCAATATAAGTGAAGCATGTGAGCTTGCAAATTACGGAGCATCCATAGCTGTCTCAAGACTCGGAACCACAGCGGTTTCATATTCTGAACTTTTAAAAATAATTGAGAGAGACAATAATGTCAACAAATGAAACCTTTTCAAAAATTTATTGGTATAAAATATATAAGTATTCTATAAATTGAAAAAGGAGAAAGTTATGCGAATTATACAAGTTTTCTTCCTATTCTTTCTTTTTCCATTCTTACTTGCTGATGGAAGGGAATATGAAATTAAAGAAACAAATTGCGAAATAAAAATAGATGGTTACTTAAACGAAGAATGCTGGTCTGAAACTGAATCAATTGGGGATTTAATCCAGAGGGAACCAAATCCAGGAGCTCCTCCAACAGAAAGGACTGAAGTTAAAATTCTCTACAGCAAAAACAGCCTTTATATTGGCATTTATTGTTTTGACTCAGAACCAGGAAAGATTGTAGCAAGCTCAATGGCAAGGGATTCAGAGTTGAGAAATGATGACAGAGTTGAAATACTCCTTGACCCATTTTTAGATAGAAGAAATGCATTCTTATTTGTAGCGAATCCTATAGGCGCAATTATGGATGCAATAATAAGTGAAAATGGCGCATATATTAACAGAGAATGGGATACAATATGGAATGCCAAGACAAGGATTGTTGAGGATGGATGGATAGTTGAAATAGAAATACCTTTTAAATCTTTGAATTTTAATCCCTCCAATGAAAATTGGGGTTTTAATATTTCGAGATTTATAAAGAGAAAAATTGAAGAGGATAGATGGTGCTCACCAAGTCTTGATATAAGATTTGTTCAAGTCTCGGAGGCGGGGGTTATAAAAGGGATCAAGGGAATTTCACAGGGTTATGGAATAGATTTAAAGCCTTACGGAATTGCAGGACATTCTTGGGCAAAAGAAAATAGTGTTAAAAAATATCCCTCAGACATTGGAGCTGATATAGTTTATAAAATCACCCCAAATCTAACAGGTTCTCTCACTCTCAACACTGATTTTGCTGAGACAGAGGTGGATGAAAGAAGAATCAATTTAACCCGTTTCCCCCTTTTCTTTCCCGAAAAAAGAACATTCTTCCTTGAAGGTGCGGGCGTCTTCGCATTTGGAGAGTCAATGGGTTTTGGATTTAGAGGCCCTGATTTCATTCCATTCTTTAGCAGGAGAATTGGATTGATAGAAGATGAAAAAGGGAATAGAGTTCCCGTGCCAATAATTGCGGGATTAAAACTAACAGGAAAGCTCGACGATTATGAGATCGGTTTTTTGGATGTAGTAACTGAGGAATATGGAGGGGTTCCGAGAAAAAATTTCCTCGTTGCAAGGATTAAAAGATCCATATGGAGGCAATCCTATGTGGGTGCTATATTTACTTATGGGAATCCCGAGGGAGAGGAAAAAAACTTTCTCGCAGGATTTGATTTCAGATATAGAACTTCAAAATTTCTCGGAAACAAGAATTTTTATTTCCTTCTTTACGGGCTAAAAACAGATACAGAAGGTTTGAAGGGGAACGATAGTGCATTTGGCTTCAGTATTGGTTATCCCAACGACCTATTCGAAGCTTCCTTTTCCTGGAAACAGATTGAAAAGAATTTCAACCCAGCTCTTGGTTTTGTGTATAGGGAAGATATAAGGAAAGCTTTTTTATCTTTAACTTATGCTCCAAGAGTCATGAAGTTTGGAATAAGAAGAATACCCTTTGAGCTCAGATGGAATGAAACGATGGATTTGAAAAACAAACCATTGATGAGAAATGTATTCATAACTCCTATAAATATTGAGTTTGAATCTGGAGATCATATAGAATTTAATATAGTTCCTCAGTATGACTTTGTTAATGAAGAATACGAAATGTTTGAAGACATCTATATCCCCGTAGGCGAATACAAACAGACAAGATACAGAATCCAGATTGAAACTGCCTCAAAAAGACCATGGAGTCTCGATATCATGTACTGGTGGGGAGGATTTTATAGAGGAAAAAACAGAAGTCCTGAAATAGGTTTAAATTATCGCTCAGGTAAACATACTATTATTGGCTTAAAATTCGAACAGAACAGAGTTACTCTCCCACAGGGCTCATTCACCACAAACGTTTATTCCGCCAGATTTGACTATTCTTTCAATCCAAGATTGGTTCTTTACAATTTTATTCAGTATGACAACAAGTCTGACAATATCGGTATAAACTCAAGACTCCGATGGACAATATCACCTGGAAACGATATATTCTTTGTTTTAAATCATTCATGGATTGATTACGAAGGAGAGGGTAAAAAGTTTTTCAATTACACAAATGACATAAGATTCAAAGTAGTTTACACCCACAGATTTTAATTCTATCCTTCACAGAACCTACAAATCTTACAGAATCGCAGTTGATTTATTTAAATTTTGATGGATAATATTAAAAATGGAACAAAAATGGAAAAAGTTAAAAGAACAGAGAAAAAAGTCAAAGTTTTTGCTTTATAATTCAACTTATACCTTTTTACTTTTAAATTTTAAACTTTCCTACGGAGGTTTTATATGAGAATAACAAGTATTAATGCAAGGGAAATACTGGATTCAAGGGGAAATCCAACAGTAGAGGTTGAGTTAACTGATGAAATGGGATTTGTCTATTCAGCCTCTGTTCCCTCTGGTGCTTCAGCAGGTAAAAGAGAGGCTCTTGAATTGAGGGATGGAGACAAAACAAGATATGGGGGGAAGGGAGTCCTGAAAGCATGTGAGAATATAGTAAAAAAGATTGCTCCAAAAATTGTTGGACAGGAATTCAACTCTTTGGCAGAGATTGATAACCTTCTCATTGAACTTGATGGAACTCCAAATAAAAGTAAGCTTGGAGCAAATGCTATCCTTTCTGTATCTATGGCATGTGCAAGAGCCTTTGCAGGAGAAAGGGGTGTTGAGCTTTATGAATATTTAGGTGGAACTTCTGCTAATCTCTTGCCTATTCCTATGATGAATATTTTAAATGGAGGGGTTCACGCAGACAACAGTGTTGATATCCAAGAATTTATGATAGTTCCAGTGGGTGCTCCCTCTTTCCATGAAGCTTTGAGAATGGGAGTTGAGGTTTTCCATACATTGAAGGGAGTTTTAAAAGATAAAGGGTATTCAACAGGAGTGGGTGATGAGGGAGGATTTGCTCCCAATCTAAGATCCAACGAGGAAGCTGTCGAGTTAATTTTGTTAAGCATAGAAAAGGCGGGATATAAATCGGGAGAAGATATATATCTTGCCATTGATTCAGCCTCATCAGAGTTCTATGAGGATGGAGTTTATGTATTTAAAAAATCCGATGGTTCAAAGAGAAATTCAGAAGATATGATAAAATTCTGGGAGAACTGGGTGAAAACTTTCCCTATAATTTCCCTTGAAGACCCCCTTTCAGAAGATGATTGGGAAGGTTGGAAAGCAATCACATCCTCTCTTGGTGAAAAAGTAATGATTGTGGGAGACGACATTTTTGTTACAAATCCACAAATATTAAAAAAAGGAATTGAGGAAAATGTAGCAAATTCAATTCTTATAAAGCTTAACCAGATTGGAACAGTTACTGAAACCATCCTAACTGTTCAGATGGCAAAAAGAGTTGGATACAGAACAGTTATATCCCATAGGTCAGGGGAAACAGAGGACTCTTTCATTGCTGACTTTGCTGTTGGATTAAATGCGGGATTTATAAAGACTGGTTCCCTTTCAAGAGGTGAAAGAATATCCAAATACAACAGACTTATGAAAATAGAGTTGAATCTTTCTAAAAATGGTTTTTATGCAGGAAGAGAAAAAAGCCTATGGAAAATTAAATAATGAATCTATGCGTCTCCTGTAAAAAGAGAAAGGGTAAAAGAAACTGTCCTGTTTTAAAAGGACTGATATGCTCCAAGTGTTGCGGAGAAAAAAGGATAAAGTTCATTCCATGTCCTGAAAACTGCCCTATTCTAACTGAGCATATGGGTTATTCAATAGAAAAAAAGGGAGAAAAATTTGCCTCAGAATGGCTCAAGGAATTTGAAGATTTAAACGATGAAAATTCTATGATTTTCTTAGCTATCGAATGGAATTTATATTCATATTTAGCGGAATCTCCTGGTTCGCTGGATATCGAAATTCTTGCAGGATTTGAATATGTAAGAAGAAAGTTTAGCCCGATTACATTCCCTGGGGAAATGAAAAACATTTTTGGAGAAAAGTTGCTTGATTTCTTAGAAACAGGAATTAAAGAGGGTTATATAGATAGGAATATAATTCCCGATATTCTTGACAGAGTGATAAAATTTGTGAAGGGGTATAAAAGTGAAAGCATCAGGTCAAATGAATTCGTTAAAGGCTTTATAGGATATATGGAAAAATATAATCCAGAAACAGTTGAAAGAATTAGAGCAAATAAAAAGTCTCCTATTATAAAAATCTAAATAAATTGACCTGATATCGAAAAGTTTATTATATCCCTCCAGAGGGAGTATCCCGCTCCAGCAGGTGAGGATGCTCCACCTTTAACAACAAATTTTCCCGCAGGATTCGAAACATAAAGGATACCTTTCTCTGTTCCTTTTAAATCATATAGAAAATGACCCTCTTCCACCTCTATTAGTTTCACTTCCGCCTCAACCTCTTCTCCTTTCTTGACAGCAACTCCCGCCAGTTTCCATCTTTTCCTCCTCTTCTTTGCTTCATATATCTCACCAAAACCAATCCCTCTTATTCCCTGAACAGGAATATCTCTCAATGTAAGGGAGGAACCCATTAGATAGTTTGCAATTATAAGAATCTTAGATGCTGTATCCCATCCATCTATATCAAGGGAAGGGTCAGTTTCAGCAATCCCCATTTTCTGAGCCATTGAGAGTGCATCTTCAAAACTTATTTCTTTCTCTTCCATTGAGGTTAAAATAAAATTACAAACACCGTTCAAGACACCTTCTATTCTTTCTACCTTTGAACCCATCAATGAATGGAAACCAAAATTTATGGTTGGTAAAGCAGCTCCCGCTGTGCATCCTATTCCCAAAAAGCATTTTTTTTCTTTCGCTAAATCGAACAACTCCCTAAAATTGAAAAGAAATGGTCCTTTGTTGCCAGTAGCAACATGAATACCTTTTGAAAGAGCTGATTTTATATAGGAAAGGGCAGGCTCTCCTTTTTTTATATTTGTAGGTGAGACCTCCACAAGAAGATTTATTTTCGCCGAGTCTATTACTTCTTCAAACTTTAGTCCATTCTTCCAGCACTTCAAAGAATCTATTCCTTCTTTCGAACTGACAGCACTCTCAATAATATCCTCTGAAAGAGCACTCTCATCGAAAATCCCACCTCTTGAGTTTAAAATAAATACAAAATCTGAAATTATACCGAATTTTTTCTTCCAATCTTCTTTAAATTCCTTATACAAAGAAACAAAAGCCCTTCCAACATTCCCAAATCCGACAAGCCCAATCCTCCAGTGCATTTTCTCCTCCCTAATCGGATGTTTTTATCGCCTTTCCCGGACCTCTTGGATCAGGTTCTCCTACTCTCTTCCCCTCTCTTATCTCTATTCCATGGGCATTTCCGATCTTCTTTCTGAACTTCACATCATGCCCTCTTTTCTTCAATTCATTTACAACACTTTCATCATATCTCCCTTCCTCAAGATACAAAATATTAGGAACCCATTGATGGTGAAATCTTGGAGCTGAAATTGCTTCTTTAAGGGGCATGCCAAAATCAATGGTGTAAATAATGTTGTGTAGGACTGTGTTTATAATTGTAGGACCTCCAGGTGAACCAATAGCAAGAACAGGACTCCCATCCTTCAAAACAATTGTGGGAGTCATAGAGCTAAGCATCCTTTTACAGGGCTGAATTGAATTCTCCTCACCTCCTATCAAACCATAAATATTGGGATATCCTGGTTTTATTGAAAAATCATCCATTTCGTTGTTCATAATAATACCAGTTCCCTTTATGATTACGCCTGAACCAAAGCTTCCGTTAAGAGTATAAGTGTTAGAGACTATGTTTCCATATTTATCCATTACAGAGAAATGGGTGGTTTCCTCTCTCTCATTCCATGGACTGAAAGAATCTGATTCATTTTCAGTTAGAACCGAAAGATAACGGATGCTCTTTGCCTTTTTTAGAGCATAATCCTTTGAAAGTAAAATTTTGAGGGGGATATTTACAAAATCAGGGTCACCCAAAAGTCTTGCCCTATCTCTGAAAGCAAGTTTCATTGCTTCTGCAACAATATGGATGTATTCATTAGACTTCCAGTCCATCTTTGATATTTGAAAATTCTCAAGAATATTGAGAATTTGAAGGAGAATGACACCAGAGGAAGGTGGAGGAGCAGTAACAATCTCGTATCCTCTATAAAGAGTCCTGATAGGCTCTCTTATAACTGCTTTATAGGAAGAAAGGGACTTCCTATCCAAAAGACCACCATTCCTCTTCATATCCTTTTCAATGAGCTCTGCTATTCTTCCTTTATAGAAGGCATCTGGACCATATTTGGCAATCTCTCTTAATGTCTTAGCGAGATCCTTTTGAACAATTATCTCGCCAATTCTCAATTCATTTTTGTTTTTTAAAAGTATTCTTTTTGTCTCAGGAAATTTTGAAAGGAGCTCCCTATGAGAGTCAATAGAATTCTTTAGATAACTATCTACAGGAAACCCTTTTTCAGCAATTTCAATGGCGGGTTTCAAAACTTCCTTTAAAGGAAGGGTTCCAAACTCTTTAAGGGCAAGAGCAAATCCCGCTACAGTTCCAGGAACACCAGAAGCAAGATATCCTTCTTCGCTCAATCCTTTTCTAACCTCTCCTTTCTCGTCAAGATACATGTCACGATGGGCTTTAAGGGGTGCCATCTCTCTATAATCAATGACTGCCTCTCTTCCATCTGCCATTTTAATGAGCATAAATCCCCCACCTCCAATATTTCCTGCAGTGGGAAAAGTCACAGCAAGGGCAAAACCGACTGCAACAGCTGAATCAATTGCATTACCTCCCTTCTTCAGTATTTCTATTCCAACTTTTGTTGCTATTTCCGAATCAGAAGAGACAACCCCTTCCTGTGAAAAAAGATAAAAGGAAAAGATTAAGACAAAAATAAATAAAAAAATTCTTTTCATAAAAACCTCCCGTTAAATTCCTCAGAAATTTTCCAATTAAGACCCATTTAAAGAAGTGAGATTATTTAATAACTTTGAAAAACCTTTCCCAGCGAGTCTTTGGTATAAATGTAACTATTGTCTCCACAATACCCCATATCCTTCTCAAAAATCCTCTTTCAAGATATTCGCCTCTTTTTGCCTTGTATGACCAGTAGATTATCCATGGCTTCCCTTTAATCATCTCTCTGGGAAGGAATCCCCAGTATCTACTATCTGAGCTATTATCGCGATTGTCTCCCATTACAAAATAATGACCATTGGGAACAATAACTGGACCATAATTGTCCCTTATTATAAAATTTTCTGGAACAAATTCATTGGAATTAAAAATCAAGCTATCCTTGTGAATCTTGTAAGGCTCATCTATAGGCTTGCCATTAATGTAAACTTTTTTATCTTTTATTTCAATAGTTTCTCCTCCAAGAGCAATTACCCTTTTAACAAAATCCTTTGTAGGATCTTCCGGATATCGAAATACAACTATATCTCCCCTTTTAATATTTTTTATTGGAAGAAACTTCTTTTCCCACTCGAATAAGGTGGATGCGTAAACAAATTTGTTGACAAGGAGATGATCGCCAATTAAAAGGGTATCTTCCATTGAGCCTGTTGGAATTTGAAAAGCCTGAACCAAAAATGTCATTACGAAAAATACAAAAACTGCTGTTTCAGCAAAAAGCTCAAAATATTCTCTGAATAAAGAAATCTCCTTTTTTTTCTTTTCTTTCTTACTCATTTTCTTCTCCTTTTGAGTCATGGATGGTTACAAGTCTAAGAATCTCAAATCTCTTTACCCCTGATGGAACTGGGATCTCCACCTCCATTCCCTCCTCTTTTCCAAGAAGTTTCTTTCCTATAGGGGAAGTAATGGAAATTTTTCCTTTTGAGACATCCACTTCTTCAGGAAAAACAAGTTTATAAACCACTTCCTCTCCTGTATTGGTATCTCTGAGATAAACAGTAGAACCATATCCAACCCTGTCTTTTGGTATATCATTCAAATTCATCATAGAGAGGGTCGCCAATCTTTCCTTTAGCTGAGCAACCCTTGCACTGAGGTAAAACTGTCTTTCTTTGGCTGATTGATACTCAGCATTATCAGAAATATCACCTTGAGCAATGGCTTTTTGAAGCTCTCTCGGTATATCTACCATTAACTCCTTCTCTAATTTTTCTATCTCTTCTTTTAATTTTTTTATTAGTTTTTCCATATCAACCATTTAGATTCACTCTACTCATCAAATAATTTTAAAGGAATTGTCCACTAATATCAAGCAGATTAAAAATTAGACTCAAAAACGAGCTGAAAGCTTTTAAATCCAGCAATCTCTACTCCTTATAGATGCTTTATTTTCCAACCCCTTCTCCTCATTCTTTCAAGAATAAACCTCCTGTGGCATCTCATATAAAACCCCTCTGCACAAAGTATTACAATTTTCTTTTTCAATGCCATTTTCTCTAATTCTTCAATCCCCTGAGCAAAACTTTCAGTTCTACTCCATTCCTCATACCCACCCTTTCTAAAACCACCCAACTTTTCTCCCATCCATACATAATCAATACCCTCCCTTAAAAGATAATCTTCCATCACTTCCCTATCGAAATGAGGGAATTTTCTTGAACGAGGGAATCTCCTCACATCTATTACCAGCTCAATGGAATGTTTTTTTAAAATTGAAATAAAAACCTCCTTGCTCCTTGTAGAATGACCTATATCGTAAATAGTTCCTCTTTCCATCACAATGGTAGCTCTATTGTCACCTTTGTCCCTTTTCCCATCTCACTTTCAACAGAAATTTTCCCTCCGTGCATCTCAACCATTTTCCTGGCAATGGAAAGTCCGAGGCCTGTTCCTGATGGTTTTGTAGTAAAATAAGGTTCAAAAATCCGAGAAATGTTTTCAGGAGGAATACCCTCTCCACTATCAATTACTGAAATTTTTATTAAATCATCTTCCCTTGTCAGACTTATCTCGATTTTCCCTTTTCCCTTTATAGCTTCAATTGCATTAAGAATCGCATTTCTAAGAACCGTCTCCATCATTTTTATATCACCATCGAAATATATGCTCTCCTGATTTGAAACAATAACAAAATCCACTTTCTCTTTTAATGTAATTCTCAATGGTTCAATTATTTCCTCTGCTAATTTTTTAAAATCAAATCTTTCCTTTATAAGCTTTTCCTGAGAATATGAGATGAATTCAGAGGAGATTCTTTTCAATCTTTTCACCTCATTTATTATAAAATTGACTCCTTTTTCAAAATTCCTTTCAAATTCTTCTTTGTCCTCTCGGAAGACTTTAAGAAGGTGTTCAGTCATTAGCAGAATGGGAGTAAGAGGGTTTTTTATTTCGTGGGCAGCTTTTTTCGCCATCTCTGCCCATGCTTGCCTCCTCTCCATTTCTTTGAGCTCCTCCTGTTTAACCTTCAATTCCTTCACCATTGAGTTAAATCCCTCCATAAGTTCCCTTATTTCATCTTTACTCTTTGTTTCAATCCTTATTTCAAGATTCCCCTTCCCTACATCCCTATATGCACCCAAAAGGATTTTTATAGGTCCTATTATTTTCCTGTAAAGAGATTGGGAAACAATAGAAGCAATTATCGCAAAGAAAAAGAACATTATTGAAAGAAATTCCATAAACTCTCTTCCTATAAAGCTGGATTCCTTTATTTCAGGGATAAGAGGAATTGAAATGATGTATTTCTGCTCTCCCAATTTCATTGGGGATGAAAGAGTAAAGTATACTAATTTACCCATTTTTTCTTTCTTGAGATAATAGAAAGAACCTTTATAAATGATCTCGTGATAAATTTCCCCATCAAGATGATAAGGAAGGTATTGGAAAAGAAAAATTTCTCCCCTTGAAGAGCCAATAAGTATTCCATCCAGATAAATATTTATATCCCTTGCAATTATACTTCCAACCCATAAAACAAGGTCCTGCGGTATTATGTTTTCTCTCTCTACATTAAAAAATTGTGTGAAAATTCCCTTTGCTGTTTCAAGCTCTCCAATTGCTTTGCTCTTCATCTGTTCAATAAAAAGTTTCTGAAGAAAAAAATTGGAAAAAATTGAAAAGATTATAAAGGGGAGAAGAGCAAGGGATAGAAAGACAATTCTGACCTTAGTAGAAAATGTTATTTTTTTGAGCCATTCAGGTTTGTAAAAACCGGTAAAATAAAAGAACAAGAGTAAAATGGTGAAATATATGAAAGTTATAAGGGTAATTTCCATTATCTCAAGACAGTAGCCTTTTATCCCTTTGACAGGATAAAATATAGCAAATATTCTATCAGCACTCCTGAAATAGAATATATGATGCAGTCCCATAGGGAATCTTGTTGAACTCCAGAAAGAATCTTCTTTTTCAAGCCTTTCCATTGTATTTTTTCCGAGAGCGGATGGTATTTTTGATGGATTAAAAATTATTGAGCCTTCCTCATCAAATACTGCAAATCCAAAATCTCTTTCCATTACAGGAGATGGAGGGAATATCTCACCTCTCAAAATACTGTAGTAAGGAGATTCCCTATAGAGAATTGGTATTGCGTCATAATCAGAAGAGATATAAAAAATTATTTTTCCAAGCCACTCTCTTCCGCCAAGGATTCCTTTATACCCAAATCTTACCCTCTTTATTTTGTCAAAAAATGGAAGGGATGCCTCCTCCACCCACCACCTCTCTGTAAATGGAGTGTAGACGCTCTCTGGTATTGGAAGATTGAGAGAAAAGGACGAGAGAACCTCCCCTTCTCTGTCAAGTATCTCTATTGCAGAGGGCCACCTTAGTTTTGCTGCGGTAGTTTTGAGCCATATTTGGTATGCTAATTCCTCTCTCTTTGGAAAGAAAAGAAATTTCTCTATCATATTTGCTTGAGAATCTATCTCTTTAATGCTTTCTCTTAAGATGAACTCACTCCATCTTTCCTGCGCAAAAATAATATCTTTGAGATCTTTCTCAATAAAACTTCTTTTGGAGATGAAAAGAAAATGATCTATGGAAAAATATAGAAATAAAGAAGAAAGAATTAATAAAAGTAAAATTGATGAGCCTTTTTTAGCCCATGAGAAATTATAAGATAATAAAGCAGAAATTAAAAAAAAGGCAACAGAGGGAAGAAGGGGAATTGAAACAACCTTTTTAAACAAAAAATAAGAAAATGGTATTTGAATTAATACAAGAATCCATCTCAGCCAGAAACTGCTTGTGGAAAGATAAAAAGCCTTAAATAGTAAAACTATAGAAAAAAAGGAAACAAGGAATGAAATAAAGATTAAAAATAGCATGAATAGAGGAAATGGAGAAAGGAAGTGGAAAAGCCCTCTACTGGTGTTATAAATAATAGATTTAACGAAAATCTGAAATGCTATTACAGGAAATGTTGTTAAAAAAACTAATGGCATTAGATATTTAAAAATTTTTTTATTTTCTTTTAAGTTTTCCAGAAATGGGAACAAAATTTTTGCGAGAATTGCGAAAATAAGAAATATTGTCAATACTGTAAGAAAAATATCAAGGGGAGAATTTAGGAACTCTGATGTGGAGGATATGGAACATAAATCTGGTTTAAGAAGCTTAAGATCTTTGAAAAATAATAATCTTTTTACAAAGACAATTATCAAACGAGCCATTAAAACAATTATTAATAAAAGGAAATAGTGGAATTTTCCGAGAGATTCTTTCAAAGAAATACCCATTAGAATAAGAAGGAATAGAGCCAAGAAATAGAAAATTAACAAGAAAAAATCCCTCCAGTAATTCTTTGAAAGGGTTTCGGGAGGAGAAGAAGATGAAAAAATTGCCAGTAACCCTTCGCCCGAAATGTTAAATGGAGAAGAGACTTGTATCCCTTCTTCTCTCTTAACTATGGAAAATTCTTTTTCAAACAAAGGATCTCTCTTTATACCTTCTTCTTCTCTCCAATCTATAAATTGAGCTTTAATCCCCTTTTCTATTATTTTATTTTCAAGATTTTTGACAAAAATAAGTCTTTTGCTCCCCATTTCAAATTCAATTTGAGAGACAATGGAAAGAAAATGAGATTTCATATCTTTAACAATGAAAACTCTTTTATCTGGTAACTTATTGAAGGGATTGAAAACTTTTCCAAACCAGAAATCAACTTTTCCTTCATTATTCAATAAAATAACTCCCTCATCCTCCCTTAGAAAACTTCTTGCAATTTCACTAATTTGAGATACTCCTATTCCTCTATTGCTAATCGAACTATACAGTATCTTTAAAAAAACTCCTTCCCTTCTCTCAAGTTCCTTAACAAGATTTTCAAACTTAATCTTTGCTTTTTTTACTTTATTTGAAATGATTTTTTCTTGATTTAATATGTAAACCTTGCTTAAGTATTGAGGAACTGTGAGAGAAGAAAGAAAAGAAAGAAGGGAAAGAGCCAGCAATACAAGAAATATTGTATTTAATGGTTTTTTATTTCCTTCCATTTATGTCCCTTTTATCTCAGAGATGCACCACTTATTATTTTCGTAACCTAAACGCATAAATACACTCGTATCTTTCTTCTCCTTCGTAATTCTATCTGATATCTTCCAATGAATCTTTAAAATAATGGAGTCCCCCCCCTCAATTTTCTCTATTATTTTAAATTCTTCTGTTTGGAAATTAAGAAAAATTTCCTTGAAAAGAGATAGAACCTGTGATTTGGAAAGAAATCCATAAACATTAAAAGGGACAGAAAGCTCAATATAAACCTTCCTATCCCCAGAAAAATATTTTTCAAGGTTCTTTAAATTTCCATTAAGAAAGTCTTCTTCAAAGTTCTGGAAGGAGAGGACCAAAAGCAAAGAAATTAAAAAATTCATAGGGACTCCGACTCATATTGAATAATTGTGTGAACCTCATAATCTTTCAACTTCTCCCTCCCTTTTAAAAAGCTCAATTCAATTAGAAATCCCGCTCCAACAACCTCCCCACCAAGCTCTTCAACAAGTTCAAGGGCAGCCTTTGCTGTGCCTCCTGTTGCTATCAGGTCATCTATAAGTATCACTTTATCTCCCTTCTGGATACTGTCTGTGTGAATTTCAAGGGAATCTTCTCCATACTCAAGGGAATATGTCTTTTTAATGGTTTTCCAGGGAAGTTTACCAGGTTTCCTTACAGGAACAAGTCCTGCGGAAAGATTCACTGCAACAACTGAAGAAAATATGAAACCCCTTGATTCAATCCCTATGACTTTCGTCACTCCTCTCCCTAAAAAAGGCTCAGTTAAAAGCTCGCATGCTTTTTTAAATGCAAACGGTTCTTTGAGAAGTGTTGTTATATCTCTGAAAATTATCCCTTTCTTCGGAAAGTCAGGAATGCTTCTTATAAAGTTTTTAAGCTCCATATCAAAACCTCCATTAGTTTTATATTTTAAACTCTAAACATTGTCAAAACATAAAAATTCACTCCATACAGTTTATAACATCACTGAATTTAGACCTGAAAAAATTCAATATCCTTTCAAAATAATCTTCTCGCATAAATTTATTCAGATCCGCTCTCTCGTATACATACTTTACCTTAAAAAAGTAGTTCATTTTATCAATATAAATGCAGTCAACGGATTTTTCAATCATCTTGAGAAGGTTTTCTGGATTCATTGGAAGAGCTGGACCTATAAAAGCGAATGTCCTAACTCCTTCTTTTTTGAGTTTCTGAAGGGCTAATATCCTTGATTCTATAGATGGAGCAAATGGCTCAAAAATCTTACGAATATCTTCATTGTCAGTAGTAATTGTTATTCCAACCTCACAATCTTCAAAATTCCTAAAAATATCAATATCCCTTAAGACAAGAGGAGATTTTGTGAGAACATAAACAGGGAATTCATTTCTTGAAAGCACTTCAAGACACCTTCTTGTCAGATAAGTTTCCGCCTCTATTGGCTGATAAGGGTCGGTAACAGAACTTATCATTACCAGGCCTTTCTTTAATTTACAAACCTCTCTTTTGAGAATTTCAGAAAAATTTTCCTTAATATCCACATAACTTCCCCATTTCTCGTTTTTTCCAGTCTTTTTAATTATCAACTCTGCATAGCAGTACTTACATGCGTGCTGGCACCCCCTGTAAGGGTTAAGGCAGTATTGAACCCCATAGATTTTTGACTTGTTAAGGGCATTTTTAACCTTTATGTATGAAAAATTAGTTATCATATGTGAAGTTCAACTATGTCCCCATCCTCAAGGATGTGGGAACGATGAACCCTCTGCCCCTCAAATTTCCCTTTCCCCCATATTCTTGCATAGGAGAGTTTATAGGCAAAATCCTTGTGGATTAATAATGCGAGATCTTCAACTTTTGAACCCCTTTTAAGGGTAAAAGGTGAGGAAAAATCAGGTTTTTTCCCTGGCTCTTTTGTGTAAACTCTTATTATATCAAGAATCTTAAAGCATTTCTCTTTAAATAGCTCTAAATTTATTCCCTTCTCCACAGATATGGGGATGAATTCAAATCTGTTCTCGTAAAATTCCTTTAAAACAGAGAGATTTTCCTCCGCTTCCCTTGTCTCAAATTTATTTCCCGCAATTATAGCTTTACAGAGGTGGAAATTAAGCATTGAAAAATCCGAAAAGTTATGGCTTGCCAAATATACCCTCCTCTCCTCAAGTTTTTTCAGAACTGTATCAAGCTCTTCAAGAACAAGAGGACTCTGGAGATCAATGATTATAAAGTTTGCATCTGCATGTTTTACAATTTCATGCATATAAGATTCAAAATAGGTCTCAGAAATAGAAGGAGTGTCAATGAGCTGTATCTGAATATCTTCATAAGGCATCATACCTACAGCTGGTTCCTTTGTTGTGAAAGGATACTCGGAAATTTCAGGCTTAGCCCTTGTAAGGACAGAAAGAAGCCGAGATTTACCTGAGTTGGGAGGTCCAATAAATGCTATCTGTCCCGCTCCTGTTTTTTTTATTAAATAGGTAATCGCATGTTTTGTTGCTGGTCTCCTCGTAAGAGCCTCTTTAAGTTTTGAAATTTTGCTCTTTATATCCCCTATTAACTTTTCAGTACCTTTATGTTTTGGAATTACTGAAAGTAACTCCTCATAAACCTCTATTTTCTCATCTATGCTTTTGGCCTCCCTCAGCTTTTTCTCTACTTCAAAGTATTCAGGTGGCAAATTAGCAGGCATATTTACCCTTAAATCTCCTTCATAATTCCAATTCTATTTTACCATAAATCTTCCTTTCACGAATGGATTCAAAACCAGCAAGGTGTTGACATCCTAATACTTCCATGATAATCTTTAATAGAGAGGTGATTAGATAATTTAGATGGAAGAAGTTATTTTTCCCCCTGAGGAAATATTCTTTATAACGATTCTAACAAGAAACATAAAAAAATTGGAAGGAAGATTGGGCTTAAAGTTGTTTGCAAGAGGTAATAAATTATTCCTTGAAGGGGAAGCTGAAAAATTAAATTTTGCTAAAGACTATTTCAGACAGATCAAAGAATTAATTGAAAGTGGGTATCAATTGAAAGACGAGGATCTTCAAATTGCCCTTGATCTTATGGAGGAGGACAGATACACAAACCTTTCTGATTTCTTTTCCAACGGTCTACTTGTCTCCTCGGTTAGGAAAATTGCAATCCCAAAAAGCCTTAATCAGCAAAGGTATATCCAGGCTATAAAAGAGTTTGACATTGTTTTTGCCATTGGACCTGCGGGAACTGGAAAAACATATCTTGCAATGGCATGTGCTCTTTCTGCACTGCAGAACAAAGAGGTAGAAAGAATTATCCTTACAAGACCTGCAGTAGAAGCGGGAGAAAAACTCGGGTTTCTTCCGGGAGATATGTATCAGAAGGTAAATCCTTATCTAAGACCTCTTTACGATGCCCTTTTTGATCTCACTCATGCTGACAAAGCTACAAGACTGATAGAGAGAGGAATAATTGAAATAGCCCCCCTTGCTTACATGAGGGGAAGAACTTTGAATGATTCCTTCATAATTCTTGACGAAGCTCAGAATACCACTGGTGACCAGATGAAAATGTTTTTGACAAGAATTGGGTTTAACTCAAAAGCAGTAATAACAGGAGACATTACCCAGATTGACATCCCAAATCCAAAATCCTCAGGGATGCTGGAAGCAGTAAGACTTCTCTCCCATATAAAAGGGATAGCTTTCATCTATTTTAATGAAAGAGACGTTGTCAGACACCCTCTTGTAATGGAAATAATAAAGGCTTATGAAGAGGATGCAAAGAAAAAGGTGAAAAAGTGAATCTTGTAGACCCTGAAATTAAACTTCAAGAAATTTTTGAAGAAAAACCCAAAAAAAATTTTCCAAAATTTATTGACCTTTTAGTTCTAATCCTTTTCTCCATTTTAATAAGTGTTGCGCTCTCTTTTCAGAGAGCTTATATTATTCCTGAGCTCAAGTTAAACGATATTGCAAAAGAAGATATAATTGCTCCCTTTGATTTTGAAGCAATTGACAGAAAAGCCACAGAGGCAAAAAAAGCAGAGGTTTCAGAACTTGTGAATCCCATCTATCTCCTTGATTCCTACAAGTATTCTTTTGTTGAAAGGAAAATAAAAGATATTTTTACCCTTGGAAGGGATTTCTTACTAAGAGGAGATATCAAGAAGGAAAAGCTTGCTGTGGAGCTTTTAAGGGATGGAATTAAAAATGTTTTTGAAGTAGATATAAATCCCGATATTCTAAGATTCTTTGTTAGAGAAAAATTTGATTACACCCTTGAACAGACGATTTTAAATATTCTAAGGAATGCCTACGATAGAGGAATATTCCTTACAAAAATGTCTGTATATAACAGGGAAGGAGAAATAACAGTTGTTACCAACGATGGAAAATTTAAGGATGTAAAGATAGGAGATGTTCTTGATTTTATATCTTCAAAAAAATATATCGAGGATCTGGCAATTAAGAATGGTTTGAAGGAGGAAACAGCAAAAAGCATTGCGGATTTTTGTTCAGTTTTCATCTTTCCTAATCTCGTTTATGATGAATCACTCACAGAGCAAAAGAAAAAGGAATTAGCAGATAGAGTCCACCCAGTAGTAATGAAAATATCCAAAGGAAAAGTAATCGTTAAAAAGGGAGGCAGAGTTACCCCAGAAGTTATTGAGATAGTTTCTTTTCTAAAAAAGAAAATAGGTGTCCCTCTTCCTCTTCATAGATTTTTATTATACTTTCTTATATTAACAATTGGCTTTATAATAGCTCTTCCGCTCTATCGTCTTTTCACTTCCCAGGAACTCTCTCCTCGAAAAGTTCAGATTCTTTTCCTTTCCCTTCTTTCCTTTGAAATTATCCTATTAAAACTTTCCTACTTTCTTCTCGAAAACTCAAAATACAAAGAGTGGTTACCATTTTCTTTTCCTTTATTTTTAACACCACTTCTTATTTCGTTCCTTCTGGATAGAAAGTTTGCCATTTTCTTCACCCTTCTCAGTGTCATTCCTTTAATAATTTTTTATCTTGAATCACCGGAGCTAATTTTATATGCTATTTTAACCTCTTTCCTTGCATCTACAGGAGCAAATATTTATGGAAGGCTTGAGAGATATTCAATAATTAAAGTAATAACTCTCATAATTTTCCCCTTCAACATCTTCTTTATTATAGTTGTAAAGGCTTTAACAGGAAACTTTTCTGGTATTTTATTAACTTTTTCTGGCATGCTGATAGGAGTTATATTCTCAATTATTATGGCTCCAATCCTTATCCCCCTTGTTGAAATCACATTTGGAATACTCTCCCAGATGAGACTTGCAGAACTTGGAAATACAGAGCACCCCCTCTTAAAAAGAATGGCTATGGAAGCTCCTGGAACCTATCATCACTCTTTAATGGTAGCAAGTCTTGCTGAACAAGCTGCAAGGGCAATAGGTGCTAACTATAATCTTGTTAAGGTCTCAGCCCTATTCCACGATGCGGGAAAATTAGAGGAACCACATTACTTTATAGAAAACCAGGAAAAGGATTTTAACATACACGATAAATTATCTCCTGAAAAGAGTAGTTCAATTATTATAAATCATATTTCTAAAGGGGTGGAAATTCTAAAAAGGAAAAAAATTCCTTCCATTATTAGGGAAATTGTCCAACAACATCATGGGGAAAGTCTTATAGCTCCTTTCTATCAAAAAGCTCTTTCTGAGATATCAAAGAAGGGAGGAACTCCTCAGGAAAGTCTTTTCCGCTATCATGGACCTAAACCCCAGAGTAAAGAGGCATCTATTTTAATGCTGGCAGATGCTGTTGAAGCTGCATTCAAAAGTCTTACAGAATGGGAACCTGAAACAGTAAGAAAGATGATCGATGAAATAATTACAAAATTTCTCGATGACGGACAGTTGGATGATTCAGGTTTAACCATAAAAGATTTGTATTTGATTGCCAATTCATTTTATAGAACCATCGTTAAATTTTACAAACAAAGACTTCTTTACCCAGGCTTTCAATTCCAGAAAGAATCTATACCAATTCAATAATTCCAATGAGTAGCTTAACAATTTATCGAATATTTCAAATTTGTAATGCAATAAACTCTTTGCAGAGCTAAACTTGTATGATAAGATTTATTAGAAAAGTAAGAGGGTATAATATTAAAATAAAAGAGTTGAAAATGGTTGCAGAAAAAGTCTTAAGGCATTACAGAAGGGAGAATGAAAATATTACTGTAGTCCTTTGCGGAAATAGATTAATAAAAAAACTAAATAGAGAATACCTATCAAAAAACAGCCCCACTGATGTAATATCTTTTCCCATACATGAAATAGTAGAAGATGGAAAATATCTTGGTGATATTGCCATTTCCATCCCTTATGCTCTTAAATCCGCAAAAGAGAGGGGAGAAACCCTTGAAGATGAACTTAAAATACTCATTATTCATGGAGTTCTCCATCTTCTTGGATGGGACCATGAGAATGACTCTGGAGAGATGAAAAAGGAAGAGAATAAGTTAAAAAAGATTATACTGGGGAAGAGATGAAAGCAAGCCAAATAATCATTCTTTTATTATTTTTCATCTCATTCCTTTTATCATTCGTGGAAGCAGTAATTTCAAGATTCAGCAATGTTTTTCTTATAAAATTCTTAAGAGAGAGGGGAATGAAAGGAACTGATACTAATAATATAGAGCTCTACAGAAAATCCTTGAGAATTTTAAAACAATTCTTTATCCTCTCTTTCTTTCTTCTCTTCTGGTTTTACTACGGAAAAAATTTCAAGGAATGGGTATTGACCTTATTTTCAATCGTAATATACATAATTATTTTGGAAGCTTTTCCTTCAATTATGTCCATTCTTTTCAAAGAAAAAGGATTATTCTTCTATCCTTTATTAAAAATCTTTGACATTCCACTTTTATTAAATTCCTCAACCCCAGGAGAAATAAAAGAGAAAAATGAGAGTGAGTATCTTGAGATAATTATTGAACAGAGTGAAAAGGAAGGATTTATAAAGGAAGATGAAGGTGAACTTCTCGAAGGAGTTATAAAGTTTAGAGATGTAATTGTAAGGGATGTAATGACACCAAGAGCAAATATGGTTTGTATAAGTGCTGATGCATCATTGAGAGAACTTAAAGAGACTGTTGCCACTGCAATGCACTCAAGAATTCCCGTTTACTCTGGAAGTATTGACAATATAATTGGAATTGTCCTTGCAAAAGACCTTTTAAAATTAAAGGAGGAGGAAATGGACAAACCTGTTTCCTCTTTACTAAGGGAGACATTCTTTATTCCTGAAACACTTAAAATTCACAACCTTCTCCAGGAATTCCAGAAAAGGAGACAAAAAATGGCAATCGTCATAGATGAGTTTGGAGGGGTTTCAGGTCTTGTAACTTCTGAGGATTTGCTGGAAGAAATTGTTGGGGAACTAAAAGATGAGTATGAAAAAGATGAGTCAGAAATTGTAGAGGATGGAGAAGGTTATATATTCAAAGGTGATACAGAAGTAGAGAAAATGTTGGAAAAGCTCAAAAGTAACATTGAGATCTCAGGTTTCAAAACAGTTGCAGGGTTTATAACAGGAAACATAAGGAGAATTCCAGAAAAGGGTGAGGAGATAAAGATTGGAGATTTAAAATTCACAATACTTGAAACAAACAAAGTAAAAATCGAAAAAATAAAGGTGGAAAAAATTGGCTCGTAAATTTGGATTTGTATCAATAATTGGAAGACCCAATGTGGGGAAATCTACCCTTCTCAACAATATTGTCGGATCAAAAATGGCAATAGTTTCTCCAAAACCTCAAACCACAAGAGTGCAGATAATGGCTGTAAAGAACTCATCTGACGCCCAGATTGTCTTTCTCGACTCCCCAGGAATTCACAAACCACTACACAAAATGAATGAAAGGATGATGAAACATGTATTTTCTACTCTTGAACTGGCTGAACTTCTTCTTCTGATGGTGGATGTGACGCAGAAATTCGGAAAAGGAGACATTTATACCGTATCCCTTTTAGAAAAAATTGAAAAACCAAAGTTCCTCCTTCTAAACAAAGTTGATCTTATAAAGAAAGAACTAATTCTTCCCATGATTGACCACTGGAGAAAGCTCATGCCTTTCAAGGAAATAATACCCATTTCAGCCTTAAAAGGAACGAATATTGATACTCTTGAATCTTTAATAATTCAATACCTGCCTGAATCAGATAAAGTTATTGAAGAAAATGACATAAAACAACCTACAAAGTTTTTCGTATCTGAGATAATAAGGGAAAAGATTCTCCATTATACTGAGGAAGAAGTTCCCTACTCTGTAGCGGTAATTGTTGATAATTTTGAAAATAAAAAGGATCTCATTCACATAAATGCAACAATAATAGTGGATAAGGAATCTCACAAACCCATAATAATTGGAAAGGGTGGAGAAATGTTAAAGAGAATAGGAACAACAGCAAGAAAAGAACTTGAATTTATTTTTGGTAAAAAAGTTTTCCTTGAGCTGTGGGTTAAGGTAGAAAAAGGATGGAGAGACCAGGACGAGATTTTAGACAGAATAGAGGCGCAAGAGTAAAGATGGGACTCAAAAAATTTGCGAAAATTCTTTTTCTTTTATTCATTCTTTTTTCATCTTTGCTCTCTCAGAGCATTCAAGAAAGATACCTCATAAGGGTAAAAGGTGAAAGGAATAAGCTTCTGGAACTTGCAAAAATGAACTTTGATTTTGCGTCAATGAGGATTAGAAATGAAGCTGATTTAATAGTTACAGAGGAAGAGCTAAAAGTAATACTCTCTCTTGGCTTTGAAGTTGAAATTCTCTATAAAGAATCTGATTTTTCAGGCTATTTTGACCCTCTTTATCATACTTACGAAGAAACTGTTGAGTATCTTAAATCTATGGAGAGGTTATATCCTCATATTTCAAAACTCTTCATGATAGGCAAAAGCACGAGATTTGGCTATCCCATATATGCCATGAAAATCTCAGACAATCCTGAATTCGAAGAGGAAGAAATTCGTATCCTTATTGATGGAATGCACCATGCAAGAGAACCCTTAGGAAATGAAATTTGTCTATCCCTTATGGAATATCTTCTTAAAGGATACGGGAATGATAAAAGAGTAACAGATTGGGTTGATAACTATGAGATCTGGGTAATTCCAATATTGAATCCTGAAGGTTATAAATTCATAGTGGACAACAATCTCTCCTATCCGTGGTGGAGGAAAAATTTAAGGGATAATAACAATAATGGAAAGATTGACTACAACTATGATGGAGTAGATCTCAACAGAAATTATAATATAAACTGGACATACGGAGGTTCTCCAGATCCATCCAGCTGGGTTTACAGGGGTCCTTACCCATTCTCTGAAAACGAAACAATAGCAAAAAGAGATTTAGCGCTTGCTGAAAAATTCACACTCTCTGTTACCTATCACAGCTATGGAGAAATTATATATTACCCCTGGGAATGGCCTGATACGGGAGAAAAAGCTCCTGATCAGGCTCTTCTAAATGAGATAGCCTCGGAGATGGCAAAAAGAATTGAAAATGAATCCAAAAATGGATATTACTCTTATGAAAGAGTGATCGCTTCAAATATGAGTCCTCCATGGATGTATAGAGAGGTGGGAACCCTTGAATTTCTTGTGGAAGTTGGAACCTCTTTTATTCCAGAAGGAAGTAAGATAGAGGCAATTGTTCGTTCAAATTTAGAAGGACTCTTCTACCTTTTCGAAAGAGTTTCGGGTTCAGGAGTGAATGTGAAAGTATTTGATTCCAAAACTTTCTATCCCGTTTCAGCTGAAGTAAGAATTCTTGAAATAGACGATTTTAAATATATAAAACCGAGAAAAACAGACCCAAGAACTGGTTCAATTACAAGACTCCTTTTACCAGGAGACTACACAATTTTGGTAAGTTCTCCCGGCTATAGAAGAGAGTTTGTAAAAGTAAATGTGGGAAGAACCCTTGAAAAAATAGAGATATTCCTTGAACCATTGAAAGAAAAAGAAGATAAAGAGGACAAAAGAAGATCCAAAATTTTCTCGGGATATAAGTGAACAATTTAAATATAGAATTGTAAAATAAAAATCTGGAAATTTTAAAATGAAAATGGTTTTCCTCTCATGACAGTCAGCAAAAATTCATTTATCCATTTTTTGTTTTTTTAAAATTCTTTTGTTATAATTTAAACCTGAAAATTAAAAAAGAGTTTCAGGAGGAATGATGAGAAAAGAGTTAATTTTTTTTATTCTCTTCACATTCTTTTTTTCTATTTTTGCATCTGGGACTGAGCCAATATTATTTGGTGTATCAAGATATGACCTTCTAATTAATAAGAAATATTCGAAAAAGGATATTGATACCTATTTTAGAGAGAATGCCTATAGAGGAGCAAACTTCATCAGAATTTACAGCTACTTCTATGCACCTTACAAGTATGGTGATTCATATTTTGGCGGGTTCCCAAACACATACATTCCATGGAAAGTGGTTCGGGAAGAAGCAAATAACAGAAAGATTTTTGACCTCACAAAATTCTCAGAAGAATACACTGAAAGACTAAAATGGTTTATGGATGCTGCAAAATATTATAATATCACTGTTGACATTTGTATCCTCGATACATTGGCATTCCGATGGGATGAAACATGGTATTATCATCCCTTCAATCCTGCAAACAATATCCAGGGTTTTGAGGGAAACTATGGTGGTCTTCCATGGAATTCCCAAAGAGTTGAAAGAACATACTTTGAAATTTACATGAAGTATCTTGCTGAAATTTTGAATCCTTATCCCAATCTTTTCCTTGAGATGATTAATGAAGCTTACCCAGATTCTACAGGAAATATGGGTGAATTCCAAGGGTTTGTTTCATGGATGTCAAGAAAAATGAGGGAGATATTCCCTGGGAAAGCGATTGCTTATTCGGGAGAAGCTCCAATGCTAAACTGGCCATATTTTGACATTTACTGTGCCCATTTCGTATGGAGTGGTGATGAACTCAATAAATGGGAAGCGGGTGTTCATGTTCTAACTTATCTTCAGAATATCCCTGCCCAGAAGATTTTAAGTTCCGATGGAGATGGAAACCCTGACATAATTTGGGAAAAAATAATAAATAAAAACCAGTATGATATAAATTCCATTTTCCAGATTGCCTTTGAAAGAAACTGGTGGGTTGATATTACAACTCTGGATTATAAACAATCTTTCTGGGTTGTGGATAATGGTGCTGAAATTTACAAATCAAGATTTGGTGTTTATCCTCCCAATAAAGGAGTAAAAAAGGATCCTCTTGTAACTGAAACAGAAGAGTCAGAAAGCGAACCTCCTAACAAG
The DNA here is from genome assembly GCA_964649495.1 of uncultured Clostridia bacterium. Lineage (GTDB taxonomy): Bacteria > Acidobacteriota > Aminicenantia > JBFLYD01 > JBBIMS01 > JBBIMS01. The sequence continues at coordinate 15,741 of CAZYPR010000013.1, read as the reverse complement.
GATAAACCTCGAAAAGGGTAATCAATTCGGAATTGAAAAGATTTCTTTTTCAATATCTAATTTTAACTTTATTAATTTTCAGCTTTAACCACCCAAAATTGGAAGGAAAAAGTTTCGATTTAATTATAAAAAATGGAAGAATAATCGATGGCTCATCAAACCCTTACTTTATAGCGGATATAGGAATTAAAGGTAAGAAAATCAAAAGAATTGGTTTTATTGATGAAAAAGAAGGGGAAAAAGTTATAAATGCAAATGGCTTTATTATTTCTCCAGGATTCATTGATGTCCACACCCATACAGAAGAGATTCTACTCCGTCCATCCATAGAAAATTACATTTTCCAAGGAGTAACAACAGTGATGGCGGGAAATTGTGGCTCCCATGAATTTCCACTGAAAGAATTTTTTAAAAAATTGAGAAAGAAAAGAATCTCCTTGAACTTCGGCTCCCTTGTTGGACATAACACAATTAGAGAAAAGGTAATGGGAAAAAAGAATGCAGAGCCAACTGAGGAAGAAATGCAGAGAATGGAAAAATTACTTGAAAAGGAGCTTAAAGCGGGTGGGCTTGGTCTTTCAACAGGTCTTGAATACATTCCAGGAACATTTTCAAAGACAGAAGAGCTTGTAAGATTGGGAAAGGTTGTGGCAAAATATCATGGAATTTATGCAACTCACATGAGGAATGAAGATATAATGATAAAATCTGCGATAGAAGAAGCTATTAAAGTTGGAGAGGAGAATAAAATTCCCGTTGAGATATCCCATATAAAACTATGCTCAGAAGAGGTCTGGGGAAAACTTGAACTAATTATGAAACCTTTGGAGGATGCAAGGAGGAGAGGTGTTGAGATATTTATGGATCAGTATCCATATGTTCACACATCCACAAATATTTCTATAATGATTCCTCCCTATGCCCTTGAAGGAGGGATTGAAGGATTCAAAGAAAGGGTAAAAAACATTGACTTCAGAGAAATGATAAAAAAAGAAATTATTGAGAAAAGACTTGTTTCTTCAAAAATTGACAAATTGAAGAACATAATAATTGCCAGTTATGAATATAATCCTTCTTACAACGGGAAATCCATTGAGGAGATACTTCTAATGAGGGGAGCGAAAGTAGAACTGGAAAATGCCTCTGAACTAATCATTGAGATTGTGGAAAATGGCGATGCAAGTGCTGTTTTCCTCCAGATGAATGAGAATGATGTGAAAGCTCTAATGAAAATTCCATATTTATTAATTGCATCGGATGGAGGAGTTCAATTCTTAGGAAAAGGTTTTCCCCATCCTCGCTCCTATGGGACATTCCCAAGGGTCATCTCAAAATATGTAAGGGAAGAGAATGTTTTATCCCTCGAAGATGCGATAAGGAAAATGACATCTTTACCTGCGCAAGTCTTTAGAATAAAAAACAGAGGTTTAATAAAAGAGAGCTTTTTTGCTGATTTAGTAATTTTTGATTTTGAAAAGATAAAAGACAACGCAACTTTTCAGAATCCCCACCAGTACCCCAAAGGAATTATTTATGTTATTGTGAATGGGAAAATCGTTGTAGATAATGGAAAACAAACTGGAGAATATCCTGGAATGATAATTAAAAATGATGCAAAATGAAAATTGCAAATATAATTTTTTTCTTTTCATTTTCCAATTTTCAATTTGTTATAGCGAAGGCTAAAGTCTAAGTTTCAGACGATGCTATCTTTTCCCCTTTAAAATCTGTCTATTGAATTTTAACTTTTATAGCCCCTTGCTCATCATATCAAGGAATTCCTTGTTTGTCTTGGTTTTTGAAAGTTTATCTATTAAAAGCTCCATGGCTTCAACTTCATTTAGCTGGCTTAAGACCTTTCTTAGAACCCAAATCCTGTTTAAATCTTCCTTTGGAATAAGAAGCTCTTCTTTTCTTGTTCCTGACCTGGAAATATCGATTGCGGGGAAAACCCTTCTATCCACAAGACGTCTATCAAGATTTATTTCCATATTTCCTGTTCCTTTAAATTCTTCAAATATCACCTCATCCATCCTCGAACCAGTGTCAATTAGACAGGTGGCAATTATTGTTAAACTACCACCTTCCTCAACTTTCCTTGCTGCTCCAAAAAACTTCTTTGGTTTATGAAAGGCATTAGCATCAAGACCTCCAGAAAGAACCTTTCCAGAGGGAGGGACTATTGCATTATGAGCTCTCGTAAGTCTTGTCAAACTATCAAGAAGAATAACAACATCCTTGCCCTGCTCAACAAGTCTTTTAGCTTTTTCAATAACTATATCAGCAACCTGGACATGTCGGGTTGGAGGCTCATCAAAGGTTGAGCTAATAACCTCTGCCTTTACTGTTCTTTCCATATCTGTTACCTCTTCAGGTCTTTCATCAATCAGTAAAACCATAAGATATATCTCTGGATGATTTGCCTCTATTGATAGAGCTATTGTCTTTAGAATTGTGGTTTTACCAGTTCTTGGTGCAGCAACAATTAATCCTCTCTGACCCTTTCCAATGGGAGTAAGGAGATCCATTACCCTCGCAGTAATGTTTGATGGTTCTGTCTCAAGTTTAATTTTTTCAAATGGGAAAAGAGGGGTAAGCTGTTCAAATTTAACATTTGCTCTCTTCCTTATTGCAACCTCTGGGTCTTCAAAATTTACAGCTACTAGTTTAATGAGAGCAAAGTATTTTTCTCCATTCTTTGGAGGTCTAACAAGGCCTGATATTGTATCTCCTGTTCTGAGATCAAACTTTCTAATCTGGGAAGGAGATACATATATATCGTCAGGACTCTGAAGGTAACTGTGCTCAGGAGCCCTCAGAAATCCGTAACCCTCAGGAAGACATTCGAGAACACCTTCAGAAAATATATGCCCATTCTTCCTTGCCTGAGCCTCGATAATCTTGAACATTAGCTCCTGCTTCCTCATCTCATGGGGGTTTTCAATGTCCAGAGACTTTGCAATTTTGATAAGAGTTTGCACATTCTTTTCTTCAAGTTCTTTAAGGGTATATTCCTTTTCGCTACTCATATTTCACCTTCCTTAATGAGTTTTTGAATTTTCAAAGTTTTATTAATTTTTCAAAGTAATTTTACTCTGGTTCTAAATTAATGGGTCAATCTTTCCTCACTCTTTCTCTCTTCTGCTCTCAAATTTTCAAAAATAGCATCTGTTATGGGTTCTGCAAGGGCAAGCTCAAGAACTTTATCCATATCCTCTACAAGATATATAACCATTGCATTTTTAACCTCATCAGGGACATCCTTCAGGTCAGCCTCATTATCCTTTGGAATTATTACTCTTTTAATTTCTGCCCTGTGAGCTGCAAGGAGCTTTTCTTTTATTCCTCCTACTGGAAGAACCTTACCCCTTAAGGTAATCTCACCTGTCATAGCTATATCTTTCTTAACAGGAATTTTTGTAATTAAAGATATTATCGATGTGGCAATAGTTATACCCGCAGATGGACCATCTTTTGGTATTGCTCCTTCAGGAACATGGATGTGAATGTCGTAATCCTTATGTAAATCCTTTGCAATTCCCCACTGGAGAGCCTTGGATTTGACATAGCTGAACGCAGCCTGTGCAGACTCCTGCATTACCTCTCCCAGCTGACCTGTCATTGTTAAAGTTCCTTTTCCCCTTACCATAGTGGACTCAAATGTAAGGAGCTCTCCCCCAAATTCTGTCCATGCAAGTCCGAGAGCAACTCCAATTTCATCAACTTTATCTGCTTTTGAAACTCTATATTTGGGAACCCCGAGATACTTCTCCACATCGGGTGCATCTATAACTTCACTGTAAGATTTCCCTTCTACAACAACTTTTCTTGCTACCTTTCTTATTATTGAGGATATCTCCCTCTCAAGATTCCTGACACCTGCCTCCCTTGTAAATTTCCTGATTATTGTAAGAATAGCCTCATCTGTAAATTTAAGATTTTTCTCAGTCAAACCATGCTGTTTTAGTTGTTTTTTAATTAAAAACCCCTTTGCAATCTGAAGTTTTTCGTCCTCGGTATAACCAGGGATTCTTATCACCTCCATCCTATCCACAAGAGCTTTCGGTATGGGCTGTAACATGTTGGCAGTGGTTATAAACATAACCTGGGAAAGATCAAATTCGGTATCTATATAATGATCCACAAAACCTGAATTCTGTTCTGGGTCAAGAACTTCCATCAAAGCAGCTGCTGGATCTCCTCTAAAGTCCATGCTCATCTTGTCAACTTCATCCAGAAGAAAAACAGGGTTCTTTGTTCCCGCTTTCTTTATCATCTGAATTATCTGTCCTGGATATGCTCCGATGTATGTTCTTCTATGACCTCTTATTTCAGCCTCATCCCTCACACCACCAAGGGAAACCCTCACAAATCTTCTTCCTGTTGCCCTTGCAATTGAACGAGCGAGAGAGCTTTTCCCTACCCCGGGAGGTCCAACAAAGCAGAGAATTGCTCCTTTTGGATTCTTAACAAGTTGTCTTATGGCAAGATACTCAAGGATTCTCTCCTTTACTTCCTTTAAGCCATAATGATCCTCATCAAGAATCTTCTCCGCTCTTTTCAAATCCTTTTTATCCTTTGTTCTTACATTCCATGGTAAGGAAAGTAGCCAATCAAGATAATTTCTTGAAACAGTGGCTTCAGCAGAAAGTCCTGGCATTGACTCCAATCTTTCAAGTTCTTTATAAGCCTTATTTTTCGCATCTTCAGGCATATTAGCTTCCTCAATTCTTCTCCTCAGTTCTTCTATTTCACTCTGCTCATCTCTTGGTCTATGCTCCCTCTCAAAAGGAGTGGGAGTTCGAGCCTTACCTTTAACCCTCCTCTCTGTCCTTTTTCCTGTTCCCTTTGTCATTTCCATCTCTATTAAATGCTGAAGTCTTAAGATCCTCTCTATAGGGTTTATAGTCTCAAGAAGGTTCTGTTTCTCTATGGTTGGAATCTGCAAATGGGAGGCTACTATATCCGCTATTTTTTCAGGGTCATTCTCCCTCATGGATGGCAAAACAGATTCGAAATTTACAACCTGAGTGTGCTTTACATAATTTTCGAACAATTTCAATAAGTTTTGAATATGCCCTTTTATTTCAGAAATTGAAATTGATAACTTCTGTAAAGGCTTGACAGAAACTTCATAGAAAGGAACAATTCTCTTATATTCCACAATTCTTGCTCTTTTAATACCCTCAACCACCACCTTCACACTTTCCTCATCTGTTGATGATTCATTAGCTTTTACATACTGAACAATTGTTCCAATTACTCCACATGTGAAAATATCTTTTGGCTGTGGAGCGAAAACTGTTGGATCTATCTGGGTGGCAAGGAAGATCCTCCTTTCCATCTGAAGAGCTTTGTTCAATGCTTCAAGGGAAGATCTTCTTCCTATAATAAATGGAACCAATGTTCCGGGGAATATAACCACATCCCTCAATGGAATCATGGGAAGGGTCTCAAATTCATTTATAACCTTTTCTCCAATCATTTATATACCTACCGCTTTAATTTGTTTTTCAAAGCTCCACTCCTTCTCCTCCACCATTTCCTTTGTTATTACAAGCTCTTTTATTTCTCTGTGAGAGGGAAGATGGAACATTATATCTGTCATCAGCTCCTCCATAATACTTCTTAAACCCCTCGCACCAACTTTCTTTTTAATAGCCATTTCAGCAATTGCGTGTAATGCTTCATCAGTAACAATTAGTTTTACACCTTCCAGCTCCAACAATTTCTGGAACTGCTTCACTATTGCATTCTTTGGCTTTGTCAGTATATCTATTAGGGCTTTCTCGTCAAGATCAGTTAAGTGAGCAACAACAGGAAGACGACCTACAAGTTCAGGGATAAGCCCATATTTTATAAGATCCTCTGGTTGAATCTGACTGAGAAGTTCATCATAATCTTCTATATTCTTCTGGTAAAATCCAGGATCGGTTTTAAAACCAACTGTTCTCCTTCCTATTCTTTTCGCAATTATCTTTTCAAGTCCTATAAAAGCACCACCGCATATAAACAATATATTTGTCGTATCTATTGGTATAAACTCTTGATAGGGATGTTTTCTTCCTCCCTGGGGAGGAACATTGGCAACAGTCCCCTCCAAGATCTTAAGGAGAGCCTGCTGAACACCCTCACCAGAGACATCCCTTGTTATTGAAGGATGTTCACTTTTTCTACTAATCTTATCAATTTCATCAATGTATACAATACCTTCCTGGGTTTTTTCTATGTCATAACCTGAATTCTGATAAAGCTTCAACAGAACATTCTCCACATCCTCACCCACATACCCCGCCTCAGTTAATGTAGTGGCATCGGCAATAGCAAAAGGAACTGAGAGTATCTTTGCAAGAGTTTGTGCAAGCAATGTTTTACCTGTTCCTGTAGGTCCTATAAGTAAAATGTTACTTTTTTGTAATTCAACATCTTTCCTCACTGATTTTGCAAGTCTTATCCTCTTATAATGGTTGTAAACAGCAACCGATAGCTTTTTCTTAGCCTTTTCCTGTCCAATTACATACTCATCAAGAGCAGATTTTATTTCATAAGGGGTTGGGAATGACTTTTTGAACCTGAAATTATCATTTTTAACCTTCTCAGATTCTATTATTCCTTTAGCAAGGTCGACGCACATATCACATATATAGACTCCTGGACCAGCTATCATTGTTCCTACCTGGGAAGGGGATTTTCCACAGAAGGAGCATTTTATTGCTCGTTCTTTTTCAATATCTTTCATTTGGAAACCATCCTAAAAAATTATGCCCTTTTGGTTATTATGTTGTCAATAATTCCGTACTCCTTTGCCTGTTCGGGAGTCATTATAAAATCTCTATCAACATCTGCAATTATCTTTTCTTTCGGTTGTCCTGTATGTTTCATTAGTATCTCGTTTATTCTCTCCCTCAATCTTAATATCTCCTGGGCTTGAATTGCAATATCTGCTGCCTGACCCTGAAAACCTCCAAAGGGCTGATGAAGGATGATTCTTGAGTTGGGAAGGGCAGACCTCTTTCCTGGGGTCCCCGCTGCAAGTAAAAGTGCTGCCATTGATGCA
>CAZYPR010000013.1:0-8674 GCA_964649495.1 uncultured Clostridia bacterium | reverse complement strand
GCCTGACCAATACAGATTGTGCAAACATCGGGCTTTATAAATTGAATTGTATCATAGATGGCGAGCCCTGCGGTTATCAATCCTCCAGGTGAATTTATATAGAGATAGATGTCCTTTTCAGGGTCTTCAGCCTCTAAATATAGAAGTTGTGCAATAACAAGATTAGCCACAGAATCATCAATTGGTGAACCAATAAATATAATATTATCTCTCAGAAGGCGGGAAAAGATATCGTAATATCTTTCACCCCTTCCTGTTTGCTCTAAGACTATGGGAATGGGAATCATTTAATTTTCCTCTTTATATTTTATTATAGCCTTACTTATTATAAAGTCAAGAGTTTTTTTCAAAATTAACCTTTTTTCAATGTCTTTTCTCAATTTTTCTATTTCGTTAAGGGAAAGGGAGCTTAAATCAGTAGCCCTTCTTAGCTCAGTTTCAACCTCATGCTTATCCACTTTTAGTCCCTCCTTTTCACTTATTTTACTTAGAAGCAAATAGTTTTTTACATTTGAATTTGCAATATCTCTGAGGGTATGAATTAGCCTTTCTCTCTCTTCCTCTTCAATTTCACCTCTAACTTCAAAGGACCTTGCCAATCTCTCCAGCTCTGCATTTTCAAGGGTTCTGGGAACTTCCACTGGATTCCTTTCTCTTAAAACCCTTAAAACCTCATTCTCTATAATTTCCCTTTCCTTTCTTTCCACCTCTTCCATTATTTTCTGCCTGAGTTTCTCCTTTAAATCTTCCAAATTTTTATAATCACCAATCTTACTCACGAATTCATCAGTTAGCTCTGGCAACCTCTTCTCCTTTATGGTAACTATCTTAACCCTTGTTTCTATCTCTTTCCCCCTTAAATTTTTCTTGTGAAATTCTTCTGGGTATAAAATTCTAAATTTCTTTTCCTCTCCTACCCTCATCCCCATCACATTCTCAAAAAGCCCTGGAATATCTTCCACCTCTTTTTCTATTTGCCATATATATCTTTCAACAGGCAATGCCCTTTTTTCAGGGACTATAAATTTCTGAACTTCCAGCTCAACAATATCTCCATTCTGAACCCCTCTATCCTCAACAGGAACAAGCTGAGCATAATTCTCCCTTAAACTCTGCAGAGCATTTTCAACATCCTTATCCTGAACAATTGTTTTTTTCAATTCAACCTCAATTCCAATGTAATCAACCACATCGTAGGAGGGGATCACTTCAAAAATAATGGAAAATAAAAGGGAACCATCGTCTCCATAGCTATACTCTTTAACCACAGGAGCATTAAGGGGGGTAAAACCTGACTCATTAATTGCCTTCCTTCCGTATTCGTTGATCAGTTCATCTGTAACTCTCTCTTTTATCTCTTCTTTGAAAACCCTTTCAACTATCTCAAGGGGAGCATTACCCGGTCTAAATCCATGAATACTTGCTTTCGCTTTAAAGTATTTTAAGATCTCTTCCCTTTTTCTCTTTATCGCTTCTTCTGGAACCTTTACATTAAGCTCTTTTATAGTGGATGGTAATTTTTCATCTTTCACGGAAGGCTCTCTTTCTGCGAAAGGGGGGACTCGAACCCCCACGGCTTTAGCCACTGGATCCTAAGTCCAGCGCGTCTTCCAGTTCCGCCACTTTCGCAATCCTTTCAAAAATTATTATATAATTTTGGGACGGGTATTTCAAACTCGAATGATTTGTTTTACATTTCTCTTTAAATGTTTTATAGTTATCTTCTATGGTGAAAGAGAAAATTTTAATTGTTGATGACGAAGAGGGGGTGAGAGAGCTGCTATTTGATTTCCTGAGATCAGAGGGATTCATTTGCGATACCGCAGGAGATGGAGAGGAAGCTCTTGATAAATTCAAAAAGAATGGCTTTGACCTTGTAATATCAGATATAAGAATGCCAGTAATGGGTGGGCTGGAACTATTAAAAAATATAAAGCGGGTGGACGACCTTACTGCTGTTATAATGATTACAGCTGTTAAGGATGTAAATGTAGCAATTGAAGCTTTAACAATGGGCGCCTATGGCTATGTGATAAAGCCTTTCAAACTCCAGGAGGTTCTCATTAATGTAGAAAGAGCCCTTGAGAAAAGAAGAATTATTATTGAGAACATAAATTATCAGAAAAATCTTGAAAAAATGGTTGAGAAAAGAACTGAGGAGCTCAAACTTGCGATGCAAGAAATATCCCTCACCTATGAGAAAACTCTTGAAGCTTTTGTCTATGCCCTCGATACAAGGGATATAGAAACCGGCTTCCATTCTCAAAAAGTAAGACTAATCACCCTCGAACTTGCTAAAAAATACGGTATATCAGGAGAGGAGGAGTTGCTGGATATAGAGAGGGGAGCCCTAATTCATGATATTGGAAAAATTGGGGTTCCCGATTCAATTCTCAGAAAACCTTCTAAACTCACTGCAGAAGAATGGGAAATAATGAAAAAGCACCCCATTTTCGGGTTCAACATAATAAAAGGGATTAAAAAACTTCAGAATCCTGGAAAAATTGTTCTATTTCACCATGAAAGATTTGACGGAAAAGGATACCCTTTCGGGAAAAAGGGAAAGGAGATTCCTATTGAAGCAAGAATTTTCTCTGTGGCTGATTCTTTAGATGCCATGACATCTGACAGACCTTATAGAAAAGCATTCTCTTATGAGTATGCTTACGATGAAATAATAAAGTGCTCAGGAACCCAGTTTGACCCCGATATTGTAGAAGTATTCAAATCTATCCCTCTCGAAAGATGGAAAGCTATTTCCGAAGAAATCGAAAAAAATTTCCAGCAAACAGAGAGGATTTCTGAGTTTTTATTGTTAAAATAAAGCTACCGCTCCTTAAAAATTTTGGTTAATTTTAGATTAAAAGAGACTAAAAGTTATGAATGAGGTGGGCGCCTACAGCTAATCTCTTATCCCCTTCCCTCTCAAGATTTGAATCCCTTACCCATCTTGAAACAACAATTCCTAATCCGATATCTCCCTTCACTCTTAAAAAAATACCCCCCATATGAATCCTATATTTATCAAATCTCTTTTCATTGATTTCTTCTGCTATGGCAGGATACTTGTTATTGCCGATGGAATAAGTATAATCAAGCCTTAATCTTTTTAACCCGTAAATGGAAAAACCTCCACCATGTATTGTCTGGATAAAATAGACATTGTTATACCAAATCGAATATTGAATATCTCTCTTATAAAATGTTTTAAGCCTTAAAAATTTGAACAATCTAACTGTTAAGTCTGTATCTCCTACTATTCCTTTATAGTCCTGTCCTTCTCTCTGTAAAACATGGAAGTTTTCATAACCAATTTTCACTCTTCCATTAAATATGGAAGAAGGATGAAAATCAAACCCCATGTAAATTGCGGAGCTATCAGAATCTCTCCCGCTCTCAGGATTGTCAAAGTAAACATTCCCCTTCTCATATTCAACAAAAAATCTTGTCTTTGAAAAAATTTGATAATAGATGATCCCGTTAAATCTGTTTTCTATCCTATTCAAAACCTCTCTGAAATTAAATCTCTCATAAAAAAGACTTTCATAATTATAATCGCTCCTCCTCAAGCCCAGGGAAAAAGAAAGTTTTCTTTTTGTCAGAAGAGCCACTGAAACAAGTGAAGTATCTTCCTTTCTGCGAGGTCTGATATCAATCTCAGTATTCCATCTCTCCCTTGCATCTGAGTAATTTTTACCCACATTTATCAAGAATCTCCTCAAAACCATATAGAAATTTGCTGAACCATACTTATTCCATGTCCTCTCTTTCTTTTCCTGGTAAAAATAAACATACTGAGGAGAAAAGAAACCATTGAACAAATGCCTTTTTTTAATGGGAAGATAAAAGAAGAATCCTGGACCCGCTGTGAATGTATAATCTTCGACAGGATTCCAGGGTGTCCCATATACATTTGAGTCATAACCGACATTTGTAACATAAATAACAGGTGTAATTCTGAGAGGACCCAACTTCCATCTTGCATTTTCCATCTCCCTTAATTTCTCTTCCATTGTCTGGGGCATGGATAACGAATATGCTAAAATCAAAAAGAACCCCAAAAGTAAAATTCTTTTAAAGAAAATCATATCCGCAATAATTTTGAACCTTTCATTTTACATAAAGATTTTTTTAAAACAATCTTCAAGGAAAGGATTCCCTTTTACAATCTCTTTTTCGAGGATATTTTTATCTATGTTAAACTCTTTCCACCATTTAAAAATCTTATTTGTGTGATTTTTATTAAGAATCAAAATCTTTTCGATCATCCATATAGTAAATTTTTTCTCGGACTCTGAGTTAAACCTCCATTCACCCAGATAAAGTCTAATTGTGTGAAGAAGAATGAATTCATCGTTTGGTGTAAGCTCCACTGCCCTTTTGAAATAGATTTTAGCTCTATCAATGTATGTGGCATAGGGAAAATTTGATAAAAGATAAGCTTTCCCTGTTCCGAAGTAGGAGAATGAATCAACAATTGCTAAATTCACTGATTTTTTAAAACAATTAATTGCTCGATCAATGTACTCTTCCCTCTTTTCTTTATTTCCGAGTTCATTCTCCTTTACTGCAAGTTCATAATAGAACTCTCCTTCTGCCTTGTAAAATTCCGCATCTTTCCTAAAATAAATTGCCTTCCTTAACAATTCCTCTCCTTTTTTAACTCTTTCTTCGTAATTACCCTCAAATTTTTCCAGGAATCTTTTAAAACTGTAAAAATAGTAATATCCCGCATAATTCTTTGTTTCGTAAATAGATAAAATCACTAAAAGAATTATCGTGATTATTTTCAAGAAAATTCTATATTTCATGAGTCTTCTCCAAATGGACTGTTTTAAAGCCGAGTAAAAGAAGGGTTATGAAGTAGATTATATTTGAGGGGACATGAAGATTAAAATCAGTTATGGAATGGAGGAAAATTGTAAAAGCTCCTACAAAATATCCTAACCCCAGACCTTTTACAAATGGATTCTTCTTTTTTCTCCACCTCAGTAAAATATAAATCCAGAAGCCAAAAAAGAAAGCAAAAAGAAAAGAAAATCCAAATACTCCAAGTTCCAGCAAAAATTCTAAATAGTCGCTGTGGGCATGTTCAGCAATGGCATTGATTGAATGCTGAGCATAGAGGGGATAAATATAAATAAAAGTTCCAGCTCCAGAACCAGAAATCATAAAATCCTTAAAAGCAAGCCATGCTCCCTTCCAGATAACTGGTCTCATCTCAGAAATTATAGCCTCATAAGCAAATCTTTTAAGGACAGGATTTATTCCAATAAGAATGGCTGAAAACAGAACTGATACAAAAATAAAAAGAACAAATCTTCTATAGCCTTTTCTCGTCCTTTGCCACGAAAAGAGAAGAATAATCAAAAATAACGAAACAATAAAACTAACTATTCCTGTTCTCGAGCGTGAAAATATTATTCCAAGCCCCATTATTATAATAATCAATGTATAGAGGAGAAGCTTTTGCATTCTTTCTTCGATAAAATATAAAATTTTGTCTCTAAAGCCATAACCTCTTTGATGGGGGTATATTGAAGTAAGAATTAAAAACCCTATGGAAACAGGAATTATCATTTCAAGGAGTCCTGCAAAATGATTCCTGTTTACAAATGTCCCACTCACTACATCAAAAACATATTTCTTTTTCAAAAACAGGAGCCTCTCTGAACCAGAAAGAGCCTGAAGAAGACCAAAGAATGCCTGAAAGAGACCCATTCCTATTAAAGTCCATGTTATCAGTTTAATCTCCTTCTCTGTTGAGACTGTTTTAAATATTACAATTCCTAATAGAAGATATGAAAGATATTCCAAAAATTTTCCCACGGTAACATAAGGGACAACACTTATTGCAGTAAAACCTGCATGAGAATTTTCTATTTCGCAATATTCTTTAAAGATTAAATATTTCTGGGGTGAAACAATTTTTAAGAAATTTATTGGAACTGGAATTATCTGGATAACAAGAAAAAGGTAGAATAGTAGAATGAGGGCACAAAAAAAACCAGGGAACTTTTCCCTCTCTTTCTTATCAAATAGAGTGAGAGCAAAAAGAAGAAATGAGAATATTTTAATTAAGAAAAGAGAGTATTTGGGAACAGATCCATAAGGAATGGGAGAAAGAACTAAAATTGCAACAATTCCAGAAAATATTATTAGTTTAGTTTTGCCAGAGCTAAACTTCATTAAAACTCGGCGAACTCAAACTCCATGAACTCAATCATTTTTTCTCAATAAAATCTTTATCCAGAATAATTCTGGCTTTTGTAAATAAAAATCTAAGCAAAACCTCAACCCTTTCTTTATCACTTAGTTCCCTTACAAAAATTCCCTCAAGTCCATTGAAGGGACCTCTTACAACCTTTATTTCATCACCCGTTGAAAAATTCCTATCTTCTATTTTCACTACCCCATTCTCTTCCCTGATTTTAATCATTTCAATCTCTTCATCATTTAATGGAATTGGAAATTTGCCAAAGGAAACAACCTTCAAAACCCCTCTTGTGTAACTGACTTTTCGGTAATGGGTATCAATTGAAAATTTTGCAAAAATATAACCCGGAAAAAGGGGTTTTAAAACTTCAAGTTTTTTACCTTTCCTCCAAAATTTCTTTATCATTTTTGGAAAGTAAACCTCTATCCCCTGCATCATTAAATTTAAAAAAGCTTTTTCCTCCTGTAAAGGACGGGTCTTTATTACATACCATTTAGGATTCCCCAATTCCATAAGGACAATTTATAACAAAATTATTATTTTGTCAAATTTTTTAATTTTACCCATTCTATCGCTCAAAAAACCAATAAACCCTATGAACCAAATAAACGGTTCAAATAACTCTTTGCAGAAAAATAGAGAATCAAAAATCCTCCCGCTCCAATAGTATCAGTTAACAAATCAAAGATTGAAAAACTCCTGAAAGGAAGAAAACCTTGAATCAATTCTACAAATCCTCCATAAATAATTGTGAAGGAGAAAGTACCTATTCCGCCAGCACTTTTAAAGGAAATATAGAAGAGAAGGGATGTAAAAAAAGCGATAAAAATATGGGAAAGTTTGTCAGTTTTTTCAACCATTGATAAAGGAAATGAAGAAATGGGAGCAAAAAACAGAATAATTGTAAGTAAAAACCATATAAAAAAGAGAAATCGAGATACTCTAAAAAAGTCTTTCATGAAAATCAAAGAGAACTCAACAGTTCTCCAAATATCTCTCTTATCTCCTTCCTTCTGATCAGCTTAAGGAGGGTCAAAGCATGCAAGTCGAACCTTGCTTTTCTTCCAATATAATTCAGGAGTCCATCGGACTGAGCGAGGGTAAATGATTTTTCAATCTGTTCATCACTTAATTTCCCACACAATCTTCTCAAAAGATAACCTATTTTTATCTCTTTTCCTATTATATTTCTCCATCTTTTGTCATAAGAACTCAGCTTCTCTGAGCTGAGATTCCCCCTTTTAAATGTTTTCAGAATCTCTTCCACAGCTATTTCAGAACAGAGTAGCCCAAAATAAATCCCTCCCCCTGTTGTGGTTTTTACCTGACCCGCACACTCTCCCACAGAAATTACCCTTTCTCCATAAGTCTTTGAAACAAGTCCCTGGGCAATTGGTTTAAATTTTATACCTTCTAAATTCTCATCTTGAAAATATTTTTTTGAAAGATTTTCAAATCCTTTTTTCGGATCCCCCTCTGTCATCAGCCCTACTCGAGCCAGATTAACCTTTTCAGGAACAATCCATGCAAAACCTGACTTTGAAATCGAGTTTCCTATAATAATCGTAACATATTCCTCTTTCAACTCCATTATCTTTTGAGCACTTTTCAGAAAACTTACTGGATAGCCGAGACCAAGTTTTTTTGCAAGCTCTATTTTAACTCCTGTAGCAAGAACCAGCATTTGCCCTTTAAATCTTTTCAATTCACAATTTTTAAAATCAAAAGCAATTACATCAACCCCTCCTTTTTTAACATCCACATCCACTACTCTATGGGAAAGCTTTGTCTCAACACCCTTAGATAAAGCATCATTGAAAAGGAATGCATTAAATTTCTCCCTGTCAATCACATATGCAAATGTTGAAGGATGGGTATAAAGAATGGTTGTTCCAAAGGGTGAAACCAATCTCACACTTTTTATATCCCTCAAAACCGAGTCCTTAGAAATTCCAAATCTTTCAAAAAGTTCTTTTCCAACTATCCCTGTGCATAAAACATTCTTACCCACATTCTCCTTCTCTTCAAGGAGTAAAACTTCAATCCCTTCCCTTCCCAAAATCCTTGCTGTATTAAGTCCTGCAGGTCCCCCACCTACAACAATTACATCATAGATCTTTTCCATATTTTTTATTCTCCCGAAATCTTCTGAAGGGAAAGATTATAGTAATACTGGGTATCTTTATATCCTTTGTCTTTCTCTATAACCTTTCCGAACTCATTCATAGCTTCCCTGTATCTTTTCTGAAAGAAATAGACTTTCCCTCTTAGATAGGAAATTTCTATTCTTGAACTGTCAAGATTTTCAAGAATCCTTATCTGGATGAGAGCTCTATTATAGTCTTTTTTATAAATCAAAAGCTCCGCACTATAAATTATCAGCTCCACATCTGAAGGAGCCTTTTTTAACCCAACTTTCGCATTTTTTCTCTAAAAAATCGTTAAAAACTGGTTTCT
>CAZYPR010000012.1:7826-63049 GCA_964649495.1 uncultured Clostridia bacterium | reverse complement strand
CACAACTTATTGGCAGAGGCGCAAGATATTTTCCATTTCAATTAGATGAAACTCATCAAGTTGCAATAGATGTTACTTCTTTACCTTCTGGTAGAGAACTAATTTCTTACATAGTTTGCGAGGATATGAAAAGAGCGCGACTTACTTGTGAATTTAGTAGATGATGCAATCAAAAGATGGTGCGAAGATATAACTAAACAAACAGGACAGAAATGGAAGTATTTGAAAGTTATGCAATCAGATTTTAAAGCATCAAGAAACCTCAAAGATTTTACTGAACTAATCTCATTATCAAACCCATGTCCAAAGTTTCGCATAGAATGGCTCCTCGGGAGGGACTCGAACCCCCAACCTAGTGGTTAACAGCCACCCGCTCTGCCATTGAGCTACCGAGGAGCAACATTGTATTGATACCATATTTTTTGAAAGTAGTCAAGATGCTTTAGCTACCTTTATTGCAAGGAGTTTATTTTATATTTTCAATAACTTTGAAAGTTTCCTGGCAGAAAATTGGGGGAAATTTCATCATTCTCTTACAAAGTAGAATTTGGAGCCTAAGATTCTGAATTAAAATTTAAATTTTGATAATTTTTTGCAATTCTTCCAATATTTTTACCATGACAAAGGTGTCGAGAAAGGAGTAATTGAGTAAGGATTTCCTTATTTTCTCAATTTCTTCGGGAGAATTAGCTTTACTCATTCTGTTATACGCTCCCATTGCCATTTCACCATTTTTTATTTCAAGCTCTTCATATTTAAGTTCAGGAGTGAGAGCTGAGACAACCCTCTTGAGGGAATGGGAGCCGAGCATTTTCCAGTGATAGTAGTCCTTCCTTTTAAAGGGAATCATCAAATCTCTTATATTTCTTACTATCTCTTCAATTTTCTCTCTGTATTCGGGTAAAAATTCCGCAAGTTCTGAGAGGATTCTCTTTTCAAATTTTTCACTGTATACAATTACACAGGAGCCATCGGGAATCTCTTTTATGAGTTTTTCTGTGAGCTCCTTCCTCGGATCAATACCAGTTTGAGCAAGATAAAAGGAGTGTTCGAGCTTTCCATCCTTTGAAGGAAGTATGTGCAAAGAATACTGAAATGGTATTTGCTGATAAGGCTTTGTTCCGTCAAAGGGAGGGATTGCACTCTGGAATGTTTCAAAATCGAGGAAAGCCATTGGATACCAGAGGGATCTTAGAAAATCCTCAATCCCTTTTCTGTTAATTATAACCTTTTTCTTTTGAAATGCCTCTATATACATTTTTGGATTACCATTGAATTCATCGGGGTCAAGCTCATCGAGGAAGAGAAACCCTCTTTTATAAATTTGGAATCTATCATTTAGCCAGTGAATTTCCATTGCTGGTATTGAATCTTCTGGAATGTCTTTCCAGCATAAACTCTTGAATTCACAATCGTAATTTTCAAAACATTGATTTCCAATCTCAGCATCAGGCATGTCTCCCATCAGAACTTCTTTAAGATCCGAAATTTTTTCTTCAATCTCACCCTGCTTTTCAATAACTTCCTTTGTCAAATCCACTTTTTTAAATAGTTTTTCTATTTCGAGTTCCCCCCATCTTATGTAATCAGTGTCTATATGAATGAGATATGCTCTTTTTATTTCAAGCCCATTGTTTTTTAAGACATAAAACTGGAGGGCAATATCGTAGATATGCTCATCTTTCTGACCTGATGTGGATTTTACCTCGTATATTTCCCATCCATCTTCACCTTTGTGAAGAATGTCTGTTTTGACAAATGTGTCATTAAAACTGAAAGAAGCTTCAAAAATATTTTTTATTCCCTCTTTAATAAGAAAAGAAGTATAAGAAATCTGTCTGTTTATATCATCGAATGTTATCTCCTTTCCACTGGGAAAAAGTTTTCTTGCGAGTAAATTAATCTCATTCCCTGCCTGAAAAATCTCCCCTCTCTTTTCGCTTATCTCATCTTTGAGTTCTGGAAAATATTTGGAAAGATATAGAAGTTTTTTACACCTGAGACCTTTTAAAAAGAGGGTCTTGGACAAAAAGGGATTTTTTCCTTCCATTAATCTTCTATTATAACTCTCCTTCCTTCAATCCTCAGCTTCCCCTCAACAAACAATTTTACAGCTTCAGGGTAAATCCTGTGCTCCTCTTTCAAAATTCTCTCTGAGAGAGTCTCTACAGTGTCATTCTGAAAAACAGGCACAACAGCCTGAATAATTATTGGTCCCGCATCAACTTCCTCATTTACAAAATGAACTGTGCAACCTGAATATCTGACTCCATATTCAAGAGCCTGCTTTTGAGCTTCAAGACCAGGAAAGGAAGGAAGAAGAGCGGGGTGAATGTTCATTATCCTGTTTCTAAATCTCTGGACAAATAAAGGGGTAAGGATTCTCATCCATCCTGCAAGGCAGATTAAGTCTATATCCCTTTTCTCAATCTCTTCCGCAAGCTTCATATCATACTCTTCTCTACTACTGAAAAGCTTGGGATTCAAAAATAATGTCTCAAGCCCGAACTCTTTTGCCCTCAAAAGCCCTCTTGCATCATCCTTGTTGGAGATTACAACTCCTATTTCAGCATCAATTTTCCCCTCGCTAATTGCTCTGTATATTGCCTCAAAATTTGAACCTCTCCCGGAAAGTAAAATTGCTATTCTTTTCTTCCTCATACTATTTCAACCCCCTTTCCCTTTTTTATTTCACCTATTAAAAAATATTTTTCTCCAATTTTGTCAAAGTGGGAGAAAATCTTATCCAGGGATTCTTTATCACATATTCCAATCATTCCAATACCCATGTTGAAGGTTCTGTATGCCTCTTTTTCCGAAAGATTTGCTTCTTTAACCAAATATCTGAAAACAGGAAGAATTTCCCAGCTCTCCTTTTTAATTACTCCCTTTAATCCTTCGGGTAAAATTCTCGGAATATTATCGTAAAAGCCTCCACCAGTTATGTGGGCGAGACCTTTTACCCATCCCCTTTCAATTATCCCTTCCATGACTTTAAGATAACTTCTGTGAACTTTTAACAGTTCCTCTCCCACTGTGCAATTAAACTCTTTGACAAATGTGTCAACTTTTAGTTTATTTTTTTCAAAAATAATTTTTCTTGCGAGAGAGTATCCGTTTGTGTGGAGACCTGTTGATGGAAGTCCAAATATAAGATCCCCTTCTCTTATATCTTTTCTTGGAAGGAGATCCTTTCTCTCAACAATTCCAACAATGAAGCCAACGAGATCATACTCTCCTTCTTTGTAAAAGCCTGGCATCTCAGCAGTCTCTCCTCCAGCGAGTTTGCACCCATTCTCCCTGCAACCTTCTGCGACACCTTCAACTATTTCCTCAACAATTTCTGGTTTCATTGATGAAAGAGCTATATAATCCATGAAAAAAAGCGGTTTTGCGCCCTGAACAAGAATATCATTTACACAATGGTTTACAAGATCTCTTCCAACTGTATTATGAATACCTGTTAAAAATGCTATTTTTAATTTTGTTCCAACACCATCAACAGATGAGACTATTAGAGACTCATTTAATGGGAAAATTGCTCCGAATCCTCCAATCCCTCCTTCAGGTGAGACATTGAATTTTTCAACAATCTTTTTTATCCTCTCTTTGGCTTCAACTGCTCTGTCAATGTCAACACCCGAGTTCTTGTATGTAATCTCTTTTTTCAATCTTCCCCCCTTTCAAAAAGTCTTAATTGAATAAAATCTTCCTGGGGTATCTCAACAGGATAATCCAGGTCAAAACATGCAGTGCAGTATAGGTCATCTCCCACTCCCTTTAACATTCCCTCTTTACTTAAATAACCGAGGGTTTCTACATCAAGGAATTCCCTTATCTCTTCCACTGAATGGCTTGAGGCTATTAACTCTCCCTTTGTTGGAGTATCTATACCGTAATAACAGGGTCCAATTATTGGAGGAGAACTGACTCTGTAATGGATTTCTTTTGCTCCCGCATCCCTCACCATTCTAACTATTCTTCTTGATGTTGTTCCTCTTACAATTGAGTCGTCAACAAGAACAACCCTCCTTCCTTCAATAAGTTCCTTCACAGGATTCAACTTTATTCTTACTCCAAAGACCCTTTCCTTCTGATGTGGCTGTATAAATGTTCTTCCAACATAGTGATTCCTTATAAGGGCAAATTCAAGGGGTATTCCAGAACCTTCTGCAAAGCCGAGGGAAGCCCACATGCCTGAGTCGGGTATCGGAACAACAATGTCCGCTTCAGCGGGTTGCTCCTTCGCCAGCTGTCTTCCAAGTCTTTTTCTCACTTCATTTACATTCTTTCCAAATACAAGGGAATCAGGTCTTGAGAAATAAATGTATTCAAATATGCAATGTTTTGGTTTAACTTTTGGGAAATTATAGATTGTTTTTATCCCATCCTCATCAAGTTTCAATATCTCCCCGGGTTTGACATCCCTTATATAATCCGCCTCAATTAAGTCAAAAGCAGATGTTTCTGAAGCTATTACATAAGAATTTTCAACTCTTCCAATGGAAAGGGGTCTGAATCCGTGGGGATCACGAGCTGAATAAATTGCCTTTGTTGTTAAAAATAGAAGGGAATAAGCACCTTTAACTTTGCTGAGAGCATCAATAATTGCATCTTCTATGTTATCAGCCTTTGACCTTGCTATGAGATGAAGGATTATCTCTGTGTCAGAAGTCGATTGGAAGATTGCTCCTTCCTCTTCAAGTTTTTTTCTGAGTTGAACTGCATTTACAAGATTCCCATTGTGGGCTATTGCGATTGAGCCTCTATAACCTTCAATCACAAAAGGTTGAATATTTCTTGGACTCGACTCTCCATGGGTTGAGTATCTAACATGTCCTATTGCATGAATTCCCTTTAATCTTTTCAGATTCTCTTCTCCAAAAATCTCTGAAACATATCCGTAACCCTTCTCAAAAATTATTTTTTTCCCATCAGATACAGCTATTCCTGCTCCTTCCTGACCTCTGTGCTGAAGACCGTAAAGCCCATAAAAGGTGTGCTCCGAAGCTTTATCATTTCCATATATTCCGAATATACCACACTCTTCTTTTAATTTGGGAAAAAAGTTTCTCATATAACTTTCATCTTCTCTTCTATACCTTTTCTCCATTTTTCTTCCCCTTCTTTTAAGAAAACATCTATTATTCCTCCCCCCCTTTTCTTTATTAATAATTTATCTCCACCAACCCTTCCTATTACTGAAAAATCTATTTCCCATTTTTTTGAAAGTTCCACCATCCTTTCCAATTTATCTTCTGAAAAACTTATAACAATCCTGGTCGGGCTTTCACCGAAAAGGACAAAATCCTCCCTATCATTTCCAAGCCCATCAATCTCTACCTCAAATCCTATCCCCCCAAAGAAAGCACTTTCAGAAAGGCAAATTGCAAGCCCTCCATCCGAAACATCGTGAGCTGATTTTAAAAGAGAACCATTTATTGCATCCATCATAAAACTGTGGAGATTCAACTCAGCTGAAAGGTCTATTTCAGGACAGGGCCCAAGATTCTCTCCAGATATAATTCTTATATATTCAGAACCTCCTATTTCATTTCTAATTTTTCCGCAAACTGCCAAAATATCACCTTCATTTTTGAAGGAAGGGGTCAAAACATTCTCAATTTTTTCGATAATTCCCACAAGACCAAAAACTGGAGTCGGATATATTCCCTTACCCGATGTCTCATTGTAAAAGGAGACATTCCCTCCTGTTATTGGAATATTAAAAAATTCACACGCTTCTCCCATTCCCTCCACAACTTCCTTGAACTCCCACATAATCTCTTCCTTTTCAGGATTTCCAAAATTAAGACAGTTGGTAGCTCCAAGAGGTTTTGCTCCAACGCAGGAAATATTCCTGAGAGCTTCTGCCACCATCATTTTTGCTCCTTCCCTTGGGTTTAGGTAGCAAAAATTGGAATTCCCATCAAGGGTGATGGCAATACCCTTTCCATTCTCCTTTATCCAGAGAACAGCTGAATCTGCTCCAGGAAGGAGAGCTGTGTTTGTTTGAACCATGTGGTCATACTGGGAAAATATCCAACCTTTATAAGAAATATTTGGAGAGGTAAGGATTTTGAGAAAAATTTCATTTAAATCTTTTGAAATCGGGATTTTTTTACGGTCAATGGTTTTAACTTTCCATCTCCTCCTGTAAGGTCTATTGTAAAAAGGCGCTGATGAGGTCAGGGCTTTGACAGGAACTTTACAAACTGTTTCACCTTTAAATGTGGCTTCCAAAAATCCATCATTTCTAACTTCTCCAATAATACAGCATTCAAGGTCCCATTTTCTGAAAACCTCTTCAATCTCCTTCTCCTTTCCTTTCTTCCCGATTATGAGCATCCTCTCCTGGGATTCTGAAAGCAAAATCTCATAGGGAGACATCCCCTCCTCCCTTAAGGGAACAAGGTCAAGATTTAGATATATTCCAGTCCCACCCCTTTCCGCTGTCTCAGAGGATGAAGATGTAAGACCTGCTGCACCCATATCCTGTATTCCAACTATTAAATCCTTCTCCATTACTTCAAGACATGCCTCAATAAGAAGTTTCTCTTTAAATGGGTCACCAACCTGAACATTCGGTCTCTTTTTTTCAGAATCTTCACTGAATTCTGTTGAAGCCATTGTTGCTCCATGAATTCCATCCCTTCCAGTCTTTGCTCCCACATAAAATACAGGATTACCTTCTCCAGAAGCTTTACCGTAAAATATCTTTTCCTTTTTTGCAATCCCAAGACAGAAAACATTTACAAGGGGATTCTTTGAATAGCACGGATGGAAATATGTTTCACCTCCAACAGTTGGAACTCCAATGGAGTTTCCATAACCCGCTATCCCTGAAACAACTCCATTCATAATCAATCTATTTAAAGGCTCATCCAGTGGACCAAACCTTAAAGAATCGAGAAGGGCTATGGGTCTTGCACCCATCGTAAAAATATCCCTTACAATCCCACCAACTCCAGTGGCAGCACCCTGATATGGTTCTATAAATGAGGGATGATTGTGGGACTCAATTTTGAATACAATGGCAAGCCCATCTCCAATATCAACAACACCCGCATTTTCACCAGGCCCCTGAATAACAGCAGGACCCTTTGTTGGCAATTTTTTTAAATGAATCTTAGAGCTCTTGTAGGAACAATGCTCTGACCACATTACAGAAAACATACCCAGCTCAACATAATTCGGCTCTCTTCCAATAAGCTCAACTATCATTCTGTACTCTTCCTCTGTTAAATTGTGAAGAGCAAGGGTTTCTTTATCTATCATCTTTCCCTCAAATAATTAAGACATGATAAGAAAATTTTCTTTCCATCCTCACTACCAAGAATTGAAAAGCTCGCCCTTTCTGGATGGGGCATCATTCCAAGAACATTCCCTTTTTCATTTACAATTCCCGCAATATTCTCCAGAGAGCCATTGGGGTTTGCCTCATCTGTTATTTCTCCCCTCTCATCACAATATCTGAAAACAATCTGACCATTTTTTTTCAATATTTCAAGTTCAGAATCTGGAATATAATAATTCCCATCCATGTGGGCAATAGGTATCCTCAGAACATCTCCCTTTTTAAGATTTACTGTAAAGGGTGTTGAATTGTTTTCCACTCTAATATTTACAAATTTACATATAAATCTCAAATTTTTATTCCTGAGCATGGCACCAGGAAGAATCCCACTCTCAAGGAGAATCTGAAATCCATTACATATTCCAAGGACAAGACCACCTTTTTCTGCAAATTCCTTAATTGAATCCATTATTGGAGAAAAAGAGGCAAGAGCACCCGCTCTCAAGTAATCACCATAGGAAAAACCACCCGGAAGTATTATGAAGTCGCATCCATTCAAATTCCTTTCTTTATGCCAGAGAAATACTGGCTCAATACCTGCACTCTGAAGGGCATAATAGGTGTCCCAATCACAATTTGAACCTGGAAATACTACTATTCCTCCTCTCATTTTATTTCAACAATCTCAAATCTCTCTATTATTGGATTGGCAAGAACTTTTCTTCCAATCTCTGAAATCTTCTCTTCAATATTTTCTCCATCTTCGACAACAATGTCAAAAAATTTACCCTGTCTCACTTCTTCTACCTCTTTGTATCCCATTGTGTGAAGAACCTGCATAACAGTTAATCCCTGTGGCTCGAGAACACCATCCTTAAACATTACAAGAACTCTAAACTTTTTCTTCACAGCTCCTCCAGAACTCTTTTAAATATATCATTTATATGTCTTAAGAAAAATTTAAGGTCAAAAATCTCCTCAATATTCTTATCTTTCAAAATCTCCATAATCTCAAAATCTTCTTTTATAACATCCTTGAATTGTCTTCTTTCCCTCCATGCCTTAAGAGAATTCCTCTGGACAATTGAGTAAGCCCTTTCCCTTGAAAGTCCCTTCTCCATTAAAACATGTAAGAGTCTCTGGGAGAATATAAGACCATAACTTTTCTCTATATTTTCCATCATTCTTTCTGGATAAACAATAAGGGTGGAGACAATCTCAATCATTTCTTGAAGCGTAAAGTCAAGAAGTAGAAAACTTTCAGGAAAAATTATTCTTTCAACTGAGGAGTGGGAGATGTCCCTTTCATGCCATAGATTTATGTTTTCAAGGGATGAAATCAAATAACTTCTTATTAATCTTGAAAGACCGCAAACTCTCTCTGTTCTAACAGGATTCCTCTTGTGGGGCATTGAGGAAGAACCTTTCTGACCTTCTGAAAAGAATTCCTCTGCCTCGAGAACTTCTGTTCTCTGGAGATGTCTTATCTCTGTCGCAATTTTTTCAAGAGTTGATGCTGTAATAGAAAGGGCACTCATAACCTCAGCGTGCCTATCCCTCTGAATGACCTGATTGGAGACAGACTCGGGCTTTAGACCCAATTTCTCACATGCGATTTTCTCCACTTCCATTTCAAGATGAACATATGTTCCAACAGAACCAGAAATTCTTCCAACTTCTATGTTTCTTTTCGCATTTTTAAGCCTTTCGCTATTCCTTCTCATCTCATCATAATAGATTAAAAATTTGAATCCAAATGTTACTGGCTCAGCATGAACTCCATGAGTTCTTCCCATAACAGGTATCTCCTTCCACGCAATTGCCCTCTCTTTTAAAATATTTTTAAATTTTTCTGCTTTCTCTATTATAAGCTTCAAAGAATCCCTTATAAGGATTGAGAGAGCGGTATCAACAATGTCATAGGAGGTCAAACCCATATGGAAATATCTTGAGTCATCTCCGATAAACTCAGAAACAGATGTTGTAAAAGCTACCATATCGTGCTTTGTTACTTTTTCAATTTCCTTTATTCTTTCAATGGAGAAGTTCGCCTTTTTCTTTATTCTATCAAGGGCATCCTGAGGAATTTTCCCCAATTTAGCCCATGCCTCGCATACTGCAAGCTCCACCTCAAGCCATTTCCTGAATTTATTCTCCTCACTCCATATATTTTTCATCTCAGGAAGGGAATATCTTTCGATCATTTTAAACTCCAATTTTTATATATAATTTTTCTATCTCTTTTTGTTTTGGAAGATCACCGAGGAGAAACATTGCAGTTTTTTCAAAGTTAATAATTTCTCTTGCAACCTCCCTTATATCTTCCATCTCAACCTTATCAATTTCTTCAAGAAATGAATCAGGAGGAATCTGCTCACCATGGTAAAGCTCATTCCTTGCAAGATAAGCCATTCTGCTTGTGGAACTTTCGAGATTGAGAACAAATCCACCCTTTAAATGCTCTTTCCCTCTTTCAACTTCATCCTCCCTTATATCTCCATCCCTTATCTTCTCAAGCTCCTCCTTCATTAATTCTACAACTTCTTTTAAATTCTTTCTGGTGGTATCACAGAAGATTGTCCATACTCCACAGTCAATGAAAGTTGCAGGAGAGGAGCCAACACTGTAAGCAAGTCCTCTCTCTTCCCTAATCTTCTGAAAAAGTCTCGAACTGAAACCACCCGCAAGAATTTCATTGAGAATAAAAAAGGGGAATCTCTTTTTGCTCCTCTGGGAAAAGCCAGGAAATCCAAGGACGATGTGAACCTGCTCAAGCTCTTTTTTACTCTTCCAAAAAACGCCAGGGTTAAATTGAGGTGGATAGACATTCCTTGAATTGGGAATGTAAGGGAGTTTTCCAAAATATTTTTCAAAAATACTTTTGACATCTTCGAACTTTACCGAACCCGATGAAGCTATGAAAGTTTTAGAGGAGATGAAGGTTGAAGAGTGTTTATCTATCAGGTCATTTCTTTTAAAAGATTTTATACTCTCCTCTGAACCAAGAATTGACCTTCCAAGAGGGTGTGCCTTAAGAAAGTTTTTAAAGAATAGTTCCACTGAAAGGTCCTCAGGATCATCCTCCACAGATTTTATTTCCTCTGAAATTACCCTTTTTTCATTTTCAATTTCTTCCTCAAGAAAAAGGGGTTTGAGAAATATATCTGATATAAGCTCCACAGCTTTCTCAAAATTTTTATCAAGAACCTTGCAATTTATACCCATAAACTCCTTTGATGTAAATGCATCAACTTCCCCTCCAAGCCTGTCTGTGATTTTAGCAATCTCCTTTGAGCTGAATTTTTCAGAACCTTTGAAAAGCATGTGCTCGATAAAATGAAGAATTCCACTCTTTTCCTCAGGTTCATCCCTTGAGCCCTCCCTCAACCAAACCCCAAAGGAAATACTTTTTGAATAAGGTAAACACTCATGAATAATTTTTAATGAATTGGGAAGAGTTTCTTCGTAAATCATTAAAAAATCTTGCGGATTCAAGATTAATTTTAGCAAGAGTCAGAAATTTAGTCAAGAAAAGTGCGATTCAAAAATTCTCTTCATTTTTGACATTTAAAAGAAATAATGTTAACTTTTAATCTCAATATCTATTTGAACTTTGTTTCGTAGATTTCCGTTATAAATATAAAAGATTAAAATTAATGGGAGGATAAAATGGGAAATGGTCAGTCGATCGATTGGGGCAAAGGATTCACAGTTCTGTTTGAAGACAAGGAATGGTTAGGAAAAACCTTTATAGGTGGGATTTTCATCCTTTTAAGCTTACTTCTTATTGGGATTCCTTTTGTTCTTGGCTATCTCCTCGAATTTGTAAGAAATGTTATTGAAAGAAGGTCTCCACTCCTTCCTGAATGGGACAACATGGGTGAAAAATTCACAAAGGGTCTTGTATTTTCAATAATTCTCATAATCTTTTCCCTCATCTTCGGCGTTGTTATTATGATACTTCTTCTTATTCCCTGCCTTGGATGGATTGCAGCAGTGATAGTTGGCTTCCTTTTTTATTTCGTCTATCCTTTTCTTGTATGTGAATATGCTGTTACAAACAATTTCTCTTCTGTCTTTAACTTTGAAAAAATGTTTAACTTTATCGGAAATCAGGTTGTAAATCTCATTGTAGCAATAATCCTCGCAATTGTTATTGGAATTATTGGAAGTTTTGGAATAATCCTTCTTGTTATCGGGATTATATTCACAATTTTCTGGTCATATATTGGTTCTCATTATTTCTTTGCAGAGGTCTACAGAGTTTGGTCAGGTAAATAATTAAATTCTCTTTTCTCCATTTTCAATTAAAGGGGGACAGATTTGCTTGCCTAAAAAAATAAGATTTTTTAATTTTTCTTCCAAAAAAAATTTGACAAAAAAATCAAAATTTTGTAAATTTTTAAGTATGAAAGATTTAATTGATAGTGTCGATATTAAAATTTTAAAATTGCTTCAGGAGAATGCAAAGATTCCTCAGGCAGAGATAGCGTCAGAGGTTAATCTTTCCCTTGCAGCAGTTAATGAGAGAATTAAAAAACTTGAAAAAAGTGGAGCTATAAAAAGGTACACAGCTATTTTAGACCCTAAAAAATTGAAAGTTAACATTACTGCATTTATTGATGTTTTTGTTGAGCATCCCAAATATGAAGATAAATTCATGGAGATTATGAATGAACACGATGAGGTTCAGGAGTGCCACAGAATTACTGGAGATTTCAGCTTCCATCTTAAAGTAAGGGTTGCAAATATTGAAAGTCTTGAAAATTTTGTAATAAATGTTTTGAATTCCATTGAAGGAGTGAGGCAGACAAGAACCTACATAGTCCTTTCAACTTCTAAGGAAACTATTTCTCTTCCGCTTTCCATGGAAAAAAATCATGAATAGGAGGAATAAAATGAACAGATTTTCACCAAAGGAGGCTTTTGAAATTGTCGGATCTCATATGTTAATTGACCATTTTGACCTAGTCCTTGACCTTGAAAAAAGCCAAGGAGTTTGGGCTTATGACTCAAAAAATGGGAGAAGATATTTGGATCTTTTCTCATTTTTTGCGTCAAACCCTGTTGGTTATAACCATCCCAAAATTCTGGAAGATAGTTTTGTTAAAAAGATTGCTAAGGTTGCCCTTCATAAACCATCCAATTCAGATATAATCACAATAGAGATGGCTGAATTTGTTGACACATTTTACAGAATTGCAGGGCCTGACTTTCTACCTTATATGTTCCTTATCGAGGGTGGAGCACTTGGTATTGAGAATGCTCTCAAGGCATCCTTTGACTGGAAGATAAAGAAGAATTTCAAAAAAGGCTATAAAGAAGAAAGAGGAACAAAGGTTCTCCATTTCAGAGAGTGCTTCCATGGAAGAACAGGCTATACAATGTCCCTGACTAATACAGACCCTGTGAAGACTGCTCTTTATCCAAAATTTAACTGGCCAAGAGTTACAAATCCAAAGATAAAATTCCCTCTGGATGAAAAAAATCTCGAAGAGGTTATAAAACTTGAGGAACAGGCGGTAAACGAGATAAAGAATGCTTTTAAAGAGCACAAGGATGATATCGCAGCAATAATAATCGAGCCAATTCAAGGAGAGGGTGGGGATAACCATTTCAGAGGAGAATTTTTACAGAAGCTAAGGGAACTTGCAGATGAGAACGATTGTATGCTGATTTTTGATGAGGTTCAGACAGGGGTTGGTCTTACAGGAAAGATGTGGGCATTTCAGCATTTCAATGTAAAACCAGATATGCTATGTTTTGGTAAGAAGATTCAGGTTGGTGGTTTTATTTCTTCTAAAAAGATAGATGAGGTTGAGGACAATGTTTTTCATACACCTGGAAGAATCAATTCCACCTGGGGAGGGAATCTAACAGATATGATTCGTGGAGCAAAGTATCTCGAGATTATAAAAGAGGAAAAGCTTGATGAGAACGCAGATATTGTTGGTAAATACTTCCTTGAAAAGCTCGAAGAGATACAAAATGAGATGCCTGAAATTGTGAGTAATGTTAGAGGTAGAGGACTAATGATTGCTTTTGACCTTCCAACTCCTGAATTGAGAAACAAACTCCACAGAAAAATGTTTGAAAATGGTGCCCTCTGTCTTAAATCCGGTGAAAAATCCATAAGATTCAGACCCGCTCTTATAATTAAGAAAGAAGAGGTTGATGAAGGTATAAAGATAATAAGGAAATCTTTAAAAGAGACACATCCATAAGAAAATCATTTAATTTTTTACTTTGAAAAGGCATCATGAGCAAATTTCTGACAAAAGATTATTTGATTAAATTATTCTATCCTTTTTCAATTTTTCAGCTCTTCCTTTTACTCTCTTTTAGTGAGGAACCCTTTAGAATCAAAGAAGAGGAAGTTTTGGTTGTTTCCAAGATCCCTTCATACCTTATGATTATTGGAAGACATGTGACCGTTATAAAGAAGGATGAAATTGAAAAATTCCCTGTAAAGAGTGTGCCTGAACTTTTAAAATATGTTTGTGGTCTTGACTTTCAGGAGAGGGGGAATTTCGGAATTCAGGCAGATCTTTCCCTGAGAGGTTCTTCATTCCAGCAAGTGCTAATTCTTGTTGATGGGGTAAAAGTCAATGATTTGCAAACCGCTCACCATAACATGGACATTCCCGTCTCCATTGAAAGTATTGAAAGAATAGAGATTCTTCATGGCAGTGGCTCATCCCTTTATGGTGCAGATGGAGTTGGTGGGGTAATAAACATAGTTACAAAGAATCCTGAAGGATCGAGCTTTTCGGGAAAATTTGGTTATTATGATTTTCATACACCTTCATTTTCATCGGGAATTGAAATAAAAAAAGATAAAATCTCAAACTCTATTTCAATTCAGAGGGATTACTCCAAGGGTTTTATGGATGACAGGGAATTTAGTAATTTTTCATTTTTCGAAAAATTCTCATTCTCTTCTCCCTCAGCAGATTTTAAAATTTTAGCATCCCATGGAAGGAAAAATTTTGGGGCATTTGATTTTTATACACCTGGCATGAACTTACCCTCTTTGGAATCCACAAATACAGATTTTGTTTCCATAACCATTGATGGAAAGATTAAAAAATTCTTTTTCACCCAGAGGCTCTTTTATCGTTCCCATTTCGATAGATTTATTTTGAACAGAAATAGACCCTCCTTATACATTAATGAGACAACCAACAGAAACTTTGGAACCAACTTCACTTTAAGAACAGGGAATTTTGTATTTGGCTTTGAAGGTGTTAGAGAGGGATTTGAAAGTATAATTGCGGGTAGCCACTCCAACATTCGCTCAGCTCTTTTTTTTGAAACAAGAAAAGAATTTCTAAAGAAAATTATTTTTAATTTGGGCATCCGTGAGGATTTCCACCAAACCTATGGTTGGTCTTTTTCTCCTGATTTCAGTTTTACATTCATTATATCATCTAAATTAAAATTGAGAGCTTCTGCGGGCCGTTCATTTCGTGCTCCTTCTTATACAGAGCTTTATTATAAAGACCCTGTAAATATTGGGAATCCCAATCTAAAACCAGAAGAAGGAACAGCATATGAGATAGGTTTTGATTCCTATTCAAATAATTTTGAGATGAAGGTTTCACTATTTGAAAGAAATGAGGAAGGAATTATTGACTGGATCAAAAGAGATAAAAAGTGGTATGCAGAGAATCTTAAGAGAAGGAATATCAGAGGGATTGAAATTGAAGCAAAAAGAAATTTCAGCCATTTTCAAATTTTATTGAAGAGTTCATTTTTTGATATTGAAGAGAAAGAAAATTATAATATTTACAAATATGGTTTCAGAATACCAAAAAATATTACCAATCTATCGTTTAGCATTAAACCATCTCCTTCTTTTTTCATAAATTTTCATTTCTTATACAAAAAGAGATTTAGTGAGCCATCACTCCTTTTAATTGATGCAAAGTTAGTGAAAAAAATTGGGGGGATTGAAATCTTTATAGAGGGGACAAATTTAGCAAATGAGAGATACGAGGACATAAAAGGTGTTCCAATGCCAGGAAGGTGGTTGGGAGGTGGTATAAAATGGAAAATTTGAGCATAATAATTGGTAGCGTAAAATTAATTGTGTAAAATTCATGAAAGGTGTATCCTCCATATTTGAGACTAAATTTTTGAAAGGAGGAATGAAGGGAGGTAGTGCCGAAGGCAGTAGAATACATAGAGAGGGTATTTGTAGAGGTAAGGAGCATGAGCTGTTTTGAAGGAAAGAGGAGTTGCGAAAGGATAATATATGCGATATTTGAATACAACAACAAAAGATGGAAGGATAAGCCTTTGTCAATGAATTTACACAAAAATTTTGACATTACCATTAAAAGGAAAAATTTGATTATGCTTTCAAAATCTGATAAAATCTCCCTTTTAGAAATGAGCTACGAGGGAGGGAAGAAGATTAATTAACATATTTTATAGGAGGTCTTGATGAGTTATTTCCTTTACATAATTCTTCTTTACCTTTTGATCCTTTTCGGAATGAATATTTACAGGGCAAGAAGGGTGAAAAGTGGAGAGGATTTCATGGTGGCGGGGAGAACATTGGACTGGAAGGTTATGGTTTTTACCCTTGTGTGCACATGGATCGGTTCTGGAACATTTATTGCGGGAGCTGAATTCGCATATAAAGCGGGGCTTTCTTCATTGTGGTTACCAGCGGGTGCATGGTTTGGAATATTGATAATATATTTTCTCTCTGCAAAAATTAGAAAATTTGGACAATTCACAATCGGAGACATTCTTGAGACAAGATACTCAAAATGGGCAAGGCTTTTTGGTGCAATAGCTCTTATAATTTCATTTGTGAGTATTGTCAGCTATCAGTTCAGAGCGGGCGGACTTATCCTCAACATTTTAACTCAGGGTAAGGAGAGAGCTTCAATACTTCATTTAAAAGATGGAAGTTCAATAAAAGTATATGAGCTTGAAAGATACGGAGAAAATTATTCATTTAAAAATGAAAATGGAGAGAAAAAGGAGATTCCAATTTCAGAAGTGAAAAAAATCTATGCTGTCGGGAAAATATCTGTAGAGCAAGGGCAACTTATAACTGCAATATTTGTAATTTTATTTACAGCTCTTGCGGGTATGATCTCTGTAGCTTACACAGATTTATCTAATGGAGTGATTATAGTTCTTGCATGCATTTTTTCTCTTCCATTCATGCTCCATACTGCGGGAGGATGGAGTGGAATGAAGGCGAATCTTCCTCCTGAATTTTTTGCCATTGTAAATAAAGAATTTGGAGAAAAACCATTTCTTACAGCTCTGGGCTACTTCTTCTCAACATTCCTCCTTCTTTTAGGAGTTCAGAGCATGTATCAAAAATTCTATTCTGCAAGAGATCCTAAGACAGCAAGAAAATCTGTGGTTTTCTGGATTCTTGGGACAATAATTGTTGAAACTGTTGTTGTAGTTCTTGCGGTTGCAGGCGCATCTGTTTTCAAAAATCTCGGGAGACCTGAAACTGTTGTTCTTGAGGTTGCTGCAAAGGGTGTCCCCCCTATAATTGGAGTTCTTCTTTTAGGTGCTGCCACTGTTGTTGTAATTTCTACTGCAAATAATTATCTTCTCAGTCCAACTACAAATGTTATAAGAGATATTTATCAGAGATTCATAAATCCACAGGCTGAGCAGAAAAAACTTGTCTTACTTTCAAGAATAACAGTTGTAATCCTTGGAATAATATCCTATCTCCTTGCAACTCGTCTCCAATCGGTTCTTTCCATGGCTTATTTTGCTTATACAATTTATGGAGTTGCAATAACACCCGCTCTCATTGTGGCACTTTCATGGAAAAGAGTAACAGAACTTGCAGGGCTTCTTTCAATAATTGGTGGGACAGTTACATGTGTTGGATTGAAAATTTACAGCTCAATTTCAGGACATGAGATATTGGGAATACCCCTTATTTTCCCATCATTCCTGATCTCCATTATAATTCTTTTCGGAGTAAGCCTTGTTACCTCACCTTCTCCTGAGGAAAAATGGCGTCCATTTTTCGAATAATTCTAAGGGTTAGGAGGTAAGTATGGAACCTATCGGCTATCATTATTTAGTAGAGGCATCAGGATGTGCTCCTGAAATTCTCGGAGATTTAGATAAAATTAAAGAGATAATGATCAATGCTGCGAAGGTAGGAAAAATGGATGTTAAGACTGTTTATTTTTATAAATTTTCTCCATCAGGTGTTAGTGGAATTCTTGTTGTTTCTGAATCTCATCTTTCAATCCATACATGGCCCGAAAGCCAGTATGCAGCGATAGACATTTTCATATGCGGGAAAGGCTCTGAACCTGAAAGGGCCCTCGATTTTATCCTGAGCTCATTGAAGTCAAGCTATGCTCATGTAACAGAGGTTGAGAGGGGTGTAAAGGATGAAGAAGAAGATATTTACACCCACAGTGTGATTAGCTGGGATGAAACTTATAAAAATAAGATTTGAAATTTATCTTTGAAAAAATCATAACAACTTCATATATTTATTTCAATTTCATTCAATTCTTTATTCAAAAGAGATTTTTTGAGGATGGAACATAAGGAGTGATTTTATGGAGGGAGGAAAATTGACTTAGAAAAAGAGGGAGAATATAATAATTCTTGATGTCATTTAAAATAAATGATTTTCTGAAAGAGGATATAGGAGAAGGGGATAAAACAACTGAATGGATTGTTCCTGAAAATCACAAATCAAGGGCAAAGATAATATCAAAGGAAGATGGCGTAATAGCAGGGCACAGATACGCAAAGGATATCTTCAAGGCTCTTGATGAAGGTATAAATTATAGAGAAATAAAAAAAGATGGAGAAGAAGTCAAAAGGGGTGAAACCATTGCAGAAATTGAAGGGAAAACAAGAGCTATACTAACAGGAGAGAGAGTAGCTCTAAATATTTTACAGAGGCTTTCAGGCATAGCTACCTTAACAAAGGAGTATGTTAAAGGAGTTGAGGAGACAAAGGTTAAAATCCTCGATACAAGAAAAACAACTCCTGGATTAAGGGAGATGGAAAAATATGCTGTAAGAATGGGTGGGGGAGAGAATCACAGGTTCAATCTTTCTGAAATGATACTGATTAAGGAGAATCATATTTTTGTAGCAGGTTCAGTGAAGGAAGCAATTAGGAGAGTAAAGGGAAAGGGGTTAAAGGTTGAGGTGGAAGTTAAGAATATGGACGAGCTTATTCAAGCAGTGGAAGAAGGGGTGGATAGAATACTTTTGGATAACTGGGAAATAGAATCCATCAAAGAAGCTGTTGAGTTTGTAAAAGGTAAGATCCCTCTTGAGGCATCAGGAAATATGACAATTGAGAGGGCAAAAAAAGTTGCAACTGCTGGAGTTGATTTCATATCTGTTGGAGCCCTTACCCATTCATACAAATCCCTTGACCTTTCCCTAATTTTGGAGGAAGAGCTAAAATGAGCTCAAATTTATCTCCCCTAAGGAGGGAAGAGATTCTTGAAAGGATAAAAGTTGCTAAAAGGAGGGTGGGGAAGAATCTTTTAATTTTAGCCCATTTTTATCAGAGTGAGGAAATAGTCCAGTTTGCTGATTTTATCGGTGATTCGCTTCAGCTGGCTCAGATCGCTTCAAAAAGAAACGATGTTCCTTATATTGTGTTCTGTTCAGTCTCTTTTATGGCTGAAATGGCAAGAATTCTTTGTTCTCCTGAACAGGAGGTTCTCCATCCCGCTCCTGAGGCTAAATGCCCTCTTGCTGAAATGGCTAAGATTAAAGATGTTGAGAGAGCTTGGAAAATACTTCAAACTCTTGAAAAAGAAATAATCCCTGTTGTTTATGTCAATTCCACTGCCGAGTTAAAAGCTTTCTGTGGAAGAAATGGAGGTGCGGTTTGCACATCATCAAACGCAAAAAAGGTTTTTGAGTGGGTTTTAAAAAAGGGAGCCACTCTTTTCTTCTTCCCAGACGAGAATCTCGGAAGAAATGTTTCCCATTCCTTAGGAATAAAAGATGAGGAAATTTCAACATGGAATCCAAAAGGTAAAAATAAAATTGAGGATTTTGAAAATAGTAAAGTGATACTATGGAAAGGATTTTGCTATGTTCATACAGAATTTCTTCCCTTTCTCGTGGAAAAACTTAAAAATTCCTACAATGGTCTGAAGGTAATTGTCCATCCCGAATGTTTTCCTGAGGTTTGCGCTCTCTCTGACTATATTGGTTCAACAAGTTTTATAAAAAAGACTGTTGATGAATCACCTCCAGGCTCAAAATGGGCAATTGGAACTGAATGGAATCTTGTGAGAAGGTTGGAAATAAACAATCCCGACAAAATTATAATTCCAATAACAGAATCAAGATGCTGTCAGATGGCTAAGGTTACACCTGAAAAACTTTTGAATGTCCTTGAGGGATTGCTCATTGGAGAACTCAGAGGAAGAGTTGTGGTTCCAGAAAGAATAGCGGAAGATGCAAGAATTGCATTAAAGAGAATGCTTGAGATAGTTTAGTGGCAAAATGAAGGAGCATTGAAAAATAAAATGAGTTAAAAAATGTATGAAAAGTGAATTTTGAGGGCAGATTTACAAGTATGGCACAAAGCTTATCAAGGGGAACAAATGCGGGATATAAAGCATTACTGTGATGTTCTAATTATTGGTTCAGGAATTGCTGGGCTTTCTGCTGCAATAACAGCGGGAGAGTCAGGATTAAATGTCATTTTAATAAACAAGGAACCCAATCTTGAAGAGTCGAATACCTTTTATGCACAAGGAGGAATTGTAACCATCGGTAAGAATGATTCTCCTGAGCTTCTTGCAAAGGATATAATTGATGCAGGTGATGGAATTTCAAATCCATTGGCTGTTGAAATTATAACTAAAGAAGGACCAAAACTTGTAGAGGATTTTTTAATTAAAAAGGTTGGTGTTCAATTCTGCAAAACGAGCTTGGGAGAAATTGACTTTGCTCAGGAGGGTAGCCATTCAAGAAGAAGAATCCTTTACTGCATGGACGAGACAGGAAAAGCAATAGAGTCTGCCCTTTCAAAGAAGGTAAAAGAATCTCAAAATATCAAAGTTCTAACAAATTACACTGCTATAGATCTTTTAACAATTCCCCATCATTCCACCAATCCTCTTTCCCTTTACAGGGAACCCCAATGCATAGGTGCTTATGTTCTTAATAATTTAGAGGAGAGGGTGGAGAGAATATTTGCTCAATACACTATTCTTGCAACTGGAGGACTTGGAAGGATATATCTCCACACAACAAACCCTCCATGTGCAACAGGTGATGGATTCGCAATGGCTCATAGAGCAGGAGCAAGACTGATCAATATGGAGTATGTCCAGTTCCATCCCACATCCCTTTTCCATAAGGATGCTGACGGATTTTTAATCTCAGAAGCTATGAGAGGAGAAGGAGCAAGATTGAAAACAAAAAGTGGAGAAGCATTCATGGAAAAGTATTCCCCTTTGAAAGATTTAGCTCCAAGGGACGAAGTTAGTAGAGCAATATATGAGGAGATGCTGGCGAGGGGAGATAATTATGTATATTTGGATATTGCCAATTATAGCAAAATAGATATAAAGAAAAGATTTCCAAATATTTACTCAAAATGTCTTTCATTGGGGATAGATATTACAAAGGAGCCAATTCCTGTTGTTCCAGCAGCTCATTATATTTGTGGAGGTGTTCAGGTTGATATATGGGGTAGAACATCTCTTAAAAATCTCTACGCAGTTGGAGAGGTTTCAGGAACAGGGCTTCACGGAGCAAATCGCCTTGCCTCCACATCCCTTCTTGAGGGGCTTGTATGGGGAGTGAGGGCGGGGAAACATATTGCAGAAAATTTCTCTTATGAGAAACCTTACAAGGAATCTGAAATTCCGCCATGGATCTACCCTGATGTTGAAGAGGAGGTTGACCCAGCTTTAATTCAACAGGACTGGTTCAGTATAAAATCCACAATGTGGAATTATGTTGGAATAATAAGAACAGTGAAAAGACTCGAGAGAGGAGTTGCTGATCTTAGATATTTAAGAAACAGGATTGAGGATTTCTACAAAAGAGCCCACCTTACACCATCTTTAATCTCATTGAGAAATGGCATCCAGACCGCGCTTATTGTTGCTGAGTCAGCTTACAGAAATAGAAAAAGCAGAGGAGCTCATTTTATAAGGTAAGGGAAGGATAGAAAAAATGCCAGCTTAAAGCAAAGAGTCCTTTATTCCCTTTTGCATCAAACAAAAAGGGAGAGAAGGGAAAAATGAGAAAGGTTGAGATTGTAAAAGAGCAAAGTTAGCTCCAAATTTCCACTTCATAGCTGGAGTGATGAAACAAATTCTTACTCCTTTCTGAAATCCTTCAGGAGCAAACGACCAGGGACAGATTGGGGAATGACTACCTCTCCATTGACCGAGCCAGATGTAGATTTTGTTAATCTTATATTATCAAAAAGTATATTACCACCAAATCCAGAATAATCAGCGACCTCTAAGGCAATCCGTCCTGCTGGAAAGGATGAATCACTTACAGAAGCTACAAGTATGTTATTTATATAAAAAGTGAAGTTGGGTCCATTTGCAATAACCTTTAGTATATTCCACTCATTTAATCGATAATTAATTGCTCCGCTCCATGTCCAACCTCTCATTGAATACCATCTATCGCTAACCTTTTTCCATATGGAAAAATATTGATAAGTAGGGCTTACATCAAAGGCATAGCACTCTGGAACTGAGCTATTGGCACGAATAATTATTCCATAAGCACTATTCCCCATCCATACCCCCTCCTCTTATACACCCACTTGACAATAAGAAAAAAAAAATAATAAAACAAATGAGGAGGTAAGAGATGTTAGTTGAAAAATCAATTTTAGTAATCGCCTTGGTGATTTCTTTTTTGATTCTTCCAAATTTTGCCATGTCCAAAGAGTTGAAACCAGGGGATCCAGGATATAAGGATCCAGCGGTCGCAGCTCTTATTTCATTTCTCGTCATTGGTGGTGGGCAGATTTATGTTGGCGATATCACAAGAGGACTGATTTTCATGGCTGTAGGATATGGTTCTTTGCTTATATTTGCGCTTGCTGGCCTTTTAGGTCTCCTTTTAGGTTACTTATTTCTTCTTGGAGTATGGGTCTACAACATCTTTGATGCCTATCAACTTGCAAAAAAATACAATGCTCAAGGTGGAAAATTGAAAGAGACAGCTTCCTTTAATCTGAATCCAGCTCTGATTTATTGACTTTCTCAAAGGAAGGGGGGTCTCCCCCCTTCCTTTTAAAGCATGAAAAATTTGAGATTTTCAAAATATCTCATTTCAATTTTTTTCTATACATTTCTAAATAGCTATTTGTTATGCAACTTTGATTACAAAATAGCAATAAACTGATTAAAAAACATAGATGAGGAGAAAGTTTTTGCATCAATAAAAGAGGAGCTTAAAAAAGATGAAGAAGTAAACATAGATAAAATCAGATTGGCTATTGAAAATCTCGGTTGGTTTTCTAAGGTTGAGGTAGGAATTGATAAGGGGAAAAAGGAGGTTATCATTCAGGTAGAGGAATATCCAGTTATAAAATCAATAGTGATAAAGGGTTCAAATATTCTTAGAGATGAAGAGATAATAAACTCCCTGGGAATTCAAATTAATGAGGTATTCAATAAGACAAATTTATATGGAAATTTAAAAAATCTTTATGAACTCTATCAATCCAGAGGTTACACTCAGGTTGATATTGAAAAATTTGAACTAAAAAGGGATGGAAAATTGGAAATTCATATTTTAGAGTGGCAAGTCAAAGAATTAATCATAGAAAACAAATGCAAAACAAGAAAGAAAATTTTAGCTGATTATCTATTACCTAAGGAAAGGTCTACCTATAATAGTTTTTTGCAAAAGAAATTGATTGAAGACCTTTACTACACCAATGCTTTCAAAAATATAGATTTAACCGTTGAGAGGAGTGAGGAAAGAGGCTTTCTTATATTGAAAGCCAATGTGGTAGAAAGAGGTCCAGATATTAACCTTAAACTCCAATATCAAAATTTCGGCGGATTCAATGGAGAAATAAAATTAGTCGATCCTAATTTCCTTGGAAGGTTAGAAGAATTCTCCCTTAATTATCACTTCTATTTTTTCAATGAGACCAAAGCTCAATTTATAAATAGCTATTGGAATACTTGCCTTAATAGGAAAAATGATGGTTTTTTAAAGATTTCTTTTAGTGGAAATAGTTGGAGAAATAAAAGACTACCCGTTTCTTTTGGTGAAGAAAATTTTGATCTATCTAATATTGAATTTCTCATATCAGCAAGAAAAGGCTTCAATAGATTAATTTTTAGTGAGGCTGGCTTTAGAGGAGTTTTCTGGAATATACAAAAAAAAGATATGATTTCTGAATCATTGCCAGATTTCTTTCTGATTCCATATATGAACTTCGAATTTAAAAAAGAAGATCCTCTTAAAAGAAGTGGACATGAAGCTAAGATTGAAGCAGAATTTATCAGGGGAGATAAAGATAATTCAGGAATAAGATTCTCAGGCTCCCTTTATAATTATTACTTTATTAGAAATATTAAGGTTTTCTTTAGAGCTTCGGCTGGGATAATATCAACTGAGAATCTTCCAATTCTCTATAAATTCTGGATTGGGAACGATGAGAATCTTCATTATTTGAAATATGAGGAGCTTATGTTGAATAAATATGCTTTGTTCAACTTAAAAATCGATTTTCCATATTTCGTAAAGTTGATAAAGCCCTCTTTTTTCTCTGATTTAATTTTTCCAGATTCATTGCGAGTAAAAGTAATTTACGGACTCCAATTAAAAATTACCAATTTCCCATTATATTTTAATCTTTCATTCTCAAAGGAAAAAGGAATCAAAGACCCTGTATTTTCTCTTTTCTTGAGGTTACAATGAAAAAAAGGAAAAAGATTTCGGGGATAAAAAAATTAGATGAATGGTTTCAAAAGAATTCTATTATTTACAGAATTTTTAAAAGAATCATAAGAACACCTATTGGAGCTACTGTTTTCATCTGTATAGGACTTTTCATTCTATTTTGGTTTTCTTTTGGATTTTTAAACAGAAATATTGTAATGAAAACTTTGAGGGTCTGGGAGAGAGCAATTGTTCAGAAAGATGAATCAAAGTTGATGAAATGTATAGATTATTCTGATGAGAATATTTATAAATATACATTTCCTGATTTTAAGCAATTGTTCAATGATGAAATCTATTTTAAGATAGATAAAGTTATGGATGTCTCCTTCTCTAAACACCTTTCTGAATCAGAGGTTACAGTGATTGTAAAAACTTTTGAAAAAAGGAGACTTTCTCATATTTTCAAAGGAAGAGTGTTATTTAGAAGAGACAAAAGGAATCCATTTAATTGGAAAATAATTGGAATGGAGAGCATTGAAAATGAAGATTAAATTTTATTTATTTTCTTTGTTATTACCTTTTCTTTTTGAGGAACCGATATTTGCCAATCAAGAAGATGTGAATGCCATATTAAAAGAGATTTCTTTAAATTACCAGCGAATAAAGGCAATAGAAGCTGAGTTTGGGATGGGTATAACTAAAGATGACGATTATTTTTATTTCAAGGGCAAGTATATATCCGTGCAAAGCGGTAAATACAAATTAGAGTTCAGACCGACAGGAGATTTAATAGTTATAACTTCAAATGGAGAAAAATCTTTCCTTTACATCAAAAAGATAAACAAAGTTTTTATTTATGAAAACGAAGGAAACCCACTTTTTGACAGGAGTACTATCAATTCTCCTAATCTCGCAGGGAAAAACATAATTTCTGAAAATTTTGATGTGAAGTTTTTAAGAAAAGAAAAATTTGGCTGGGGAGAAATATATGTATATCAGGCTGTTCCAGAAATGACACAGAAATTAATTTCTAAAATACTTATATGGATTGAGCCAAAAATAAAGGTTATCAAAAAAGTTGAGGTTTATGATTTTCATAACAATATAACCCAGCTTATAACCTTTGACAAATATCGTCTCTTCAACGAAAATATCTGGTTCCCTCTTGAAACAATTACCTGGAACAAGTATGAAAAAAATGTAATAAAGACAAGTGTCAGATTTGATAAGATAAATATAAACGGCACAATAAAAGAAGATATTTTCAACTTTGTGATCCCAGAAAAAGCTAAAGTTGAATATATAAAACCAGATATTTTTAAATAAAGAAAATTTAAAATATTTAGTGGGGTGCTAAATGTTTCAAAAAATTTATTTTCTTTTCATTGTCTTCTCTTTTTTTGGTCATTTCATTTGCCTCTGAGCCTTAAACTTTCTCTTCTACGGTGGCTATAGCTCACTGAATTCGGGAGATATTAAGAAAGATATTGAATCTATGGTTGTTTATGATATCGGATAAAAACATGAGTTTTGGAGTCAGATTCGGTCTTGAATATTTCACAAAGACAAAGGAGACAAGTCAAAATCTTGTTTTAGATATGATATCTCCTTCACTTCTTCATCCGCTTTCAGCAAAATCATAAAAAATTTACGGAACATAGGTTAACCCGAACTATTTTCTCATGTCAAACAGATGAAAGAAGAATTGAGAAAAGATCAAACTTCCAAAATAAAGAACTTTAAATTTTGACACAAAAATCTTAAATTATGACATATATTTGCTATTGACAGGAAGTAGGGAAGTGAAATATATTTTAATATGATTTTAAGATTTTAATGAGGAGGTTCAAGAATGATTAGACTTTTCAAAAGAAGAGCATTTATGACAGTTGTTCTTTTGATTTTTCTATCTTTTTATTTATTTTTGTATCCTTTAGAAGCTGGAAAATGTGAAGATGAGTTTTTTAATTGTGTGGGAGCCGCCACTTCATTTATAGATGATCCATATGGAGTGTTTTTATGGGGATCTTTTTGTGCCATAGGATATGCATGGTGTATGCTTTATTATGAATAATGAAATTTGAGAGATTGAAGTTCTTATTTATTTTAGTTTTCATTTTTCTTCTGTGCATTTCTCATGCAAAAGAAATAAAGAAAATAGTTTTAAGGGAGATTCTTTCAATAGGTGGTTTAGAAGATGACATTTTGTATGAATGGGCAGGAGTTTCAACTGACTTACAAGGAAATATTTATGTGACAGATTCTATTGATTGTCTTATTAAGAAATTCAGCAAAGAGGGTAAATTATTGAAGAAAGGGGGTGGAAAAGGGCAAGGGCCAGGGGAATTCCTCGCTCCAAGATTGATAAGGTATTTTAAAAATTTCTTGTTTGTCAATGACCAGAATATCCCTGGAATTCAAATTTTTGATGATGATTTAAACTATAAGGGAAAAATTCCATTAAAAGTTCCAATTTTGGACTTTAAAGTTATAAATGACGAACTTATAGCTTTGACGACATTCACATTTGAGAAAACTTTCTATATTTATTTTTATGATCGAAATGGAGACTGCAAAGAAAAGATTCCATACTATATGTCAGAAGATATCAGTAAAAACATGCTCGGCGTTGCTAAATTTGAGATTGATAAAGACGGTAATTTCTATCTCGTCTTCACATTTCAGGATATAATAGAAAAACTGGACAAAAAAGGGAATCTGATCTGGAGGAAGAGCCTTTTCAAAGGGGGTAAATCTAAAATGGAAAAGTCAAAATTCACTCAAAATGTTATTTATAAAGATATTGAGATGGACAGGAACGGCTATCTCTATATTTTAGCTGGTTCTCTCACCGAGAATAAAAGCAGGGATGTTTATGTATTAAGTTCAGGGGGAGATTATATAACAAAATTTACTCTGCCAGATACAACCCATTTAATCCATATTGATTCTGAGAATAACATTTACAGCAGAGCAGGAATGGGTGTTTCACTTAAGAAATGTTCAATAATTTTAAATGATGGGTTATTTAAAAATTTTATATAAAATTATATTGCTAATTACCTTCATATTCTTTTTTTATGCAATTTATACTGCTAATGGAGATAATTCCTTTTCGCAACAAGGAAAGTTGATTTTAGTACCAATAGATTATTCTAATTTTTTTTGCTCGCTTTGCCTTGATTCTTTTTTAAGTTTTAGTAAGGAATTAAGTGTCAAAAGCTGGCAAGGGTCAATAATTTGGATCATAGTTTTCAGCCAAGAAGAAAATCCTGAGAAAATAAAAATATTAGAAAAAAAATTGAGAGGTTTATTTAAAACTCACAATATTAACTTTCCTATACTTGTGGATAGGTCGGGTGTCTTTAATAAATTAGAAGAGGAGAGGAAAATTATTTTAATTGATACTTCTAACAAAATTATAAAAGGGTATAAATTTCCATTGTCTCCCAAAGAAAAGAGAGAGATTCTTATGCCAAATGGTAAACATTCTGAGGAAAAAGGAGAAAAAAAATGACTGACTTATATTTGATTTATTCAATAATCATTTTGATTGGAATTTTCTTTTTTAGTTTTTATACGATTGAGTTAATGCATAAGAAAAGACTTATTAAAGAAATTCATTATAAATGGAATTCCCTTTTCGACATCAGAATTTGGCTCAACTGGTTAAAATTAGGTTTTTTGGTCGCTTATTCTTTTTGGGCAATTTATTTGATACTTTCAGAGCCTAAAAGAGCCAATGATTTTACTCCGTTGGTTTTATTGGCTCTTTTCTTTTGCTTCTATCCTACATGGTTTGTTTTTATAGGTTCAAGAGGAATGATAATTAGAAGAAAATTAATTCTATGGGAGACAGTTAAAGATTGGAAAATTATTAAAAAAGGCTGGTTAAAATATCTTGAAATCCGATATGAGTCAGCCCCGAATAAAGAAAAAATTAAAAAATTACCCATCCCTGATGAAAGGAAAATTGAAAATATATTGAGAAATATAAAATAATTTTTGTTGAATTTGAAATCGTTATCTAATGAGAAATGGGAGGGATTGATGAATACGCTAAAGATTCTTGATGATATTTTTGGATTTGAAGGGGGAGGGCTTGATCT
The DNA here is from genome assembly GCA_964649495.1 of uncultured Clostridia bacterium. Lineage (GTDB taxonomy): Bacteria > Acidobacteriota > Aminicenantia > JBFLYD01 > JBBIMS01 > JBBIMS01. Next base: position 34,765 of record CAZYPR010000012.1, on the reverse strand, counting down.
TGTGCTTTTCACTTATCTAAAAAGAGCTTTGAAAGCTACAAGCTCTCAATTTGGAATATTCCTTATTTTTGATAGGGATGGGAATCTATCGTCAATGGCAAAGATAGGAGAGTTCTCAGATAAAAGGAAGATTGAAGAGAGAGCAAAGGGGAGAAGAGGGATACTTCAGTCTGTTCTTGAAACAATGAAGCCATACATAGCCAATGACCTTGATACTGACCCTCTTCACATTTCCTTCAGGGAAGATAAAGTGGGTTCTGAGATCGAGTATCCTTTCTTTCTAGGAGATGGAAGTAAAGCGGTTCTAATCCTTCTTTCAATTGAGAAAAATCATTTTAATGAAAGACATATTAAAGAATCAAAAGGATAGAGATGGAATTGGTTTCTCTAATTGGAAAATTGAAGAACGGACTCAGAAAAAGAGGTGTTATTTTAGTTGAATGTAAAGATTTTGGTATTTTTCTAAAAGAGATCCTTGGGGACAGATTTGAGATTCACTGCTCCCAAAAAATTGAAGAAATGCATAGAGTTTTAAAAAACAACCAGATCGATTTTATCTTCAGAGAATGCAATTTCAAATGCTCAAAATATTGCAAAGAAATCTTTTCTTTCTCAAGAGAAAATTTCATTCCAATTGGTATTTTACGACCTTTTACTTTCAATCATAATAAATCGAGCTCATTTTCTTTTGCAATCTATTCTCCTCTTCCTCTTTCCCCTATTCAGGAGATGATAAGGGACTACATTAAGGAATCAAAATATTGCATTTCTTCTGAAAGTTGGCGGTTCGAAAACAGAGTCGCTTTAAACATTGCATTTATACAAAGGTCTATAATTGAAGACGAAATTAAGGAAATAAATCTCAGAAATGTATCTCAAAGATTCAATCTCTCTGCACAATATCTATCAAATACTTTTGTAAAATTGACTGGGATAAAATTTCGAGAATTCTTTTATAAGAAGAAAATGTGTGATTCTCTTTACTATTTGGTGGATGAAAAACCTATAAAATATGTGGCATTTAAAGTTGGCTTTAAGGATCGCAGTTCATTCTCCAAAGCATTTTCTAAAAACTTCAATTTTTTACCTTCTAAGACAAGATGGTAGGATAGACAAACAAAATTTATGAAAAAAATAAATAGCAATTCAGAACCTTTCTGTTTTCTCCCATTTTCTATCTTTTGATGAAAAATATTGAAAATATAAAGCTCGAAGGACAACAAGAACCCATAATTTTGTATAGGTTAGATAGGCAAAAATAGAGAGAAGGAAGTTTGACAATTTATCTTCTTTTTCAAAAGATAAAGCTATTAAAATCTCCATTAAAAATAGAAGAAAGGCAAACGCCCAAAGCTCAGCATATGGACCTATAACTGTTATTCTTATAATTCCCAATAGAGAAAGGATAAATAAAATGTCGGAGAAAAGAATTGCAAAAACAAAAAGATAATAAAGGTAAACAAAGTTCAGAAGTTCAAAAACGCTGAAGTTTAATCTTTTCCTGAAAATTTTTTTTAAATGCTTTGAAATAATGTAGCTATTCCCCATTGCCCATCTTGTTCTCTGCCTGAACCATGTTCCTAATTTTTCTGGCTCCTGCTCCCACGATGCCACAACTGGAAGGAACTTTATCCTGTATCCTTTCTCGTAAATCCTGAATGTTAGCTCTGAATCCTCTGTCAGAGCATTTTTATCCCATCCTCCTAAATCTTCAATAATTGATTTCCACACAACAAAGTTTGTTCCTGGTATGAAAGATATTTTCATAAAGAACCACCTTCCCGCCTGGATTATCCACTGAAAAACAATTGATTCAATGTTAATTAATTTTGTTAAAAGATTTTTTTCTTTATTATATGCACGAAATTTTCCAACACATGCCGCAAGATTTTTCTGGGAGATAAGGGCTCCGCACAATTTGTATAAAGATTCAGGTTCAGGAATATTGTCCGCATCATAAACAGCAATTACATCGTTTTTTGAAACTTTCAACCCTCTATTTAAAGCTTCTCCCTTTCCTCTCCCAGATTCTTCCTCAGGAATATTTAAAATTTTAATCCTTCTGTCCATCCGTGCAAATTCCCTCACAATCTCTTCTGTTCTGTCGGAACTTCCATCATTTATTACAATAATTTCCAGCTTTTCTTCTGGATATTTCAAATTGAGAAGGCTATGAATCAGCTTCCCTATAACTTTCTCTTCATTCCTTGCAGGTATCAGAATTGAAACAGAAGGGAGTTTATCCTCTGGAAAATTGAGATTCTCTTTTAAAACTCTCCTCCTCCATAAAAAACCACCAATTGTAAGAACAAACTGGTATAAAAGCATTAGCCATATAAAAATTACAGAAAAAACAAATATTGAATTTACCAATAACTGAAAGATTTCCTTCATTTTCTGATCTTAGAGTATATGTAAATTAAAAATAGTGATGATACTGAAATGAAACCTATGAGATAAAATAGGGAAGAACTTACATATCCAACCACATCCAGAGTGTAGGAGAGGGATGTTGAAGGAACTATTTCAAGTTTGTGATCCCCCTTAGGAAGAACAACTCCATTTTTATCCAAGGGTATGGAAAGCTCTTTTCCATCCAATTTTACCTCCTCAAGGGGGCGATTGAAAGTTAAAGATACAGGTAGTTTAGAATTATAAAAAAGGATAAACTTTTCACCCTCCCTTTTAAAATCGCTTATCTCACCATCAAACTCAATTTTATGGGAGAGGGTTAGCTCTATGGAGTGCTCCTTTTTAAAAGATAAAATATGGGAGCCTGAAGGTATATAGATACCCCTTCCTCCATAAAAATGCCATTTTTGACCATCAAGATAAGGAGTATGTTCTGTAAGGTTTAAAGAAAGAGTAAATGGTTCCCTTGCCTTAAACAAATATCCTTCCTTTACCTTATAAATCTCAACATCCCTTCCAAAAACAAAAGGTAAAATATCCATATCAGTTGGCAGAACCGTTGATTCTGAGTATATTCCAACTCTTCCATTTCCCATTGCGGCAAAGTAAAGGGTTGTTGCAAGCTCTGTTCCTATGGAAAGGGGTGATGGAAGATTTGTTCCTGAAATATCCCTTCTTCCAATGCAATTCACATCGAACATCAATCTTTCTTTCTCCTTTACAAAATTTCTGTAAACATTTAAGTAATCAAGATACCTTGAAGGCAGTGAGATCCAGCTCCTCGATGGGTCCTCTATCTGAAGGGTAAATGAAAAATTCTCCATTAAAGATATTATATCCCTTGTATCAATACCACACTCTTCAAAAATTTCAGGATGAACTATTGAATCCATAGCAGTCACAATAACTTCCATATCTTTCCCTTTTGCTCTCTTTATTTTTTCGATTTCCGTTAAAAAGAAAAAATGAAGTTCCTTTAAAATATCTTTTCTGAAGATTAAGAATTTCTCATAGGCTGAAGGATTTCTTTTGAAATAAAATGGAGATTTTGGATTAAAAAGTTCAATAGGATCAAATCCCGCAATCTTTTTAAAATCTCTCCTGACATCATCATTCATTGGTGTAAACTTTGAAGGGTCTTCCCCTCCTTTATTTGTATCAAAATTTAATTCAGCAAGATTTACCCCATCCCAATCATAATCCATGAGCATTTTCCAGAGAAACTCCTTTACAGCCTCTCTGCAGGATGAATTGTAAAGATTCATAAGTAGTCTCCAGTGACATAGAGCATCTGCACCGGTGGGAGTCTTCTCCCTCCAATTTGGATTTTCATCCCAGAAGAGGGGTGAAACCTGAGGAAATTCAAACCATGCATAAACAGAGATTCCGAAATTGTGGCAAAGATCAATGAAATACTTATAATCAAATCTCCAATTTCTGTAAAAATGCCATGTTGCAAGATAAACAATTTTTACTCCCGATGCTTTCCACCTTCTCACGAGTTTTTCGAGACTCACATTCTGCCTCAAACCGGGATCAAAGTAAAATTCGAGTCTGTTCCTCTTTGCAATAAATGGTATCTGCAGAGAATTTCTTAGATAAAATGGAAAATATGGAAAACGGGAAATTCCAAATGGAGTAAGGGGATCAAAGAGTGTGGCAAAATAAAGTATTTTGCCTTTCTTTAAAGGCTTTATAATGGCAAGGGGTTGCTCAGACCAAACATCCTTTGAAAGAACAATACTCTCATCAGCCCTGAAAACATCAACAAAAACAGGAGGATTCCAGTAAAGATTTGGAACTGGCAAAGAGAGCTCTTTTACCTCCCTTATCTCTTTCTTCTCATTTTCAAACCTTATTCCAAGACCTTCTGAAAGAGGGGTTTTCCCATCAGTTATTATAATCCCTCCACTTTCAACAAAATCCATTAATGAGTTCAACTCTTCTTTTTTTATCTCCTTTGCTGATGGAAATGGAATACAGACAATTTTAAAATTTCTTAGTTTAGTTCCGATAATTTTTTCTTTATTAATAAACTTTGGTTTGAAACCGAAAACTCTAAAAACAGATTCAAAACTATCCTGATCAAACCTCTCCCCTCCCTTTGCACCATCCTTTTTCACAAAAAGGATTTCAGGAACATTCAGAATCTCCCTTTTCCCTTTTTTCTGGAAAAATCTCTCTGAAATAATATCCTTCAATCCTTTTTTCCTTTCAGGAAGGGTGTCAATTCCTTCAAGAATATAGAGACCACCCTTTAGAGGTGGCAAATTTTTTGTGAAAATCCCATTATGTCTATTGGAAGAAAATTTCTCACTGATTATTTTTCCATTTCTATCAATTAAGAGTTCATGAATATATTGATTTTTGAGATTGATTTTCCCTTCCCCTCCTTTTGAAGTTACCCAGAGAGACTCTGTTTTTAAATCGCATGGGAAATCCCTAATTGATATAAATTCCCATCCCATTTTCCTCATCTCCCCAACGATTCTTTTAAGATGTTTTATGGGAACAAAAGAATGAAAAAAGAATGAAGCAATTCCATCCCTTACAACCATCATATTCTTTGCATTCTCAATTATTTTCTCTGGCTCAGGCTTCAAATAGTTAACATAACCAAGGTTTTCAGGAATCACTAAAACTCCAAGATCTTTTAGATATGCAGGATATGGGAAAATCTGCTGGGTTCCACTTATCTCAGCTGACATAATTCTTTCATTGAAAGCACTGAAATATTTTGAAATTGTCCTGTAAACATTTTTAGATGCTGAATAATGGGGTGTCTCCCATGATAATGGATAAATTCCATTTTTCACACACTCTTCAATCGCCCTCTTCAACTTTTCATCAACCCAGTATGGAGACTCATTGGAGATAGGTTTTCCTGATATGTCATCCCAGAACTCATAATCCTCTCCTGTTAAACCCCTCAGCTGGTGGGTTTCTCCATGAAGGATAACAGTCCCCCCTCTCTCCATTGAAAATTTAATCGCGGAAACAAGAGGAGAATTCTCGGAAAGGGAGCTTTCGTATTGATTTTCTGGATCTTTGAAAAAAGGAATGAGGGAAATCTGAAAGGGGATCCCTTCCTTTGAAAGATACTTTGCAATCCTTTTTAAATTGGATGGGTCATCCTCAGGGTTCAAATCCTCAATCCTCAAAAGGGCAAGATGGGTTTCTCTGTGTTCCTCTTTTAAAATATCGTGCAAAAGGTCTGCAAGGATTAAAAATCTACCCCCTTCCATGGCAAAGGAGAATGGAGAATCCGCAAAATACCATAGATTCTTTGTTCTTATTACATAGGGAAATGATTTCCCATTTTCATCTACTGCAGTGGAAATTATTTTTACTTCTTTTTTGTCGTTGATTTTAAGCAGATTCATCCCTGGTTCCTCTTTTGGAAAGTCCTCATTTTTGTAAAAAACTTTCCAATTCTTTCCGTATTTAAAATCCTCAAATTCTATATGAAATTCTCCCCTCTTCAGCAATCTTTCTATGTGCATATTAATCCACACAATCTCTCCTTTGAAATTTAAAAGGTCAGAAATAAAATTATCTTCAAATTCAGGAAAACCTTCCTCGAAAACAACAAAAACAAAATCTTTATTATTGAGTTTATCCCGCCTGTAATCCCTTACATTAAAGGTCTCCTTTGAATTTATAGAGAAATGGTCGAGGAGATAGTAAATGAACATTGAAGATTTAAATGCCTCGGATTTCTCCTTCTCTCCATCGTATATAATTAGAACATTCTTAGAAATAAGGAGACGGGAGAAGGAAAAGGTTAGAACCAAAATTATAAAAATTCTTTTCATAGGAAAAGGATAGAACAAAAGTTATTTTGGGTCAATAGGAGTTTCCCATTAAATGAACCATTGACACTTTGCGGGCTCGTATATTAAAGTCTGGCTTTAAAAGAGCAGATAAAAAAATTTAAAAAATAAAAAACTCTTTATTTTTATAATTTTTTCAGGAACTCAATCAGCAAGGTCTCTCAAAACTTCCTTATTTAACGATTTCTCTCTCATTTGATAAGGGAAACATCATACAATTTGCTTTGGGTTCCATTATAATTATTTTTACAACTATAATTTTCATTAAGTTAGATAGTGCCAAATTTGAAAAGAGTTCTCTCTATGAAAGGAGAAAGGAGGAATCAAAAGATCGATAATTTTATTCCGCTGTAAGCCTCATTCCACTTAAGAAGTGGAAATTTGGAGTTCAATTACCAATAAAAAGGGAGAGCCTAAAAAAACTTTTACTATTAATGCCTTACATTTTTAACTGCGAAAGTTGGGTTTGTGATTTTTATCTCTGTAAAGCTCTTTTCTTCTCGCCTCAAGTAGTTGGTTCTCTTTTCCTAAAAATTCCGCTACAGTCAAGACTTTTATTCCTCTTCTTTCCCCGAATTTAATTACATCCTCCATTAATTCCTTCCATTTTAAATCTCTCAGCAAATGATGGTCAATAATAACAAATTTCATCTCTTCAATTTCCATTATTTTCCTCAAATTATCAATGGATACTTTCAGATCCTCCATTTGAAATGCTTTTCCCAAAAGATATGAGAGGGGACCATCAATATAGATTATCTCTGGTCTTTTTGAAAGAATAAAAGATATTTGCTCTCCTCTACAAGGTCCTTGGACATCTGATGTGAATAGAAAAGAGCTACCATCAGACTCAACACAGACCTCAATCACATATCCAAGTTTTGATGAGATTCCATGAGTGACAGGGTTTGAAAATGAGATTCTTACATTGGAAAAATTAAAAATTTTCCCATCAGCAGAAACTGGCTCTAAATTTAACCCTTTTAATATTCTTAAAAAGTTATTCACCCTCCCCCATTGACTCCTGTTAATCATGTGCTCCCAATCTTTGAATAGTAGCTTTTTCCCTTTTAGCATTTCCGCCAGTTTTGGATCGTAATGGTCGTAATGGTAGTGGGTTATTATAACCACATCAGAGATTCTTAAATATTCCTCTATTTTTTCCTTATCTTCGTTCATCTTTTTAATCTCCTCTTCATGGGGAGGGAGACCATCTCTAATTGGTCCGAGGGCAACACCTGGATCTATTATAATTTTCAAACCGTCCGTCTCAATAAAAGTAGCCATGCTTCTTGTTCCCATTGAGTCTGAGGCAAGAGGAAGAATCTTCATTTAAAGCTCCTTTTTAATAATAGCACCAAAAAGTTCATATGCCAATTGTCTATTTAAAAGTTATGTGATTTAATAATAACTTGATTAATTAGTAAGAGTTTTTACTCATAGGAGGTTTTCATGAAAGTTTTAAAATTTTTCTTAACTATTTTAATTGTATTTTTCCTTTTTGGAGGGTTATACGGAATAGATGGAAAAGAGGTTCCGAAGAAGGAGAGGGCTTATTATAAGAAGAAATACGAGGATCCAGTTATAAAGGAGATGGAGGAGGCGAATAGAAAGAGAAAGGAAGAGGCTGAAAAATTAACCTCTGAAATAAAGAAGAGAAAGGAAGAAGAGGCAAGAAAGGAAGAGAAAAAAGTTTTGAGCTTCGATTTTGTCAATGTGAAGAAGCCATCCTCCCCTGATCTCTTTAAGAAAGCTTTCCATTTTCCTCCTGTTGCACAATATCTCACAGGAACCTGCTGGAGTTTTTCAACCACATCATTCCTTGAATCTGAAGTTTACAGAATCCATGGGAAGAAAGTAAAACTTTCTGAGATGTTTACCGTTTACTGTGAATATCTTGAAAAAGCAAGAGGTTTTGTAAGGGAAAGGGGGGATGTTTTTCTTGGTGAAGGTTCAGAATCAGATGCAGTAACAAGGATTATGAAGGAATATGGTGCTATGCCAGAAGTAGTATATACAGGGATTCTATCTCCTGATGGAAGACACGATCACTCTGAAATGTTTGAAAAAATTGAAAAATTCCTAAACTTTATAAAAGCTAATAATTACTGGGATGAAGAGGAGGTCATTGAACATATAAAGGTTATTTTAAACAAATACATGGGTAAACCTCCAGAAAGATTTGTATATGAAGGGAATGAGTATACTCCAAAAACTTTCCTTTCAGATTTTCTGAAGATTAACCCTAATGATTATGTTTCTTTTATGTCAACTCTTTCAATCCCCTTCTATAAAAAAGGAGAATTCAAAGTTCCTGACAACTGGTGGCATAGCAGGGATTATCATAATGTCCCCCTTGATGAGTTTTACAAAATAATAAAGAGTTCAATTTTGAATGGTTATACTGTTGCAATCGGTGGAGATGTTTCAGAGCCAGGATACAATGGATTTGAAGATTCTGCAATAGTTCCGACCTTCGATATTCCTCCTGAATATATTGACCAGAGTGCGAGGGAATTAAGATTCTATAATAAAACATCCACTGATGACCACGGTGTTCATCTTGTTGGATATGCAAAAATCGGCAAATGGGATTGGTTCCTTATAAAGGACTCAGCAAGAAGTTCAAGATGGGGAAAGTTTGAAGGATATTACTTTTACAGGGAGGACTACATAAAATTGAAGATGCTCTCTTTTATGGTTCACAAAGATGCGGTCAAAGATATCCTTTCAAAATTTAAGGATTAGATAATAGCTCAAGAGAAAAATTTTCTTTTAATCTTTCTCCATATAGAAGGCTTTAAAATTTCTGTGATTAATGGAAGAGCTTTTCTTCCCGCTTCCTCACCCCTTCTAAAAAGCTCTTCTGCTTGGGAGAAGTCGTAGGAGTTCAGGCCTGAAAGGTTGGGTATAATATCTACATCTCCCTTTTCAGAACTTTCAGCAATTTTTTTTAAAATCATATCATGGGTGTTGAGGAGAATTTTGAACAAGTTATCTGCTTTCCTGTTTTCGGTTCCTGGAAATAATTTAACAGCTATAACAAAATCACATCCCAGCTCTCTACAAACTTTTACTGGCACTATATTGCTCAATCCTCCATCCACAAGAATCCTTCCTTCCCATTCAACAGGAGTAAAAATCCCTGGAATAGAACAACTTGCCTGAACTGCAGTCCCGAGATCTCCTCTTTTGAAAACAATCTCATCCCCTCTTTCTATGTCGACTGCAATTGCAGCGTATGGAATTTTAAGGTCATTTATATCCTTTTTTCCAAGATGAAATTCAACGAATTTTTTTATGTGAGAACCATCCAAAAGGCCTTTTTTTGGAAATACTATCTTTCCTAAAACCTTCCATGAAAGATTCCTGCCTATCTCCCACATCCTTCTCCAGTCATAGCCAGAGGCAAGGAATGCTCCAACAAGAGAGCCTACAGATGTTCCAGCAACACAATCAATATTTATACCCATCTCCTGAAGGACTTTTATAACTCCTATGTGAGCGAATCCTAAGACCGCTCCACCACTTAAGGCTAAACCTATTTTAGCTCTTCCCATAAAAACAAATTTTATTTGAAGGATATTTAAAAATCAAATTTTATCTACTTCAACTCCTAGATAAAAATATGTTATTTAAATTTTCTAGCGAATTTGGTAAAAAAGAGACAGAAAGAGGGTGAAACACCATGCGACCTGAGCTTTTAGACTCACAAAGGAGCATGTTCTCTTCTCTCCCGGTCTCATATACGCCCTTCTCAACCAGAACCGTCTCTTTGAAGAAAGACCTTCTAATCATAATTCAATATAGTTGACTCCTCTTACTTATTCACATCATAATCTCCTTTGATATCTTATTGGACACGAAAACTATAAATTCTCTAACTTTAATTCACTCTATCATCTCTTCCACCAGATAGATACTGTCGCCTTTTAGAGCAAGGTAATGGAGATTAGTTGGGGTGTCAAAGACAATCTTTCCTCCCCCTATTGTAACGATGCCATCATACTGCTTCCCCTCTTTTCCATCCACAACCACAAGCCACTTTTTACCCACTTGAGCAGCATAAGCCACACGCTTGCTGTCAGGACTTACCTTAAAAGACTCTGGTATCCATGAAAAAAAATCAATTTGAGCAACAAGTCTTTCTGACCCCTTCTTTCCTGAAGCTCCTTTCTGTGCAAAGGCAGATATGCCAATACAAACAAGAAAACCAACCAAACCTAACACTACACCTTTCTTAAACATTTTCATAATCTTACCTCCATTTTAGTTTTTGGGTGGTGTTACATACATGTTAATTGTTCCAATCAAATCCAGCGAGTTCAGTCCACCCATTAATGAACCGCTATATTTAATTGGAGGCTGTTGTTCATCGTTTTGCATCACCTCCTTTCTTCCATTTTACTTTATCATCTCGCACAGTATTTTTGATATTGTGGTTCTTCCAATCTTTCGTCAGGCAGATAGATTGGTTCTCTCCTGAAGTTTATAGCGAGCATACAGCGGTTTATTCTTTTGATAAAATTATCCACCCCTCTGTGTAAATCTTCCAAGCTCTTAAAATTCGGGTAATCCTTTCTGCTCACTATCCTGAAAAAGTAAGTCGCTTTTCCGCTGCCTTCACCAGAAATTGATTCCATTGCGAGCATTCCCCCTCTCTTTTTGAATCATCATATTAAAAAGTCAAGCAAGATTTTTTAGGCCTAACGTTTCCGGGCTTTGCGAAGCCTTGTGGAACGAAGTGAAGTAAGGTTTGGATGTAGCATAGCGAAATCGCAAATGCTGTGTTAGCCGTCGTGCTTCTTATCTCTTCCGAAGATAATATCCAATCTCTTTAACGAGTCTAAACTATAAAAGTCTATTTCAGCTTTAATTAACTGGGATTCTTCATCAGTTAAAGGTAAACTGGTTGAAAAGCAAATATAAAACCCTTGTAACGCAAATAATAGTAAAGCCTCAAAAGCAGAAACAAGAGATATAATATCACGCATTATTGATGATTGATGATAATCGAATCCTAATCTCTTGGTATGATGTCCCAAAAACCCTGACATAGAATACCCCCTATAAGATTCCATAATTGCCCTATAAGTATGATGAACTGGCTTAGAATACCCCCTATGTAATTTCTTCATGGTATCTATTGGCATATTTAATTTCTTGGAAAGATAATCTCTAACTTCACTTGCTGAAGGTGATTCGTCGCTTTCAAACCATCTCCTAATTTCTTTTTGATTTTCATTATCTACGTCAGAAAACATAAAATATTCTGCTAATAATATTGCTTCCCATAAAGGTCTAAATAAAATAAACGATGCTGTAGGAATGCCACTTCGCAATAGGTTAATTATTGAATATAGTAAGCTAATTACTCGAGCGTAGACAATAAAGCAAGCGACAGCTCCTCTTTTATCACCAAAGATATCAATATTGGGTTCATATTTTCTATGTAATTTCTCCAATAGTTGAACTGCCTGTTCATCTCTATCTAAGACAAATTGACTATTTTGTCTAAAACGACTGCTAACATCTTCTTGAACCAGTGGTCTAATTGCCTCAAGGGATGTCCATAAATACTCTCCAATTTTGTCTCGAAGTTCTTTTGGAAAAGAACGTCCAAACTTTTGATAGTCTTCTAATGGTATTAGATACTTACCATCTTCCTGTTTGATACCTTTAAGTTTCCCTTCCTTAATCCAATTGAGAATATCTGCAGGCAATACCATTAGTCTTGCTGCAGCTTCCTCTGGCGTGATGTAGTTTTCATTATTACTTGAATCCATAAATTCATCCCTTTCTGATTTTTAGCATGACGGCTAACGGATGGCGGATAAAAGAAGTTGCCGAAGGCAATTTGGGGAAATCAAAGATTTCCCTTTTACCCGCTGTTAGGCGAAGTTTCATTTGCTTAGAAATAATACAAGACTCTTTTCCAATTCCCCAATCGAGTCTAATATTACTTTTTCTATATCCTCAATCTTTTGGAATCGGGTTCGGCTTTTATTAAAATAAATATTTTCTGCTATTTTTCCCAATTCATCTCTAATTGGATTTATAAAATCAGAAGGGGAATTTATTTTGCTTAACCAATTTTCTGCTTGCTCGATGCCTTGCTCAGCCATATTTATCAGTTTTCTAAATTCGCTTTCATACGGCGGTAATATTGAAAAAAAGTAAGAAAGAAACGCCATTCCAATATTGTATCCTGCCATATATAAATTTTTAATTAAAGGAGCTTGCCCAATTTCAATTCGCATATTAATATCGTTAATAAATTTATTTAAATTCTCTTCATTATCTATTATTTCATCAGCCGTCCTATTCGTATTTAATTTAATGTCGAGCCGTTCGCATAGAATATTGATTATAAGCAGAAATCTTTGTACGGTTTCAATCACAATAAGAGAGAATTTATTATTTGATGCCACGAAAGGATAAAACCGGACCATGCGAATGACGCCAAAGGTAATGGCCATCCCCAGACGAAAAGCTAAAATCGCTCTCCAATTTAATTCCGAATACATCAAGATATTAAGAGATCTTGTTGCTTGTTCAATTTCTTCTTTACTTGAAATCTGTATTTTTATCTCTCGCAGTTCTTCTTTCAAAGTATTAAATTCTTTTTCATTTAAATATTTCATTTCCTCAAGAAATTTTAGAAATTCACTTTGCTTATCCTTGGTTAAAGAAAGAAATACAGAATATATATTTCCGACCACAGGAATGCTTCCGGGAAGAGACAATAAGAAATTTTCAAAAATCTCTTTATATTTTCTGTCCATAATTTACCTCCTTAATTTTGTTAATTTTTGCATTTCGCTTAACTTGTTCATAGACGAACTGGTTCGCTTTTTATACCAAAATTGGGGTAGTAGACGAACTGTTCGTCTATTTTTCATTTAGATTCCTTTCTCTATCTTTATAAAATCCAGAGGACAGGTATGGAAATCTAACTTTAATAAACCCGGTTTCCTTTCTAACCTGAATCATCATATTTTAATTATATATTATTTTTTAAAAAGTCAAGCAAGATTTTTTAGGTCCTAACTTTTCCAGCACAAAAGAAGTTTTTGCAATCATACCGGTTTTTATCTGGAGTTTCAGACGAACCTGAGGAAGACGATTTATATAGACACCAGTTTGTTCAACAGAAGTGATTTCTCCTGTTCAGGGGATGGGGATAGCATCGCCTGTTTTCGCATCAGGTGTTAAAGGCAAACAAAATAAAAATAACACCAATTGTGATAAACGGGACTGTAACAAGGATTAAAGCCTGCTTATTTATTCGCCACATGGTCGCCTCTAAATATTTAATTTCTCGGTGGACATTGAACACAATTACAGAATGCGTGATAAATGGCACAGATACCACCAAATAGACATATAAATCCCCAGAAAAGAGGCATACCGAATATATGAGCAAGCGTTGGCTTGGCGTAAGGCAACAGGTAAATGCCATAGGTGATTAGAAAACAACCACAGACGACTGTAATATGACCAAATATTGCAGTAGCAGTGCGTGTGCCTCTCCAACCAAGATAGATGAGTGAAAGTCCAACAAATAAAGGTATTATCTTGGCTGGAATATTGGTAATAAAAATACCTATCCCACCAAAGACCGCAAGAAAAATGCCCAGTACAAATGAAATCGGTGATTTTATCTTTCGAGTAGACATTATAACCTCATAGATAAAAATTTTCTTTGATATATTAACACTGAAGGCATTAAATTTAAAATTATTTTTTAAGAATAAATTCTGAATATTTGATAATCTCAAGATATCTGTTCGCATCGGAGAGCTCTTTTTTTGAACAAAGATTCAGGCATCGGTCAAAACCTTTGTCAGGTAAGCCCCAGAAGACATTTTCTTTCTTTATAAGAATAACAGGATTCCTGTTGATGAGAACAAAACCTTCACCCTTTTCAGAGAGTAAATTCCTTCCGAGAAGAATCGAATCAGATTTGAGTCCAAGAATTGAAAGAATTGTAGGGGTTATGTCAACATGGCTTGCGGGTTCATTTACCACAAATCCATCTGAATCAGGAATAAGAATTATAAGAGGAACTCTGTTTTTTATTGATTGATTTATTACTCCAATTTCTCCCTCTTTACTTTCCGGGATTGTCCTTGTGTGGTCTCCAAAAAGAATAAGAATTGTATCTTTAATTAATGGGTATTTTGATAACTCTTCAAAAAAAGCTTTAAAGGCTCTATCAACATAATTTAAGATTTGATAATATTTTTTAGTAGTTTCATCAAGACTTTCTCTTATTTCAAGTCCCGGCTTTTCACCCTTAGGAAGATCAAAGGGAGTGTGGGAAGAAAGCGTGACAATGTAGGCAAAGAATGGTTGGGAAGAATTTTTTATAACTTCAGCACATTCGAGGAAGAATGGATAATCATCAGTTCCCCTGTGCTTCCTTTCATTGGAGTTGAAATAGTCTGCAAAATATAGGCTTTCGAACCCAAAAATTCTCATTACTATACTTCTTCTATAAAAATCTCCACTGTTGGCATGGAAGAACATTGTTCTATATCCATGAATTTTTAAAAATCGAGGAAGGGTAAAAGGGATCTTTTTAGCGTATTTAATTGCATAGGGAGACTTGGGAGAGGGATAAAAGGAGGAAAGGGTTGAGAGTTCAACATCTAAGGTTCCACTACATGTTAGAGCTTGTGAGTAAAAGTTTTTAAAATAAATTCCCTTTTCAGCAAGTCTGTTTAAGGTAGGAGTTATCTCCTGGCCATCTATCTTTTTCCCTATTATTTCAGCTCCGAGGGATTCAAATTCAACAATTATAATGTTCCAAAGTTTCCTTTCAACTTTAAACTTAGAATCCAATTCTTGATTTGAAATTAGCTCAGAAGGAAAAGAGGTTGGAATAAAATCTATTTTCTCTTTTTTAATCCCTTCTTGAAATATGTTTAAAATATAGAAATTGTGGACACTCATTGAGTTAAACAGCATTGAGGAACCATACCTGAAAGTTATAACATAGGGGAGGGTCTTGTGAAGAAGGAAAAGGTTTATTGTGGTGAGAGATATTCCAATTAAAAGAGAAAGAACAGCAAAGAGAAAGCGTCTTTTCAAAGAAAGTTTTATTTTTTTTAAAAGAAATATTGGAAGGAAAATTAAAAAGGGGATGTCAAAGAAGAGTAAAATGTCTTTAAATCTTACCAGATTAACAATGTTTTCCCATGTGAAGGGAATATTTCCTGCAAGGGAGAAAAGATCAAAGGTTATGTAGTCTCCAAAATATCTATAATAAATACGATTTGAAAATAGCATTAATGAGTCAAATATATTTATAAAGAGAAATAAAGAGATGGTGAAAATAAGGGATTTTGAGAAGAAGAGAAGAGAAATTAGAAAAAAGAATAGCCCAGCATAGTCAATCCAGAGGGTTCCGATCCCATCCTCAATTCTTACTGCAAGAAAAAGATTTTTGAGAAAAAGAATCCATGCAAGAATTAAAATAAAAAGTGCAGAATAAAAATAATCCCTTTGCGACTTCATTTTTTCAATGAGAAGTCGCTCTTTCCTCCTCTTTTTTCGAGAAGCCTTATGGAACTTATCTCCATTGTGCTGTCAATTGGCTTCAGCATATCATAAATCGTTAGAGCAGAAATAGTAGCAGAGAGAAGGGCCTCCATCTCAACCCCTGTTTTCCAGAAAGCTTTAACCTCTGACCTTATTTGAATTTCGCTCTCTTTAAGTTTAATTTCTATATTTACCCAGTCAATGGGAACAGGGTGGCAGTAAGGGATAATTCCAGAGGTGTTTTTTGCTGACATTATTCCCGCGATCTTTGCTATCTCAACCGGGTCTCCTTTTGGGCTCCTTCCTTCCTTAATTGCTTTTATTGTTTCTTCTTTTACTTTTACAATTGCCTCTGCAGTTGCACTCCTCTTTGTGTTACTCTTTTCACTCACATCTCGCATGAACAAATTTTACACTATTTTATTATTTGCTCCAATCTTTTAGAAACCTCGTTCCAGTTTACAATATTCCAGAATGCCTCAAGGAACTTGGCCCTTTCATTTTTGTAATCGATGTAGTAGGCATGCTCGAATACATCAACAATCATCAATATTCTGAACATAGGATAAACATTAACATTGTGTTTTTCGATTTGCATAATTATTGGTCTCTGGGTGAGTTTGCAGAAGCTGAGGGCTGACCATCCTGAGCCTTCAACGCTCAAAGCGGACTGAGTGAATTCCTTTTTAAATCTTTCAAAGCTTCCAAACTCCTTTTCTATAACAGAAAGAAAGATTCCTTCAGGTGAACCTCCCTTATCTGAGGGAGCAAGGTTGCCCCAGAAAAGAGAGTGCAAGACATGCCCTCCAATGTTGAAGGAAAGTTCCTTTAATGTAGCCTTAATGTCAATTTCCAAACCTTCCTTCCTTGCTTTTTCAAGTTTTTCAAGAATGGAATTTGCACCATTCACATATGCCTGATGATGTTTCTGGTGGTGAATTCTCAATTGTTCCTCAGATAAATACGGTTCAAGCTCATTGTAATTAAAGTGAAGTTTTGGTAGTTCATAATATTTTTTCTCTTCCATTTTCTAAACTCCTTCCAAAATTTTAAATATCTATTACAATAATATTTCTCAATCCAAGACCTATCAAAAAAGATATTCCCGCAACTCCAAAACTTATTGAAATCATTTCAAGGAATCTCTTTTTGAAATCAAGTTCCTTTGCCACTGAAATGAAGAATGTAAAGAGCAAAACTATAATCACCACATTAATTAAGGTAAATAGGAGAGCAATAAAATATTTTCTGAAGATAAAGAATGGAAAGACAAGAAGAAGGACAGCAATAACATAAGCAATTCCTGTATAAATAGATGCCTTCAGAGGGTTTTTATCTCCTTCAGATTTCTTTGAGAGATATTCTGATGACATCATTGAAAGGGATGCAGATATTCCTGTTATTAGGCCTGCAATTCCAACTATCTGGGTTCTCTGAATTGCAAAGGAAAGACCGGCAAGAGTTCCAGTTAGTTCAACAAGGGCATCATTCAGTCCAAGAACCATGGAACCTATATAATTGAGCCTTTCTTCATTTATCATTGATATAAGTTCATTTTCATGCTCCACTTCCTCATTAAGAATTGTTCTGGCTTCTGGGATTGTTTCAAGAAGCTGGGAGTATCTCTTTTGTGCCTTCTCTTCGTTTCTCTCCATAATTTTAATTGTGAAGGTTAGTCCAAAAGTCCTAAAGATCAAAGAGTAGAGAAATATTAAAAAGTTGTTGGGTTTTAAATCTTTGTTTGAATACTCTTTCCATTTTTGATAGTGCTTAAGCTCATCATCTGCAATCCTTTCAAGAATCTTTTTGTTTTCTTCATTTGCGAATTTTGAAAGTTTTTTATATAAGTAGTGTTCGGTTAATTCTCTTTTTTGAAAAACGACTATTAAATCTTCTATTTTCAACATTCCTTTGCTCCAATGCTATAGTTAGAAGTATACAATATTTTTGGGAATAAATCCATTTTTTGCCTCTAATACCCTAAAATCTGATATAATAGAAAATCGGACTTTTTAAAAGGAGGAATAATTGATAGAGAAAATTTTAAAATTAATTGAAAAAGAAAATATTAAAGAAGTGGATTTAAAATTTTGCGATCTCCCTGGGAGATGGCATCATGTTACAATTCCATCAGAGCTTCTAACTGAAGAGCTTTTTGAAAAAGGAGTCGGATTTGACAGTTCCAATTTTATTGGATTCAGAGGGGTTGAGGAAGGTGACATGAGCCTTATCCCAGATCCTGAAACAGCTTTCATCGACCCATTCTGTGGTGAAAGAACTCTCAGCCTCATATGCTACATTTCTGACTCCGATAGTAAAAAACATTTTAAAAAAGATCCACGCTTCATTGCCAAAAAAGCGGAGGAGTATCTTTTAAATTCTGGAATAGCAGAAAAAAGTATCTGGGGTCCAGAATACGAATTTTACATATTTGATAATCTTGAGTTTTCAAATTCACCAATGAATACATTTTTTAGAATAAGTTCTCTTGAGGCAAGGGAAGAAGGAAATCCAGAAATATCATGGTCAATAAGGGTTAAGGGTGGATATCATGCTATTCAGCCTTATGACAGATATCATGGTATAAGAGAAGAGATTGTTAGATTGCTTTCAGAAAGCGGGGTTCCCATAAAGTATCATCATCATGAGGTAGGGGCTCCTGGGCAGCAAGAGATTGAGGTTGGACATCATGAAATGGTTAACTCAGGCGACTGGGGGATGATGGTTAAATATTTTGTAAGAAACATTGCAAAAAAATATGGAAAGTTTGTATCATTTCTTCCAAAACCTTTATATAATGAAGCGGGGAATGGACTCCATTTTCACCAGTATCTTGTCAAAGATGGAAAATCTATCTTTTATGACCCGGAAGGTTTTATGGGATTAAGTGAAACAGCTCTTTACTACATCGGAGGTCTATTGTTTCACTCTTCCTCTATCTCTGCCTTTACAAATCCATCTACCAACTCCTATAAAAGATTGGTTCCAGGCTTTGAAGCTCCAACAAGGGCATTTTTTGATGTTGCCAACAGAACAGCTGCAATAAGAATTCCAAAGAGTGCCTCTCCCATCACAATGAGAATTGAGTACAGGCCTCCCGATGCAACATGTAATATTTATCTTGCAATGACCGCACAGCTCCTTGCAGGCCTGGATGGTATTTTGAACAAGATAGATCCAGTTTCTTCAGGATTTAGTCCTGGGAAAGAAGAGTATAAATCACTTCCATCCTCCCTTTCAGAGGCAATTGATTCTCTTAAAAATGATTACAAATTCCTCCTGCTGGGAGATGTTTTCACTGAGGATCTTATACATTTCTGGATTGAGTTTAAAGAAAAAGAGATTTATGAAATCTCAAAGAGAGCACTTCCCATTGAGTTTGAAATTTACAATGACATTTAATGATTGACCTTACTCAAAAAATACGGAATAGAATAAAGAGTATTTTTAAAAAGGGATTTCATGAAAAAACAGTTCTGCTATCATTCGTTCTTGTTCTGACAATAGAGATTTTTTATCTTTCAACAATTAATGAGGGTAGAGATTTTTCAGGAGATACCGCAAAGTTTCAGTTTGCAGGAAAAATTTTAGGAATTATTCATCCTCCTGGTTATCCCACTTATTTAATTTTAAACAATATTTTTATAAATATTTTCCCTTTCGGAAATCTTGCATTTAAAGCGAACCTTCTATCCTCGGTATTTTCAGTATTAGCCTCTCTTTTTCTTTTTAGAATTCTTATTTTGCTTGAAGTCAGAGCATTGCAGTCTTTTATAACAACCATAACATACTCTTTAACATTTACCCTCTGGTCTCAATCAGTCTATGCTGAAGTTTACACTTTGAACCTTTTATTTTTTGCTTCCACAATCTATTTCTTTTTAAAATGGCATCTTAAAAGAGATGATAAATCTCTAATTTATGGATGCTTAGTATATTCCCTATCTTTTGGAAATCATCTTTCAATGATAACTCTTCTACCTGCAATCTTTTACATAGCATTGGTCACCGATAAAAATATATTTTTTGCCTGGAAGAAGATTTTGATTGTTGCCTCTTTTATAATATTAGGAGCTTTACAATATTCCTATCTATTTTTAAGGAACAAATCTACAATATATGCGGAAATGTCCATCGAAAATTTTAGTTCCTTTTTATGGTTTGTTACTGGTGGATGGTTCAAATCAAAATTTTTCAGTTTTTCCATTGAGGAGATTCTTATTTTTTCTTTACCCAGGTTGATCTACTATCTTTTCAGAGAATTCCTTTTCCTTCTTCCCATCTCATTTTTCGGTTTCTTTAAATTTAAAAAAGAGATTAAAATCTTTTTCTTACTTTCAATCTTAGGAAATATAATTTTAGGGCTCAATTATGATATTGGAGATATATATGTTTATTATTTACCTTCATATTTTGTTCTTGGAGTTTTAATGGGTAAAGGAATTGATTGGATTTCAAGAAAATTCTCTGGGGAAAAAATATTTTTTAAAACTTTATCTGGAGTAATAATTCCCATCTTATTTTTTTCGATAAATTATCCTTTCTTGAAAAATTGCAGGAATTTTGAGGAAGATAGAAGGGTAAAAGATATTCTTTCAAAAGTTGATAATGATTCTATAATATTAACTACAGATTATAGAACATATCAATTTCTTCTATATTTTCTAATTGGAGAAGAAAAATATAAAGAGAAGAATGTCCATGTGGAGTTCTGTAATTCTCTGGAAGAGATAAGACTTTATCTTTGCGAGAATTATCCCTTTTATTCTTCACATTTCAGAAAAAACATACCTCCAGGAAGAAATGTATATTTTGTAAAATCAAAATATTTATCTTTTTTTAAAAAAAGTGGATTAAAAATTTCAAATTTTTATAATGAACTTTACAAAATTGAGTGTAAAAAAAGAAATGTTATGAAAAAGCCCTTTTTCCTTGTTGAGTATCCTCTAAAAGATTCTGCATTCTTTGCATTTCATGCCAACAGAAGGGTTGATTATGAAATTAGTTTGAAAGAAGATTCTCAAACAATTGAGATTAAGGGAATAGCAAAAATTTCTGGACATGAAGAAAGGGAAAGTAAAATATTTGTGGTTTTTAAATCAGATAAAAAAAGCTATGTTTTTGATAATCTCAATGAAAATTCCCCCGACTCATTTCTCGTGAAAGTTCAAAAAAATGAAATCGAAAAGGATTTATACAGAATCGGAATTTTTATCAAGGGAAGAGAGATGGAATCCTTATGGTTTACAGATAGATTTTTTGGAAAACCTATTTTCCAAGATTATAAAAAGGAGAGGATCAGAATAATAAAATCAAAATATAGAAAGAAGATAGAAACCATGAGAGATTATCTGTTAAAAAAGTTATTATGAGAGAAAAAGAATATAAAATACTCAGAATTTTGATTCTTATTCTTATAATTATTTTTGGTTCATTTCTCAGATTTTATAAGATTGAAAAGGAATCTCTATGGAATGATGAACTTGCAAGCTGGGAGAAGAGCAACCACAG
Source organism: uncultured Clostridia bacterium (assembly GCA_964649495.1). Classification (GTDB taxonomy): domain Bacteria; phylum Acidobacteriota; class Aminicenantia; order JBFLYD01; family JBBIMS01; genus JBBIMS01. The sequence goes on along the minus strand of CAZYPR010000012.1, from coordinate 13,463 downwards.
CTCCTTGAAAGAGGTCTTGTCCGATGCTCGCACTGATGTCCATCCTCCGGGCTACCCTATTCTACTTTTCTTTGTTATAAGATTTTTTGGGGATTCAGAGTCCTGGCTTAGAATTCCGTCTGCGATTGCGGGAGTAATTTCGATATTTTTAATTTATCTAATAGGAAGGAAAGTTTATTCAGAGTGGGAAGGTTTAATTTCAGCAGGGCTAATGGCAATTTTGTGGTTCCCCATCTACTATAGTCAGGAAGCAAGAGCATACTCCCTTCTCCTTCTTTTCTCTATGCTTTCCTTCTATTTCTGGATTATTGTTATTGAAAAGGTGAACAAAGGGAAAGTTGGCTTTATCAATTATTTTTTCTTTGTTTTATTCTCCACTGTAACATGTTATCTTCATTACTTCGGACTTCTCTTTATCGCTCTTCAAGGTATCGAAACATTCTTAATTTTCTCAAGAAAAAGAAAGCTTCTGAATTTCCTTTTTTTATACACAATAATTCTAATTCTTTATCTTCCATGGATCTCCTCAACCCTTGAGCACTCTTTAAAGAAGGAAATATGGATAAAGAAAGAATGGGTCATCCGTTCAATTTTTTTTCTCTACCATTTCTTTAACAGGTCAAAAATCCTTTTTCTTTTTGTTTTAATTCTTTATTTTTTCAACCCAGCAAGGAATTTTCTTAAAAACTTTAAAGAAAAAAAAGAATTGAAAATTGAGTTTTCCTTTTATACTCTCCTTTTAATTCTCTGGCTAATTTTGCCTTTTCTAATAATATATGTGAAATCTTTAGTTTCGACTCCAGTAATTACAATAAGAAATCTCATAATCTCTCTTCCTCCTGCATATCTTCTCCTTTCTCGTTCCATCACCCAGCTAAAGCTAAAAATAATTTTTAAATTATTTATAATTTTATTTCTATTGGCATTCTCAATTTTCCATCTTTTTTTCGTAATAAACTATTACTCAAAACCTCACAAAGAACAGTTCAGGGAAGCAGTCTACTTTGTTGTTGACAACCATGATCTTTTTGAGAATTCTTTGATAATTGGATATGCCTGGAGCAAAGAGCATCTTAATTATTATTTTAGAAAAAGAGGTTTTGACAAAGGGGTTGAGTGTATTTTGGGCGAGAAAGGGGATATTCAAAAATTTGAAAAAATTATAAGGGAGAAAAAGCCAGAATTTGTATGGTTTTTAAGAGCTCACAGGGTTCCAAAGGCTGAATTTTTAGAACACATTAAAAGCAATTTTATCTTACTCCTCCATAAAAGTTTTATTGAATGTGATGTCTGGCTTTTAAAAAATCCAATGTTGACTAAATCAAACCACTAATTTTTGCATCCTTTGGAAATTCGACACTGAACTCTATTGTTATCTCTCTTTTCGCCTGAGAAGGAATTGAGAGAGTCCAGCTAAGAATTCCATTCTCTTCCTTTTTGGAAGGTTGAGGGTTAAGATTTACATCTTTAACCTCGATCTGGGTGTTCTGGGATATAGGTATTTGGTCAATAACCTCAATCTCTATGGGATTCTTCCTGAGATTTTGAATTGTGATTCTGTATGCAAACTTGATTCTTTCTTTTCCACCCAGAAGTCCTACTTTCCCCCTTTCCCTTTTCACAATCTCATATTTTACTTTTATCTGCTCATCCCTTCCAAAAAATATTGAGAGCTCGTCATCTTTCGGCGTAAAAGGAAGATTTGTTGAGCCAACAAATTCACGGGTTATAAATACATCCGCTGAGCCTGATATAATGGGATAGGGAAGAGTGTTTCTGACTTTACCTCTCAAGAAAGCGGACTCAACAAGCTTTGGAACTGTTATGTAATCGAACTTTGATGGGAGCTTGTTAAAATCTATGGGGAATTTGTGGGGTGAACCATCTGATGGTATTGAGATTTTTCTCGGAATTTCAAAATTAAGATGGAGGCCTGTTTCTGCAATCTCTGCTTCAGCAAATTCAACTGGAGAGGACACCGCTATCTCTTCTTTTAGTGGAGCCATTGCAATTTTTTCTTCCTTAAAAGCTTTTGCGGAAGGTCTTGGAACATATATATCGAGTATCCATGGCTTTAAAGGAGGAGGGGATGTTTCAAGGAAAGGGGAGGATGTGGATAGGGAAACATTTACATTGTTCCAGTCTTCGCCACTCTTCTGTATAACCCTTGAAAAGAGGGAAAATTCAATTTCTCCATTTTCAGGTATGGCTCTTAGACTGTATATAGGTGACCAGTTGGAACCCCTTATGGTGTATGAAAGGTTTAATTTTAAATCTCCTTCTTTTGAGACATCAACAGATACAAGAACCTTTTTCCCTTCAAGGGGTTTGGTTGGAGTTACTGATTCGAGTTTCTTTTTTAGAGCACTGATTTCTCTTTTTGTATCCTCAATTTTTCTGTTTAGCTCAAGTTTTAATTTCTTTATTCCTTTGAGCTTTGATTCAAAAAATTCCATTGCTTTCTCCCAGCTCAACAGGTCAGGCTTTGCAATAGTAATTTCCTGGACTGCTCTCTCAGCAGTTTTTGACTGGATTGATTTTATGAAATTTTCCTGAGAGTTCAGGATATCTATTTCCTCGCTCATTTTTGAAACTTCTGATTCAAGGTCCTTAATCTGACTCTCTATTTTTTTGATTTCAGGTAGTAAAGGGGGCTCAAGAAACTGCTCCTCCACCTCAATTCCAAGAATTTTAACCAGAGCGGTTCCATATCCTGCCACTCTTACTGAATTCGGAATTATAGATGCTGGAAGACCATCAAATATAACAGTATGAAAACCCGGCTTTATTCGAATATTCGCTTCTCTTAAAATCTCAGCTCTGTCAGAGTAGACAGTAACAGATTCTATTGAGCTTTTTGCTGGAATTTCATCGGGAAAGATGAAAAATGGAAAAAGAAGAAAAAGAATTAAATTTGAAATTAAATATCTCATTTCAAACCTCCGATTAAAAAGGTTTTTTCTCTTTTATAAATTTTGAGTACCACTCTTCATACTCTTCTGGAGTTATAATATGAATCTCAAAGGGATTTACAAATCCAATTATTCTTTTAAGTTCTAGGATTAATTTAGATCTTTCATAGGTGAAAGGGGGGGTATTCTTAGAAATAACAAGAATGTCAACATCACTATCAGGACCGAAGTCATCTCTTAAGATCGAACCAAATAGATAGATTTCAAAATCACACAGTTTTTCTTTAAAGAATTTCTTTATTATTGAAAGATAAGCCTCTAAATTGTCAAGATAATGTTTCCTTTCTTCTGCTCTCTTTTTTAAAAGATCAAAGTATCTCATTCTCTCTCTATAAGTTTTTCCAAATCTTCAACAAGTCTGATCATCTTTTCAACCTGATTTCTGTAGAATTGAACGGGTAAATATCTACTTTCAATGTAAGCAATTTCAAGATCTCCAATTGTTTCCTCATGCTTTTTAAAAAACTCTTCAATTTTGTCTTTGTTGTCGCTAACTTCTTTTAAGTCTGAAAGAAGCTTGAAAATAGAGTGAACCTTTTCAAAGTCGCCAAGCTTTTTCCATAGTGCAAACTTAAGAAAAAGTTGTGCAGATTGCTCTAAATTAAAAGCAGATAAATCATACTCCTCTCTATTAAAAAGTTCAATCGCATTCCTGAAAAATCTTTGTGCTTTGTCTTTAAGAAATTCACCTTTTTTCATATTTAGAAAATAATCAAAATCTAATATTTAATCCTCCCATTATTTGAAAACCGTTCTCAGGATTATCCTCATAAGAGATATAGATGTATCGGGCATTTGCTAATATACCGATTTTGCTATTCATTTTGACCATGATTCCAACTCCTCCAAACCCCGTCAAATTTGTCCTCCCTTTCGGTGGTAATATCTGGGTCTCATAACCCAATTTCGATGTGTAGAACTTGGTATCATTTTCCATAAGGAAGTTTATCCCCCCTCCACCATTTAAAAATATGCTAATATTTTTGGTGTTTAAAAAGCTTAAACCAAGGGTTAAAAATAAAGAGGAATTTTTATATGTATCTATTTCCACAGTGTCATTGTCAGAAGGATCTTGCAAAGTTGCTTTACTTCTAAGATTATAATGCCCTTCAAATCCAATAGATAAATTTTTTATTATTGGAAAAGAAATTCCCAATCCAAACCCATTTGTCTGGTGTGAATTTTTTATGGGAAAATCATTTTCACCTTCCTTATAATCTGATGCTGATCCAGAGGAGTTTATAAAATTCATTGTTCCAAAGATTAAAATATCACCTTTAGCAAAAGAATTCGCTGAAACAAATGCTAACAAAACTATGATAAAACTAAAAATTTTAATAATTTTCATTTTTCACCTCTTAAATCTTTCCTTTCCCTCTTTTTACATTTACAACAGTGATTTTTACATCCTTAAAATCTTCATAAAATCCATCAGATACAGAAAATCTGACTGTGTATTCTCCCGCTTGGGTATAGCTGGGTGTCCATTTAAAAGTTCCGCTCTTTTCATCAAAGTTTGCCGTTGAAGGAAGTGGATTTGCTTTAAAAGTGAGAGTGTCTCCATCAGGATCACTGGCTTGAAGCTGAATTAAGAGTTGCTCCCCCTCCTTTACTGTCTGGGAAGGTATGGAAGATAAAACAGGTGGTCTTCCCACAATATTTACACCCCATACCTTTAATACCCATTTCCCTGTGTCGCACACACCCATTCTTATTTTAAAGTATCCACTTTCACCCCAATTCTCACCCCAGGAGTTTTTACATATCCAGTAATTTTCATTTCTGTTGTATCCAACAAGCACTACTGCATGACCTCCCTCTTTTTTCGCTCCGGGCGTAGGTTCGTAAACACCACCTGTATAATGATAAAAGTCGGAGTAAACTTCCATGTAAAATGACAATGGTCCATACTGAATTGCGTTTATGATTGCATTGTTATCAGCTGTGCTTGTTGTAACCCATCCCCAATCTACGATCTTTGCAATTTTAAATTGCCAGTCAGAACATCTTTTGCAGGGAGCATCCTTTGCAGTATAAGGGAAACACTCCTCAGTTACAACACCTTCCCTCTTAATAAAATCAGAGGCTTTGGATGGATAACCACCATTGCAGGTTCCCGCATCGGAACATGAAACAAGGTCCTGTTCTGAAAGATTCGGCTGAACAGTGGGATTATTCCTTTCTATTTTGTAAATTGACTCTACAACCCCAATAACAGAGAAAGCCCAGCAACTCCCGCAACCCCCCTGACTTTTTACTGATGTCAACCAGTTATTTCCATTGAGATTCCTCCAGTCTATCTGTTCTGGAGCAGTGACTTTTCCTTCCAGCTTGACCACCTTTTCGTTCTCAGGATAAAGAGGAACAAGAGCACCCAATCTCTCTCTCCTCTCTTCAGGGAGGAGAAGGCTCATCGATGTTATTCCCGCTTTCCATTTCAGATTATTTTCCTTTATCTCTCTGTTTATTCTCTGTATCTCTTCCTCAACAAAAATATTCTGGAAGAAACTCAGGAATAAAAGAGAGAGTAAAGGCACAACAACAAAAATGATTTTAAATTTCGATCTTTTCATTTTAAAACTCCAGCTAAAAAGATAATAAATTTTAGTTAAATTGTCAAAAGGTTAGTGGCAAAGCCTCAGAATGTTCTTAAGAAAGGAGGGGG
>CAZYPR010000012.1:0-7752 GCA_964649495.1 uncultured Clostridia bacterium | reverse complement strand
TTCGGGGGGATGCGAAGGGCTAATGGAGATCTATTTATAATTCCAATCATCATAGGTTTCATTATATCAAATTTTTTTTTCATGTCAATATTACGAAAAAAAAATAAAAAAGTTTTGCCCGTCCAGCCTTTCCCGTGGTCTAATTATATAAGGGAAAACTTTAAATTTTTCTTTAATTTTTCATCACCTTACCTTCAAAACTCCTGCTCCATTTATATCACCTTTTTTTAGCAATTGCAAGGCGATGTTGGCGTCTTGGAGGGGGAATTCTTCGACCTTTGTTCTGATTGGAATTTTGGGGGCAAGGGAAAGAAGCTCTATAGCGTCATTTCTTGTGCTATTGGCAACACTCCTCATAATCTTTTCATTGTAAAGGAGCTCATAGGGGAAGGAAGGGATTGGACTCATATGAATCCCAGCACTTGCAACTGTTCCTCCTTTCCTTAAAACTTTCAATGCGGAAATGTAAAGTTCTCCCAAAGGAGCGAATATTATAGCAGAATCAAGTTCTTCAGGTGGTTTATCGTGTGAAGTTCCGACCCAATCCGCACCCAACTCTTCAGCCAGTTTCCTGTGTTTATCGGATCTTGAAAACACAAAGACTTTACATTCATAAAATTTTGCTATCTGAAGAACAATGTGTGCAGATGCACCGAAACCATACAAACCAAGATTCTCTCCTTTTTTTACATTACTCAATTTAAAGGAACGATAACCAATAATTCCAGCACATAAAAGAGGAGCAGATTCTAATTCAGTGAAGTTTTCAGGGATTTTATATGTGAATTCCTCCTTTGAAACAACATACTCTGCATAGCCTCCGTCTTTTGTGTATCCAGTGAATTCAGGAGACTCACATAAATTCTCCATACCTTTGAGGCAGTATTTGCATTTACCACATGAGGAGTAGAGCCAAGCAACTCCCACCATGTCACCTCTCTTTAATTTTTTTACATCTTTTCCTTTTTTCTCTACAACTCCAACTATTTGATGTCCAGGAATAAGAGGAATCTTTTTTTGAGGAAGTTCTCCCTCGATGACATGAAGGTCGGTGTGGCATATTCCACATACTGAAACTTTTATCAAAACCTCATCAGGTGAAGGCTCTGGAACATCTACCTCAAGTAATTTCAGCGGATTACTTTCTATCTTACCTATTCTTTCAAGAACCATTCCCCTCATTTTACTTCAAATCCTAAAAATTGCCTCCTTTATTCTATTTATTCCCTCCAAAAGATTTTCATCCGAGACAGCAAAGGATATTCTAACGAATCCTGGGGTTCCAAATGAATCTCCAGGGACAGTAACAACTCGAGCATTCTCTATCAAGTATAAAACAAGCTCTGATGTATCCTTAATTTTACCTCCAATGTAATAACTGAAATCGGGATAGAAATAGAATGCACCTTCTGGTGGATGGACTTTGAGATTTTTTATCTCTTTGAGAAGTTTAATTCCCATATCTCTTCTTCTGAGATAGATCTCCCTGATTTTTTTGAGATGGTAAGAAGAGTTTTTAATTGCCTCAATTGCTGCCTTCTGGGAAATGGAGCATGGATTGGATGTCGAATGACCTTGTAAAATTTCCATCTTTTCTATAATCTCTTTAGAGGCAAGGGTGTAACCTATCCTCCAGCCTGTCATGGAATAGGATTTTGAGAGGGAGCCAATGATAATAAGATTTTTCTTTGATGAAGGACAAAGTCTTAAAGCTTCTGGAAACTCTCGATCGAAAATGATCTCTCTGTAACACTCGTCTATTATAATGTAAAATCCCTTTTCCATAGACAATTCACATAGCCTTTTAAGTCCCTCCTCATCAATTACAGAGCCTGAAGGATTTGAAGGGTAATTCAGAATTATTCCCTTTGTCCTTTCAGTAATGTGCGGTATTATCTTTTCTCCTTTAAAATTTATTCTCCCATTATCCTCTATGAGAGGAACGAAAACAGGAACCGCTCCGCAAAGTTTAACCTGTTCTGGATATGTAACCCAGTAGGGAGAGGGGATTATGACCTCATCCCCCTCTTCAAAAATTGTAAGGGCAGAAAGGAAGAGTCCAAATTTGCTTCCTGGTGTCACAATTACCTCTTTTGGCTCAAAGGGAACTCCTGTCTTTTTTGTATAATCTTTTGCTATTATGTCCCTCAATTCTAAAATTCCTGCAGTGGGAGTATATTTTGTAAAATTCTCCTCTATGGCTTTTATCCCGATATCTTTCACATTTTCTGGGGTTGGAAGATCGGGTTCTCCTACACTCAAATCAATAACATCTATTCCCTTATTTTTAAGTTCCTGAGCCTTTGCCATAAAAATAAATGTTGAAGATGGCTGAAGAGAATCAAGTCTTTTAGAGATTTTCATTTATGACTCCTTAAAAATTATTATTTAAATTATATTCAATTATCTCACAAATAATGTGAAGAGTGAATATATGGACTTCCTGAATTCTCGGAGTGTCTCTGGAAGGGACAGGAAGGAGAAAATCTACTTTTTCAATGTTCCTCCCTCCCTCTCCTGTTAGAAAAACAACTCTTAGCCCCTTCTCCTTAGCTTTATCAATTCCTTTTAGGACATTGGGAGAAGCCCCTGAAGTGGAAATAGCTATTACCCAATCCTCTTTGTTTCCGAGAGCTTCAATCTGTTTTTGAAAGATCTCATCAAAGGAAAAATCATTGGCAATTGAGGTTATTACTGAAGAGTCTGTTGTGAGAGCAATTGCGGGTATTGGAGCTCTCTCTTTTCTGAATTTATTTATCATCTCTCCCGCGAAGTGCTGAGCATCGGCTGCAGAACCACCATTTCCAAAAATTAAAATCTTCTTCCCCCTTTTTATGCTTTTTGTAATTTCATCCGCCAGCTCTAAAATCTTTTCAATATTTTCCTTAAAGAACTCCCTTTTTATTTCTTCTGATTTATTCAATGCCTCTTCAATAAATTCCTTCATTGTAAAGCTCCTTTTCAAAAACTTCTCTTACTTTATTGAGAAGTTGGTCCTTCTCTTCGAGGGAAAAGCCCTCGGGAGAAATAGGCTCATGAAATTTTACCTCAACACCCCCCTTTTTTATTGAAAATTTACCCCTTGGTAGCATCTCCCTTGTTCCTTTTATTGTTATGGGAACTATTGGGACTTGAGATTTTATTGAAAGAATGAAACCACCCTTCTTAAAAGGAAGAAGATTGCCGTTCCAGGATCTTGTTCCCTCAGGAAAAATTAGAAATGACCAACCTTTTTCCTTTATCATCTCTACTCCTTTCTCAATAGCCATTCTTCCTTTGCTTCTATCACTTCTATCCACAGGTATGAAACCTACCCTTTCCATCCCTTTACCAATTACTGGAATTTTAAACAACTCCTTCTTGGGGAATATTCTAACAGGTATTGGCAATATGAGAAAAAGTAAGGGAGCATCAATTAGACTCACATGATTAGCCATGAAGATATGGGGTTTTTTAAAATCTATCCTTTCCATTCCATAAATCCTCAACTTCATCCCGAATAAAGGCTTTGAAAGAATGAGACCGAACTTTCCCACCTTGAAGAGAAAATCCTTTTTTCCTGTTATAAAAGAAATTAAAAGAGATGGAATTCCAATTATTATTGTAAGAAAAACATAAAGGGAAAGAATAAGAATTGACCTTATCATTTTTTGTTAAAGGGGAAATGAATTCATATTCTCAAAAGATTCCAAATCTTTTCTTCTTTTTAATCGCGATTTTTTTTGTTATTTCTTCATCATTTTTCTTTTCAATTTTGATAACTTCAACAGTGACATTGTCAGGAGCTCCTCTCTCCTTCGCAATCTCAATCATTTTTTCAACAGCCTTTTTAGGAGGATTGTTTATTGAAATGATTTTTATTTCTTCATCGGTGACCATATTGCTCAAACCATCAGAACAAACTACAAATATATCACCTTCCTTAATTTTTATACCACCGCTAATCTGAGGGGTTATACTATCCTTTACACCAAGGGATAGATAGAGAATATTCCTTCTCGGATGAACCTTGGCTTCCTCCTCAGAAATAACTCCGTTCTCCCTTAATTTTCCCACAAGGGAATGATCCTTTGTCAGTTTTTTACATTCCTCCTCTCTTATGAGATAAATTCTCGAATCCCCTACATGTCCAAGGAAAGCTATCTCACCTTTTAAAACAAGAACAGAAAGAGTTGTTCCCATTCCATGCTGCGATTCACTTTTCGCTCCCGCTTCGAAAACTTTTCTGTTGGCATCTGAAAAAGCCATTTCTATAGCTTTCTCAGGTTCTTTTATCTCTTCAAAATATCTTTTATAACTTTCAAAAAAAGTCAAAACCGCAAGTCTGCTTGCAACCTCACCCGCATTATGTCCACCCATTCCATCAGCAACAACAAAGACCGTATGGTCAGGCTCTATTCTAAACTCTCCATAAAAGTCTTCGTTGTTCTGCCTTACCTTTCCAACATCTGACTTTGAAAAAGATTTTATCTCAAACATTCTATCACCTGAAATGCTTCTTTGATTTTATTTAAAAGAAAATTTCTTGTCAAGTTTACCAATTATAAGATAATGTCAAAATTTTTGTGTAAATTCATTGACAAAGGCTTATCCTATTGAGCTCACTGCCTTTAGTATAAAATACAGGGCTTGTTTTGGGAATATCCCAAGATGTAATGTTCCGAGGGCAAAGATGAAGAGGGCAATAATTAAAGAAAAACTTGGAACTCCTGCCACTTCTCCTTCCTCTTCCTTCATATACATATAAACAATCGGCCTAACATAATAATAGACGGAAATTAAAGTTGTTATTATTGCAATAAATGTCAGCCAGAAATATCCGTTCTGGATGGCATTAGAGAAGATATAGAATTTTGCAAGGAATCCCGCTGTTGGTGGGAATCCTGCAAGGGATACGAGGAAAAGGGAAAGGAATGCAGATAGCCATGGACTCCTTTTTGAAAGCCCAGAAAGATTCTCTAATTCAACATGTTCTCTACCATCCTTCATTAGAGCGGATAAGGATGCGAAAGCTCCACCATTTATGAAAAGATAGGTTAAGAGGTAAAATAAAATCCATTTTTCCCCTCCCTTTCCAATTGATAGAAATCCCATTAAAATATACCCGCTGTGGGCTATTGATGAGTAGGCAAGCATTCTTTTTATATTTTTCTGCCTTAAAGCTGAAAAATTTCCTAAAATCATTGAGAGAGCAGAGAGTATCCATAGGGTATTAATAAGGAACGATGGTAAATTTCCAGGGAAATAGATTTCAAAAATTCTTAGGAGGACTGCAAACCCTACGATTTTTGGTCCTAAAGAGAAAAATGTGGTGGATGGGACAGGGGAGCCTTCATATACATCAGGAGTCCATGCATGAAATGGAACAAGGGAAAGTTTGAAAGAAAAACCAACGAGAATTAACCCCATTCCCAAGATTGAAAGATAAGTTGATAAAGTAAATCCTGTGGTAGTTGAAAGAACAATTACAATTCCAAAGATTAAAAATGAAGATGAGAGAGCTCCGAGAAGGAAATATTTTGTTCCCGCTTCTGCAGATGCAATGTTCTTCTTCTCTATTGCTGAAAGAGCATAGGAGGCAAGAGAGAGAATTTCAAGACCGAGAAATATTACAAGAAGATTTAGAGATGAGACCATAATAATCATTCCTGAAAGAGCAAAAAGGAGCAATGGATAAAAGCCATCAAAGGAAGAGGATTGGATGGAAGTGTATTTTATGGAAATAAGAAGAATTAGAAATACAATGAAAAGGCTCAAAATTATTAGATAAATGGAAAAGCTGTCAAGGATAATCCAATAATGATATAATAGTTTTTTTTCTCCAACAAAGTAAATACAAATGAAAGCTGGGAGAAGTAGAAGGAAAATGGAAATATATCCAAGGAATTCCTTCTTCTTTACAAAAAGGTCAAAGAGGAGAACTAATAAAATGCAAATAGTTACAGAACCGATTGGAATAAAAACAGTTGGGTTCACTTTAAAAGCTCCTTCATTTCAAAGGCTTTAGCACTTTGGATAATTTCTATACTTGTTTTCACACCTTTGTCCATTTTTGTGAAAAATGTTTTTGGATATAAACCAATCCAGAAAATCAAAAGAATTATAGGAATAAAGTAAAGAATTTCCCTTATTCTGAAATCCTTATATTCCTTATCTTCCTTAGGTGTGCCCTGCATTACTCGCTGAAAAGCCCAGAGAAGATATATGGCGGAAAGGACAATTCCAAGAGCTGAAATTGCTGAATAGGTAATATTGATTTTGAAAGTTCCAGAAAGGATTAAAAATTCTCCGACAAAACCATTGAGACCAGGAAGTCCTATGGATGAGAGCATTATAATTACAAAGAATCCAGAGAGAATAGGTAATTTCTTTGAGAGTCCTCCCATTTCATGCATGATTCTTGTATGGGTTCTCTCATAAATTGCTCCAACAATCAAAAATAGACCGCCTGTGCTCAACCCATGATTAACCATCTGAATGACAGCTCCCTGAACCCCTATCTCGTTTAAAGTTAAAAGTCCAAGGGTTATATATCCCATATGGCTAATGGAAGAGTATGCAACAAGCCTTTTTAAATCCTTTTGAGCGATAGCCATCAAACCACCGTAAATAATGGCACCTATACTTAAATAAATCAGAGGAATTTTAAGCTGTTCAAGGCCGGAAGGGAATAGAGGGAAAGCCAATCTGATAAAACCGTAAGCTCCCATTTTTAGGAGAACTCCCGCAAGGATTACAGAACCAGCAGTTGGTGCTTCGGTGTGGGCATCGGGCAGCCATGTGTGGAAAGGAATCATTGGAACTTTTATTGCAAAGGATAGAAAAAAGCCAAGGAAAAGCCAGAGTTGGATTTTCGGGGAAAGGGAAAGGGATAGAAGTTCAGAAAGTTCGAAGGAATATGAGCCAGAGGCTTTGTAATAGTATGAGTAAAGAACAAAGAAAGAGAGGAGCATCATCAAGCTTCCTACCATTGTAAAGAGAACGAATTTTATAGTTGCATATACTCTCTGACTGCTTCCCCAAACCCCAATGATAAAATACATTGGTATCAGCATCCCTTCCCAGAAAACATAGAAAAGAAAAAGATTAAGGGATGCAAAGACGCCAAGAATTGCTGTTTCCGTCAACAAAAGAAAAATATGAAATTCTTTCACCTTATCTTCTATTTGAGACCATGAAGCAAGAACACATAAAGGAAAGATTAAAGCAGTGAGAAAGAATAAAGGAAGACTTATTCCATCAATCCCCACACTCCAGTTTATACCCATTCCAAGCCAATCCTTTCTCTCAATGAATTGATAGCCAGATTTTCCACTCTCAAAAGAAACAAAAACAAAAATAGCAAAAATAAGGGTTAGAAGAGAGATTAAAAGAGAGAACCATCGAATGAGACTTTTTCTATTCCCCTTCAAAAAGAGAAGAATTATTGCTCCCCCAAGGGGGGAGAAAATTGTTATTGAGAGAACAGGTAGCTCCTTTACAATTTCCATAGCCAGTAACCTAAGATTAATATTGTCCCTAAAAGAAACAGAAAACCATAATCCTTCAACAATCCTGATTGAATTTTACTCAAAATTCCTCCACTAGAATTGGCTGTTTTTGCCGATGTGTGAGCAATTCCATCTATTGTAAAAATATCAACTCCTTTCCAGAGCAGTTCAGAGCCATTCAATGTTGGCTGGACAAAAAGGAAATTGTAAATCTCATCCACATAGTATTTCCTGTAAAGAAGGGTGTAGAGGGCTTTGAATT
>CAZYPR010000011.1:54131-63968 GCA_964649495.1 uncultured Clostridia bacterium | reverse complement strand
TTAATTTCTTTACCAAATGATGCCCAATAAATCCACCAGCACCACAGACTAAAGCCTTTTTCATGTATGACTCCTTAATTATGAAAGGTAAAGGTAAAAGTTGAGGCACTCATCATTCATCACTCCTTCCTTTATTCCAAATTCTTTCTTTTTGGATAAATTGGTTCGGGAGTTTCAGGGATTGCCCTGTTGTCAAGAATTGCTTGCGGGATTTTAGTTACCATCGCCAGTGAATAATCTTCTCCAATTATTTTGGAAACTTCCTCGACCGCCTTACGGATCCTGGGAGGACGATTCTGCGAGTCGTGGGCATCAGTGGCAATAAATGTTATAAGGTTGTGGGAAATAAGATATGTGATAACTTTCTTTATGGATGGTCCAAAATCTCCTGTGACACTTCTCGCTGTCCCCATACTTACGACTCCTTCCTTTACCATTTCGTAGAGGATTGCGGGATTTTCCTGAATTGCCTTGTTCCTTTCTGGATGAGAGATTATAGGGATGAGCCCCTCTAATGTTATCTTAAAAACCAGTTCCCGCCATCCAAAAGGAATGTGGGTCTCGGAGAATTCAATATAGATATAGGAGCTTCCGTTTATGGAGAGTCCTTTAATTTTCTGGATATCATTAACTAAATCGGGATGAATATAAATTTCAGGAGAAAGGTAGAAAACAAATGGAAGACCACTTGCCACCCTTTTCAATTCTTCAAATCGGGCATTCATAATTTCAATATTGTCATTGTATTTATTCAGTCTGTAGAGATGAGGGGTTACAACTATCTTCTCTATTCCTTCATCCTTTGCAATTTTCAGCATTCTCATTACCTCAGCGATGGAGGAAGGACCATCGTCCCAGTCGACTAAGTAATGGGAGTGGAGGTCAATCATTGTAAGTTAATTGGTAAGTGACGATTGATGAACAATGAGTGGTAAACGATAGGAACCCACTCTTTTAAAAAGATTGAAGTTCAATTTCCCACTCTCGAAGTTAGACACAAATGCTATCGAACCTTTGTAGGAAGTCTCCATGAATTCCACTTAAAGCCTATCTATAATACTTTTTTCTTCTGCCTTTACCTGCTCTTTCTCTTACTCCTTTGGGCTAATAACATATCTCCAGATTGCATAGATCACTGCTGCTGAACCTACAATGATTATTGCTATTCCAAGAGGCTTTTTGAAGAATCCTGCTGGTTTTTTTTCCTCTTTTTCTTTCTCCTCTTCCTGTAAAGGTTTCAGAGCAAAGGAGAGTTTTGCTATTTCATTCCCTCTTATATGGACTCCATCAAGGGCATTGTAACCATTATTTTCAACTTCAACTCCAATAATATACATCCCTGGTGTTATGTTCACAATCTTGTAGAGTCCGTTTTCATCCGTAGGCTTACTTTCAAAAGTCTCACCAGTCTTTATGTTCTGGATTTTGACAACCGCACCTTTTAGAGGAGTTGAGCCATCCTCTCCATAAACAAAACCTGTTAGAGAACCTTTGGCAACCGCTGAGACCGCTTCCATTGGAAAGAGCCAGAGAAGGAAGGAACAGATCACAAAAATTGAGACTGTCCTTAAAAGGGTTCCTTTTTTTAACATTTTTTAACCTCCCTTCACCGTGCAAAAAGATGCACGGGTCATTTTTATCTCTTTACTTTTTTCCGGATGTTATTTCAGACTTATACGGATACTTATAAGAATATTTATAGTATGTTTGAAACTCGATATTCCCTCTATTCAGAACAATTCCCTTTATTCTGATATTCTTTGATTCAAGCTCTTTCTTAGCTTTGAGGACTAAATCTCTCGGTGTTCTCAAACTGTTTACAACAAGAATTAATCCATCCGCATTTGTCGCAAGTATATAAGCATCTGTTCTTAAAAGAAGGGGAGGAGAGTCAATAATGATGTAATCAAATTTCCCCCTCAATAAATCAAGAAGGTTCCTCATCTTGGTCGATGAGACCAGCTCCGCTGGGTTTGGAGGAATTATCCCACTGTTTATTACGAATAATCCAGGGATTTCTGGAATCTCTTTTATCAAACTTGCTCCCTCAATACTTCCAGATAAAAAATGAGTGAGTCCATTTATGTTTTTCAATGAGAAAACCCTGTGCAGGGAAGGGTTGCAAAGGTCTCCATCAATAAGGACAACTCTCTTTCCCATCTGGGAAAGAAGAATCCCAACATTTGCACAAATGGTCGTCTTTCCCTCCCCCTTTACACAGCTTGAGAAAACAAAAGTTTTGTTTTCCATGTCTGATGGAAAGAGAAGAATTGAGGTTCTAAGATTTCTAAAAGATTCGGCAATGAAGGAGTCAGGTAATATTTGAGAAATCCTTTCTACAGTGTAAGGATTCAGAACAATATGGGATTTTTTCTCCTTTTCTTTTTTCCCATATCCATACCCGTATCCATAGGAGTTTGAAGATTTTTTGGGGTCAAAATTAGGAATAAATCCGAGGAAAGGAAGGGCTAAGAATTTCTCTACATCTTCTGCACTCTTTAAGGTTCTATCAATGAACTCTGCAAAAAAAGCAATTCCAACTCCTCCAAATAGACCTATTAAAAGAGCAAGGAGCATATTGAGCTTTTTATTGGGAGAAAAGGGTGCAGTGGGGATTTCCGCTCTGTCAATGATCCTTATCCCACTTGTTTTTAAACCTCTCAGCCTCGCAGTTATGTCTGTTTCAGCCTGTCTTCTCAGAAGGTTTTCAAGAAGATTTCTTTTATTCTCTATCTCTATTTTCCAGCTGTTGTAAAGTATTGCATTAGAATTTAGCTGAATTGCTTCTTTTTTCTGGGCTTCAAAGGCTTCCTTAAGAGAAATTTCCTTTTTTAAGGCTGCCTGAAAGTCTGAATATGCTCCTTTTATTATATTACTTACTTCATTTTCGAGGGAATTTCTCGCATTTTCAAGCTCAGCACGCAATCTTACCATTTCAGGGTAATCGGGCTTAAAGATTTCAGATTTCTTTGTGTACTCCCGGGAAAGTCTTAGATAATCTTCCTGAAGATTTTTTATCACAGGGTTTTTCATTACTTCTGGAAGGGAATCAGGAGTTGCATTCTTTATCTCATTATAGTAAACCTCTTTTTTTACTCTTTCAATCTGAGCTTCTGTTAAAGCCCTGTTAAGTTCAGCAAGTTTTTCTACAACTGTAGTCTCCTTTTCTGATAGAGCAATTATATTCTTTTGTGCCCCATACTCCTGAAGTTTTCTCTCTCCTTCCTCTATCTCTTTTTTCAAATCTTCTATTTGTTTTGTTAGAAATTCGGTCGCTTCAGCGGTTGCTTTGTATTTAGCCTGGATGTCTCTTTCAATGAAGGAATCGAAGAGGGTGTTGACAACATTTGCAGATAAAACAGGGTCTTTTGACTTAAAACTCACCTCAACAAGTCTTGTCATCCTTACAGGTTTTACTTCAAGGTTTGCAAGGAATTGATTGATATAGGGAGAGTAAGTATCTGAATTGATATTGGAAGGGTTCGACTTTTTATTTTTTTTCTTTCCAACAAATGCCTCATTCTCATTAAGTTTTAACTTTTCAATTACATCCCTTGCAAGGGATCTACTCTGGAGAAGTTTAAATTGGGTCTGATAATAATCATCTCTATAAGTTTCTATCTGGAATATATCCTGGAAGGAAAGGATGTTTGCTTCCCTTTCTATGAGCAAAACTCCCTTTGATTTATATGACGGCTTTTTTGTAAAAGTTGCAATTGTTGTAGTTGTAAAAACTATGCATAAAAAAGTAAATATTAGCCATTTTCTCCTTTTTATTACATTCCAGTATTCAAAAAGGTCTACTGGCTTTTCCTCAAATATTTGTTCTTCCATGAATGCCTCCTATAAAAGTGATAAGTAATGAGTGGAAATTATAGCGTATCCCTCATAATATCGATTCAGGGACAAAGACAACATCCCCTTCTTGAAGTATTATATCAGGCTTCTTTCCCTTTATTATTTCTTTAACATTTATTTTAATCTGAATCTCTTTTCCTGTTACATCTTTTCTTTTTACTACCACCCGTGAAAGCGCAGCTCTTTCTGTTGGTCCTCCCGCCTGAGAGACAGCTTGAAGAACTGTTATCTTTTTTGATTTTTTTATATTTAGAGCCCCTGGATTTCTGACCTCTCCAAAGACATAAATCTGAATTACCTTATCAACAGGCACACTTATTATATCTCCTGGCATAAGAGGAATGTTTAGTTTATGATTCCCATTTATAAGAAGATCTTCAAGGTCTATTGTAAGTCTTGCGGTTCTTCCACTGTTTCCTTGTCTTATTACAACTATTTCTTTCCCCGCTTCCCTTCCTGGATAGCTACTGAATCCTCCTGCTCTGGAGATAATTTGAAGAAGGGTTTGTCTTCCGACAAGTTCGTATACACCAGGTCTTTCAACTGCTCCAATCACTGATACAACTTTACTCTGATACTCCTTTATAAAAACCTGGACCTGAGCATTTTTTACATATTTCTCTTCAAGGAGTGTGGCAATCTTCCTTTCCACAGAATCCTTTGTTAGTCCATTTACCATAACCTTTCCAATTAATGGAAGAGTTATAGAACCATCCTCTGAAACCCTAACGAACTGATTTAATTCTGGAAGTTCAAAAACTTTTATTTCCAGTAAATCTTTAGGTCCTATCTGGTACTCCTTGAAAAAGGAACTCCTTTCATCTTGGGGGAAAACAAAGGAGAAAAATATAAAAAGGAGGAA
Organism: uncultured Clostridia bacterium; assembly: GCA_964649495.1. Taxonomy (GTDB): domain Bacteria; phylum Acidobacteriota; class Aminicenantia; order JBFLYD01; family JBBIMS01; genus JBBIMS01. The sequence continues at coordinate 59,248 of CAZYPR010000011.1, read as the reverse complement.
AAAAAGAGGGATGAGTAGTGAAATATTCAAAACACCTTGTCAAGTTGACATGAGGAATAAAATTTTTTAAAATTGACTATTCGATTAAAATGGTCGAAATGAACAAGAAAGATACTGTAAGGGATAAGATAATCGAGACAGCAAGGGTCATTTTTTCAAAAATAGGCTTTAGAAAAACAACAATGCTTGATATTGCAAAGGCTCTTTACAAGGCTAAAAGCTCCCTCTACCATTACTTCAAAAGCAAAGAGGAAATTCTTAAAGCTGTTGTTGAAAAGGAAGGAGAGATTTTCAAGAGAAAGCTTGAGGAAGTTTTAAATAGCACTGAAGATCCAAGGGAAAAAATTGTTCTCTACTCTAAGACAAGAATGAAGATCTTTAATTCTCTGGCAAATTTTTATACTGCTTTCAAGGAGGATTACCTTGAGAATTATGGCTTTATTCAAGAGCTGAGAAGGGACTATGACAGATTCGAGTTTGAGACCATTAAAAGTATATTGGAAGATGGAAATAGAAAAGGAGTTTTCAGCGTTGAAGATCCTGAACTAACTTCATGGGCAATTATCACAGCTATGAAGGGGCTTGAGTTTCCGTGGGCAGTAACTGAAGACCCTTCAAAAATTGATAGAGACATTGATGCCCTTCTCCATGTTCTTTTCCAAGGCATTTTGAAAAGATGATTTTAAGGAGATAAAAAGTGGAAAGGTTTTACAATTTTCTTATTAAGTTCAGATGGGTATTATTAACGGTTACTTTTGCTCTAACATTATTCTTCTGTTATCAGATTAAAAATCTTAGAATTAATCCTGACTTAGTTACATATCTTCCGAAATCGGATCCAGCGGTCAAACTCGCAGACTACATCGGAGAGGAGTTCGGAGGTAATTTTCTTGCTATTTCCGCTATAGAAACTGAGAATGTCTTCAGTAAAGAGAATCTCGAGAAAATTAGCGAATTGACTAACAAATTGAAATCAATGAATGGTGTAGAGTTTGTTATAAGTTTGACAGACATTATTGACATAAAAAAGAGTGAAGAGGGAATAGAAATTGGAAAATTAATAGATGAATACAATATTCCATCTACAGAGGAGGAACTTAAAAGGCTTCGGGATTACACTCTTTCAAAGAAAAGATACAGGGACAGAATAGTATCCAACGATGGAAAGACAACACTTATAATTGTCGCAATTTCAAAAGAAGTGGACAGAAGAAAGGTAACAAAGGAGGTTAAAGAAATAATCTCAAGATCAGGAGTGAAAGGAAATGTTTACTTTGGTGGACTTCCTTTCCAGCTGGTTGAGATTGGAGATTTCATAATAAAAGATTTAAAGCTCCTGACACCCCTTGTTGGGCTGATTATCGTAATTACTCTCTATCTAAACTTCTTAACCTTAAGGGGTGTCCTCCTTCCATTAATTTCTGTTCTGATAAGCACTATCTGGACACTTGGTTTAATGAGTATATTTAAAGTCCCTCTTACAATAATTTCTGATGCTATACCTGTCCTTCTTCTTGCCATTGGAAGTGCCTACAGTATTCATATGGTTAGTAAATTTGATGAGAGTATTAAAAAGGGATTGAATTTTGGTAATTCATTCAGAGAAGTTTCTATCTCAATAATCCTTGCAGGACTTACCACTGTTGTAGGATTCCTCTCCTTCATAGGTGGTTCCTATTTGACAGCGATAAGGGAATTCGGTCTTTTCTCTTCCCTTGGAGTTTCAATTTCTCTCTTTTTATCAATCACATTAGTTCCTGTTCTACTTTCCCTCATTAAGGTAAGAAGATATTCATTCACCGAAAAATTTAAAATTCTTGATAAACTTGAATGGGTGTCTTTCTGGATACTTAAGAAAGAGAAAATCACTATCGCCCTATTCTTTGTCATAATTGCTGTCTCGGTCATTGGAACCTCTCAAATCCACAGAAAATCAAATATTGTTAGCTACTTTGATGAGAAGAGTCATATACAGAAAAGTGAAAAAATTCTCGAGAGTAAGTTCGGAGGCTCTGTTCCCATTCACATTCTTGTTAAAGGTGACATTCAATCACCTGAGATCTTGAAAAAGATGAAAGATATGCAGAACTTTCTCGATAGCATCAGTTATGTCTCTAATTCCCACTCAATTGTTGATTACATTGAGGAGATGAATGACTTAATGGGTGAAGGCAAAAGGATTCCCGATAAAAGGGAGAAAGTCCAGAATCTTCTTTTCCTTATCCAGGGAGAGGATGTTGTTGGACAACTTCTAAATCATGATAAGACTGAAGCTCTTATACAGGCGACAATACCAAATCTTGATGTTGAAAAGATGAATAAACTCATAGAAATTATAGATAATTATATTTCAAAGGTGAATGATTCTGAAATAAATTTCTCTTTCACTGGAATGCCTTTAATTTACAGTCATCTTGACAGCTCCCTTCTAAAAAGTCAGATTACAAGTCTCGCTATAGCGCTTATTCTTGTCTTTCTCTGCATTGTTTCCCTGCTTCGCTCCATCAATGGAGGTCTAATAGGTTTGATTCCTATAATCTTCACCCTCCTTATTGTTTTTGGGGTGATGGGATTTGCGAGAATCCCCCTTGACATCGCAACTGTCCTTGTAGGAAGTGTTTCCATAGGAATTGGAATTGATTATTCAATCCATTTCTTAAACAGATACAGATATGAAATTCAGAAAAATCCATCAAAAATTTCAGCTCTCCACTCAACTCTAACAACCACAGGAAAAGCTATAACAACAAATATAATAACTGTTGCCCTCGGATTCCTTGTTCTTATATTTTCTAATTTAATTCCTCTCAGAAGATTCGGTCTTCTTGTGGCAATAACAATGTTAAGCTCAGGAGTGGGAGCTTTGAGTCTTCTTCCCGCAATTATCCTACTATCAAAGGCAAAGATCATTAAAAATAAAAATTCCATGGGAGGAGGTAAAAATGAAGTTTTTTAAATTTATTTTATTGGGAATTCTGATTATTAATTTCTCAGTTTTATCCCAGGAGTCCAGAATAACCCCTTCCCAGATTCTTGAAAAGGTCGATGACACTTTGAATGCTCCCAAGGATAAGGATGCAAAAATCAAGCTCACAATTATTGATAAGAAGGGAAGAAAAGAGGAAAGGGAAATGATAATGCTCCAAAAAGGTAGCAATAAAAGACTTGTTAAATTCCTCTCCCCCGCTGAGCACAAAGGGATTGGCTTTCTTTCCCTTCCCAATGAGGTAATGTATCTTTATCTTCCCGCTTTTGGGAAAACAAGGAGAATTGCATCCCATGTAAAGAACACAAAGTTTGCGGGAACTGATTTTTCATATGAGGATATGGAGGCAAAAAGATACTCTGAAGGATGGGTTCCAGAAATTTTGAAAACCGAAGATAACCAATATGTTCTTCTTCTAAAACCAAAGTCAGAAACTAAAACCCAGTATTCAAAGATGATAATGTGGGTTAAAATCGAAAATTTCTATCCTTCAAAGGTTGAGCTTTACGATAAAGGAGATAGACTTTACAAAGTAATTACAATGGGGAAAATAGAAAAAATCGGAAATTACTGGATAGCCAAGGAGCTACAAATGGAAGATTTAAAAGAGGGAAGAAAATCAATTATGGAAACAGTCGAAATAAAGCTCGATTCCAATTTATCCGATAAAATTTTCACAGAAAGATATCTAATGAGATAGGAGGATAACTATGAAAAGGCTTTTAGTCCCATTTATGAGCCTCTTTCTTCTAACCTTAATTTTCGCAGAAGAATCAGGTAATGGCTTAAAATGGAGTGGATATTTACAAATTGATCACAGATTTTTCAAAAAAAATGGGAATCTCTCCTTTAAAGAGTATAGGTTAGATTTGCAGAGTGAATACAAAACATCTGAGAACTCTAAACTCTTCAGCGATATCTGGGTAAGATCCCTTGGATTCAATTCAGTTTCTTCTATCTCAGACCTTTTCTCAAAGGAGAAAATATCCCCTGTCAATTTTGAAATAAGGGAGGCTTATCTGGATATTTATGGATTCTTAACAAAAGATCTCGATATAAGAATTGGAAGGCAGAGGATTGCATGGGGAACAGCTGATAAAATAAACCCTACTGACAATATAAATCCCGACGATTTTGAGGACATATGGGATATTGGAAGACATCTTGGCTCCGATGGAATAAAAGCAACTTATTATCTCGGAAATTTCACAATTCAGGGAGTTTTTGTCCCAAATTTCAATCCCGCAGTCCTTCCCCTTCCAAAATGGTCATCTGTTCTAATCCCTCCTGTCCAAATAATAGATGGTGGCAAAGAATTCAAATTGAGGAATTTTCAGGACAGGATAATTATGCCAGGGAATAACATAAAGGAGAATATGATTGCAGGAATTAGGATTTCCACAAATCTTGCTGGATACGATTTTTCATTGAGTTATCTTTACGGAAGGGACGATCTTCCCATTATAAACTATCTCAGAATAGAAAACATAACATTTGAAAAGGAAATAGATGTTTTTGCGAATCTTATTTATCCAAGAATTAAAGTTTTAGGAGCTGATTTTTCTGGCTCAATTGGAGATGTGGGAATATGGGGAGAGGCGGGATTCTTCTTTCCAGAGGAAGTTACACTTAAGACTTCCTATTTAGGACTTTACACTATTGAATCAACTGCTTTAAGGGATACCCCTTATCTTAAATATACTATTGGTATTGATTATACTTTCAAGAACGGAATTTACATTAACACTCAATTTGTTCACGGCTTTCTCCATGAAAGGGGGAGAAAAAATCTTGAAGATTATCTTACAATGCAACTTGAATGGAAGCTATTTCATGAAAAACTAAAAATTATTCCAATTTCTGGTGCAATTGAATTCAAGGATAAAAACAACTTTGCGATAATCTATTATCCATTTATTGAATACAAGCCTTTTGATAATACATTGATAACTCTTGGATTAAGGGAAATAAATGAAAAAGGTTCAACAAGTTTTGGAAGGTTGAAGGATATGGATGAAATTTTTGTTAGGGCGAAGTATAGTTTTTAATTTAATATGTAGGTTGCATTGAATAGTTAAGATAAACTATTAAGAATATTTGGAAAATAATTAAGAGAAAAGAAAAAGAGCGG
>CAZYPR010000011.1:0-54121 GCA_964649495.1 uncultured Clostridia bacterium | reverse complement strand
AGTTGGGTTTAACTTCCGCTCCTCTGTGCTTTGGCTTCTATTCCCTTACTTTAAAGGTGTTCCTATGTCGTCACCAGCAATTGTTCCAGGAAGTGGTGCCTGTTCAAATTGAGTATCCCAGTTCCTGTTAGGTCCTGCTGAAAGGACATAGACTGCAGCTGGTCCGGCTGACGGGTCTGTATAGAGATATCGCACATTGCAGGAATAGTGAATTCCAAATGGATCTGATGGTATCTCAGCAATGTAAGGACCTCTCCATCTCCATCTTCCAGTGAGTGGGTAGGTATTAGTACCAGGTCTTCCATCACTGCCTGGCTGGTTTGTTACAAGATGATGCTCCATAGTATCACTGGAGTCAAGGTGTGCTTGATTCCACTCATTGTCGGCTCCTTGTGCAGTATCAGCTCCCTGGCTGTAGATAAGATAATGGACATCAGGGTTTCCAGATGTTCCATCTGAAGTAGGCCATCTTCCAAGGTCTTTGTAGAAGGATGAGATAGCAGCTGCAATTACCTGGGTTTCATTCTGGGCTCTTGAAATGTTTGCATCTGTGATATTCTTTGAAATTACTGGGACAAGAATTGCTGCAAGGATTGCAACAACTGCAAGGACAACCACCATTTCAATTAAAGTAAATCCTTTTTGTTTCATTTTAACCTCCTACTTTATTTTATACAAATTTTATGCCAAAAAAATTGAAAATTCTTAATTCTCTTCGCAATCCATAACCCATTGTGAAAAAAGTCATATTTTATAATATGATACAAAAGCATGGATGTCAAGAAAATTTCTAATTTTGAAATAAAAATTAGTAATCCTTGATTCGCAAAATAGACATTTTTTGTCTTTTTTTTGACAAATTTTGTCATTCAAGTTTTAAATATTCGTATAAATCACAAGCCCAATATCATCGTGTCTTGGGGAGTCGTCAGGAATTGTAAGCCTTGTTACTCCATCGTCAAAAGGTGTTGACCAGAGTCTGTTTAAGCCAGCTGAAAGAACAAAGACCCTGTGACCTGCGGGATTGGCAATTTGACTGTTTCCAGGAAAATACCTCGATGAAACCACATAGGACCTACCCCATGGATCATCGTAAAGGGGTTTGTCAAGGTATGGACCCCTCCATGCAAAATGACCTGTCAATGGATAATCCCCAGGGTCATTCTGTCCCAATGGTCCTGTATCTCCATCAGGGTTGTTGTAGTAGAGATAATCATAGAGAGGTTTTGAAGGGTCCCATGTTCCCCAGTTTGCCGCTCCAGTTCCTGCATCTGGTCCAACTCCAACTGGAACTGTTGCGGGATTTCCAAGAGCTCTGTTTACACCACCTGATGGACCATCAGCATTTGTATAGGGCCAGAAACCAGTGTCCTTGAAAAGGGATGCTATTGCTGAGCCAATTACCTGAACCTCATTGTTTGCCCTTGCTATCTGAGAATCAGCTATGTGTTTTGCAACTGTTGGAACAAGAATTGCAGCAAGTATTGAAATAACTGCAAGAACAACAACCATTTCAACAAGAGTGAAGCCTTGATTAGAGGATTGTGGATTGGAGAATACCCTAAATTTAATCCATTTTTTTTTCATAATTTCTCTCCTTTCAACTTCCTAAAAAGTTCAATGGAAACCATATATATTCTCGCCGCTCCCTCTTTTCCCTTTTCCGCGATATCTTTTGTATAGATTCTCTCTCCGTAAAATGCGGCAGCCCTTTCTTTTGAAAGGAATGCAGAAATTTCTTTTATTTCTTCAAATGTCTCTCCCATATCAACTCCTTTTCTTTTTAAAGCGTCAATAACAATTGGAGCAACATCATGAATCTTTGGATATTCTAATCCCATAATTTTCAAAAGACCTTTTAAAGAGAGTTCTACAACTTCTTGAGCTCTTCTCATAACAATGTTCCACTTTTCTTTTTTGTATGCTTCGAGCATCTCTTCATAGTAAATTTCAGCATCTTTAAGCATTCTTTCACCAATCTCAAAATTCTTCATATTTTTATTTCCAGCTCTTCACCCAATTTCCAATCAGGCTTAAGCTCCCAATACCAGCTTCCATCCTTTAGAAAAACTTTTCTTGAACCAAGTTCCTTTGTAATTTTTTTAAATTTTTTAACCAATTTATCAAAGGTCTTTCCTCTATCCATGAGAACTATCCCCTCTTCCATTATATCCAGAAGTATTAAAGGATTCTCTCTTAGCTCTTCAACTGTTAGAAAATAGGGAGAAATTTCAGGATATATTCCCATTTCAATAAATTTCTTATATTCTTCGGTCCTCCTCGATTCATTAACTGTTTTTGCGTATATCTTTGAAGTTTCAAGATGGCTTCCTTCATATAGTATCAAAAGGTCTATGTCTGAATAAGCCTTAGCTTCCCCCCTTGCTATCGAGCCATATAGAACACATGAAATAAGTTTCTTTTTCATTCTTTTTTTCAACTTCTTAATAAATACTTTCAAAAACTTTTTATAAAATTTAAGTCCAAAATTATTCATAAACTACTCATTCGTTACAATAACAAATCCTATATCATCTCCGTAGGTGGAGTCATCGGGAAAGGTGTGTCTTGTTATTGTGTCAGAAAATGCTGTTGACCAGGAAAGATCAGGTCCAGGGGAAAGTATCAAAACTCTATGCCCTGTTGTAACTGCAATGGGATTTCCAGGAAAGTATCGAGCAGAAATTATATAGGAATATCCCCATGGATCTACATAAATTGGTTGGTCAAGATATGGTCCAAGCCACCGAAAATCTCCAATTGTTGGGTAATCCTGCCCAGGCTGATTCTGATTTATTGGTCCTGTGTCATCATCGGGATTGTTGTAATAGAGATAATCGTATAATGGTTTCACAGGACCAAGAGTCCCCCAGTTTGCTGCTCCCGCCAGTGCTCCAGGAGCTACATTTGTGCACATGGCAGTTGGATCTATGGAACCAATTACTCTGTTAACCCCTCCTGAGGGACCATCAGCATTTGTGAAGGGCCATCTTCCAGTATCTTTGTGCAGGCTGAGAATTGCTGAACCAATAACTTGAACCTCATTCCTAACCCTTGCAATTCTTGCATCCCTTATATGTTTGACAACAGTTGGAACTATTATTCCTACAAGAATTGATATAACTGCAAGGACAACCACCATTTCTACGAGAGTGAAACCTTTTTTCATTCCTTTCCTCCTTGCCTTTTATATCACCTATAACATTCTTTGTCAATCCATTTATGTCTAAAAAATCGGTTTACTTATTGGAATCCCTGCCATTTGCTTGAGAAGCATTATTCTCCTTTCAATGGGAGGATGGGTGGAGAGAAGATTTGCAAAAAAACCTTCCTTTGATGTTAGCTTTCTTCCCTTTGGATCTGATATAAAAAGATGAGCGGTTCCATCTGTTGCCCTGTCAACAACTTTGTCGTAATGATTCTTTATTTTTTCAAGGGCAGATGCTAAGGCAAGGGGATTCCTTGTAAATTCTGCTGATGCAGCATCAGCCATATATTCCCTTGCCCTTGAGATCGCCATTGCCATTATCCTTGCCAAAATAGGAGCAATAATGATTAGAATCAATAAAAGGAGCAAGATTAATCCTCCACCCGCATCTTTTTTCCCTCTTCTTGACCTTCCTCCTGAGTAAAAGAATGTTCGCCTTGCCCAGTCGGAAAGAAGAACAATTGCGCCAACAAGGGCAGAGACAATGGTCATTGTTAAAATATCCCTGTTCCTTATATGCCCTATTTCATGTCCTATCACTCCTTGAAGCTCCTCACGATTCATTGTATCGAGTAGACCTGTTGTGACACAGAGGCTTGAATGTCTTTCATCCCTTCCTGTGGCAAAGGCATTGGGTGAAGCTTCCTCCATTATCCAGACCTTTGGTTCAGGGATTCCTGATGCTAAGGACATTTCCTTTACAATGTTTATCAATTGCTTTTCTTTAAATCTTGATGGGTCTGCAGGTCTTGCTCCTACTGAGCCAAGAACCATCTGATCTCCGAGATAGTATGAGAAAAGAGCATTGGCAGTTCCAATGAAAAGGGCAAAGATTGTTGCGTATGGAAAGTCTCCACCTATGTAGAAATAGTCAAATCCATATCCAACTATTCCAAGAAAAGCTATAAAAAGGAGAATTATTAAAAAAGTTTTTCTCTGATTGTATCTTTGCTGTTCAAAGAAGTCTATTTTCATGGAAATGGAGACATTTAAATTGTGAGATCAACTTTCGGCACTTCCTTTTCAGTGTCAGGAGCAGAAAAAAACTCGCTGGGGGTGAAGTTGAAGATGCTGGCAATTATGTTGCTGGGGAACATTTGAATTTTAGTGTTGTATCTCATAACAGAATCATTGTAATACTGACGAGCGAAAGCTATCTGATTCTCAGTGGTTGTAAGTTGCTCCTGTAAATTTAAGACATTCTGATTAGCCTTTAACTCAGGATAATTTTCTACAAGGGCAAAAAGCCGAGAAAGTAAGCCTGAAAGCTCTCCCTCAGCAATAGCTTTTTCAGCAACAGAATTAGCTGAAACAGCTTTTGCCCTCGCCTCCATTACCCTTGTAAGAGTCTCCTGCTCATATTTCATATAACCCTTTACTGCATTGACAAGATTGGGTATAAGGTCATATCTCCTTTTCAACTGAACCTCGATCTGAGCCCATGCATTCTTTATCTGGACTCTTAGTCTCACAAGGGAGTTGTAAATGAGAATTATCCAGAGTATCAGAAGACCTACAATTATAATTGTTGCAAGAAACATTCTTTCCTCCTTATCTAATGATAATAAAGTGTTCTGCTTTAATTGTCAAATTTATTTTTTTTCCTCAATTTTCTTTAATTTTTTCTCAGCCTTTTTAGAATACTTGCTTTTAGGAAATGATGACATCAGTTTTGAAAAATAGGCTTTCCCCTCTTCGAGATTATTTGTTTTTATCAAAGAATCGCCAAGATAATAGTAGAGCCTTTCTATTTTTGAGAAATCAGGGTTATATTCAAGAGCCTCCTTAAATCTGTTTATAGCAGCTCTGTATGCTTTAAACTTGTAATAGTGAAGCCCAATCATATATATATGCTCTGTGTAATAATCCTTACATTTTTTAAGCTTAGTCCTTGCATCCTCTAACTCTTTAGCGTAAGGATAATCTTTTAGGAGCTTTTCAAATTCCTCAATTGCTTTGAGGGTATTTGTCTGATCCCTTCCTGGTTTGTTCATTCTATTGTAAAAGGTCATTGCAATCTGATACCTCGCATAGGAAGCAAGGGGGCTGAATGGATACATGGATATAAATTCTCTGTATTCCGACTCAGCAATAAGGAGACTACCCTCATCCTTTTGCTGGAAGTAGGAATCTGCAATTCTGAGTTTTGCTCTTTGAGCAAGTATACTCTGAGGAAAGGAATCTATAACTTGCCTGAAATAGAGACGCGCTTTTTCAGAATCTTTTTTAAGCCATTTCTCGCCGAGGTTGAAAAGGGCTTCATCAGATGATGAGCCAGAAGTAGGTTCTAAATCAGGCTTTTTCTTAGAACAACTTGAAAAAATAACTAAAAAAAGGAAAAGAATTATTAGAATCTTTTTCATTTTCTCTCTCCGTAAATTGTTTTTATCCACTCCCATTGATTTCTCAAACCCTCTTTTAGCTTAACTGTAGGTTCATAATTTAAGTCTCTTCTCGCCTTTGAATAGTCAGCCCAGGTATGAGGAGCATCTCCTTTTTCCCTCTCTTTAAAGGACAATTTTAACTTCTTTTCCACAATCTCTTCTAAGATCTTAAGAAGGTTCAGAAGGGAGATACTCTCTCCTCCCCCAAGGTTGTATATCCCACCAGAAGCCCCTTTTTCAAAGGCATCAAAGGTAGAGCGAACAATATCATCCACATAAGTGAAATCCCTTGTCTGATTTCCATCGCCAAAAATTTCTATCTCCTCATCCCTTAGAATTGAATAAAAAAATCTATGGAAAGCCATATCCGGTCTTTGCCTTGGTCCATATACAGTGAAATATCTTAAAATAACTGTGTCGATGGAAAAATTTTTGTGATAAAGAAGGCACAGATTCTCACATGCAAGCTTTGTAACACCATAAGGAGATATGGGAGAAAGAGGACCATCTTCTTTAAAAGGTAAAAAACTGGAATCTCCATAAACTGAGGATGATGATGCAAAAACCATCCTTTTTTCTTTAAAAATTTTTAATGCTTCAAGAATTCTTTGAGTTAAAACTATATTGTCCTTTATGTAGTAATCGAAATTCTTTCCCCAACTCGTTCTTACACCTGGTTGTGCAGCAAGATGAAATATTCCATCAACCTCTTTAAATATCTCTCCAAGATCAAGCTCCAGCATATCCTTTCCAATAAACTTGAAGGAGGGATTTCTTAATAATTCTTGGATATTTTTCTCCTTAAACTCTTTTGGATAGAAATCAGAAAATGAGTCAATCCCTGTTACTTGGTGTCCTTTAGATATAAGATACTCACAAAGGTGTGAGCCAATAAAACCTGCACAACCCGTAACAAGGAAATTCATTTTTTTAAGAATTCTTCCTCAATTTCTTTCATAAGTTTAAATGTTGAAACAGGGTCATTACTCTTAAATATGGACGAACCCGCAACAATAAGATCCGCCCCAGCTTCAAGAACATTCCTTAGATTCTCTGGACCAATTCCACCATCAACCTGAATTAGAGGAAAATTTTCCATTTTCTCTATATCTTTTTTTAGATTATATATTTTCTTAAGAGTTGAGGGAATGAATTTCTGACCTTCAAAGCCAGGATTAACTGACATTAGAAGGACAAAATCAACTTCATCAAGGAGAGGATAAATAAGTTCTACAGGTGTTGAAGGATTCAATGTGATTCCAGCCTTTTTTTCTCTCTCTTTTATCATATTTACTAATTTATGGGCATGAGGTGTTGCTTCTATATGAAAAGAGAGCCAGTCCGCACCAGCCTTTTCAAACCATGGAACAACTTCAATGGGATTATCAACCATCAAGTGAACATCCAGGGTGAGATCGAATTCATTTTTAAGGGTTCTTACAAGCTCAGGACCAAATGTAAGATTTGGAACAAAATGTCCATCCATTATATCCACATGGAAAACATTAGCTCCCGCATTCAACATAATTTCAACCAATTCTGCAATCCTCGCAAAATTAGCAGAAAGAATCGAAGGAATTATCAAGAACTTACCTCCAGAGAAATAAACTGCGATTTTCTAAGTTTCCACCCTGGTAATGGAATCTGCTTCAGTATAATCCCTCTTTCAATTCCCGCATAAGGTATATTTTTTATTGGAGAAATTCTAAATCCATTTATTTCAAGCCATGGGATCACCTTTTCCACCCTTTTCCCAATTAAATCAGGCATTACCCACTCTTCCTCCCTCATTCCTGTTGAGACAAGCAGATTTATTGGTGTGCCTCTATCTACTTCAATATCAGGTGGGGGTTCCTGGGCAATTATAACCCCAGGTTCCTCTTCTCTGGCAACTTGGGATATAACTCCTATATTAAGTCCTCTCTCATCCATCTCAATTCCTATTGCTCTTAAGGTTTTTCCGACCAAATTGGGAGTCATGCTTCTCTGGGTTCCAAGGGATACATAGATCTTGATCTTCTTGTTCCTTTTTATCATTGTTTTTGGTGGAGGCTCCTGAGAAATCACCTTCCCTTCAGGAACAGTGGGATGAAACTGGGTAAGTTTTTTCATAAAAAGACCCTTCTGACTGAGAATGTCTATAGCCTCATCCACTGACTTACCTGAAAGATCAGGAACCTCAACCTCTTCTCCTTTTACAAGAACAATAATGGTGAGTATGGTTGAAATTCCCATTATAACTAAAAAACTTACACTCAAAAGCAAAAATCTCAATGCCTTTGGTATTCTCATTTAGTTTCTCTTTATATCATATTGTAAGGATTCAATCAATAAAATCATCCTCTTTAGCATCTTTATCTTTCTCCTTCAGCAGATAGTAAACACCCCAGGTAATTTCATTGACAATGCAATCAAGACATGAATTGGAGAAATCAATCTCACCATTTTTCTCTTTTTCCTTCAGGATACTTTTGATCTTTTTTCTTATTTTGTATACAAGAATAAAATTTATCATTTGTTTCCTAAAGTTTAATTATACAACAAAAATAAATCCTCTTTTCACAGAAGATTATTCTCCTTATACCATTCAGCGGTCAACTTTAATCCTTCTCTTATTTTTATCTTCGGCTCAAAACCAAGAATCTCTCGAGCTTTGTCAATTTTGAAACTTTGAGATGTTAAGAAGAAACGCACCCTTCTTCTACTTATTATTGGATCTTTCCCAAAAAGGACAAAAAGTTTTTCTATAAGGTAAATTGGTGGGATTGCAATAAAAGAGGGAATATAAAAAGAAGAGATCTTTTTGTCAAAAAGATTTGCAATTTCAATACAGAAATCTCTCTTATTAAGAACTTCTGGGCCAGCAATTATAATAGTTTCGTTTTTAACATCCTCTTTTCTTGCACTTAGTATGAGAGCATTCACCACATCTTTAACATAAATTGGCTGTATTAAACCTTTACCATTTCCGATCATAAGAAAAAAACCCGAATTTATTTGCTGAAATAATTTTAATAACGAAAAATCCCTGGGACCATAAACCCTTGCAATTCTCAAGTTTACATAATTTAGCTCTGAGCCCTCGCAATATTTTTTTATTATATTCTCAGCTTCCAATTTTGTCCTACCTAAAATCTCATCGGGTTCACACCAACTCTCTTCTGTAAAAGGTTCTTTTGAAAAGGGTGAATAAACATTGACTGAGCTTGAAAAAATAATCTTTTTAACACCATTTTTTAAGGATGCTTTCAATAAATTCTCTGTCCCATTTACATTTATCCTATAGTAATACTCGTTTGAAACATTCCCTATATTTATTATGCTGGCAAGGTGAAAAACTACATCAATATTTTTAACAACTTCCTCCAGCAAAGAAAGCTCCAAAAGATCACCTTCTACGATTTCCACACCTCCTCTAAATAATTTCACAGCTTTTTGTCTATCCCTTACAAGAATTCTGGTCTCCACATTATTTTTGACAAGTTCTTCAACAAGATGACTACCGATAAACCCTGTTCCTCCTGTAACAAATGCTTTAAAACTTTCCACTCTTCACTCCTTCTTTAATTCTCTCAAATCTATCATAAGATTATATCAATTATACCAGCAAATTTTCAAGAAAAATTGAAATTCGATATTAAATCTTATAAAATCTCTTAATGATGGACAGAAGGAAAATCCTTGTAGTTGCAAATCCCATTGCTGGGATAGGGAGAAAGCACAATTACAGAAAAATAATTGAAAATGAGTTGGGAAAGCACTTTAAAGAGGTATACATAGAATTTTCTAACTCCAAGGGCGAGAATCATTTAATAGCCCAAAAAGGGAAGGAGTATTTTGATATAATTGTTGCATTTGGGGGGGACGGAACAATAAACGAGGTTGGTTCTGCAATTTTAGGAAGTAATGTGACCCTTGGGATAATTCCAGGAGGCTCAGGAAATGGTCTTGCAAGGGGGCTAAAAATTCCTCTTGATGTAAAAAGGGCCATTGAAGTTATTAAAAATGGAGAGGAGGTATTTATTGATGTTGGAAAAATGGATAATATTTATTTTTTCAATGTTGCTGGTTTTGGTTTTGACGCAAAAATTGCAAGAGAATTTAACTCCTATTCGCCTCAGACAAGGGGTATAGCCAAATATGTTTACTGTGGACTCAAGGAATATTCCTATTTTAAACCCTTCAAAGTTAAAGTTAAATCTGAAAGCACAATTTACGAAGAAGAAGTTATGATTGTGGCACTCGCTAACTTTAAAGAGTATGGAGGAAGAGCAGTTATAGCTCCTTTCGCCTCTCCGAGGGATGGAAAGTTGGAAGTTTGTTTTCTTAAAAAAATTCCTTTTCTTGAGGCTTTAACAAAGCTTGGCGCTCTTTTTTCAGGACAGATTCATACATTATCTATATACAAATCTTTTTCTGCAAAAAGCTTATATATAAAATTTTCCCGACCAGTCCCCTCCCATTATGATGGTGAAACAGGAAAAGATTTCGAGGAAGTCAATGTTACAATTTTCCCCTCTTATTTAAAAGTTATTGCCCATAAAAATTTTTTAAAACAATTTTAAATTGTTTTCGGTAGAATTTTAACTCGATACTACTGAATATGGCATAAAAACATTTTTTAGACACTTTCAAATTTCAAAGCAAAAAAATGAAAAGGGACTCACTTTTGAGTCCCTTTTCACTAATTTTTTAAAATTTACTCAGTAGAAGCTGCTTTTTTCTCTGTAACTATTCCAATTATCTCTATCCCTGCTTCTCTCACTATATTGATTAATGGAAGGATCTCACCATATTCCAGCTCAGTATCAGCTTTGAGATAGAGAGTTCTATCTGTTCGGTTTTCAAACGCTTCTTCAATCTTTTGTTTGAGATTATCCTTTGTCACCCTTTCCTGATTGAGATAGATATCTTTGTTATACTTTATTGCAAGAACTACCTGGTTAGCGGGATCTGGTTGGTTTACAGTATTGAAAGCTTCTGGAAGTCTAACATCAACCCCCCTTTGAAGCATTGGGGTGACAACCATGAAAATAATAAGAAGGACGAGAAGGACATCACAGAGGGGAACCACATTGGGTTCTGATTTGAAATCTTTGGTTCCACCTACTTCAACGCCCATTGATTAAACTCCTTCTTTCTGAATAAAGAATCCAACAAGTTCTGAAGATGCATTGTTCATCTCAGCTGTGAAAACATCAATTTGATTTAGCAAGAAATTGAAGAACCAGACTGCAACAACCGCAACACCAATTCCTGTTCCTGTAGTAATGAGAGCTTCAGCAATACCAGCAGCAACTGCGCCTATTCCTCCGGAGCCAGTAACAGACATTCCATGGAATGCGTTAATAATTCCAAAAACTGTTCCGAATAAACCAATAAAGGGTGCTGTTGAACCAATGGTTGCGAGAGGATTGAGTCCTTTTCTAAAGTCCTGAACTGTGATAGCAATCTGCCTTTCGATTGCTCTCTTGGAAGCCTCTATCTTTTCCTGAGGCTTTACATTCCCCTCGTTTTGATTCAAATATTCCTGCAGTCCTGCAAAAATAACTTTTGCAAGATGAGAACCTTTGTAATCCTTTTTTGTTGTCAAATTAAGGGCTTCTGGAATCTTCCCTTCCTTAAGAAGTTTTGCAACGAGGGGGGCAAGCTTTCTGGACTGATTCCTTGCTCTTATGTAAACAATTATCCTTTCAATTCCAACTCCAATTGTCCATACTGAAAGAGCAAGGAGAATTATAACAACAATCCTCGCCAACCAACCTGAATGTTGCCACAGTTCAATAATTCCGAACTGCATATCTTTTTACCTCCTTTTCTATATATTATATTAATCGTTTTTCATTTCTGAAGCTTAAAGGTTACAGTTACTGTAAATATAACTGGCCTTGGTCTTCCACCTATAATCAAGGGCTCGTAAATCCATTGTCTGACCGCATCGATTGCTGCCTGATCAAGAAGAGGGATAGATCTGAGAACTTTTATGCTCTGAACCCTTCCGTAAATGTCAGTTATCGCCTCGAGAATAACAACTCCCTCTACCCTTGCTTGAACTGCAATTGGGGGATATACAGGCTCTACTTTCTTTAGCAACTTAGGTGCTTTTATCTCTCCTCCCGCTCTAATTGGTGGCTCAATTTCTCCTCCAACCACTCCTCCAATTACTCCTCCAACCACTCCTCCAATTACTCCTCCAATTACTCCTCCTTCAACTCCTCCCTCAACTCCTCCCTCAATAGCTATATCTGAAATATCCTCTTCAGAAATTACATCTGGGATTTCAACGGGTGCAACAAATTTGCCTGGTTCAATGGGTTTTGTTTCTTTAACCTCTTCTGTTTTTGTTTCTTGTTTAGCTTTCTTTGCAGGTGGTGGAGGTGGTGGTGGAGGTGGTGGAGGTGGTGCAAGAAATGCCGTTGTGACCGAAAGTTCTGGAAGGTTTTGAGTGGCAATCAAAGGAACAATTATGGCGACTCCAATCAGGATTATATGAAGTAAAAGTGCTACTGGGAAAGTTATCCATCTATTTGATGTTCCTCCCTTTTTCTTTCCCGATACTATCAACCATTCTTCAAACATATCAAACCTCCAAAAAAATTATATGATAATTTTTCATTATTTTCAACAACACTTATTTTCTCCCGTGATGCCTTTTTCCAAAAAGATTTTCCCAGAGAAGGACATAAGGACAGGATTGATAGATTGTTGAATAGGAACCTTCGATAACTCCTACAAGTAAAGTGAAAGCAAAATCATTTATCACTCTTCCTCCAAAAAGGAAAAGAACTAATACAACAAATAGAACAGTCAATGAGGTCAAAATAGTTCTTGAAAGAGTCTGGTTTATTGAGGTATTTAGAATCTGCTCAAAATCCGTCTTCTTCATTAATTTTAAGTTATCTCTTACTCTGTCAAAGATCACAATTGTATCATTGATTGAATAACCTACTATGGTTAAAAGGGCTGCGATTACTTCAAGGGAAATCTCCCTATTGAAAAAAAGAAGAAATGACAAAGTTATGAGGACATCGTGGGTTAAAGTTAAAACAGCAGATAAGCCATATTGAAATTTAAACCTGACTGCTATGTAAACAAGCATAGCAAGAAGAGACCAAACTATCGCAAGGGAAGCTTTTTTTCTCAATTCTTTTCCAACTCTTGGTCCCACAGCCTCAATCCTTGTCTGGGCAACAGAACCAAGAAATGTCTTGCTTTTAAGAAATTCAATAACATTTTTTTCAATACCAAGGTTTTCAAGTTCAGAAAAATCGCCTATTATACCTTTGTGCTCATTCCTATATTGAATAATTTTTTTAGTTATTTTTTCAGAATCTTCGCTATTAAATTTTTCTCCCAGAATACCCACAAGCTGTGCAAATGAAACAGCATTTAAATTAAAAAGTCCTTGTGAAACCTTTTCTTTGTCTTCTTTGCTCATAAGCGCATTCATAATTTTTTTGGCAATCTCTTCCTGCTCTTCTATCCCTGCTTCAATTTCTCCCCTTTTCTTTTCAGAGAGGGGAACTTTGATTATGAACTCATTTCTTTCCCCAAATCTCTGAAGGGTGCTTTCTCCAAGACCTCCATTAGAGAGAAGAGCTCTAACTTTACCAGTGCTTATATTTTCTTTAAAACTTACCTGAACAAGAATTCCACCTGTGAAATCAACAGAATAGTTGAAACCACCTCTTAGAAAATATGTAATTATACCGCATATTATTATTATTCCACTCAATGCAAAGGCGTAATATTTGTATTTGAGAAAGTTTATATTAGGTGTTTTGAAAAGTTCTATCATTTCTACTCCTATATGCTAAGTTTGTCCAGTTTTGTTTTTCTTGAAAGGACAAAATCAAAAATCATTCTTGATACAAAAACTGCAGTGAAAAGAGAGGCAATTATTCCAATTATCAGAGTAACAGCAAAACCTTTCACAGGTCCAGTTCCAAATTGAAGAAGGAATATCGCAGCGACAATTGTTGTTAAATTTGAATCCAGAATTGTTACCCACGCCTTCCTAAAACCTTCAGGAACAGATGCCCTTACTGATTTACCAAGCCTTAAATTTTCCCTTATCCTTTCAAATATCAGGACATTGGCATCAACTGCCATACCAATTGTGAGAACAACTCCCGCAATTCCTGGAAGGGTCAAAGTTGCTTTAAAGTAGGACATAACACCGAGAAGAATTATCATGTTCAAAATAAGGGCAATAACTGCATTTACACCAGAGAGTCTGTAATAAAATACCATAAAAACCATAACTATAATCAAAGATATGACAGATGCTCTCAATCCTTTCGTTATGGAATCCATTCCAAGGGAGGGTCCGATTGTTCTCTCTTCAAGATATTTAATACCTGCGGGTAGAGCTCCAGAGCGAAGGACAATGGCAAGATCCTCTGCTTCCTGAGGGGTAAAGCGACCTGTTATCATTCCCGCATCCCTTATTACAGCCTGTATTGTTGGAGCTGATATTACTCTTCCATCAAGAATAATTGCAAGGGGCCTCCCAATATTTTCAGAGGTTACCTTCTCGAATATCTTCCCTCCTTGATGGGAAAGAGTAAAATTAACCACAGGTTGATTAAATTCATCTTTTCCAACCCTTGCATTTCTTATATCCTTTCCTGTTATTACAGCAACTTTTTTTACAAGGTAGTATCCATGTTCCCTGCTCTTTACCGGATCACTTTTGACAACCTCCATATCTGGAGGCTCTACACCATTGTATTCCTTCAGGAGTTCTTCTCTGTTTGAGACAGGACCCTTCACAACAAGCTTCAATTCAAGAAGAGCAGTGTTCTGAATAATTTTTTTAACCCTCTCAGGATTGTCAACACCAGGAAGCTGGACAAGAATTCTATCCACTCCATGCTTCTGAATTACAGGCTCTGCTACACCAAGTTCGTCAACCCTTCCCCTTATTGTTTCTATTGCCTGATTTACAGCCATTTCCCTTAGATAAACAGCTACATTGGGTTTAATGGTAAGTCTTACTACTTCTCCTCCAAAGGAATAATCCCATTCATTGGCAAACTGATCAAGGGCATCTTTAATTGCACTTTCCTGAGATAAATCAATTCCCTCAATAACAATAGTTTTTGGATCCTCTTCCCTTGTAATTCTTGAAAATTTAATCATTTTTTCCTTGAAAAGATCCTGCAATCTCAAAACAACATGGTCAGCTTCCATCCTTATTGCATCATCGGTAACAACCTGAAGTAAAAGATGCATTCCTCCTTTCAAATCAAGTCCAAGTCTTATCTTTTCCTTAGGAGGGTAAGATAGATATATTGCACCCGCAACTACAATTGAAGTAAGGACCCATTTCCAGGTATCCTTTCCCATTTTATTCCTCCTTGCCAATCATTGCAGCAACTGAGCCTTTTGTTATTTCAATTTTTACATTGGGAGCAATTTTTATCTCTATTCTATCCCCTTTCACTCCTGTAACTACTCCGTAAATCCCTCCCGCTGTGATAATTTTGTCTCCAGGCTTCAGGCTTTCTACCATTTTCTGATGCTGTTTCTGCCTTTTTCTGGCAGGAAGAATAACTATTAAATAAAAAACAGCAAAAATCAGGATAAATGGAATCAGCATTCCAAGAAGGCTCTGCTGTCCCTGCCCTGCTCCCTGTGCATATAAATTTGATATCATCTTTCGTTCTCCTTCAGTCCGTTTAGGACTTCTTTTTTAAAATTTTCAAAAGTGCCAAATAAAATACTTTGCCTTATTTTTGGCATTATGTCAAGATAAAAGTAAAGGTTATGAATTGTGTTGAGAATAAAGGAGTTTAGCTCATCCGCTTTAAAGAGATGTCTGAGGTATGCCCTCGAATAGTTTCTACAGGTATAGCACTTACAATCAGGGTCAATGGGTTGAGGATCTTCTGCATATCGAGCCTGTTTAATAAGAACCTTCCCCTTATATGTAAAAAGTGTTCCTGTTCTCGCATTTCTTGTAGGAAGGACACAATCAAAAAGATCGATACCCATTTCTACTGCTGAAAATATATCCTCTGGAGTTCCTGAACCCATTAAATATCTTGGAAAATTATCAGGAATTGAAGAAGTCAGATATTCTATTACTTCCATCGAATCTTCTTTAGGTTCTCCAACAAATAAACCTCCAAGGGCATATCCTGAAAAATCAAGCTTAAGAAGCTCCTCAAGACATTTCATTCTAAAACTTTTATTTGTTCCTCCCTGAATTATTCCAAAAATTCCACTTTTCTGATTCTCCTTCTCTTTCCATACTTTAGCTGACCTTTCAGCCCATTTTATTGTTAGATCCACTCCTTTTTTTACAACCTCATCAGGTGCAGGGTATGGGATAAGGCAATCGAGAACCATAATTATGTCAGAGCGGAGTTTAAGCTGAATATTTACAACATCTTCAGGGCTTAAAAGAAATTTTCTTCCATCAGTATGAGATGAAAATCTAACACCATTCTCATCAATCTTTCTTAGTGCGGATAAACTGTAAGTTTGAAACCCACCGCTATCGGTCATTATTGCCTTTTTCCATGATATGAAGTTATGGAGGCCTCCCATTTTTTCAATTGTTTGAACCCCTGGTCTTACAAAAAGATGATACACATTACTCACAATAATTTCTACATTTAACTCCTCGAGTTCTTTATGAATTAAAGCTTTTACAGCTCCCTGGGAGGCAACAGGTGCAAATGCGGGTGTATGAATTTCTCCATGGGGGGTATTTATAATACCAGCCCTTGCCCTCGATTTCTCATCTTTTTTAATTACTTTGAAAGAAAATTTATCTTCCAATTTGGAAATTTCCTCCAGTTCACGATGTAAACCTTATGTATATTATATCTCCGTCCTTCACTACATAATCTTTCCCTTCAATTCTCATCAATCCATGTTCCTTTGCATCTTTTAGTGAGCGGATTCTCATGAGTTCTTCAAAGGAGATCACCTCAGCTCTGATAAATCCCTTTTCCATATCTGTGTGTATTGTTCCCGCAGCTTTCAAAACATTTGTCCCAGAGGAAATCAACCAGTTTCTAATCTCATCCTTTCCAATTGTGTAAAATCTAATCATTTCCATGCATTCAAGAATAGAATTTTCTATCCTCTCCTTTGCCAAATCTTTCAATCCCCACTCCTCCATAAACTCCTCTCTAATTTCAGTCTCCAATTGAGAAATTTCAAGCTCAAGCCTTCCAGAGAAAAGAACAGATTGGAAGTTCTTTCTTTTGATGGATAGAGTTTCATCATAAATCTTCTTGGTTTCATTTTCATTGATATTTACCGCATAGAGAATTGGTTTGAAAGAAAGAAAAGCAAAGCCTCTTATGAACTTTATCTCTTCTTTTGTTAGGGAGAATTCCCTTACTGGGACACCCGCCTCAACCTCCTTTTTAATCTTTACAAGGAGCTCGTGCTCCCTTTCTTTTTCAGAACTTCTCATTTTTTTTAAATCTTTTTCAAGATTCTTTATTGAGCTTTCAAGAACTGTTAGGTCTGCAATTCTTAGTTCCTCTTCAAACATTTCTATTGATTTAAGAGGCTCTCCTCCATTGAAATCCTTTATCACATTAATAATTAGATCACCAGTTTTAAGGGAAGATAGGTATTGAGATAAAGATTTTCCACCCTCTGGAATAGGTGGAAAATCATGATATTCGAACTTAATCTTAGTAATTTTTTTATCGGGATAAAGTTCATGGAGAGAAAGAAGCCTTCTATCCTCTATTTCAGAAACCCAAGAACTTGAACCTTCTTCAGCTGAAGTCAGAATTCTAAAAAGGGTTGTTTTCCCCGCTCCCTGAACTCCTGTTATAAAAATCTTCATCTCAACTCCAGAAATTTAATTATTGCTTGGGCTGATCTTGATATCGCACCTTCATCACCGAGTGTATCCTTTATTTTTTCAAATTCCTTCTTAATTTTTTCCCTTTCTTTTTCAGAATTGAGAAGAAATAAAGTTCTCTCAACAATGTTATTTTTACTAAATTTCGACTGCAAAAGCTCTGGTATTATCTCCTTTCCAGCAAGTATATTCACAATACTTGCATATTTTACTCTCGCAAGAGCTTTTACAATTAAATAACTTAAATTTGAGAGTTTATAAAAGGCGATAAAAGGAACACCAAGTAGAAGAAGTTCAAGATTGGAAGTTCCACATGATGCAAGAGCAATGTCAGAGCACGACATTATCTTAAAACGGTCTTCACCAACTATTTCAATATCTGAATCTTTAATATAACTTTTTAAAAATTCCTCAGGCATTCCAGGAGTCTTTATCAAGAAAGCTTTGAAATCTAATCTTTTTTTAAGTTCATTTATGGAATCCATTAAAACTGGAAGATGATTTTTAATCTCAGATTTTCTTGACCCAGGAAGAACTGAAATTAAAGTTTTTTTATAATTTAAACTAAGATTCTTTTTCAACTCATCTTTATTCCAGTCAATTTTCACCCTGTCTTTAAGAGGATGACCCACAAAAACATAATTAACCCCTTCCCTTTCATAAATTTCTTTTTCAAAAGGGAAAATTATTAGAAGTAATGAAACATATTTTTTTATCTTTTTTATCCTCCCCCTTCTCCATGCCCAAACAGTAGGGCTTATAAAATATATTACAGGAATTCCAATTCTTCTAAGTCTCTTTGCCAGCCTCAAATTAAAATCGGGAGAATCAATTAGAATTGAACAGATTGGCTTTCTCTTCTCAGCCTGTTGGAGAATTTCTTTTTCGATTTTTAACAATCTAAAGAGATGGGGTATTACCTCAAGAATCCCTATTATGGAAAGTTGCTCTATATTAAAAAGAAGCTCCACTCCTTCCTTTTCCATCTCTTCTCCACCCACACCGAAAAACTTCAATTGTGGGAAGTTTTTCTTAATCTCTCTTATCAACTCTACGCCGTAG
Organism: uncultured Clostridia bacterium; assembly: GCA_964649495.1. Classification (GTDB taxonomy): domain Bacteria; phylum Acidobacteriota; class Aminicenantia; order JBFLYD01; family JBBIMS01; genus JBBIMS01. The sequence goes on along the minus strand of CAZYPR010000011.1, from coordinate 35,628 downwards.
GATTCTCCTGAACTTTCACCTGTTACAATAAGAATTTCTCTCATTTTGGCTTAAAATACTCGTAGGATGGAATTATCTCACACTTTCTTCCATAATAAAAGAACCATTTATTGTATGTCTCACCACCACAATAAATCCTGAAGGATTTCTCAGGAGAGGAACTTACAACCCCTATTATCTGAACTGGCTGTGAGTATTTACTTATTAACTTGTGAGGAATTATAACTATTTTTTGTATGCCCCCTCTTTCAGTTCCTTGAGCAATCTGAGATGATGGCACTATTATATCCCACTCCCCATCCTCAGAAATTGGATCTTTGTAAAGTTTTCTTATATATTTTTTTTCAAAGAGTTCTTCAAGCTTTGAAGGGAATCTTCCAGGATTCTTCATCTGATATATCCTTATAGCCTCCACATACTGATTCCCCCTGAAAATCAGCTCTTTTTCCAACTCTCTTCTTATTACTGTTCTCCAGGGAATATAGGAAACCAAAAGTAAAATTTCCATGACTGAAAGGGAAATAAGAAGAATAAGAAGCGACAAGCCCTTCGACTTCCCAAAATTAAATTGAAAATTGAAAACCGCTGAATGAAACTTTTTAGGCTTTCTTTCATTCTTCATTTTTCAATTTACATTTAGAAATTTTAATTGAAAAATTAATATATTTTACCAGGATGAGTAAGGGGTTCCCTCTGAAGAAATTCTATCTGAGCCACTTTTTACATCTATAATCCCTCTTTCCTCTTCCAAAAGAAATTCATTTTCTTTGGGCTCCTCCCTTATTAAAACCCATGTATTTTTCGATCTTGTAATTGGATCTTCGGGAATTGTTCTTAAATAACCCTCATCCACAAGTTCTTGTAAGGATTTCGGGTACCTCTTCTTATCAACATAAAACTGGTCAATAACCCTTCTCAGCTGATACAAATTTTCTTTGAGAACAACTTCCCTTGCCCTTTTTGTGGTTCCTTTAAACTGAGGAAGAGCAATTGAGGCAATAATACCAATAAGAGCCATAACAACAAGAAGCTCAATAAGAGTAAACCCTTTGGATAAAATAGAATTGCTTATTATATTCTTATTCTTCTTAAAAAAAAGTTTTACCATGTCTTGTATTTAGTTCCATCAAGAGCAACATCTTCACTTCTTGTGTAAACATCCCATACATTCTTCCCACTCCAAACCGTGGATTCTGGAGGATCCTGATAGGCTCTCAGTCCCCAATCGTAAGAATTTGTCATAGGATCAAGGGGAATTTTTCTCAAAAATTTCACCTTTTTCCCTTTCTCACCAATAAGCTCAACACCCTCAACGAGAACTTTCAGATTAGGAGGATAACCCTCTGTATCTGGTTCAACTTTTATTTTCCCCTGATCTGCAAGTCTTTTATATTCATCAATTGCTTCCCTTATTGTTCTCAGTGCTTCCCTTAGTTCAATTTCCTTCTCCCTCTTCACTGTAACCCTTCCCATTGGATAAATTGCAGCTAAAAGGATTGCAAGAATTGATAGTGTAACAAGTAATTCTACAAGGGTAAGACCATCCTCCTTTTTATAAAATCTCATAATTTAGAAAAGGGTGAATAAGTCTTTCTTTTCTTTTCCTGATACCCTTTGCCATAATGTTTTTGAGTTTTTGGAGGAGGAGATGGTTGAAGAGCTTTCCTGCTCAGCTTTATCCTTCCAAATTCATCAATGTCAATAACTTTTACCTCAAGCTCCTGACCTTCCTTAACCACATCTCTTACACTTCTTATTCTATAATTTGCAATCTCTGAAATGTGAAGTAGTCCAACCACATTGGGTCTTATTTCAAGAAATGCTCCATAATCCTCAATCCTTTTTACCTTTCCTATGTAAATCTTTCCAACCTCAACTTCTTCCACCATTATTATTTCTTTTATCAACCTCATCGCCTCGTCTAATGATTTAGGATCAGGAGCAGCTACAGTAACTTTTCCGTTGTTCTCCACATTAATTTTAACACCAGTTTTTTCTATAATACCCTTAATTGTTTTTCCAGCGGGACCTATTAAATCTTTTATCTTGTCAGGGTTTATCTCAATAATACCAATCCTTGGAGCATATGGTGAAATCTCCTTTCTTGGCTCAGGAAGAGCTTCTTGCATTTTTTCAAGAACTTGAAGTCTTGCCTCCTTTGCCTGCATTAAAGCGGATTCAATTATATCAAAAGTAACATTTTTAACTTTTATATCCATCTGAAGAGCTGTTATTCCATTTTTTGTTCCTGCAACCTTGAAATCCATGTCTCCGTAATGATCTTCAAGCCCTGCAATATCTGTAAGAGTAACCCAATTCCCATTTTCAATAATCAAGCCCATTGCAATTCCTGCCACAATCATCTTAAGGGGGACTCCTGCATCCATTAAAGCAAGAGTTGCTCCACAAACAGTAGCCATTGATGAGGATCCATTAGATTCAAGAATATCGGAGACTATTCTTATTGTGTAGGGGAAAACATCCTCATCAGGGATTGCTGGAACAAGAGCTCTCTCAGCAAGAGCTCCATGCCCTATCTCCCTTCTTCCCGGCGCTCTAAGGAAGGAAACCTCCCCAACACAGAAAGGAGGAAAATTGTAATGAACCATAAACCTTTTTACAGCATTCTCATCCTCAAGAATGTCGAGTCTCTGAACATCCTCAAATGTTCCAAGAGTTGCTGTCACAAGTGCCTGGGTTTCACCTCTTGTAAAAAGGGAAGAACCATGGGTTCTCGGAAGATGTCCAACCTTTATTGAAATGGGTCTTATCTCTTTAAACCCTCTTCCATCAGGTCTTCTTCTATTTATTAAGACATCCTCTCTAAAAATTCTCTTTTTTAATTCATTGAAATATCTTTCTAATTCCCTTCTTTTCTCTTTTTCTTCTTCAGGGATTTCAGAAAGCAGTTCCTGAAGAATTTCATTTATACTTTTTTCCCTCTCTTTTTTCTGTGGTGTCCTGATGGCAGATAAAAGTCTCTCTCCAATTCTATTTCTCAATTCAGTGAGTTTTTCTTCATCAAAAGTTAATGGAGTGAAAGGTCTTTTAACAGGGTTAACCCTTTTCCAAAGCTCTTTTTCAATTTCAATAATCTGCTTTATATAAGGATGGGCAAATCTAATTACATCTACCATGGTCTTTTCATCAACTTCCACCGCTCCCGCCTCTATCATTACAACACCCTCTTCAGTCCCTGCAACGACCAAATTTAGAACACTTGATTTAAGCTCTTCTAATGTGGGATTTAACTTAAATTCATTATTTATAATTCCAACTTTAACTGCAGCAACAGGTGTTTCAAAGGGAATTTCTGAAACAAGAAGTGAAGTGGAAGCTCCAATAATTCCAAGGGTGTCGGGTTCATTCTCAAGGTCAGCAGAAAGAAGAAGAGCAACTATCTGGGTTTCGTAGTTGTATCCTGGTTTAAAAAGTGGTCTTATCGGTCTATCAATAAGCCTGCTAACAAGGATCTCCCTTTCTGAGGGTTTCCCCTCTCTTTTGAAAAAACCTCCTGGTATTTTTCCCGCAGCATAAGTGTTCTCTCTGTAATCAACAATTAAAGGAAGAAAATCAGTTTCCTCATTTGGTTCTTCTTTTGAAGTTGCTGTAACAAGCATAACAGTGTCTCCATATTGAACAAGGGCAGAACCGTTAGCTTGCTTTGCCACAGAACCAACTTCTATTGTTAGTTTCCTTCCCCCCAATTCCATCTCTACTTTTTCAGGCACAAATCCCTCCTTCAAAAAAATCAACCCTTTATTCCAAGTTCCTTTACAAGCCTCTCATATCCCTTTGGATCCTTTCTTTTTAAATATTCCATTAATCTCTTCCTTCTTCCGACCAGTTTTAGTAATCCTAATTTTGTATGATAATCTTTTCTGTGGACTTTGAGATGCTCTGTTAAATGATTTATTCTTTTTGTTAAAAGGGCAATTTGAACATCTGCAGAACCTGTATCATTGGAATGGATGCCAAATTTTGATATTAAACTCTTTTTACTTTCTTTTCCTAAATCCACTTTTCCTCCTTCAATTTTTCATCTATAAGAAAGTATAATAACATAACATATAAAAGAAGTAAAGAATAATTAGGGTGGGAGAAAATAGCCAGAAATTGTGAAAGGGAAGAAATCTTAAATTATCTCTGCACTTGACATAAATCATTATTTACTTTAAATTTAATTCTATGCGGGCATAACTCAGTGGTAGAGTGTCAGCTTCCCAAGCTGAAAGTCGCGGGTTCGAATCCCGTTGCCCGCTCCATTTTTTGAATAAAAAAGGCGAGACTGGAAAGTCGAAAAAAGTTAATAAACTTGCTTTTTTAGAAACTTTAATGGAGAAATTGTTGATTTTTTATATTATAATTGAAGAAAAACCAAATTCAGCTTCATTAAATATGGCAATTGATGAAGCCCTTTTTAATTATGTCCAGAAAAATAAAGAATGCTCAATTCTGAGATTTTACAGGTGGGAGAAACCCACTCTTTCAATTGGATATAACCAGAAGGTAAAAGAAACAGTAAATATGAATTTTCTAAGTATCAATGGAATTGAAATTGTGAGGAGAATAACAGGGGGGAAGGCTGTTCTTCACGATGATGAGGTCACATATTCAATTTCCTCATCCGCTTCCATCATGGTTGAAAATAAAAGTGTTATTGAATCTTTCCATTTAATATCTTCCGCTCTAATTGAAGGCTTAAAAATTCTTGGTATAAATGCATCTCTATCTTCCCGAAAATATGAAGGACTTTACAAAACAAATCTTCCATGTTTTTCATATCCAACAGGAAATGAAATAGTCGTGAATGGGAGGAAATTGATCGGTTCAGCTCAAAAAAGAACAAAAAATGCCCTTCTTCAGCATGGTTCAATCCCTATTACCCTGGATGTTGATAAACTTGGGAAGGCAACCCTTTCCAATCCCGAAAGTTTGAGGGAAAATATATCAACAATAAAAGAGCTTGTTGGAGAGACAGACTTTTTTAAAATTGCTAATTCTTTAAAGGAAGGTTTTTCAAGATTTTTCAAATGTAATTTTGAGCCTTTTGAATTAATCGAAATTATAAAGGATGTTGAAAAGCTTGAAAAGGAAAAATACTCCAATCCAGAATGGAATTTTTCTAATAAATAAAGGAAAAAGAGATGAGAAACATTGATGAAATTGAATTCAACAATCTAATTCAAAAAAATGTTCCAGTCATAGTAGAGTTTGGTGCGGATTGGTGCGGACCCTGCAAAAAAATGAAGCCTCTCCTTGAAGAGCTAGAAAAGGAATTGGAAGGAAAAGCTGAGATTTACTTTCTTGACATAGGAAAATCCCAGAACAAAGCAATAGAGTTTGAGGTTCTGAGCATCCCCCAGATTTTAATTTTTAAAAATGGGAATCTCATGGAGAGGATTCTTGGCGAGCAGAAAAAGGAGTGCCTGAAAAAATTAGTTGAAAAACATTTATGAAGCTTAAGCTAATAGCTTACCTTTTCAAGGCATAATCCGCATGGATGAGAGGAGGAAAAAGTTATTTCTACTTCATCTTTCTCAAGAAGTTCCTTTACAATTTCAGGTTCAAATTTCCCCTTTCCAATCTCAATAAGTAAACCTACCATATTCCTTACCTGATATCTTAAAAATCCGCTTCCTTCAAATATAAATCTTATTTCATCATTCTCTTCTTCTATCTCTGCTCTAAAAATTGTTCTGACTGTAGAGGGAGATGAGGAGCGGGATGTAAAATTCTTAAAATCGTTCTTTCCAACAAAGAACTTTATTGCTTCCCGCATCTTTTCCACATCCAAATTGAATGGGATATGATAAACCCATCTCCACAAAAAGGGAGAGACAACAAGTCCAGTATAGACTCGATAAATGTAAGTCTTGGCTTTTGCATGATGACGCGCATTAAACCCATCATCAACCTCTTCAACATTTACAACTCTTATGTCCTTTGGTAGTAAAGAATTCATTGCCCTCAAAAGGGAAATGGGAGCTATCTTTAGCTCCATCTTAAAGCTTGCAACCTGACCTTTTGCATGGACTCCCGAATCTGTTCTCCCCGCTCCTATTACCTTCACATTTTCATAAGAAATTATCCTGAGAACCCTCTCCAGTTCCCCTTGTATGGTTTTTTGATTGGGCTGATACTGCCACCCTTTATAGTTTGTTCCATCATACTGCACCACTATTTTATAATTGGGCATAATTGAAAAAAAATAAATCTTAAATTTTATCGAGAGCCTGTGCTATATCATCGAGAAGGTCATTGGTATTTTCAATACCAACAGAAACTCTAACAAGCCCTTCTGACAACCCGAATGCTTTAAGCTCTTCAGCGCTATACTGTCTGTGGGTAGAAGAGGCGGGATGGGTTATCAAGGTTCCCACATCTCCAAGACTTACCGCAAGAATCATGACTTTGAGTTGATCCATTAACTTCTCTCCCGCCCTCCTTCCTCCTTTCAATTCAAAGGAAAGCATTCCTCCAAAGTCCTTCATCTGTCTTTTAGCAATTTCATGCCCCTTATGGGATGGAAGCCCTGGATAATAGACTTTCTCAACTTTTTCATGGTTATTCAAGAATTGTGCAAGAGCCTTTGCATTGGCACAATGTCTTTCCATTCTCACAGCAAGAGTCTTAAGACCCCTTATCATAAGCCATGCTCCGAACGGGTCCATTACACCACCAAGCTCTCTCAAAACTTCCTTTTTGGCTTTTTCTATGAACTCCTTTGAACCAACAAGAATTCCACCTACAGTATCAGCATGACCATTTATGTATTTTGTCGCAGAGTGAAGAACAATGTCAGCACCAAGGGATAAAGGATTTTGAAGATAGGAAGTTGCAAATGTGTTATCAACAGCTAAGGGGATTCCTCTTTTTTTTGCAATTTTCGCACACTCTGCAATGTCAACAATCATTAATGTAGGATTTGCGGGAGTCTCAATGTAAATCAACTTTGTCCTTTCGTCAATTAATTTCTCAATATTTTCATGAACAGGCTCTTCAGCAAATCTTGCTTCAATACCAACTTTAGGAGCGAATTTTTTAAAAAAGCTATATGAGCCTCCGTAAAGAATAGTTTGGCTAACAACATTGTCACCAGTTTCAGCAAGGGTAAAAACAAGGGTTGAAAGAGCCGCCATTCCAGAAGAGGTTATAAGTGCTGCCTGCCCTCCCTCAAGGAGGGCCATCATTTCCTCTAAATAATCAATTGTTGGATTTCCCCATCTTGTGTAGACATAACCTAATTTTTTTTCGTCAAATATCTGGAGAGCATCTTCAACACTATCAAAAGCAAATGTTGAACTTTGATAAATGGGAAAAGAAACCGCTCTTGCAAGAGGATCTCTTCTCCCTGAGCCATGGACACATAGAGTGTCCTTTTTAAGTTTTTTTAAAATTTCTTCTTTCATGAATCCTCCTCAAAATTTATTAAGATTTTAAAAATGAAATTGCTTTTTTTACAGCATCTTCAGCATTTTCAGCCTTTTCTACTCCCTCAATATCCCAGGTTTCAAGCCCTATAACTTTTTTACCAAAGATGTTGGCATAAGAGATTTCCGAGAGGGTTCCATATTTACCATCAATTGCTATAATTACATCGGAATTGAGAACAACAAGCATATTCCTCGCATAAGAAATCCCTGTAGGAATTGGAAGATCTATGTATGGATTAGCGTCCTCCTTGTCAGTTCCAGGAAGGATTCCCATTGTAATCCCCCCATTCTCTTTTGCTCCCCTTGAAACTGCTTCCATCACTCCTCCAAGACCTCCACAAACAAGTATGCAATCATTTTTAGCTATTTCTTTTCCCACCTCATATGCCAGCCTGTATATCTTGCTATTAATTTCACTTCCTCCTATAACACCAATTCTGAACTTCCCTCTCAGATTCATATTACCCTCTTTATTTTAATTAATCTCTTTTTCCAGTATCTATTCAAAATTTCCTTTTTAACCCCCATTTTTGAAGCATGAATGAAGGTTCCCTTTCCCGCATAAATTCCAACATGCAATCCTTCTTTTTCTAATCTGAAAAACATCAAATCACCTTTTGATGCCCTTCTGAAGGATACTGTTCTTCCAGTCTGAATCAGTTTATCTGTTGAACGGGGAAGAAGAACACCATCTTTTGAAAAAACATAGTAAATAAAACCACTACAGTCAAATCCGTAGATATCTGCTCCACCATATTTATAAGGAGCTCCAATAAGTCTTTCAGCCATCAAAATTATACTTTCTCTTAAAGAGATACCCTTTTTAGGTATTGAGGCACAGGAGAAGGAAAAGATAATAGGAAGAGTCAAATAAATAAACTTCTTTCCATAAAGCATTTAGAGAATTTTTATATCATAGACATTTGTGTATTTCAACTGAAAATTTTATCAAGCTCTCTGTTTTTTTAAATCCATTAAAATTGAAGCAAGTCTCGTATTCCTTTTGTATGGCTTGTTATTTTTAATTGCTATTGCAAGGGCTCTCTTGGAACCAACAAGGACAGCAAGTCTCTTTGCTCTTGTCAGAGCTGTATAGAGAAGGTTTCTCTGGAGCATTATGTATTGCTGAGTTAGAACAGGCATAACACATGCCTCGTACTCGCTTCCTTGAGATTTATGAACAGATATGGCATAGGCAAGGGTTAATTCATCAAGTTCATCTCTCTCGTATCTAATCTCCCTATCAAAAAGAACAGTAACACCCCTTTCATCTACTGATAAAATCTTTCCTATGTCACCATTGTAAACATCCTTCTCATAATTATTTTTTATTTGCATAACCTTATCACCAATTCTGAAAGGGATCCCAGCAAAGCTTTTTCCTTCAGGATTTAATCTCTCCTGTAAAATTTTGTTAAAGCTTTCAACTCCTGCAATTCCTTTATAGAGGGGAGCAATAACCTGGATCTGAGAACTCATTGGGTCAAATCCAAACCTCTCGGGTATCTCTTCTGTTACAAGGGAAACAATTCTTTGAAATGCTCTTTCTTCATCTTCTTCAAAGATGAAAATGAAATCCTCTCTATCTCTAAAAAGATAAGGAAACATTCCCTTTCTTATTCTGTGACTATTAACAACAATCATGCTCTCCCTTGATTGCCTGAATATGTCCTCAAGTTCGACCACTTTTATAATCTCAGATTGAATTAAATCCTTAAGAATGTTTCCAGGACCAACTGAAGGAAGCTGATCTTTATCACCAACAAATAAAAGACTTGTCCATGGCGATACTGCCTTCATTAAATGATACATTAAAGGAATATCCACCATGGAAAATTCATCCACTATGATCATATCAGCTTTCAATGGGTTTCGCTCATTTTTTAAGAAAATATTTTCTCCAGGTTTGTATTCTAAAAGTCTGTGAATTGTCTTTGCATCCTCACCAGAGGTCTCAGATAGCCTTTTTGCAGCTCTTCCTGTTGGTGCACAAAGTAGAACTTTTCTTCCAAGTCTCTTGTATATGTTAATAATTGCTCTTATTATTGTAGTTTTACCAGTCCCGGGTCCTCCGGTCAAAATCATTACTTTCTCTTTTAATGATGCTTCAATAGCCTCTTTCTGCTTGGGAGCAAATTTGATTCCCATTTCTTTTTCAGACTCTTCTATGTATTGATTTGTGTCAATTAAAAATTGAGTCTTTGGAAAACTCAAATTTTCCACAATATATCTCGCAATATCATTCTCTGCCTTGAAAAAAAATGGGAGATAAATTGCATCCCTTTCTCCTAAACTTACCTTTACAATTTTCCCCTCTCTTTCAAGCTCATCTATCAAAAACAGTATAGCTTCTCCATCTTCAATTTCCAACTCCTTTAAGGCTTTTTCCGCTAAACTATCAGAAAAGGAGAAAACATGACCATCCTCAATTTCTTTACTCATTAAATAAAGAATGAAAGCTTTTACTCTCAAGGGAGATTTTGGATCAATCCCTGAGGATAGGGCTATTTTATCAGCGATTTTGAAGCCTATTCCAAAAATGTCATCCGCAAGTTGATATGGATTTTCCTTTAATATCTTTAAGGAGTTATTTCCATATTCATTGTAAATTTTCATAGCCATCCTCGTGGTTAATCCAAGCTCCTGGAGCTTTATAATAATGTGGCTCTTCTCTTTGTGCTCTTTCCAGGATTCAACAATGGAGCAAATTTTTTTCTCCCCTATTCCTTCAACATCTTTCAATTTTTCAGGTTCTCTTGAAATTACTTCAAGAGTCTCTTCCCCAAATTTATCGACTATCCTTTTGGCAAGCTCAGGACCTATTCCTTTTATAAGACCTGATGAAAGGAACTTTTTCACTCCTGATATTGAAGAAGGGGTAAGAATCTGATAATTTTCTGCTTTAAACTGCTCACCCCATTTTTCTGACTTTACCCATTTTCCATCAACAGAAATTGTCTCCCCAGGAGTCAGCTCTGGAAAATGCCCAACAACTACAACACTCCTTTTAGTTTTATCATCTTTTACTTTTAAGACAGTGTATCCTGATGAAGGATTAAAAAAAATTATCCTTTCTATGGTTCCACTGATTATACCGTTCATTCAGTAATCAAAAAAAATGGTGGGCGATGCAGGATTCGAACCTGCGACTTCTACCGTGTGAAGGTAGCACTCTACCCCTGAGTTAATCGCCCACATTTTATAATTTTAAACGATTTTTTTGAAAAGCTAAAGTTCCCCTTTCACTTTATATCTAATTTTTTCCAATTCAAACCTTGCCCTTCCTAAATTTCCATTCCTTCTCATTGCATAGAAGATGAAATAGTTCTGATCTATAGCTTTCACAAGAAAAATAAAATCCTGATGGGTAAATGTCATCTCATTTAAAATTCCAAATTTCGAAATTTCAGGATTTATTCTCAAAAGGTTCGCCAGGGAAGCAATCTCAACTGCTACAGGTTCAATATCAATCCTCTCATCCCAGTTGATTTTTTCCACAGTCAAGCCATCAGAATCCATAATCAATATTCCTACAGAAGAGGGAATCTTTTCCTTTATAATTTTGAGATAGCCTTCAAACATTACGAAGTCCCTTGTTTCATTCGAGAAATTCTCTCAAGAAACTTTTCAAGTAAGCTGGCATAAGCAGAATAATAAGAAGATTTTCTAACTCTATCTTCCAACTCCTTTGCTTTATTTAAAAATACATCTTCTTTCTTAATCTCGTAAAGTTTGTAGTAAGTTTCTATTGCTTTATCCACTAATCCCTGTTTTAAATATATCTCCGCCATTGTCGGAGTAACAAAAGCTTCTTCCTCTTCTTCCTTCTCCTTTATTTCTCTTATCATTGTAGCAACATCTTCAGAAGAAATTCTTTTAGTAGCAAATTCCTCTTTAACTTCTTCCTTAATATGTTCCTCAGGTAGAGGGGGGATAAACTTTTCCTCCTTCAGTTCTGCTGAACCTCTCTCTAACACAGGTTCTTGCTCTGGCAATAGAACAGGTTTAGATTCTGCTCCTTTTTCAAGAATCTTATTTATTTCCATTAACTTCTGAGAAATTTCTTCATCAAAGGGATTGAAGAAAAAAAGTTTCTCAAGGGCATCCTTAGCAGAATGAAAGTCTTTTTTTTGCATAGAAATTTCGTAAAGAATCCTGTAAGCGCTAACTGCATCAGGAGATTTACTTATAACATCTCTGATAATTTTCAATGATTCATCAATTCTTCCAATTTTGAAAAGAATTTCTGAAAGAAGAATCTGTCCCGAAATTAAACCGGGTTGTTTCTCAAGCCCTTTATTGCAAGCCTCAAGAGCCTTTTCAAAATTTAGCTCATCTTTGTAAGCTTCTGCAAGGTAAAAATAGTTTTTTGCATCAGGATTTAACCTCACTCTTCTTTCAAGCTCTTCTACCTTTGAAGGCATATTCTACATATTAAAATGAATTTATGGAGCAACCTCAAAATTAATGGGAATATAGCAGAAAATATTCATGTTGGAGTTAGGAGGGGATGTCCAGTGCGCTTTAATATAAAAAGATGAAATTGAAATTATATATACATCGGTAGAGGGGTTATCTGGAGGTCCATAACTATATGACCATACCGTTCTACTATTAAACTCCTCAGAATCAGGAGCAGTGTAAATAATATTTACGAATCCATTTGAATCTGTGGGAGCCAAATAGGTGAATGATCCATAGAAGTTTCCTAAATCAGCTCTTCCTCCGCCAGTGCTGGTTTCCTCCTTTGTCAGGGTTCCATATTTGTCGTATGTTTGCTTTATGAGAGTGTATGTCCATATTGTCTCAAAAAATATTGGAGCTCCTGAAATTGGTTTACCTGTGAAATCGTAAAGTCTGACCCTTATAAGGGAGGAATCAGGGTTAGGTGCTATCCTCAATGTTGTTGGATTTGCACTTCCTTCCAAGATATACGAAAGTGTCGATGGACCACTTATAGGAGGCTCCACAACCTCATCTCTTTTACAGGATATGAACAATGTAAACATTACAATTAAAATGATAATTAATTTTCTCACTTTAAACCTCCTTGTTATGGACAATCCGCATCTGAATTTAACCAATCCCTGAAATGAACTGAAATTTTCCCTTGAGCGGATACTTTATTACCCGCCATATCTTCACCATAAAAATCAACAATTGCAATCGCTTCTATTACATTCTCTGTTCCAATCAGATTCACAAGGGGTGGTTCTAATTTTGCAGTGGTTCTTACAATATCAAAATTCCAGCTTACCGTTCCATCAATGGGAACATAAACATCAATAGCTCCTTCATAGGAGTAAGGAACATCCACACCTTCAACATTTCTGCCATCTGTCCTTATGTATCTTACCCTGTATCTTTGAACTCTTATATCATTGTAAAAGGTAGCGGTTCTTGTGGGACTCAACAATTTTGCTGTAAAGGTGACCTTTGCAATATCTCCAATAACATAACTACACTTCCCAGAAGGTGGATTTATAATAACATCTGAATCAATGGCTGTTGAATCTTCTCCTCCTCCACGGGTTATACCCACGAGGGACTGCACTATTAGAACAGAAGCAGAGCGGGTTTTGTTTTCAAGGACATTGCAAGAATTGAAAAAGATGAAAGGCAGAATGGCTAATACAAAAATTGTAATTTTCTTTGCCATCTTACCTCCTAACCTTTGATAATTCTTGGAGTTATAAATATCAAGAGTTCTTTATTCAGAACATTCTTGGAGAAACCCTTGAATAGATTTCCAATTATTGGAATCTTAGAAAGTCCGGGAACTGAGTTTGTTGTTATGGTATCTTCTATTCTGTAAATACCACCAATTACTGCTGTCCCTCCATCCTTGACAAGAACTGTTGTCTTTGCACTCTGGGTTATTATTGGAGGTATTCCCTGAACAAGATTTGCAAAATCAGCTGCATCATTCCTTATTTCAATGGTCATAATTATGGTTCCTTCAGCAGTTATCTGGGGGGTCACATGGAGTTCAAGAGCAGCGTTAACATATCTTGTTGTAACCGTGTTGTTGGCAACAGTCTGAACAGGAATTTGTCTGCCTTGAAGAATCTCTGCTGTTTCATTATTCTGGGCGGATATTTTTGGTGCAGAAAGAATTTTTCCTTGTCCAGATGTTTCAAGGGCAGTTAATGCTATATCCAATCTAAAGGTATCAACAACATTTCCAAGGGAAATCCCAAACCCGCTGGAGAAAGCGGGAGCGGGAAGATTTACAGCGTAACCATCGAGGGGATTGTTCTGCAATCCTCCTTCTTTTATCGCTGAACCATCAACTAAAATAGAATTGGGAAATCTAAGAGAGGTTTGATTACCATATGCAGCATCAGCAGCAGCGAAAAATCCCCACTGTATACCTAAATTCTTAGTATAATTTGTGTTTATCTCAACAATTCTTGCTTCAATGGAGACCTGAGGGATTGCTGCATCAAGGGTTTCTATGAGCTTGTCAATTACACCAACTTTATCAGGAATATCCGATATAATTAAAGTATTTGTTCTTTCATCAATTATTATCTCCCCTCTTGGAGAGAGCTGTTTTTGCAAAATGGGTTGAACCGCTCTTGCCTTAGCATAACTTAATGTTCTTGTTATTACTTTGAGTTCTCCTGCAAGTTGCTGAGCTTCTTTAAGTCTTCTTGCAGCTTCTTGCTCCCTTGTTAAAGTCTCTATTTTTGCTACCCTCAAAACATTTCCTTCCATTACATATCCGAGACCATTCGTCTTCAAAATCAGGTCAAGAGCCTGATCCCACGGTATGTTGTAGAGCTCACAAGTCACCCTTCCTGTGACTCCTGGATCAATTATTATGTTGATTTCCGCTACAGTAGCAACAAATTTAAGAAAATCCCTTATATCCGCATCTTTAAATCGGAATGTGAACTTCTCTCCTTTGTAAACTTTTCCTTCCTCAGCTATAACTTTTGGTTGGAAGATTTCCTGGGTGCTTTTTTTCTGCTCTTCTTTAGGTTTTTCCTCGGGTTTCTCTTCTTTTACTTTTTGTTCTTCTTTTGGAGTCTCACTTTTAGGAAGAGTTGGAGCTTTCGGAATTTCAACTTTTTCTTCTTTCCTTTCCACCGGAGTCGCCTTTGTCTCTGCAGGAATGGCTTTCTCCTCTTTCTTAGGAGTTTCAGCGCTTATCTTCTCTTTAGCGGAAACTGTCTTTTGATAAAATACAGCAATCAAAATTCCATCTGCTACACTCTTCACATTGTATTTAGGAATCTTTCCCTCAACATCAATAACAACCCTTGTAACATAGGGAGAGGTTCTGTTTTGAGCAACTCTAACTGATTTAACAATTTCACCACCTTTTACTGGGAAAGCTCCTTTTATGCATAGATTTTTTGCATCAAAAAGGTCAACAACAATTCTGTTTGGATTCTCAAGGACGAAGTCTTCAAATTTGTTGAGATTATCCCCTATTACAAGAACTTCGAGTCCTCCTTCGAATGGATTAATTTTCAAATCTCTTACTTGAGGGGGGAGAGCCTGCTTCTCTTCTTTAGGCAGAGATTGGGTCTGCTCAGATGGAACCTGAGGAGAAGCGGTAGAAGGTTTTGAAGAGGGAACAGATTCAGGATTGTAAAAATTTACAAGGAGCTCATTCCTTTCAGAATAAACTCTATAAGGGACTGGTTTTGCAAGAAAGAAATTTGCAAGAACTCCCTTTTCCCTTTCTTGAAGGACAAGCCTCCTTACTACTGAAGAATTCACATTATACTCTCTCGGGATATCCTTTATGTTTGCGTGGTTCAATTCCATCTTTACCAGAAGTATATCAGATGGGTCATTGTAAATAGGAGGGAGAGGAATGAAAGATGATGTCTTGAAAATGAAAACCGTTTTGTCGCTCTGGTTTTCAAAAGCAACCTTGTTAATGCTTACAGTATCCTTCTGTTCTCCCTGAGCAAATAAGGAGAGCAAGAAAAATAAAACAAATAATAAACAAATCTTTTTCATTTTCCCTCCTCTTCAGGGCTTAATTTTTTAACTATATCTTCATAATTTTTAAGTAGTCCTGGCCTCCTTAACTCTCTCCTAAAAATAACTCTATTTGACTCTATCGAAAGAACATATCCGTCAAACAATCTATCTCCTTTCTTAAGAAAATAAGGCATTCCATCGGGTCCTGTCACAATTGCCCAATACTGACCTTTGCCATAAGAGATTCCAACCAGTTCAAGTTCTCCAATGAGAAGAGATTGTTCACCCGTCATCCCAGGTGTTCTTTCTCTTGCTTTTTCTCCAGCAAGAAGATCAATGAAGGGATCTCTTCTTCCTTCAGGATTGTAAACAAAATCTCCCGGAGGATTCTCATCCTCTGAGACTTTTTGTTCTACAGCTTTTTGAGGGGGCTGCTGAGAGAAAAGAAAGGAAAGGGAAAAAATAAAAAATAAAATCAAAATAAATAACTTTTTCATAATAAACCCTCCACTTTCTCTGATTCCTTTGTCCCTTCTCTCGATCTTTTTGGAGGTGGTGCGGGAGGTCTTTCCTGCCCAATATAAGTTATGGCATCCCATGTAATGCTTATACTTCTAAGAGGAGTCTGCCTTGGTAGGGCTGATATGACTACATTGTCAACATTAAATATTTTTTTATACCTGCTAAGATGATCAAGAAAGTATCCAAAATCATGATAATTTCCTGTCATACTTATTGAAAAGGGCCATTCGATATAAAGATCTCTTTGAACCTCATTTTTTGGGGTAAACTTTGAAATTTCAAGGCGATAATTGTAAGCAAGGGATTGTATCTTTTTTATTATATCACTTACATCTTTTCTCTCAGGAAGAATCTCCTTTAATGTCTTGAGTTTTTCATCAAGATATGCTACCTCCCTTTTCAATCTTTCTGCTTCTAACTTTCTCTTCTCTGCTTTCTCAACTTCTTCCTGAAGGCTCTTCCTATCTTCTTTAATTTTGCTAAGGGTGGTAAATTGACTCTTGAAATAGACAAAATATGAAGCTATTAAAATCAGAATACAGAGACCGAGAAAGACAAGGAATTGAGCCATAGGAGATAATTTTTTTAGATCCATATCTCACCTCTTTTCAATTGAAAACTTTCCTTCAATGGTAAAATCAAAAACTCCTCCACCTTCAGATGTTGGGCTCATGGTAGAATCCTTTAGAGCCACATCTTTAAATAATCCGCTCCCTTCAAGATCTGATATGAAGTCTGCAATTATATTGTTGGAAAATGCTCTACCCGAAATAGAAAGCTTACCTTCAGAAAATGAGAGCCTCTTCAACCATAAACCATCAGGAATTCTCTTGCTAACCTCGTAGAGTAAACGAACAGGAACTTTCTGTTTTTCTTTCAGAGATTCAATAACCTTGATCTTTTCCTCAAAAGCTTTCTTTTGCGTATTGTATTTTTCTATATCCGCAAGTATCCCCGCAAGTTCTTTCTTTCTCAATTCAAGCTCTTCGAGCATTCTTCTTTCTGACTCAATTGCTCTTGAAACATTCAAATGAACCAGTAAAATTAAAACAGAAGTTAATATAAGAAGAAGAACAAAAAAAGATGTGTAAACCTTTTCTTTCTTTTCAGGTTTTACAGTTATTAAAGGCTTTAACTCTTTTTTCTCTGCCCTTAATAAATTAATTTTTATCATGCTTATTCTCCTATTTTTCTTAAAGCAAGCCCAACCGCTACACTAAAAATGGGTGCCATCTCCATGAGAAAATCCCTGTCATAAAATCTTTCATTGAAATGAATGTTCCTGAAAGGATTGAAAAGTTCAACAGGACAATCGAATTCTTTACTAAGAAAACTCTGAATGCCAGGTAATTTTGATGAGCCACCACTTAAAACAATTCTCTCAACTCTTTTGTCGGAATAGGAAAGCCTCAAGTAGTCAAAGGTTTGGGCAATTTCCCTCTTTAGATCATTAAAACCTATTTGAATGAGGGGTTGTATGACTGCAGGAGAAATTCCCTCTACAGAATTACCTCTCTTCAGACTCTCTGCTTTTTCGAATGTCAAAGAGAACTCCTTCTGAATCAAGTCTGTAAAGTGATTGCCACCAAAAGAGATGTCCCTGATTAATAAAGGAACTCCAGAAGCTACTATGTTTATATTTGTAACTGAGGCGCCTATGTTTATAAGAGCTACAACTCTATCTCTGTACATTTCGTAATTTACTTCAAAAGCATTTTGAAGGGCAAGTCCATCAACATCCATCAAAGCAACATTTCTTCCCGCCTGAATAACCGCAGTAGAGTATAGATTGATCCTATCCTTTCTCGCTGCTGTAAGAATTATCTCCATCTTACCTTGTTCGGGATAAGTGTTCAGAATGAAGTAATCCAGATTCACATCCTCTATGGGAAGTGAGATGTGGTGTTTTGCTTCCCATTGTATCGATTCTTCCAGTTCTTCAGAGCTCATGAGGGGAAGGGGTATCTTCTTTATGCTCACCGCACTTCCTGAGATAGATGTTGCAACATTGTTGTTCTTTATCTTCAGCTCAGCAAAAAGTTTTTTTATAGCATCAGAAACAGCAGTGGAATCTATTATTGTCCCTTCAACAATAGCTTGATGAGGTAGTGGTTCATAGCCAAGAGCTGTCAATTCATAAATTTCCTCGTGCCTTTTTGCCTTGGAGCTAAGTTCTACAAGCTTTATCGCACTGGAACCCAAATCTAATCCTACCAAATTCTTCTTTTTCCCCAGACCAAACACATTAAATCTCCTTCATTTCTTTATTCTTATCTTTTTGTATCAGAAAAAAAAACCTTTGTCAAGTGTTTCCTGATTCGAGGGATAAAATTAGCCTCAATAGTGAATAAAAAAGGAAAATAGGCATATTTTAGATTCAATATTTTCAGTTATTTTCGAATTACAAGACCAAAACTTAATTTGTCAATCTTACCTTTTTCATTTCGTCCTTCTCTTTCTTTCTCTCTAAATCTTGGTAATTTCGATATAGAATCAAACCAAACCTCCGCCATTAGCTGATACCCTCGTTCATTGGGATGATTATGTCCTGAATAAAGGGCTCTCCATCCACCTTCCTCCTCGGGATAACTCATGAAAGCATTGTATTGGTCGACGAGGGGAATTTTATATTTTTCAGCTATTTGAATTATAAATTGGTTAATCTCCTCTATTCTGGGGTTTAAAAATTCTGCCCAGAAAGCTTTGGGTATAATGTTGGCAATCAGTGGTTTCATTTTATAAGAGATGGAGATTTTTACCATTCCCTCAAGATTTAAAGCGGTAAACCATGCGGGATAATGCCAGACATCATTGGTTCCTTCCATAATCAAAATATAGCGAGAGGGGTCATTCTTTATAACACTCTCTATCCTCGAAAGACCACCAACAGTATCTTCCCCGGGAATTCCCCTATTTAAAACTTTTATTTCCTCAGAGTATTCAGCTCGAAGGAGTCTTTCAAGTCTCGGAACATATCCTTCTGCTTCAGGTTTGTAATCAACCATTCCATATGTAATACTGTCTCCAAAGGCGATAAATGAATTCATATCAATTTCAAATTGTTCTTCAACTTTATCTTCATAAATAGAATCCCTCATACTTTTTATAACAGGTCTTCCATTTCTATAAACTTTCCAGATAATATCCAGAGGTTCTAAGGACAATGAAGGCTCTACATCTTGAAAGTTATTATCAGTTATCCTCTCTGTTGGTCCAAAAATTGACCCATCCCATTTCGTCAGATAAATTTCCCAGTCATTTCCATCAAATCCCGACCATGCAATCCAGACAATACCATTACTTTCCTTTTTCGTGGTAATAAAAAAAGATGGAAATTCAAAGATAGACTCAAAATGAAGAATCTGCGATTCAAGAAAAGAATAAAATATACCCGAGGGAGATGGGATTAAAAGGAGCAATCTTCCTGATGAATCTTCCTCAACCACTGGTGATGAAACATCAAAGGGTAAATCGAGGATATATTTAGTGAATTTTTTATCTGAATATATGATTAAAGATTGAACCTCTTTATATTTGTTTATCCATACAACTGCGGGAGAATTTTTTCTAAAGAAAAGATAAGGGGCATAATTATTCCCTGAAAATCTTTTAGAAATATTCTCTATTTTAAGTGTATCTCCCTTTTTTTCTATTAAAAATATTTCCATCTTACCATTCACAGCCAAATTTGAAACGCTGAATCCTTTGCCATCCGCGAACAAAAGAGGAATAGAGAGATGCATAAAAAATAAGAGTCTCAATATAAATGACATCTAACAAACCTCCTATTTATAAATTTTAATTCGGGAAGAGTTGATTTGCAAAGTTCTTTTTTAAAATCACAACTTATGGAAAAAGGGCATCCTTTATCAGAAGTCATTTCAAAATTCTCTTTTGGTTCAGGAAAAATGAGAAATTTTGTGTAAGGATGATAAGGATTTTCCAATATATCCACATTTCCGCTCTCCATGATTAAACCTTTATACAAGATAACAAGGCTTTCAGTAAAGAAATTTACATCCTTTAAATCATGGGTAATAAAAATCCATGCCATCCTATTTTTTTTCCTGTAATCAAGGAGAGTAAAAAGAATTTGACTTTTAACCACTGGATCTATAAACGAAAAAGGTTCGTCAAGGATTAAAAGGGAGGGTGTGACTAAGAGAGCTCTTGCAATCGCTAATCTCTGTTTTTCCCCTCCACTGAGTTCCTCAGCTTTCCTATTTTTAAGGGATCTCTCCATCCCCAATAATTCCATTAAAAAATCTATTTTTTTATCAATTCCCTTTGGAGGACAAATGGAATAATTCAAAAGAGGCTCTTTCAATAGAAACTCAACCTTTTTTTTCGGATTAAGGGACCTTCCAGGATCTTGAAAAATAAGCTGAACCTCTTTCCAAATAGATCTTTTGTTAAAGGATTTTTTAAATGTTTCATTTTTGAAAATAACCTTTCCATGAGTTGGAAACTCAAGGAAAGAAGCAATCATTGCAATTGTTGTCTTTCCTGAGCCTGATTCACCTATTACAGTAAATATCGAGTCCTCTTTTACAGAGAAACTAACTCCATTAAGGGCTCTGACAATTTTCCCCCTTTCTCCTTTATAATATTTCTTTACATCATTGAATTTTAAAATTTCATTCATATTTCCAGCACTTTACTATCCTTCCATGTTTTTCAAAATATGGAGGGGGATTCAGGCATTCGGAAATCTTTGAAGAACAGAAATGGTAAAATGGACAGGAATCTGAATTCTTCATCAATGGAGTGAGATCTCTTTTAAATAAAGATTTTCCAACAAGAATTGATGTGTAGGGGTGAAAAGGTTCTGAAAAAATCTCATCTGTTTTTCCAATTTCTAAAAGATTTCCCTTGTAAATCACAGCTATATTTTCAGTTAAATCTTTTAATAATTCTATTCTATGAGTAACAAAAATAAATCCTATATTTCTTTTTCTTTTCAAATCCCATAATAAATGAATAATCTGCTTTTCATGGATTTTATCAAGGGAAGAAGTGGGTTCATCAGCAAGAATAAATTTTGGTTCATTTAAAAGAGCCATTCCTATCCCAATTCTTTGTAGCATTCCTGAGCTTAATTGAAAAGGGAACATTTTTATCCATCTTTCTGGATCCTCAAAACCTGAAAGAATAAGGGAATTATAAATCTTTTCCTTCAAATTTTTCTTTTCCATTCCATGGATGAGAGCATACTCCTCAATCTGATTATAGATTTTTATTGATGGGTTAAAATATAGATGGGGTTCCTGAATTATCAAACAGATCTCTTTCCCCCTTATTTTTCTCATCTCCTCTTCCTCAATTTTCAATATATCTTTCCCGTTGAATAAAATCCTTCCATCTTTAAAGAACATTTTCTCAGGAAGAGTTCTAAGAATTGCTCTCAGGAAGGTTGTTTTCCCTGAACCTGTCTCACCAATCAGGCCAACCCATTCTCTTTCTTTTATTTCAATTCTTATATCTTTTAAAACTTCATTGCCATCATTTAGAGAGACGCTTAAATTCTCAATCTTTAGATTCATTAAAGGGATTTTTTGGAAGGCTGATAAACTCCGAACACCTCTTTCAAGGCAGAAACAATCTCTCCAAGAGTCGCTCTTTTCTTCAAAGCTTCAAGAACAAAAGGAATTAAGTTTTCATTACTTTCTGCCTTTTTCTTTAGAGTCTCGAGGGAAAGTTTTACTGAATTCAGATCCCTTGCTTTCTTAAATTCTGCCAATCTTCTCTTCTGGTTCTCTTCGACCTCTGGCTTCACATATATTATTTCAGGTTTTGTCTTTTCATCCTCTGTAAACATATTTACTCCAACGACAATATCCTCTTTGCTCTCTATCCTTTTCTGAGCTCTGAAGGCACTATTTGCTATCTCCTCCTGAATCCATCCACTCTCTATAGCCTTTATCGCACCTCCCATTTTCTCAATTTTTTCAAGATATTCAAATACCCTCTTTTCTATTTCATTGGTTAGATACTCAACATAATAAGAGCCTCCAAGGGGGTCAGCCACAAGAGGAATTGATGTTTCATGGGCAATTATTTGCTGGGTTCTAAGAGCTATCTTAACAGATTTTTCAGAAGGAAGGGCAAGGGCTTCATCAAGGGAGTTGGTATGAAGGGACTGGGTTCCTCCAAGAATTGCAGAAAGAGCCTGAAGAGTAACCCTAATTACATTGTTTTCAGGTTGTTGGTAAGTAAGGGTAGAACCCGCTGTCTGAGTATGAAATCTTAGCATCCATGACCTTAGATTCTCCGCTTTAAATCTCTCTTTCATTATCTTAGCCCATATTCTTCTTCCCGCTCTGAATTTTGCAATCTCTTCAAAAAAATTGTTATGGGATGAGAAGAAAAAAGAGATTCTCGGAGCAAATTCATCCACATCCATTCTTTTTGATAACTCATTCACATAAGCAATTGCGTTAGCAAATGTAAAGGCAAGCTCTTGAACTGCGGTGGCACCCGCCTCTCTTATGTGATATCCACTAATACTTATAAAATTCCACTGGGGCACATTTTTACAGCAAAACTCAATTAAATCTCCGGTTATCCTCATTGATGGCTCTGGAGGAAAAATGTAAGTCCCCCTTGCAATGAATTCCTTGAGAATATCATTCTGGATCGTCCCTCTCAATTTTTTCCAATCCATCCCTTTTCTTTCAGCAATTAAAAGGAACATGGGAAGAATTACAAATGCAGTTGCATTTATTGTCATTGAAACTGATACTTCATCAAGGGGTATGCCATCAAAAAGAACCTCCATATCAGAGAGGGAGCTGATTGCAACACCTACTTTTCCAATTTCGCCTTGGGCAAGAGGGTCATCAGAGTCCATCCCAATCTGAGTTGGCAAATCAAAAGCAACAGAAAGACCAGTTTGACCATGTTCAAGAAGATACTTGTATCTTTTATTTGACTCTTCCGCAGTCCCAAATCCGGCATATTGTCTCATGGTCCATAGCTTTTCCCTGTACATTTCCCTATGAATTCCTCTTGTGAAAGGATACTCTCCTGGAATTCCCAATTCCTTCTCCAAATCTTTCCCATCAATGTCATCTTTTGTAAAAAATACCTTTAACGGAATACCTGATGATGTAAAAAATTCTTTTTCTTTCTTCATAATGGAATTATAATATAAAATCTGGGTGTATAATCAAGTGGTCAAAAAATGAAGGAAGAAAAAAAGAAAATACAGTTTTACGAAGGTTACAGAGGAGAGGAGATACCCAAAAAATTCCTTTATGGAAGAAGGGAAGTAAAAGTAAAAGAAATAATTTCATCAGGATATATTGGTTCACAGGAACCTGAAAAGTCAATTGATAGATTTTTTGAAGTAAGGGGGGAAGATGAAAAAATTTACAGAATCTTTTATATCTCTGATCTTGAAGAATGGATTGTTCTGGAAAAAACTTAGTATTTTTTTATTTTTCCAATTTTTCTTTTCCTGTTTTCTTTCCTCAAAGGATACTCTTGTTGAGTCATTTCGCTCTTTTCCTGTTACTCTGAATCCTCTTCTTGCCACTGATGAGGTGAGTATTTCAATTGCAGATAAAGTTTTCAGTGGTCTTTTTACCCTGGATAAAAATGGAAATGTTGTCCCAGACCTTGTTGAAGAATGGAAGGAGGAAGGAAATTCAATTTTTGTTAAACTAAAGGATGGAGTATTATGGCATGATGGGAAAAACTTAACAACCAACGACCTCATTTTTACATTCAACCTTATGAAAGATCCTTCCTTTGAGTATCCTTATAGAGCTGATATAGAATTTATTAAGGAAATTGAAAAAATAGACTCAAGAAGAGCAAGAATAATTCTCACCAAAAAATTTGCTCCCTATCTTCTCTATTTAACTTTTAAAATACTTCCTTCCCATATGAAGGATGAATGCAGGAAGCCAGATGAGAAAATTTCAGGAACAGGACCTTATAAACTTGAAGATATAAAATTCAATCAGTCCTTAATACTGAAAAGATTCGAAAAATACTTTGAAGGTTTACCCAAAATAGAATTTTATAAACTTGTCGTAAATCCGGATCCTTTAATGAACCCTTTAAAACTTTTAAAGGAGGAAATACATCTCGGAGAAATAGAGCATGAAATATATAGAAGCCTTAAAAATGACAAAGAATTTAATTCAAAAGTTAATTTAATAACTTTCAGAAAGAACTCATATACATATCTTGCTTTCAATTTGAGAAACCCTCTTCTTACAAAAGAAATGAGAAAAGCCATAGCTTACTCAATTCCAAGGGAAAAAATTGTCAATAATTTACTTTCGGGAGCTGGCGAGGTTGTAAACTCTCATATAATATTTAAACCCTGGATGGTTAATGGATTTCATTACAAATTCAATCCAGAAGCCGGAAGAAAATTAATAAAGGAACTTGGATGGAAGATAGGGGATAAAGGATTTTTTGAAAAGAATGGGAAAAAACTTAAATTTGTTCTTGTCACAAATGGAGAAAGTATTCTAAGAAGATATTGTGCTTCTATAATAAAAGACTCCCTCGAGGAAACAGGCATAGAGATAGAAATAAGACTTTTAGAGTATCTCTCCTTCCGCTCAGCATTGAAAAATGGAAATTTTGACCTTGCAATTTCAGGGTATCTAATGGATCTTGATCCGAATGTATGGGATATTTTCAGTTCAGAGGGGGTCTTAAACTATTCAAAATTTTCAGATCCTTATCTTGACTCTCTTCTTGTAAAGGGAAGGGAGACATTATCTCACACTGAAAGATTTTCTATTTATACAGAGGTTCAGAAAATCCTTGGAGATGAAATTCCAATTATTCCATTGTTTACTCCATACTACATAATGGGAGTTTCTAAGAAACTGGAAATTACAGAGAAGCCCGAAATTATAGGTTCTACAAACTCCTTCTCTTCCTTTGTCTGGAAGTGGAGATTTAAATAAATCTAAAATTTAAATTTTATATTCACCCCAAAGTTAAATCCGCTCAGCTCCCATTTGAAATCCTTTTCTTCTCCATTAACATCTTCGAACTTCAAATTTTCTCCGATTGATCTTGGATCTGAGGTATCCTTTTCAATCTTGAATGCTTTTATCGTCCCGAGGGGATACCTTAAATCAGCAGAAATTGAAATATTCTTTTTAATATCAAAATCGAATCCTCCGTTTATGTGGGGGATTACCGCTTTACCGCTCGATTCTATCTCATGGGAACCTTTCTCAAAAGAAATTCCATTTTCTTTCCAGTCCCATTCTTCTTTTATAAAAACTTTACCCATATAATATCCTATACCACCTCCTATGTATGCTCGGAATCTCTCAGAGGGTAGTCCCACTCTTAAGGTGGCAACAACTGGTATTAGAGAGGCGGAAACTTCAAATTCATCGGAAATTTCATAAGAGTCTCCACTTATACTCCCTGAAGCTTTTATGGATGCCTTAGGTTTCTGAATCCAGTACTCAGCTCCAATGGCGAAGGAGAGATTTCTGCTCACAAAAAATTCAACTTCTCCTCCGTAAGTCATCCCTCCTTTAATCTCATCCAGCTCATCCAGATTTGTTTTTAATCCTGCAGAGCTCAGCCATGCAGTGAATTCTGTAAAGGAGTTGTTTACTGGAGGCAATACCTCGTCATTGTAAGTTGATGAAGAAGGGGTATATAGACCGCCACGAAGGGAAAAAGCGATCCTTTTCTCCTCTCCAATCAAAAGGACTGAAAAAGAAAGAATCGAAAAAAGAAAAATTTTAAATCTCATTTAAACCTCCAAAGGGAAATTTAAATATTTCCATATTTCCTTCAATTTTTTCCTTTTGGTTTTCTCCTTTTACTCTATTGGTCCGTAGGAAAAACGATTATTTGTTTTGTCCCTTTCCTTTAAAGAGTTTTCCGGGTCTATAACTCCAATAATGAACTTTCCTGAAAGGGACACATATGAGGCGAAATAGTATGAAAATATAAAATCCCTGTATTCGTTAATATTTATTGTTCTTGAAATAGTTATGGTCTTTAAAAGATAATCAAGAGTGGTCCCATCATTTGAATAATAAATGGAAACTTTGAACTCATCAGAGCATTCAGCAGTTCCTTTGTTTCTAATTCTAAAAATAGCATTAATTAATTTTACTCCTGAAACACGGTGAAATATTTGCACATTTTTCCACTCGCCAATCAGATCGGGAAGAGAAGCTTTTTCAAAGTTTGCAACACAATTTTTATTGGAATCAATCTTGACCACAATCTTCTGTTCCGTTCCAGAACAATCTCCACTCCAGCCTGTAAAAGTTGAATCAGGATCAGGCATAGCGGTAAGGGTTACATTAATACCCGCATCGTATTCTTCGGAGCAATCTTCTCCACAGTTAATTCCACCATCATCGGTTGTAACAACTCCCGTGCCTGTTCCAGTCTTTGTAACAGTTAAGATATACTTTATCAATCCTTCCTCAATTTTAGCAACAAAAGCATCATAGCCATTAGAATATCCATATAGTGGAACCGCTGTTGGGAAATTGCTTGAGGAGGTATAACCTGTTATGTATGCATTTCCTAAGGAATCAACAGCTATTCCATTGGAATAGTCGTTGCTACTTCCACCAAGATAAGTGGAATAAACAATAGCACTTCCATCTGTGTTAATCTTGGAAATAAATACATCCCAATAGCCTCCATTGGAAATTTGCAAAGGATTCTGGGTTGGAAAGTTTGAGGAGTATGTTTCTCCTGTTATATAAATATTCCCTTTTGAATCGATAGCTATCCCTCTTCCATAATCACTGCTCCTTCCTCCAAGAAAAGTCGAATAGACAATGTTATTTTCCCTTGTAGAAATTTTTGTAATGAAAAGGTCGTAATCTCCAGAAATACTCTCCTGTATGGGGTTTTGAGTAGGAAAATCAGGGGAGGAAGTATATCCTGTCAGATAGACATTTTCCAAAGAATCAACCACAATACCTGTTCCATAATCGTTATCAGAACCTCCCAAATAGGTGGAAAGAACAACACCCCCTTCTTGATTTATCTTAACCATAAATGCATCCCAGAGTCCTGCTCTGCCCTTTATAGGATTTTTTAAGGGAAAATCACTGGAATAGGTTGCTCCAGTTATATAAACATTTCCTGAAGAATCAACTGCTAATCCATATCCATAATCAGTGTTACTTCCACCAAAATAAGATGAATAGACAAGAGAATTACCTTCTGGGTTTATTTTCGTAATAAATACATCGTAATATCCTGAATACCCATATATTGGATTTTTAGAGGGGAAATCGGTTGAATATGTGGTTCCCACTAAATAAGCACTTCCTGAAACATCCACAGCTATTTTATAACCATAATCATTGTTACTCCCCCCAAGGTAAGTGGAATAAACGAGAGAATTACCCTCTGGATTTATCTTTGCAACAAAAACATCACGACCTCCATAATTCCTATTCTGAATAGGGCTTTTTGTGGGAAAATCTTTTGACTCAGTATATCCTGTTATGTAGGCATTACCTGAAGAATCTACTGCAATTGCATAACCGTAATCATCTCCATCTCCTCCAAGAAAAGTTGAATAGACAAGGGAATTACCTTCTGGGTTTATTTTCGTAACAAAAACATCGTAATATCCTGATTTACCTTTAATAGGAGAACTTACGGGAAAATCGGAGGAGAAAGTCTGTCCTATCAAATATACACTCCCTGAGTTATCCACCGCTATTCCATAACCTCCGTCATAATAAGATCCGCCAAGGTATGTGGAATATATGAGAGTTGGATCAATTATTAGAGGGTATGAGTTGTTAAAGGATTTAATATGGAAACTGAAAATAAATTTACCATTTTCTTTCTTAATTCTGTAAGAACCGTCAATCTCAAATCTTTTGCCATTTATTTCTTGATAAATATAAGGTTTTTTCTGAAAAATTGTATTGCCTGATGAAAGTTTAACAACTATACTCCCATCATTTAAGCTGAGCTCCTTTGTTCCGCAAATTTCGAAAGAGATTTTTGAAATGTCTGCTCCAGGTTTTACTAAAATATCATATTCAAGGTGTCCACTCTTTCCATAAAAAACAATATCAACATTAGGAAAAACCTCTTTATATCTAATTTTTTTAAAGATTGAAAGCTCATTCTTCCATTTTTCTGGCTCATTCCCAATAAAATAATTAACCTTCCCATGACCTTCTTCTTCTCCTTTTATCTCAAATTTCCTATTATTATTTAAAGGAACTATCTTTACAACTTCAGCGGGATGTTTTCCATCTTTGTTCCTTAGAGTTAAATAAACTCCATCCTCTGAGAAAAATACACCATTCCATATTCCATGAAACTTTATCTTTCCATCGAACTCTCCATTATTCTTAACAAAGTAGATGGGCATTTCATCTAAGGGGGTAAAATGGAGTCTATTTTGAAAGGTAAATAGATAGGGTGAGGAATTAGATAGAAAAAAAACGAATATTAATATTATATGGAAAAATCTAAAAATTCTCATCATCTATAGTTCCTCCTTTAAAAATATGTTTCTCCGCTCTTTCCTGAGCATTAAGCATAAAGTCCTCTTATCTCTGAAGCTTTTACTACTCTCTTAATGGCAACAATAAAAGCTGCTGTTCTCAAGTTGCAATTGAAAAATTGGGAGGCTTCATATACATCTGCAAATGCTTTCTTCATGATTTTCTTAAGCTGATTTATGACTTCATCATAGCTCCAGTAAAATCCAGTTCTATTTTGAACCCATTCGAAATAAGAAACCGTTACTCCTCCCGCATTGCAAAGAATATCAGGAATAACCATTATACCCTTTTTATCAAGAATTTCATCTGCTTCAACAGTGGTTGGTCCATTGGCTCCTTCTGCAACAATTTTTGCCTTTATCCTCTCTGCATTCTCATCAGTAATCTGATTCTCAAGAGCGGCAGGGATGAGAACATCTACATCAAGCTCCAGTAAATCAAGAGGATTTTCTAACTTTTTGCAATTCGTATTTTTCTCAAAACCTTTAAGAGTTTTATTCTTTGAAACAAAATCGATTGCCAGATGTATATCTATGCCTTCTCTGGAAAAATAAGAACCTGATATATCGCCAATTCCCACAACTTTTCCACCCATATCATGTAGAATTTTGGCAGTATTTGACCCAACATTCCCAAAACCCTGAATGGCAAATGTTGAATTTTTCATCTCCATGTTTAGTTTTTCCAATGCTTCTTCCACAACAAATACAATACCCCATGCTGTAGCTTCACTTCTTCCTTCTGAACCTCCTATTTCCAAGGGTTTCCCTGTGACCACTGCAGGAATATATTCCCTGTAATGCATGGAGTATGTATCCATAAACCATCCCATAATTTGAGGGTTAGTATTTACATCTGGAGCTGGAACATCTTTATCAGGTCCAAAGCACTCAATAAAATCTGCAAAATATCTTCTTGAAAGTCTTTCAAGCTCTGCCTCTGAAAGCTTTGAAGGATCGACAACAACTCCTCCTTTCCCTCCACCAAAAGGTATATTCACCACTGCACATTTATATGTCATCCAGAAAGCAAGGGCTTTGACCTCATCAAGGTTAACATCAGGATGAAATCTTACACCGCCCTTTGCAGGTCCACGCGCTATATTATGCTGAACCCTGTATCCCTTGAATATCTTTATTGAACCATCATCCATTCTAACTGGCAAATTCACCTCAACAATTTTTCTCGGCTCTTTTATCATTGCAATTTGATTCTCTGTTAGATTCAGGATGGAAGCTGCTTTATCAAATTGTTTCAAAGCATTTTCGAAAGCAGATGGTTTCTGCTTTCCAATTTCAAAACTCTCTTTACTTATTCTCTCCTTGAATTGTTCTCTTGTTTCCTTACTCATTTCTTACCTCCTGAAAGAGATAGTTTACTTCATAAAAAGAAAAAATCAAAGTAAAAAATTAGAATTATTTTATCTAATCAGGATCTAAGAAAAAAGCTTTTAGATGCAAAATGTATAAAATTAAAATGTGCTTTTTTCAATTTGACTACATGTAAAAATCTTTCCCTTCAAAATTTTCTTTTTTAATTTTTCTATTTCTTACAAGAGAATTCAAAATTTCTGACATTTCTTCTCTATTGATACTAAATATATTCAATAATTCTTCTATTGTTACAGGTCTTCTTTTTACCATTTCCTCAATCCTTTCTTCAATATTTTTCTTCTCTACTTTTTTCTCCCTTTCTCTTTTCTGCATTATTATCTCTGCTTTCTCTCCTAAAATTACCCTTATTTTTTCCATTTCAACAAAGGGAAGGGGTTTTGCCCAATCCTCTGAGGGAGGTCTCGCAACTGTATTCAGATGGATTTTGTCAGGATTTATTCTTTCAATAACTTCTTTTAATTTCAAAATCTCTTCAGGTGAATCATTTATTCCTTTCACAATTAAAACCTCAAGCCAAATTTTCCCTTTATAATCATTTCTTAAGGCAATCAAACCTTCAATTATTTTTTTTGTATTGAGAGGATAAAGAGGTCTATTCACAGTTCTGAAAATTTTTTCCGAAACAGCATTTAATGTTGGTAAAATCACATCTGCCTTTTTCAGAGCCTCTCTCACTTCTTTCCTGTAAAGAAGAGAACCATTCGTCAAAACTGCAACAGGTATAGAAGTTATTTTTTTAATCTCTTCAATAATAAACCCTATTTTACTGTGAAGGGTTGGTTCTCCAGAACCTGTTAAAGTAATGAAATCTATAGAAGAATTTTCTTTAAGATAATCCTCAATCTCCTTTATAACCTCATCCGCAGGAACCCACTCTTTTATCTCTTCAGTTTTTAAAATAGTCCTTCCACATTCGCAATAAATGCAATCATAGGTGCACACCTTATATGGAAGAAGGTCTACACCAAGGGATAATCCCAACCTTCTTGAAAAAACGGGTCCAAAAATATACTTCATTTAATTTTTTCCTTAACGGATTCAACTTTTCTTTTTGCATTTGAAATCTTATCCCTCCTGTCGTCTATTGTAATAGACATATAAACCCTCTTTGCTCCCGCCTTTATCTGTGCAAGATGCATTAATTTTAAAGCTTCGAAAATCTGATCGATTTCTCCCTCAATAATGGTTCCCATCCCTGTTATTTCAAAATTTATTCCTTTCATTTCCTTTATAGCCCTTATACTTTCAGCTACAAAGGAACTCAAACTCGTTCCTTCACCAATAGGGAAAACACTCACAAGGGCAATTGCCATTTTTAACCTCCAGATTAAATTATAAATTTTTATCCCAGATTTATCCAATTCTAATGCTACTTTCTTGCTAATCCAAATAAAAATAATGCGATGAATCAGAACAAATAAAGGGAATTGAAGAGGAGTTTGAAAGTCTGGTGAGTCTGACCTCTATGGATAACACTTAATCCATACAAAACCGCTTTACCCTTCCCACAATCAGCCTCTACAACCGCAGATTTGTTGAAGAGCATCTTTTCTCCGTGAATATAACCACTCAACAGTATCGAGTCCTCAGGATATTTTACAACTGACTTTGCAGTTCCTTCCTTTCCAAAGGATGGTATAACTGTAAATGCGGGAGAATACTCGAAAAACGATGTGCTTTCCTTTTCCATTCCATAAGCAATTGGGTTGCTTGTATCACATTCAACTCTCAAAATTGAACCAGAACAGTAAAAATCCTCAGGTTTTACATCCTTAAGAACATTTACAACTGGAATTTTTAAAATATCTATTGCCAACTCACAGGATTCTCCAATTGCTATCAATTTACCCCCTCCCTCCACAAATTCTTTCAAATTTTTAATCCCAGTTTCTCCAATTCCTCCTACAAATTCAGGAGGCATTGTTCCTGGTTTGTGTCCTTCAATTATTGATTCGGGATCTTCTGATGGAATTATTATAATATCGAATCTCTCGTTGAGTCTTCCCGCTTTTATATCACTGTTGTGAATGCTCTCGCAAGGAAATTCGAACTGTTCAAGGACCCAGCGAGTCCATCCCTCATCAATGTTAGCCATCCATGACTGATAAAGTCCTATTCTTCCCTTCCTTATCTTCATGGTGGAGTTTCCGTTTATTTTCTCCTTTGTTGTTTCTATGTTTAAAGACAGCTCCTTTGCAATCTCTTCCATAAAACTTCTTTTTACTGAGCTTGATGGAATTAGAATTGTCCCTTCTGGATATTTTTTACCATTTAACTGGGTCTCCTTTTTTGTCCAGAGAACCTCTCCACCTTTGCCAAGTATTTTATTCATAGCTTTAAAAGAGTTATTCACAGCATGATTTAATATATAGAAGTTTCCTGTTTCACCCATTTTTCCTGATTTTGGAGTAACTTCTTTGACTGGAGACATATTTACTTTTAAAGGGGTATTCACTGGAATTGCCTTTACTCCCATATTGAGGCTCAGTGTCCATCCAGTTACATCATAACTTCTGAGAGGTGAACCATCGAATTTTATTGGATTCACAATACCCTGCCAGAGAGAGGGATACTTCTTGAGGTCAGGATACTTCTGAATTTCGAGAATATTTTTCACATAGAGTCCATAGGGTTGGGAAGTGGGAATTACAAATGTTCCTGCGGGATATTTTATTCCGTCTGAAACAAAAGGCTCATTGGCTTTATAGATTTTCACACCCAGGAGCTGAAGCCTCTGGAGCATGAGAATTGCTGTAGGATAATCCCTCTGTTCCTCAGGAACAATCCATGCAAAGGGAGGTTCCTTCTTGAACTTTTCTATTACATCTTTCCCCATCTTGTATATGTTATACAAAAGCTCTTCCTTGTGATCCCTTGCTGTTTTTAGAACTGCTTTTGAAGCTGTTAGAACATATTCCACCGCATCCTTTAGCCTCCACCATCCTCCCTTCCATGGAGATGGGTAGAAAGCAGATATTGTTAAATCCTTATATTCTTCAGGAAAATCTCTTACTGTGTAGAAGCGTGGGGTAGCATACCTGTAAAGAGCTGTCTCAGTTAATATTGAAATTATATTGTGGGAATCAACAACCTGAGTGACATAGCCTGGATACCATGTGTCAAAATGAACCCTTGAAATTGCTCCTTCTTTTCCTTCCTTATCAAATTCAGCACCCATTCTTGAACCGATTAAATTTTGCCACCTTATTATTAGAGGATGAACATTTGGATTTGTGGGTTCTGAGTTGGGCGGTATCCAGATCCTTGCTGGAAAAGGAGCGGTCTGGTGATGATTAACAAGAATTTGGGGGAACCACTCGTGATGAAGAAGTTTGCTGAGATTTTGAATCTCAACAGTATTTGCCATGTAAGAGTCACGGTTGTTATCATGACCAACATATTTATGATAAAGCCATGGTAGAGGTGACACCTCAAATGGTGTCCCAAGATTCCTCCTGTACCAATCTGCAACCATCGTCATCCCATCAGGATTTGGAAAAACAACAAGAGTAATCACATTTTCTCTTATTGATGAAATTTCGGGGTCTTCTGAACTTACTAGCTGGAATATTAGTTCTATATTATGCTGGGCAGGAGCACATTCTGTGGCATGGAGACCTCCATCTATGTAAACAATTGCCTTCCCCTCTTTTGCGAGCTTTTTTGCTTCCTCAGGAGAAACTTCACAAAGGGAAAGTTTTCTTGCTATCTCCTTGTATCTATCAATCTTTTTAATATTATCTTCAGAAGAAATCACTGCATATAACATATCCTTTCCAAGAGTAGATTTTCCCATATTTAGCAAAATCATTCTGTCAGTGGCTTCATCAAGAATTTTTAGGTATTTTATAGCTTCTTCATACGAAGCCAGAAAATAATCTTCCCCAATCTCATGACCGAGAACATCCTTTGGTTTTGGAACTGTTGCTGAAAATAGCCTAAAAGAAAGAAGGAAAAAGGAAATAAAGAATACCAATGCATTAAAAAACTTAAATTGAATTTTAAAATCTTTTTTCATTTTTTCCTCCATTTTTAGTTTACGCATAAGTCCAATCTAAAGTTATAGGATTTCAAAATCTTAAAGTCAAGAAAATTTTTTGAATCTTTAAAGAAACTGGTAAAATAAATAAATGGGAGAAAAGATATGTCCAATCTGCGGAAAATTTCTTGAGGAGATTGAGGCATTAAATAAATATGGATTAAAAATCAGGATAGACAGATGTCCATCGGGTTGTGGATTATGGTTTGATCGATTTGAGCTCTACCAGATAAGTTTTGAGGAGTCTGAAAAGATTGTATCGGACTTGACTTTAAAGAATTCTGAGAAAAAAGATAAAATCCTTTGCCCTGTATGTCGAATTCCTATTGTTAAAATGAAACTATCCTATTTTTCAGAAGAGATTCTTCTTGATTATTGCAAAGGATGTTCGGGAGTCTGGATGGATAAGGAAAAGTTTTTGAAATACAAGAGATTGCAG
Organism: uncultured Clostridia bacterium; assembly: GCA_964649495.1. Classification (GTDB taxonomy): domain Bacteria; phylum Acidobacteriota; class Aminicenantia; order JBFLYD01; family JBBIMS01; genus JBBIMS01. Next base: position 1,357 of record CAZYPR010000011.1, on the reverse strand, counting down.
GAAGAAAAGTCCAAGAAAGCCTTTATGGACATTTTAAAAAATAATGAGAGGAATGAGGGAAAGGTTGACTCTTTCCTTGATTTTATCTCAAAGCTTTTCAAATTGTCCTGATCCCTTTTCCAGTAAAGGTTAGCCCCTTGTTGAAAAATTTCGACAATTATGGTAAAAGTTTAATTATGAGGCTGACAAAAAGTGAAATAGATTTTTTAGCATTCGAAATTGTAAAGACTTTATTAAAAGAGAGCAGAATCACAACCCTCGACAGAGAAGCACTTGTGGAGAGTATTGCAAAGATTCTTACTGAAGATTTTGCTCAGGAAGACAAGTTAGATGAGGAGGTGAGGGAGATACTGAACAGGTATTCAGAGGAAATCCGAAAAGGGAATATTGAATATCAAACAATTTTCAGAATGATTAAGCAAAGACTTGCAAAGGAAAGGAAGATAGTTCTATGACCCAGAGACTTTCTAAGGAAAAAATTAACTACCTTGCTAAGCTAATAACCAATTCATTAATTGCTGATAACAATGTTGATTTTCTTGAAGATGCAGGAGAAATCAGAAGGGCAATAGTCAAAATTATAGAGAGTGTCCTTGCTGAATTCGAGAAGATTTCACAGATTGCTATTAAAAAGATAGAATCTCAGAAAAAAGCAGTTGTAGAAGGAAGCAGGGAATGGGAGATACTCTATCGAAAATATTATAATGAGGAACTTTCCAAACTTCCAAGAATCTGGGATTGATTGATGAACTCCGTTGATGTAGTAGAGAGGGTTAGATATGCAGAAACAGATCAGATGGGTGTAGCCCATCATTCTTCTTATTTTCTCTGGTTTGAAATTGGAAGAACTGAATTTTGCAGAAGAAAAGGGCTTCCATACTCAGAGATAGAAAGGAGGGGTTTGTATCTGGTTGTGGTTGAGGTCTACTGCAGGTATAAAAAACCTCTATTCTATGACCAGAAGTTTGAAATAAGGACAGTCCTTGAAGAGATAAACGGAAGGAGGGTGAAGTTTTCATACCTACTCTTATCCGAAGATGGAAATATCCATGCTGAAGGTTATTCCATACATGTTGCAACAGACAAAAATGGGAAGGTTTCAACAATACCAGAAGATATAATCAAAATTCTTAATGGTTAAGCCACAACTTTCGCCTTTAAAATGTTTTTTATTTTTTTACAAAAAATTATCTTTTCTTATTGCTGGTCTTTTTTATGGGTTGTGGATTTACTCCCAATAAGAACTCCATCATCAAAAGAAAAAATTCAGTTTTCTGTTAGCTTTTATGGGGAATAGCGGAAGGCTAACCCAACTTTCGCAATTTAAAATGTAAACTATTGATAGAAAAGGGTTTTT
>CAZYPR010000010.1:38609-66755 GCA_964649495.1 uncultured Clostridia bacterium | reverse complement strand
CTGGGGCTGAAGTAGGTCCCAAGGGTCCGGCTGTTCGCCGGTTAAAGCGGTACGTGAGCTGGGTTTAGAACGTCGCGAGACAGTTCGGTCCCTATCCACGGTGGGCGTAGGAGATTTGAGGGAGGCTGTCCCTAGTACGAAAGGACCGGGACGGACGAACCTCTGGTTTACCAGCTGTCCCGCCAGGGGCATCGCTGGGTAGCTATGTTCGGACGGGATAACCGCTGAAAGCATCTAAGCGGGAAGCCCTTCCCAAGATAAGATCTCCCGGACCACAAGGTCCCTAAAGGCCCCTCGTAGACTACGAGGTTGATAGGCTGGAGGTGTAAGCGCCGTGAGGCGTTTAGCTGACCAGTACTAATAGGCCGTGCGGCTTGACCGTAAGGTTTTTCATCTTAAATCTTATCCAGCAATTTTTAATAAATTAACCTCTGTGGCCATGCCGAAGGGGGAACACCCGATCCCATTCCGAACTCGGAAGTTAAGCCCTTCAGGGCCGATGGTACTGCCCTCGCAAGGGGGTGGGAGAGTAGGACGCCGCAGAGGTTTTTTTATTTAAAATAAAAGCAAATTTTCCTTGGCTTTGGATGGAAATTTTATCCAATCCTGCCAGAATCCATCGATTTTTCAAAAGGGCTATCTCAGGGAGTTAATTTCTCTCTGGATAAGATTGTTTCTATTGTAAAAAAATCTTTTGAACATGCTTCATTGTAAAATTATTTTACAGAATTTGGTTTTATTTACTCACCTTCAAAGAACCTTTTGGGATCAATTCTTGGAAAGAGGGCTATAGGTTTCTCGACTTTCCTCGGAGATTCTTTCCATCTAAGATCTGAAAAATTTATACTTTCAATACTTCCTTCTCCTATGAGCTTCCAAATTTTATTTGAGGTCTCAGGCATAACGGGATAGATAAATGGAGTTATTAATCTTATCCCTTCAATGCATTGATGTAAAATCCTTTTTACCCTTTTTTCTTTTCCTTCTTTCGAAATAGACCATGGTCTCTGCTCATCTAAGTATTTATTTATTGTTCCTATATATTTCCAAATGAGCTCAAGAGATGAGCTTATGGAGAATTCCTCGTAAAGAGAAATTATTTTTTCCTTTATTTCCTCAAAAGAGATTCTCAAAATTTTATCCTCTTCCCTTTCCTTTTCAAAATCAGCAATTTCTCCATCGCAATATTTCCAGACCATTGATAGAACTCTACTTATGAGATTACCAAGGTCATTGGAAAGGTCAGAATTTATTCTATTTATAAACCCTTCATGGGAGAAATTTCCATCAAGTCCAACAGGGACTTCCCTTAAAAGAAAATATCTCAAGCCATCTGGACCAGCAAGGTTAATAAGTAAATATGGATCGAGGACATTCCCCTTTGATTTTGACATCTTTGTCTCATCCTTTAACCACCATCCGTGGGCAAGGATATGCTCTGGCAAAGGAAGCTCAGCTGACATGAGGAATGCAGGCCAGTAGACTGCATGAAATCTTAGAATATCTTTTCCGATTATGTGAACATTTGCAGGCCAGAACTCATTGAATTTTTTTTCTTCCCATCCATACCCAATCCCTGTTATGTAATTGTTTAGAGCATCAAACCAAACATAAATTGTTTGGGTTTCCTCATCAGGAACCGGTATTCCCCATCGAACCGTTGATCTTGTAATGCTCAGGTCTTTCAAACCACTTTTAACAAAAGAAACCACCTCGTTCATTCTTGACCGAGGAATTACAAAATTTGGATTTTCTTCGTAAAATTCAAGGAGCTTATATCTGTAAGCTGAGAGCCTGAAAAAATAACATTCTTCAGAAACAATTTCTGAAGGTTTTCCACAATCAGGACAGATTTTTGAGCCATCTTTATTGAATGGAACAGATTCAGGAAGAAAATTTTCGCACGATATACAATACCATCCAGAGTAGACCCCCTTGTATATATCCCCTTTATCTTTTATTCTTTTAAAAATCTCTTGAACACCCCTTTCATGGGTTTCATCAGTTGTTCTTATAAAGTGGTCATAATTGATGTTTAAATCCTTCCAGAGATTCTTAAATCTCACAACCACCTTATCAGCAAGTTCTTTAGGAGTGAGGTTCTGGGAGATAGCAGCCTTTTCAACTTTCTGTCCGTGTTCGTCAGTTCCTGTGAGAAAGAAAACTTTGCAACCCATGAGTTTTTTGAATCGTGAAATACAATCAGCTATAACAGTTGTGTAAGCATGCCCTATATGGGGAATATCATTTACATAATAAATCGGTGTTGTTAAATAATATTTTTTCATTCTTTTATTTTAAAAGAAATAATCTTTAACAGCAACTTGTTAAAATCGATAGGATGATTATTCAAAGAAGTTTTTTATCGCCCTCTCTTTTCACCTGTCCTTTAAGTCTCACTTTTCTTATCGGTCTCCCTTACTCCTCCACAAATTGCATAACAAAGTATTTTGGATTTAATGGTTCGCCTGTCATCTTCTTTATTAGCTCGTTCCAAGGAAGTGATGCACCATGACCGTAAAAATTCTTTATCAGCCACTCTCCAATCTCCTTCTTTCCAACATAGCAAACTTTCTTTGGATTTTCATTTAGAATCTTTTCAGATATGTAGTAATGAAGCTGGGAAGCAAGTAACTCACCGAGCATGTAGTTATGGTAATAAACAGGAGATGAGCAGATGTGGATTTTTGTTGCCCAATCATTTTTTCCCTCCCTTCCTTCGGGTTTGTTAACGAGCTGATATTTGTTAACCATTTCCCACCATAGAGCGTTTAAATCTCTATCAGGATTTCTATAAAGTTCCCTTTCAAAATTTCTCATAACCTGAGTCCATCTTGAAAATACAAGCTGAGATAATCTTAAACTCTTGCTAATTAAAGGCTCAATTTCTTCCCTTTCTTTTGAATTTATAATTTTCATTTCTTCCATCCATCTTGCATTTTGAGCAAGCCTTCCAAAGAACATAGCAGATGCCTCAGTGGTAAAAATGTGGGCTTCTGACCTCAAAAGATAAGGAAGATTTTGATCCACATTCTTGCTGTAAACTGCATGACCAAGTTCATGGAGAAGAGTCCCCATCCAATCAAGATTGTTCTTGATATTCAGCATTACACGGACATCTCCCAATCTGTCAATATCTATGCAGTAAGCGTGAGGATATTTCTTTTCTCTTTCATAAAGATCCGACCTTTCAAGGATATAATCCACTGGTAAGCCGATCCCCTTGTAGAAATCTCTCCCCAGTTTAAGAATATCCATTTTTTCATAATATTTATCGAGGTCAACTTCAAAAATTGAAGGAGGTTCTTGAAAGAACGGGTCATGATAATGCCATGGCCTCATATCTTCAACTTTTATTCCGTATCTTTTTGAAAGGATTGAGTCGACATCTGCCTTTAATTTTTTAAACGGTTCATCTGTGAGTTTTTTCAAATCAGAAAATATTTTTTCAAGTTCTCTGTCATCCTGTTCCCTCAAGCTCAGCATCATCACATAATAATTTGAAAATCCTACTTCCCTTGCTGCTCTGTTTCTTAATTTTACAAGATTTCTTAAGTCATCAGCCACAACATCTCCGACCTGTTTTGATGCTTCCCATGCTTTTTTCCTCTTCTCGTTGTCAGTTTCTTTTTTCAGAATCTCCTTGATCTCGTTCATGGATACTTCCTTATCATCAATTTTCCCTCTGAATGTGTTAAAAGTTTGTTCAACTTTTGTGGAAAGCTCAACCATCTTCTTGAGAAGTCCTTTATCAACCTGATTTTCAAGATATGAAAGGTAGAGGAGGTCAAGTTGACGCTTTAAAAGAGGATCATTTATTTTTCCTGAAAGCTTAAAAGATTGAATCTTTTTGAAATCCTCCCTGTTACTGTAAATTTCCCTTATTTTAATCTGGAGCTCACTATATTTTTGATAATCCTCATCCCTACCAAATGCCGTAGCGTTCCAGTAAGTTAAAGCAGTCTCTTTAAACAAGGGCTCAACAATTTTCAGATGTTCTTGGAGAAATTGGAAAAATTCCTTTTCTAAATTTTTTTCAGAAAGTCCCGTCACTGAAAAACCTCCTATTAGTAAAAATGTTAGAAATTTTTTCATAAAACCTCCTGTAGAAAAAGTTAGTATTTAAAAGAAAAAAAGCTAAAAGTTAGAAGAAAAGAAGTAGAATTTCTTCCTTTTTTTTCCATGTTTTATGCCCGGAGCCGGGCTCGAACCGGCACAGTGCTTGCGCACCGAGGGATTTTAAGTCCCTTGCGTCTACCAATTCCGCCATCCGGGCATTGCTATAATAATAATATCAATACAATGAGTCAGAGTCAACAGCTCTCATATGTTTGCCCACAAACTTATTTTTTAAAAACCTTTTTCAAAATGTTAAGGAAGCTATCCCCCCAGTTATATCTAAAGGGCATAGATGGAGTATTACACACTTCCACTGCAGTTGTCTCATACCATTCGTTGAAGCTTGTAACAAAGACAATACCTCCATCTGGAGGTATTAGATTCTTTATCTTCTCACATACGAACTCGAAATCTTCAGGAGAATCACAGTAAAACTCTCCGTATAAGGGTCTTCCTGAAAGATGGTCATCGTCAAATTGAGGTTCTACTGGATAAATAAATTTTAAATTTTTTCCTTCCATATTCTTTAGATCTTTTAAAATGTTTTTCCATTTTTCATAAAAAGGAATGGCTATTTCTATTACTTCCCTTGCATTAGCTCCATCATTATAAGATAGAGCATCCATTCCTATTCCGTAACATCCTATTGCATCAAAAATTTTTATTTTCTCCTCATCAATTGAATAAGAGCTGAAAAGCTCATCAGCAATAAAGTATATATTTCTATTCAATAAATTTCTTAGATTTTCGAATAATCTTTTAAAGTCGCCTTTGTAAAGCCTTGTTAGATAGAGCCATAAAACAGGTCTATCATCAATTTTAAAATAATTGGGATGATTAAAATATTTTTTAGATATATAAATGATATCTGTAAGAAAGGTGTCCCTTACCTTTGGATTATCAAAATTGTAAGCCTCATTTTCTGGTAGCCCGTGCTTCCAGAACATTCTTATTGTCTGATCATAAAAAATACAAAATCTGAAATCATGAAAATCATTTATAGCTGGTAAAAATCCTTTTTCAATATCGAATTCTGTAAAAGTTTTACCCGGGACTGTTGTAGGATAAGGTCCAGTCCATTCAAGGGCAAAAAGGTCAATCCCTCCCCTTTGAGCCTGTTCTATATGATATTTTACAACATGAGGGATTGAAGTATTATATTTGCTAAAAATTAAAATGATCTTTTCCAACTCAACAGGAAATCTTCTGAAATCCAATGTTTTTTCTTTTTCCCAATATTTCAATATTGCTGGTTTAGCAATGGTTTGGGTAAAATAATTTGGTCTCCACCACGGATAGTAAAAAGCACCCACAATAATTTCTTCTGAAAATGCGGGGAGAAAACAAAATAATAAATTAAGGATTTTTAATAAAAATTTCCTTCTCATTCTGCAAAATTTTCAATTTTCATTTTACTTAAGCCATTTCTCAAGCCAAGCAAAAACTTCCTCATACCATTTTCTGCTGTTTTCAGGTTTGAGAATCCAGTGACCTTCATCGGGAAAATAGAGGAGTCTTGAAGGAACTCCCTTCTTTTTCAGAGCATAAAATAGTTCAAAAGCCTGAGATACAGGGACCCTGTAATCAAGCTCTCCATGAATTACAAGAGTTGGTGTTTTGAAATTATCAACATATCTATGGGGGCTGAATTTTTCAAATTTATCTGGCTCCCTCCATGGCAAATAACCACCTGCATCGTTTTGGATGAAATATCCTACATCAGAGGCTCCCATCATTGAAGTAAGATTGAAGAGGCTTGCATGGGTGATTATGCATTTAAATCTGTCAGTATGTCCCAATATCCAGTTTGCCATATATCCTCCATAGCTTGCTCCAGCACATGCAATTTTATCTTTGTCAATAAATGGAAATCTCTTTACAAGATAATCTACACCCGCCATTAGCTCTTTATAGACCCTTCCTCCCCAATCCCCCTGAATGTCCCTTGCAAATTTTTCTCCGAATCCTGGAGAGCCTGTAGGATTGGGAGCTACAACCACATATCCTTTAGATGCAAAAAGTTGCATGTTCCATCTATAATGAAAACCATCGTGCCATGGTGAATATGGACCTCCATGAATGATATAAAGAAGAGGGTATTTCTTTTCAGGATCAAAGTCAGGAGGTTTTACCATCCAAGCCTGGATTTTTCTTCCACCATAAGGAAAGTAGATTTCTTCAGCATCATTCCACAGAATTTTTTCCCTTATCTCTTTGTTAAAATCAGTAATCTGATTGACCTCTCCATTATCATTTACAAGAAAGATTTCCGGCGGCATTGTTGTTCTTTCCCTTAGTGATAAAATTCCATTTTCTGCGGGATAAACACCTTCCCATGTCCCTGGCTTCCCTGCAAATTCAGAGGGATTCTTACCTGAGATTGCATCAGTAAGGGAGATTCTCCATATTTTATTGGCGCCCCCATCTTCAGCATTGAAATAGATTGTTTTTCCGTCCAGTGACCAGACAGGATTGGAGGGAGAAGCATCCCATGTGGAACAAATCTTCTTTATTTTTCCGCTTTCCCATTCCATAAGGGTTAAGCGAGATGTGCTATAGGTGTATTTATCCGTTTCTGTTGAAAGATAGAGAAGCAACTTACCATCGGGTGAAAATTTTGGAGAAAAATCATTGTATGGATTTGTAGTAAGTTTCTTAACATCGCCACCTTCAATACTTATAAAATAAAGATCCGTAGATGGATACTTGTTAACTGCTTTGTCCCTTTCAACTGTTGCAGAAAATACAATACCTTTGCTATCAGGAGTCCATTCCCACTGGTTGACTCCTCCCCAACCAGAGAGTTTAACTATTGAAGAATTTATGAGTAAATCTTTCTCTTCTCCACCGTTTGAAGGGACGATAAATATGTGGGCTCTTTTTCCAGTGTCCCATTCCATCCATGTTCTGAAGGGATAGGTTTCGTATACTCTTTCAGAGGATTTTTTCTCTTTAATTTTTTTATCCCTCTCTCTGTTGCAATTCTGGTCGGGACAATCGGGATAAATCGATGATAAAAAGGCAATCCATTTACCATCGGGGCTAAACTTTGGAGAAATCGCTCCTGTGTAAATATTTGTTATTCTATAGGCTTCTCCTCCTTTCTCCAAATCGAGAACATAAATCTGATTGGATTCATCCTCACCTCTTTTTGCAGAAAAAGCAATTTTTTTTCCACAAGGACTCCAAGAAGGAGATCTTTCAGCTCCTTTATGAGTTGTGAGCTGACGGAGTTCCTTACCGTCAATTTTAGCAATCCACAAATCTGATTCACTCTTTTTTTCGTCGTAATCGACTTTCTCTACAGAAAAAACCATCCTCTTTCCGTCAGGGCTTACTGAAGGTGCTCCAACTCTTTTCATAGCTATCATATCCTCATGGGTCATCACCTTTTTTTGAGGTTTTTCCTGGGAGAAAGCCAAAAATATTGAAAGAATTAACAGAATAATAAAAATTATAATTTTTATCCTCATTTAAACCTCCAAGTCAAAATTTTAGCAAAAAAGGAAGTAGATGTTTAGCTTTTTTTAAACTCAGTGGGAAGCTTGATTCATCCAATCTTTAAAATTTATGGTGAAGTTTGCAAATGTTAAAATTTTTTACGAAGAATTTGAAAAGAAATTTAATAAATGATGAATTTTGCAACGCTTTTGCAAAATTTATCAGAGGACTTGACAAAAGTGTTTTTTTTGAATATATTTAATTCTGAATTTTTAAAATGATTATTATAAATGGATTTAAAGGAATGAAAGGGCAGGGGGTAAAGAATATTTTAAATTTTAAAATTGCAATAATCAATATCTTATTCCCCTCTATGCTCACAATTGATGTCAAATCTTCAGATTCAAAGACTTCGGAATTTGGAATTGTAAAATTCTAACCCTCCCTTCATTTCCTTAAAAATCCATTTAAAAAAATTATGGAGGAATTATGGAGATAAAAAGAGCAGTAAAGTATGAGAGAGAATTGGACAAAGGGTTTTCAAAAGATGTAGCAGATCTTTCAGGATGTGAAAAGATTTTTGAGTGTATACAATGTGGAACATGCTCTTCAACTTGCCCTGTATCCCTTTACATGGACTACACTCCTCGAAAACTCATGGCAATGATAAAGGCGGGCTTCAAAGAGGATGCTCTCAGGAGTATTACAATATGGATATGTTCATCCTGTTATTCTTGCACAGTTATGTGTCCTGCTGAGATAAAGATAACAGATGTTATGTATTCTCTGAAGAGGATGGCTATTAGGGAAGGTGTTTTTCCAAAAAGATTTCCAACTCCTGTTCTTGCTAAGGAAATGACAAACATAATTACCAACGAGGGAAGGAACTCTGAGTTGTGGGTAGTCTTAAAGATGCTTCTAAAGACAAATCCATTAAAGCTTTTATCCATGGCTTCCATTGGACTCGCCCTTTTTATGAAAGGAAGAATGGGATTGAAAAAGGAATCCATTGAAAATAAGGAAGAGTTGAGATCTCTTTACAAAGGAATGAAGGAGGCATCATGAAAGAATATGGTTATTATCCTGGTTGCTCCCTTAAGGGGAGTTCAAAAGCTTACGAGGATTCACTCCTTGAGGTATTTAAAATCCTTAATATCAAACTTAAGGAACTGAGGGACTGGAACTGTTGCGGTGCTACAGCTTATTTTGGTGTTGACAAAGATATGGCAGTTGCAGTTTCAGCAAGAAATCTTGCCATAGCAGAAAAGGAAGGTTTCAAAGAGATTGTTGCTCCATGCGCTGGATGCTACCTAACTTTGAAAAGGAGCAATAAGTTTCTCAAGGAGAATCCCGCAGGAAAAATAAGTAATGCAATGGAAAAAGCTGGATTAAGATACAATGGAAATGTTGAGGTTCTTCATCCCCTTGAGTTATTTTTCCGTGATATTGATCTCGCTGAAGTTTCAAAGAATGTTAAAATTCCTCTGAAAGGTTGGAAGATTGCCAGTTATTACGGATGTCAGATTGTTAGACCTTACAGAGATTTTGATGACCCTTACGACCCTCAGAGTCTCGACCTTATAATGAATGCATTGCAGGCAGAGGCAATCGACTATCCTTACAAAACTCGATGTTGTGGAGGCTCATTAACAGGGACTGTTGAAGATGTTGGGTTTCGTCTTGTTTATATACTTTTAAAAGAGATAAAAAAGAGAGGAGCAAATGTAATAGTAACTGCATGCCCCCTCTGTCATTTCAATCTGGATGTCTATCAGAAGAAAGTCTCTTCAAAATTTGGAGAAAAACTTGATCTTCCTATTTTGCACTTTACTCAGGTGATTGGTTATGCCTTTGGAATAGATAAGAAAAAATTAGGTTTTGATAGTTTGATGGTTTCTCCATCAAAAATATTAAGGGTATAGGAGGATTTATATGGATGCTAAATCCAATGGGAATATTAGAATAGGTGTTTATGTTTGTCATTGTGGCTCAAATATTGCGGGGAAGGTAAGGGTTGAGGAAGTTGCTGAATTTGCAAAAAAGAATGGTTTTAATGTAGTTGTAGCAAGAGATTACAAGTATATGTGCTCTGATCCAGGTCAGGATCTGATAAGAAAGGATATAAAGGAGTTCAATTTAAACAGAGTTGTTGTTGCCTCCTGCTCTCCCTTAATGCATGAGAACACATTTAGAAGGGCAACTGAAGAAGGTGGTTTAAACCCCTTCTATTTCCAGATGGCGAATATTCGAGAGCAGTGCTCATGGGTGACAGAAGATGAGGATGACGCAACTGAAAAAGCAAAGGCTCTTGTTCTTGCTGCGATAAGAAGAGTTGCACATCATCAACCCCTTGAAAGGAAAACAGTGAAAATAAATCCTAATGTTCTGATTGTTGGAGCGGGGATTGCTGGTATCCAAGCAGCTCTTGACATTGCTGAGGCAGGAAACAAAGTTTATCTTGTTGAAAAGGAGGCTTACATTGGTGGGCATATGTCAAAGTTTGATAAGACATTCCCTACCCTTGACTGCGCTGCGTGTATATTGACTCCAAAGACAGTCTCTATTGCCCAGAATAAGAATATTGAACTTATGACTCTTTCCACCATTAAAGAAGTTAGCGGATTTGTAGGAAACTTCAAGGTTAAAATTGAAAAGAAAGCAAGATATGTTGACCTTGAAAATTGCACAGCTTGTGGAGATTGTGAAAAGGTATGTCCCATTGTAAGAAAAAATACTTTCTTTGAAGGGATGACCGAAAGGAAAGCCATTTACAAACCATTCCCTCAGGCAGTTCCCAATGCATATCTGATTGAAAAAAGAGGGATCCCGGCTTGTAGAAATGCATGCCCCATCTCCCAGGATGTTCAAGGATATGTTGCTTTGATTGCTCAGGGTAAAATAAAGGAAGCAATTCAACTTATAAGAAAAACAAATCCATTCCCTGCAATTTGTGGTAGAATATGTGTCCATCCGTGCGAAGGTCAGTGTAAGAGAGGAGAGGTGGATGAACCTATTGCAATTCAGTATTTGAAGAGATTTGCTGCAGAATATGAGCTTCAAAATCCTGAAGATATTGAAATAGAAAAGCTTGGAGAGCCAAAAGATGAAAGAGTTGCTGTTGTTGGAGCGGGTCCTTCAGGATTGACGGTTGCCTATGATCTTGCAAGGATGGGTTATAAAGTAACAGTATTTGAAAAGGAAGGGAAACCAGGAGGAATTCTTACCTACGGAGTTCCTGACCATAGATTACCAAAGGATGTTGTTGAGAAGGAGATAGAGCTTATAAAGAAAGCAGGGGTTGAGATAGAAACAAACTCTCCTGTTACAGATTTTGATGAATTAAAGAAGAAAGGATACAAGGCTATATTCCTCGGAATAGGTTGTTGGAGAACTCAGAAGATGAATGTTCCAGGGGAGGACCTTGCGGGAGTTCTATCAGGACTTGAATTTCTCATTGATGTTGCAAAAGGTAATCCTCCAAGACTGGGGAATAGGGTTGTTGTTGTTGGAGGAGGTAATGTTGCAATGGATTCTGCGAGAACAGCTATAAGGCTTGGAGCTAAAGAAGTAATTGTTCTTTACCGAAGGTCGAGGACAGAAATGCCAGCCAGTGCTGAAGAGATAGAAGAGGCTGAAGCTGAAGGAATTAGATTTATGTATCTTTCAGCTCCTACCAAAATTCTTCCTAAGGATGGAAAAACTGTTGGTGCAATTGAATGCATAAAGATGGAACTTGGACCACCAGATGATACTGGAAGGAGGAGACCAATTCCCATTCAAGGCTCTGAGTTCAAACTTGAATGCGACAATGTAATTGCTGCAATTGGACAGGTTCCAGCAACCGATTTTATAAGAGGAAAGCTTGAGCTAACCTCTTGGGGGACAATTAAGGTTAATCCAATAACATTGGAGACATCCTCACCAGGAATTTTTGCAGGAGGTGACATTGTCTCAGGTCCAGCTTCAGTTGTTGAAGCTATTGCGGCAGGCCATAGAGCAGCAGAGTCAATCCACAGATTTTTGAGAGGATTGGATATGGAAGAAGGGAGAACCCTAACAGGAACTGAAAAGAAGATTGCTCAACCAGATAATCTCGAAAAAGTTGAGAAGAGAAAAAGAACTAAAATTATTCAAAGGGATCCAAAGGAAAGAATAAAGAACTTTGAAGAGGTTAACTTGGGTTACACCCAAGAGCTCGCTCTTCAGGAGGCTTTAAGATGTCTTGAATGTGGAATATGTTCAGAATGTCTTGAATGTGTGAAAGCATGCCAGAGAAAGGCAATAAATCATGATATGAAGGATGAGATTGTTGAAATAGAAGTTGGTTCCATAATTCTTGCTACTGGATTTAAACTTATGGATCCTCTTGAGCTTAAAGAATATGGATACGGAAAATATCCCAATGTTTTCACCTCCCTTGAATTTGAGATTCTCAACAATGCCTCAGGACCTACAGGTGGAAAGATTCTTACAAGGGAAGGAAGGATTCCAAAGAGTATTGGAATTATTCATTGTGTTGGAAGTAGGGACAAGAAATATCACGAGTATTGCTCAAGAGTTTGCTGTATGTATGCTCTAAAATTCGCTCATCTTATAAAGGAGAAGATCCACGATTGCGAGGTTTATAATTTCTACATTGACATGAGATGTTTCGGAAAGGGATATGAGGAGTTCTACAATAGATTGCTTAAAGAAGGTGTTAACTTTGTTAGAGGGAAGGTTGCAGAAATAAGTGATGCAGCTCTGGATCCATCAGAGGAAGGAAAACTTATATTGAGGGCTGAAGACACAATGATAGGAGTTGTTAGAAGGATTCCTGTGGATATGGTTATTCTCTGCCTTGCGATGGAGTCCCAGTCTGATGCAAAGGAACTCTCAAGACTATTCACATGCAGTCTTGGAAGGGATGGATTTTTCCTTGAGAAACATCCAAAGTTAGCACCAGTTTCCACTGCTGCTGATGGAATATTTATTGCGGGAGCATGTCAGGGTCCTAAGGATATTCCTGATACAGTTGCTCAGGCTGGTGCTGCTGCTTCTCAAGCTTTGAGCTTAATCCAGAAGGGTGAGGTTGAAACAGAGGCTGTAACTGCAACAATTGTTCAGGAACTTTGCTCAGGTTGTCAGATCTGCATACCCCTTTGTCCATATAATGCAATAAGTTATATTAAGGAAGAGAACAGGGCTGAGATAAACGAGGCTCTCTGCAAAGGTTGTGGAACATGTGTTGCAGCATGTCCATCGGGAGCCTCATACCAGAAACACTTCACTGACCAGCAAATATTTGCTGAAATTGAAGGGATTCTTTCAATTTGATAAATAGGAGGTCTAATAATGAGTGAAAATAAAAATAATTTTGAGCCAAGGATAGTGGCATTCTTATGCAATTGGTGTTCATACACTGGAGCTGATCTTGCGGGAACATCAAGAATGAAATATTTACCAAATGTCCGACCTATAAGGGTTATGTGTTCGGGTAGAGTGGATAGTCAGTTCGTAATAAAAGCTTTTGCAGAGGGAGCAGATGGAGTATTGATTTCTGGTTGCCACATCCCCTCTGACTGTCACTATCAAGAAGGGAATTTTAAAGCTCTGAGAAGGGCAAAACTTCTGAAGAGGCTTCTTCCCCAGTTGGGAATTGAACCTGAGAGATTCAGATTAGAATGGATATCAGCTGCGGAGGGAGATAAATTTCAGCATGTTTGCAATGAATTTACTGAACAGATAAGAAAACTTGGTCCTCTAAATTTAAAGAAAAAGGAGGTATCCAATGAATAAACCAAAAGTCGCATTCTACTGGTGTGCATCATGTGGAGGTTGTGAGGAAGCAGTTGTTGATCTTGCAGAGGATATTTTAAAAGTGGTTGAGGCAGTGGATATTGCATTCTGGCCAGTTGCTCTTGACATAAAGAAGAAGGATGTTGAAGATATGGAGAATGGCTCAATAGCAGTTACCTTTATAAATGGTGCGATAAGACTCTCTGAACAGGAAGAGATGGTCAGAATTTTGAGAAAAAAATCTCAGCTTATAGTTGCATTCGGAAGCTGTGCACATCTTGGTGGAATTCCTGCCCTCGCCAATTTAACAACTAAAGATGAAATACTAAAAACCGCATATTTGGAAACATTTTCAACAATTAATCCTGAAAAGGTTATTCCTCAAGTTAAAACTGATGTCCCAGAAGGAACTCTGACTTTGCCTGAATTTTTTGACCATGTTTATGCCCTTGACCAGGTGATTGATGTTGACTATTATCTTCCCGGTTGCTCTGTTCCTACAAAACTTCTCCTGGATGCAGTAAATGCAATTCTAACAGGTAATCTTCCTCCTAAAGGCTCTGTTCTTGCACCAAACAAGACAAATTGCGATACATGCGAGAGAAACAAGACTAAACCAGAAAAGCTTAAGATAGATAGATTTTACAGACCATACGAAATTGAGCTTGATCCTGAGAAGTGTTTTCTTGCCCAGGGTGTTATATGCCTTGGTCCTGTAACAAGGGGTGGATGTGATGAGAGATGCATCAAAGGGAATATGCCCTGCAGAGGTTGTATGGGTCCAGTGGATCAGGTTTATGACCAGGGAGGAAAGTTTGTTTCAGCAATTGCATCAATAATTGATTCTTACGATGAAAACGAAATAGAAAGGATTGTAAACACAATAGCTGACCCTGCAGGAACATTTTATCGTTTTTCTCTTTCTAAGGCTGCATTAAAAAAAAGAAATTTAAATAAGGAATAGGAGGTAAATTATGGAAAAAAGAATAACAATAGATCCCATAACAAGACTTGAAGGACACGGAAAGATTGAAATATTTCTTGATGAAGCGGGAAATGTAAAGAATGCCTACCTTCAGATTCCTGAGCTTAGAGGATTTGAGAGGTTCTGTGTTGGAAGACCTGCTGAGGAGATGCCGAGAATAACCCAGAGAATTTGCGGTGTTTGCCCAACTGCTCACCATATGGCATCAACAAAGACACTGGATGATCTCTGGAAGGTCGATCCACCATTATCTGCAAAAAAGATAAGAGAGCTCTTTTATTCAATTTTCATGCTGGAAGACCACACCCTTCACTTTTACTACCTTGGAGGACCTGATTTTGTAGTAGGTCCTACCGCTCCAAAGACTGAAAGAAACATTCTTGGAGTTCTTGCAAAGGTAGGACTTGAGATTGGAGGGAAGGTTATAAAAATAAGGAGGGAGCTGAGGGAACTAATGACTATGATCGGAGGGAAAGCTATTCATCCTGTTCTTGGTCTTCCAGGTGGAGTTGCAAAACCAATAAAGAAGGATGAGGCTGAAAGAATAAAGGAAGTTGCAAAGGCGGGGGTGGAGTTTGCCCAATTCTCCCTTTCAATATTCAATGAAGTGGTTTTGAAGAACAAAGAGTATGTTGATCTTATTACAGGAGATGTTTATTACAATACTACTTACTATGGCGGACTTGTGGATGATAACAACAAGGTTAATTTTTATGATGGTTGGCTAAGATTTGTATCTCCGAGCGGTAAAGAATACGCAAGATTTAAGATTCAGGATTATCTCAATCATATCGGTGAACATGTTGAGCCATGGAGCTATATAAAATTTCCTTTCCTTAAAAATGTTGGATGGAAAGGGTTTGTTGATGGAGAGAATAGCGGTGTTTACAGAGTCGCACCCCTTGCTCGTCTCAATGCCTCAGAAGGTATGGCAACACCATTGGCCCAGAAGGAATATGAGAGAATGTATGAGACCCTTGGTGGGAAACCAGCCCACTTTACCTTGGCATATCACTGGGCAAGACTTATAGAAGCTCTTTATGCAGCTGAGAATATTCATAATCTTGCCAATGATCCAGATATAATTGACCCTAAGGTTAGGACAATTCCAACAGCAACTCCAGAGGAAGGAGTTGGTGTTGTTGAGGCTCCGAGAGGAATTTTAATTCATCACTACAAAACAGATAAAAATGGAATAATAGAGAAGGCAAACATAATTGTCGCTACCCAGCACAACTCAGCTGCAATGAACCTTGGAATCCAGAGAGCAGCGAAGGCACTTATAAAGGGTGGAAATGTGGAAGAGGGGATTTTGAACATGATAGAGATGACTTACAGAGCCTACGATCCTTGCCATGCCTGTGGAACCCACTCTCTTCCAGGAAATGTTCCAATAATTGTAAACATTTACAACCATAAAGGAGAGAAAATAAAAGAGATAAAGAACTGAATTTGTATTAAAATAGAGGGTATTTGAATTTTATGAAAAATGATATACTTCTCCTTGCCCTTGGAAATGATGTGCTTAAAGACGATGGAGTTGGACTTTTTGCAGGAAGAGAGATAAAGAAGAAATTTAATGGGAAAATAGATATTGTTGAATCTGCAGAATCAGGACTTGCTTTACTTGACCATATTGTTGGATATAAAAAAGTTCTAATTCTCGATTCAATAAAGAGGGAGGGAAGGGAGCCAGGAAGAATAGTTGAGTTTAGAGTTGAAGAACTGGAGAGTAATCCTTCTCCTTCACCCCATTATGTAGGGCTTCCCATGTCCCTTAAGATTGGTAAAAGACTTGGATTCCCTCTTCCAGAAGAGATAAAAGTTCTTGCAATGGAGGTTGAAGACCCTTACTCCCTCGAAGAAGGCTTGACAGATAAAGTTTCATCCTCCTTTCCCGATTATGTGAAAAAGGCTGAGGAAATATTGAGGGGTTGGATAAAGGAGTAGGGAAATAAATAAGGGGGGAATATGATATTAAATAAAAAAGAGAATTTTCCGATCATCAATGAGGAAGAGATTTTCGAGATCCTTGAAAGGACAAAGAATCCATCCTCCCAAAGGGTAAGGGAAATTCTTGAAAAAGCAAAGTTAAAAAAAGGGCTCGAGCTTGAAGAGATATCTTTGCTTGCAAATACCTATGACCCTGAGCTAATACAGGAGATCTTTTATACAGCAAAAGAAGTAAAGAAAGGGATTTATGGAGACAGGATTGTTCTATTTGCTCCCCTATATGTTACTAATAAATGTGTTAACAATTGCCTTTATTGTGGTTTTAGAAAAGAAAATAAGGAGACAAAGAGGAGAACTCTTTCCATTGAAGAGATTGAGGAGCAGGTAAGAATTCTCGAAGGTATGGGTCATAAAAGGCTTCTCCTTGTATTTGGAGAAGATCCCTCCATTCCCCCTCAAAAAATGTTTGAGATAATAAGAAAGGTTTACGAAACAAAAAACGGAAAGGGAGAAATAAGAAGGGTCAATGTAAATTGTGCTCCCCTTGATGTTGAAGGATTCAAAATCTTAAAATCAGCAGGGATTGGAACATATCAGCTTTTTCAGGAAACCTATCACAGAGAAAGTTACAGATTCTATCACCCATCAGGGCCAAAATCTGACTATGACTGGAGGATTACCTCCTTCGACAGAGCCATGTCTGCAGGGATTGATGATGTTGGACTTGGATTCTTATTCGGGCTTTACAATTGGAAGTTTGAACTCCTTGCCCTTATTCAGCATGCCCACTATCTCGATAGAAAATTCAATGTAGGACCTCATACAATTTCATTTCCAAGGATAAAACCTGCTAAAGGAGCAGAGCTTTCCTATAATCCTCCATATCCTGTTAATGATCTTGATTTCAAAAAAGCAGTTGCAATTGTCCGACTCTCCCTTCCATATACAGGGATGATTCTTTCCACAAGGGAGAGCCCTGAACTAAGAGATGAGCTTTTCAATCTTGGAATATCCCAGATTTCAGCTGCCTCCTCCACAGAGGTTGGTGGATATAAGAAGGAAGATGGAGAAGGGCAATTCAGCATAGAGGATAGAAGGAGCCTTGAGGAGGTTGTTCACGATCTTTTAAGTTCTGGTTTTATCCCTTCTTTCTGCACAGCCTGCTACAGGTCAGGAAGAACAGGAGAGAGATTTATGAGTCTGGCAAAACCCGGAGAAATAAGTAATCTCTGCACTCCCAATGCCCTTCTCACATTGAAGGAGTATCTAATTGACTATGCGAAGGAAGAGACAAGAAAACTTGGTGAAAATTTAATGGAATCTTTTATGAATGGCTCTCCTGATTCTATAAAGAACAAGTTTTTTAAACTACTGAAAAGAGTAGAAAATGGAGAAAGAGATCTCTATCTCTGAGATTAAAGAGATATTTCAGAGAATGGATGAGGGAATTGTCCTTAAGAGGGATATTTTAAAACTTCTCACCCTTCAAGAAGATAAAACCTCATATTTATTTGATAAAGCAAGGGAGACAAGGGATAAATTCGATGGGAAGGAGGTTCACCTTAGAGCACTAATAGAGTTTTCAAACCATTGCAAAAGGAATTGTTATTATTGTGGTTTGAGAAGGGATAATAGAAATTTAAAAAGATACAGGATGTCCATTGATGAGATTTTGGATGTTGCGGGAGAGGCTTATGAGTTAGGATTCAAAACAATTGTTCTTCAATCGGGAGAGGATCCATGGTTTGATGGAGAAAAAGTGGGAGAAATTATAAGGAGAATTAAAAAGAATTACAATGTCGCTGTAACCCTTTGCATTGGTGAGAGGGAGGAATGGGAGTATGCATTTTGGAGGGAGTGTGGTGCGGACAGATATTTACTCAAGCATGAAACATTAGATTCCTCATTATATAGAAAGCTTCATCCTGACTCTGAAATGACTCTTGAAAGAAGAATAGAGAATCTTAGGATTTTGAAAAAGCTTGGCTATCAGATTGGTGCGGGAAATATGATTGGACTCCCTGGTCAAACGCTGGAAAGTATAGCAGAAGATATTTTATTCATGAAAGAAATGGATGTTGATATGGCGGGTATAGGTCCCTTTATCCCCCATCCCAATACCCCTCTTTCATATGTGAAAAAGCCTGGAAGCGTTGACATTGTCCTTAAAACCCTTGCAATTTTAAGATTGGTAATGAAAACAATCCTTTTACCTGCAACAACAGCTCTTGCAACAGTTGATCCATTGGGAAGGGAAAAAGGTCTTCTTGCGGGAGCAAATGTAATAATGCCAAATCTGACACCAATCAATTATAGAATTTATTATGAGATTTACCCCAACAAAAGATGTTTGAAGGAGGATATTGTTTCTTGTAAGAGATGTCTCGAGGGAATTATTAGTTCAATGGGGCTTGAAGTGAGCAAAGGTTTTGGACATAGTAAGAAGGTCAAAAATCTGGAAGAAAAAATAGAAAGCAAAAGGCAAGAGACAGGAAAGGAAAGAATAAATGTGTTCTATAATATCAGCTCCTAAATCTTCTTTTAAATTTTACCTTTTGAATTTTAAATTTTTAAAAGGGGGGTTTTATGTCCAACAATTCTTTTGAGAGAATAAACATAGGTATTTTTGGGAAAAGGAATGTTGGCAAATCCTCATTGATAAATGCGCTGACAATGCAGGATATAGCAATTGTCTCTCCTATTCCAGGAACAACAAGGGATCCTGTGCAGAAAGCGATGGAAATTCATTCCCTTGGTCCGTGTGTCATATGGGATACCGCTGGTCTCGATGACCCATCGGAGCTTGGTGAGATTGCAAAAAAGAAAACAGAAAAAGTGATTGAAAGAACCGATATTGCTCTTCTTGTCCTTGATCCCGAGCAGGGTTGGGATAGGTATGAAGAGGAGATTGTTGATGAGTTCAAAAAAAGAAAAGTTCCATTTATTGCAGTTGTGAATAAAATTGATTTAAATGGAAGCAACTCCAATTTGAGAAAAATTCTAAAAGATAAAGGTATTGATTTCTCTGAAGTATCTGCCCTTAAAAGAATCGGAATAGACGAACTGAGAGAAAAAGTATCTCAAAGGGCAAAGGAAATTCGCTCCACATCAAGACTTCTTGACGGTGTTGTTAAGGAGGATGACCTTGTTGTCCTTGTTGTTTCCATTGATCCAGAAACACCTGTTGGAAGGATAAAGCTTCCTCAGGTTCAGGCTATAAGGGAATGTCTTGACAGCCATGCTTTTACTCTTGTGGTGAGGGATTCTGAATTAAAAAAAGCCATTTCCTCTCTTTCAAAAAAGCCTTCCATTGTGGTTACAGATTCCCAGCTTTTCCACAAGATAAAAAATATCGTTCCAGAGGATATAATGTTAACATCCTTTTCAATACTATATGCAAGGTTCAAAGGGGATTTAAAAACATTTGTAGATGGAATTGATGCTGTGAGAAAACTAAGAAATGGGGACAGAGTTCTAATTGCTGAAAGTTGCACTCATCATCCGATAGAAGATGATGTTGCAACGGTGAAGATTCCTAAAATTCTTAGAAAGACTTGCGAAAATATTCAGATTGAATATTCCCGAGGTAGGGATTTTCCCGATGATATTGAGAAATTTAGAGTTATAATTCATTGCGGAGGATGCATGATAAGCAGAAGGGAAGTTCTGTCAAGAATAGGAAAAGCAAAAGAGAAAGGTGTTCCAGTAGCGAATTATGGAATGATCTTTGCAATGGATTCAGGTATTCTCGAAAGAGCTCTTGAACCGTTTAAGTTTCAGCTAATTTAAAATGGCAATAGTTGCTACAATTCAGGGGAAATGTAAAAGATGTTATTCCTGTGTTAGAAATTGTCCTGCAAAAGCTATAATGGTGAAACAGGGTCAGGCTCATGTCATTGCGGAAAGGTGTATTCAATGCGGAAGTTGCATTAAAGTTTGTGCCCAGAATGCGAAAGAGATTGAATCCCATATTCCAAGAGTGGAAAAACTTCTAAATGATGGGAAAAAAGTTATTGCATGTCTTGCACCATCTTTTGCCTCAGCATTTAAGGATTTAAAACCGGGTCAAATAGTTACATCGGTTCGAAAGCTTGGTTTTTCAGAAGTATGGGAGATCGCCTTTGGTGCAGAGCTTATTTCAAGAGAGTATTTTAAGCTTTTTATAAATAGGAACTCTGAAACCATAATCTCAACTCCTTGCCCTGCAATAGTCAGCTACATTGAAATCCATGAGCCTTCCCTTTTGCCTTTTCTTGCTCCCATAGTCTCTCCAATGATTGCCCTTGGAAGAGCTATAAAAAAGTATGACCCAGAGGCAAGAGCTGTTTTTATTGGTCCATGTCTTGCGAAAAAGCATGAGGTTGATGATCCCAATGTGGCTGGCGTTATGGATGCAGCCCTTACATTTCCAGAGCTTCTTCAGATGTTTTCTAAAAAAGGTATAGACCCCTCAAAAGAGAAAGAATCAGATTTTGATGGACCAACTCCAAATATTGGGAGAAGTTTTCCAATTTCAGGTGGTCTTCTGAAAACAGCCGCTTTAAATGCTGATATTATGGAGAAGGACATAATAGTGACTGAAGGGAAAGAAAGATGCCTCGATATATTATTCCAGCTCAGTAAAGGATTTCTCTCAGGAAAATTTGTTGACATTCTATTCTGTGAAGGTTGCATAAATGGTCCATTCCTTGAGAAGAAGGAATCTGTTTTTGTAAGAAAGGATAAAATAATAAATTATATAAAAGAAAGGGACAATGAGAAGACAAGAGAAAAGAACAGAAGAGATCATGAATTTTATAGTGATATTAATCTTAGAAGAAATTTTTCAGACAGAAGTAAGATACTCCCTTATCCCTCGGAGGAGGAGATTAGAAACATACTGGCTCAGATAAACAAGACAAAGCCTGAGGATGAGCTTAATTGTGGAGCGTGCGGTTATGAGAGTTGCAGGGAAAAGGCTGTTGCAGTTTATCAAGGGCTGGCTGAAGTCGAGATGTGCCTTCCTTATTTACTCCAGCAAATGGAAAAGATTTATTTAGAATTTGGAGAATCCCCTGATAGAATAATAAAGCTCTATAAAGAGCTGGAAAGTTCAAATCTTCAACTTCAGAAAGTTATTTATGAACTTGAACAGACTCAAAAGCAGTTGATTCAATCGGAGAAACTCGCTTCAATGGGTAGGCTCGCAGCTTCTGTTGCCCACGAGATAAATAATCCTCTTGCGGGAGTTATGAACTATGTTAAATTGATGCAGAGAAAGATTGAAAAAAGGACCCTTGGAAAAAAGGATATGGAGAAATTCGACCACTATCTTGATGTTGTTGAAAGGGAAATTTCAAGATGTGCAAATATAGTTTCCAATCTCCTTGATTTTGCAAGGCAGAGGGAACCCGCTTTCAGAGAGATTGATATTAACTCTGTGATAAATGAAGCTCTGACAATTGTTTCAAAACAAATATTTTTGAAAAAAATAAGAGTGGAAAAGAGCCTCAAACCCCTCCCCCTCACCTTTGCGGATTTCTCTCAACTTCAGCAAGCATTTATAAATTTGATTGTTAATGCATTGGAGGCAATGAAGGAGGGAGGTGTTCTGAGAATAGAGAGTTCATTTATTCCTTCTGAAAAAATTATAGAGATAAGATTTTCCGACACAGGTGTTGGAATCCCTGAGGAGCACATATCTAAGATTTTTGAACCATTCTTTACAACAAAGGAGAAAGGAACAGGTCTTGGATTATCCGTTGTCTATGGGATTATTACAAGACACAAGGGTGAGATAAAGGTTTCATCGGTTCTTGGTTTAGGAACAACATTTACAATAAGGCTTCCTCTTTTTTCTGTTCAGGGGTAAATTGGAAGAAATTGAATTTTTAATTATAGGAGATGTTGACTCGGAAATGATTGAGAAAGTAGTGAAAAAGATGGAGAATTTACTGGGAATAAAATCAAAGATTGCTTTTAAGAAGGAAAATCCTGATTATGCTTATAGTAGAACAAGGGGTCAGTACCTATCAGGAGAAATCATTAAGAGGATGAATAATGAAAGCTCCTCTCGAAAGGTTCTTGGAATAGTTGATGTAGACCTCTGCACTCCTGTTCTAACATTTGTTTTTGGTGAGGCTCAACTTGATGGTAAAGCGGGGATTGTATCCATATACAGATTGAGGGAGGGAAGTTATGGAGAACCTGAGATTGTTTTTGAAAGATTCTATAAAGAAGTTCTTCATGAATTTGGACATCTCTTTGGACTTACCCATTGCAGTTTAAATGATTGTGTAATGCACTTTTCAGCTAATGTAAGGCAGATAGATTTAAAAAGGGCTGAGTATTGTGAAGCTTGTTTAGATAAATTAAAATCAAAATTGAGAGAGAAAAAATGAAAAGGAAAATAAGAATCTTAGTAGTTGACGATGAAGAATCCATGAGGGATTCTCTTTCTGAGTGGCTCAGGGAGGATGGCTATGAGGTGGAGAGTGTTGAAAGTGGAGAAGAGGCAATTGAAAAAGTGAAAAAATCGAAATGGACAGCTGCTCTTATTGATTTAAAAATGCCTGGCATGGATGGAATTGAGACAATGAGAGAGATTAAAAAACTGGATAAGGAACTTCCTATAATCATTATCACAGCATACGCAACAGTTGATACTGCAGTCACTGCAATGAAGGAAGGAGCATACGATTACATTGTGAAGCCTTTCAATCCAGAAGAGATAAGTATGATGCTCCATAAACTTGTTGAGCGGCAATCCCTTCTTCTTGAAAACATCTATCTGAGAAAACAGCTGATGCGAACTTTTCAATTTGAGGACATTGTTGGAAAAAATAAAAAGATGCAGGAGATTTTTGAACTGATTAAAACCGTTGCAGATTCAAAGTCAACAATCCTTATTCAAGGTGAAACTGGAACAGGAAAGGAGCTTATAGCAAGGGCTATCCATAACACATCTCCTCGAAAGAAGGGACCCTTTGTAACCCTATCCTGTGCTGCTCTTCCCGCATCCCTTCTCGAGGCTGAGCTTTTCGGATATGAAAAAGGAGCTTTTACTGATGCCAAAACAACAAAGAGAGGGAAACTTGAGCTTGCCCATGGAGGAACTCTATTTCTTGATGAAATAGGTGATATATCACCAAAGACACAGGTAGACCTTCTAAGATTTTTACAGGAGAAAGAATTCAGAAGACTCGGGGGGGAGGAGAATATAAAAGTAGATGTCAGAGTTGTTGCAGCAACAAACAAGAATTTGAAAAACCTTGTGGAGCAGGGTAAATTCAGGGAAGACCTATTTTACAGATTAAATGTGATAACCATTGATGTTCCTCCATTGCGGGAGAGGAAAGAGGACATACCCTTACTTGTTACCCATTTCCTTGAAAAATACAACATAGAGAATAAAAAATCCATTGAAAGAGTTTCAGAAGAGGCAATGGAGCTTATCCTTTCCTACCACTGGCCTGGAAATGTAAGGGAACTTGAAAACTGCATAGAAAGGGCAGTTGTTATATGTAAGGGAAACCTTATAAAACCCGCTGATTTACCGGATTATATAAGAGTTCCTGTTTCTCCCACTTATAAAGAGGATATGAGTCTTGAAGAACTTGAGAGGATTCATATCGAGAAGATTCTTACAAAATACAAATTCAATATTCAGAAAAGTTCTGAAATTCTTGGAATTGATAGAGCAACCCTTTATAGAAAGATTAAAAAGTATAACATAAAAATGTTGAAAACTGCAACATAAAATTGCAATTTTCAGCATTTTTTAAATAACCACCCTTTAAAGTTCCTCTATAAATAAGGATTTTCCCTCCTTTAAATTCTGGCATGATTCTTGATATAAAAATTGTGGAGGTGTAAGATGACATGCCCATTCCTTGAAGAGGTAAAGGTAAGGTACTGTAAGGCATACCCTGTAAAAAAATTAATTCCTTCTACCTCCCTTTCACCTGAGAGTGCCTGTGTTTCTGAATTTTTTCATTGTCCAACATTTCAGGATGCAGTAACAGTCACAAAGAATGGAAAAAAGGAGTGTATATGGGCTATTCGAGGGGTTGTTTCCTATAGAATCTGCACAAAGAACTTTGACTGCAAAACATGTGAATTTGACCAGATGATTCTTGACAGAGCGGAACTGTTAAAAGTAGAAGACCTTGATGAAATTGCGGGTTTTGAAAGCTACCCATCAGGTCTTAAGTTTGCATCCAAATGAGTCTTCCTTTTTAATTTTAAATTTTATAGGAGGTTTTTATGGAAGTATCAAAGCTTGATGAAATCATTGAAAAGTATAGGTATGATGAGTCAGGGATTATTGGAATCCTTCACGAGATTCAGGAAAAGGAAAGGTATCTTCCCGAAGATGCTCTTAAATATGTTTGTGAAAAGCTCGATATCCCTGCCAGTCAGATTTATCATCTTGCAACATTTTTCAAAGCCTTTAGCCTTGTTCCTAAGGGGAAGCATGAAGTGACAGTTTGCCTTGGAACAGCCTGTCATGTTAGAGGAGGGCAGAAGATTGTTGAAAATCTTGAGAGGGAGTTGAAAATTAAGGCGGGTCAAACCACAAAGGATAAGCTCATAACCCTTGAAACTGTTAATTGCCTTGGTTGCTGTGCAATTGGACCGATTGTTGTTGTTGATGGTGAATATCATGGGGAGATGAGTTCACAAAAAGCTCTAAGACTTTTAGAAGAACTGAAAAAGGAGGGATGAAATGGAAAAGATAAGGACAGCACAGGAACTTGAAAAAATTGCCAAGGAAAGAAGGGAGAAACTTTTCAAAAAACCTCTTATATCAATCTCCTCAGGAACATGTGGACAGGCAAGGGGTTCCCTAAAGATTGTTGAGGCTTTCAAAAGAGCTATTTATGGACTTGAAGACATGGTCTCCATAAAGGTCAGTGGATGTCACGGTTTTTGTAGTGCTGAGCCGAATGTTATTGTTTATCCTGATGAAATCTTCTATGCAAATTTGAAACCTGAACATGCTGGAAAGATAATTCACGGAGTTCTTAAAGGAGAACCTGTTGAATCATTACTCTATAGAGAGAATGGAACTGTTTTCACCCGTGTTAGAGATATTCCCTTTTACAAAGCTCAGCAAAGATCACTTCTTTCCGATAATCCTTTAATTGATCCCACATCTATTGAAGATTACATAGCAATAGGAGGTTATCAGGCTCTTGTAAAGGTTTTGTCCATGGAGCCAATGGAAGTGATAGAAGAAGTTAAAAAGTCAGGACTAAGAGGTAGGGGAGGAGCGGGCTTTCCAACTGGATTGAAATGGGAAATTACAAGGAAACAAAAAGAAGAACTCAAGTTCATAATCTGTAATGCTGATGAGGGAGATCCAGGAGCTTACATGGACAGAAGCCTTCTTGAAGGGAATCCCCATAGAGTTATAGAAGGGATGTTAATTGGAGCTTATGCGATAGGAGCAAGCATTGGCTATATTTATGTCAGAAATGAGTACCCCCTTGCAATAAAGAATCTGACAGAGGCATTGAAACAAGCCCACGAATACGGATTTCTCGGGAAAAATATTCTCGGAAAGGACTTCAATTTTGTAATAAAGATAAATCGTGGTGGAGGAGCTTTTGTTTGTGGTGAGGAAACAGCATTAATGCAATCGGTTGAAGGAAGGCCAGGAGATCCAAGACCAAGACCTCCATATCCCGCAGAGAAAGGGCTATGGGAATACCCTACTGTAATTAACAATGTTGAGACATGGGCAAATGTTACAAAGATAATGGAGAAGGGAGCGAATTGGTTTGCTTCAGTAGGGACTGAGGGTTCTAAAGGAACAAAGATATTCTCTCTTGTTGGAAAAGTTAAAAACACAGGTCTTGTTGAGGTTCCAATGGGTATGTCGATAAATGACCTTGTTTATCAAGTTGGAGGTGGGAGCCAAAATGGTAAAAGGATAAAAGGTGTTCAGATTGGCGGCCCATCTGGTGGATGCATTCCTTTTAATCTTTTCCATCTTCCCATCGACTATGAATCTCTTACATCCGCAGGAGCAATAATGGGTTCAGGTGGGTTAATTGTTATGGATGAAAGAACCTGCATGGTAGATGTTGCAAAATATTTTTTGAAATTCCTGAAAGAAGAGTCCTGTGGAAAATGCACTCCTTGCAGAGAGGGGATTGAAAGGATGCACGAAATTCTTGAGAACATCACCCTCGGAAAAGGGAAATTAGAGGATATACCTCTTCTGGAAGAATTGGCGAGCGTTGTTAAAGATGCTTCTCTATGTGGTCTTGGTAAAACTGCTCCTAATCCTGTTTTAACTACATTAAGATATTTTAGAGATGAATATGAGGCTCATGTTAACGAAAAAAGATGTCCTGCAGGAGTGTGTAAAGAACTTATTAGATATGAAATTCTTGAGGATGTTTGTAATGGATGTGGAGCGTGTCTTAGACCCTGTCCACAGGAAGCAATAAGTGGAGAGAAGAGAAAAGTTCACAGGATCGACCAGAGAAAGTGTATAAAGTGCGGGATATGCTATGATGTATGTAAATTTGATGCAATTGCCATAAAATAAGGAGGTGGAAAATGGCAAATATAAGAATCAATGATCTTGGAATGAAAGTGCAGGAAGGTAAGACAATTCTTGAGGTGGCAAAGGAAAAGGGAATATACATCCCAACCCTTTGCCACCACGATGCATTAAAACCTTACGGAGCCTGTAGGCTCTGTGTTGTGGAGGTGGAGAGCAATGGAAGAAGAGATGTTGTTGCATCCTGCACAACTCCTGTAAAGGATGGGATGAAGATTCTTACTAATTCAGAAAGGATATGGAAAATCAGGAAGATGGTAATTGAGCTACTTCTTGCAAGAGTTCCTGATTCCAAGAAATTGCAGGAGCTTGCATCCTATCATGGGATTGAGAAGCCTCGATTCTCATCAAAGGACAAAGATTGCATACTTTGTGGTCTCTGTGTTAGGGTTTGCAGTGAAAGGGTTGGAAGGTCTGCAATTGGATTCCAGAAAAGAGGAGTTGAAAGAGAGGTTGGAATTCCATTTGGTAAAGAATTTTCAGAGGATTGCGTTGCTTGCGGTGCCTGCACTTATCTCTGTCCAACTGGAGCAATTCAGATGGAGGCAAAGACCCTTCAGAGATTCAGAAAGTTCAGAGCAGAATATAGGGAGTGCAGGTATATGATGATGGGAGTTGTTGATTACAAACTTTGTCCCAACAACTATCAGTGCTGGCACTGTGAGGTTGACCAGAGGATGGAGGAGCTTTTTGGAACCCATCCCGCTCTTGTCTTCAGAAAGAAAGAGGAGGAGGAACCAGTTCAGGTTTATGAATTCATTCTATTCCCTGAGTATCTATATTCAAGGGGACACATATGGGCAAGAAAGTTCAATGGAAGGATAAGGATTGGCGTTGATGACTTTGCAAGGAAGCTTGTAGGAAAAATTTCTGATCTTAGAACCCACGGAAAGAATGACAGAGTAAATGCGGCGAATGAACTATGGGAGTTGAAAATCGGGGATAAGAAAGCGACAATGCTTGCTCCCTTTGATTTAAAAGTTATTGATGTTAATAATGATATTTTGGACAATCCTCCCATTGCATATCTCGATCCTTACAGAAAAGGTTGGATCCTCGACCTTGAACCCTACGATCCAAAAGAGATTAAAGAAAGAATGGTCTGGGATAACAGAGCAAAAATTCTTTTCCAGGAAGATGCAGAAAGTCTCCACGCAAGATTTGAAAGAGAGCTTGGTGTAACAATAACAGACGGAGGAGAAATAGCTCCCACCTTACATAAAACTCTTTCTCCAAGTGCATGGAACTCACTGATTTCTGAATTCCTTCACAGGGTCTAAATATTTCTTAATGGGGGCGGTAGTTTTAAATATCG
>CAZYPR010000010.1:0-38599 GCA_964649495.1 uncultured Clostridia bacterium | reverse complement strand
CCCCCCTTTTTGTTAAAATAACCCTCTTGCAATTCTTTTTTTAAAAATTTATACTTTTAAAAAAGGTATTATCAATGAATATATTAGTGATAGTGGATGAGCTTAAAGAATATTTATTGCAGACATCATTAAGAGAAAAAATTGCAAAGATAATCCTTTTTGGCAGTTATGCCAAAGGAGTTCAGAAAAAGGAATCAGACATAGATATTTTGATTCTTACCATAGATGGGAAAGATTTGGAGAAGACCATCATAGAAAAAATACACGATTTTATGATTGAAAAAAACCTTCCCATTGAAGTTTTAGTTGATGATATTGATTCCCTTTATCCTTTAAGAGATTATTTTATTTATAATGTCTTAAAACATGGGTTGGAGGTATATTCAATGGAGAAACTAAAGATTAAAATGGAAATGGTGAAATCTCTCCTTACTCTTGCTGAGGAATACCTTGAATCAGCTGAGGAGATATTGGAAAGGGGGAGGCTGAGAATTGCGATTGATTCTGCCTATAACTCTGCTGAACTTTGTGCGAAAGCATTCATTTTCCTGAAGGAAGACGATCTGCCCGGGAGTCATGGAGGTATAGTTAGCCTTTTTGGGAAGTTATATATAAAAACAGAGGAGATAGATAAAGAGATTGGAAGAAGCCTCAACATAGCGCTGGAGCTGAGAAACAAAGCAAGATATAAGCCAAATGCTCTTTTCAGCAAGGAAGATGCCCTCTTTGTTATAAATCTTGCAAAAACTTTTATAAAAACCCTTTCAGAAAAAATGGCATAATTTAATCAGGAGGGATGAATGAAAAGAATAATTTTTTCAGTTCTTTTCCTCGGTATTTCAGTTTTCCTCTCTTCTTCAGATGTAGAAGAGCTGATCTTAAAGGGTGATAAGTTTTATGCAGAAAGAGAGGATCTTCAAAAGGCAAAGGAGGCTCAGAGGGCTTACGAGGAAGCGATAAAGTTGGATCCTAAAAATTACGAAGCCCACTGGAAGCTTGCAAAAACGATTTATTTCATAGGTCAGAGATCTCCCGAAGAGAAAAGAGTTTCAATTTTTGAAAAGGGTGTTGAAATTGCAAAGAAGGCTGTTGCAATTGAGCCAAATAAACCTGAGGGTCATTTCTGGCTTGGAGTCCTCTACGGAGTCTATGGAGAGGCAAGAGGGGTTATGAAGAGTCTCTTCCTTGTTGATGATATAAAGGAGGAGATGAAAATAACTTTAAATTTGGCTCCAGATATTGAAGGTGGTGGTCCTTACAGACTTCTTGGAAGGATGTATTATAAACTTCCAGGAATTGCGGGAGGTTCAAAGGATAAAAGCCTTGAATATCTTCTAAAAGCAAAAGAAATATGTCCCACAAATCCCCTCACTAAGATTTATCTTGCAGACACTTATCTCGCTTTGAAAAGGAAGGAGGAGGCAAAGAAAGAACTTAAAGAAGTAATAGAAATGGAACCAGATCCAAGATGGATTCCTGAAACAAAGGAACTTAAAAAAGTAGCGAAGGAGAAGCTTGAGAAAATAAAATAAAATTTTTTCCAAAAAAGATGAAAAGCTATAGTGAAAATGTTTCCTTAACTAAATTCTAATCGAATAATTTTCCTTCCCTCTTTGCCTTAAGCAATTTCATAAGCCCATTTTCTTTTCCCAAAAGAGCCTCAGATACAATCATTGTTGACATTAACTTTTCATCAAGGATATCGAGGATAATTGCATCTATTTCAAGCTGGAGAATAAGGGGTAGGAAAGTTCTGTTTATCAGTTTTCTTGAGGGAAGTCCAAATGATACATTGCTGAGCCCACAAATTGTTTTTATAAAAGGATATTTTTCTTTTATCAGTTTCAGGGAATTCAAAAATAGAATAGCATTTTTGCTTTCAACTCCTATTGGACGCAAAAGGGGGTCAAAGAAAAAACTCTCTCCTTTCAAGCCATGTTTTTCTGAGATTTCTAAAAAATTTTCAAGTTTTCTGAGAGAATCCTCCGGAGTGGAAGGAGCTGATTTATCCATCAGCATTACTACTACATAGGGATCTTTATCTTTTATAATGGGGGCAATCCTCTCAATTTTTTTTTCATCGACAGTAATTGAATTTAAAATAGCTTTACCTTTGTGATAATTTATTGCCCTCTCTAAAACTTCTAAATTTGGAGAGTCAATTGATATTGGAATATTTTCTTCCCTCTGAATTATTTCTATCCCCCATTTCATAAGTTCAAATTCTTCCTCAACCATTGAGGCTGTATTCAGGTCTATAAAATCAGCACCTTTCTCCTTTTGCAATTTTGCATATTTAATGAAAAATTCCTCATCCCGACTTAATAAAGCCTGGTGAACCTCTTTTCTTGATGAGTTCAGCCTTTCTCCAATTAGGATCATTTTTCTCCTCTTATCATCTCAACGATTTTTTTGATATAAAGGGGGGTGGTTCCGCAGCATCCGCCTATTCCATTAACTCCCATGCTAAATATTTTAAAAATATTTTCTGCAAAATATTCAGGACTTTCCTCATAATTTATTGTTCCATTATCTTCGATAATTGGTTTGCCCGCATTGGGTTCTACAAATACTGGGAGTGATGTGTTAGCTTTTAGCTCTTCAGCGAGGAGAACCATTTCAGAACTTCCTATATTGCAGTTTGCACCAATAGCATCCGCTCCTTCATCTTCAAGAATTTTAACACACTGGGAAACCGAATTTCCCATCAATGTGAAAAATCCTTTTGGAGTCTTCTGGTATGCAAGGGATACAAATACAGGCAATGAAGTCACTTTTTTTACCGCTCTCAGCGCTGAAACAGCTTCTCTTATGTCTGACATTGTTTCAATAATTATAAAATCAACATTACCTTCGGCAAGGGCTTCTACTTGTTCCTCAAAGGAAGCTTCAGCACTTTTTTCATCCAATTGTCCATAAGGTTTTAAGATTTTCCCAGTTGGTCCTATATCTCCTCCGACAAATCTTCCTTCAGGCTTTACTTCTACTGCGAGTCTTGCTCCCGCAAGATTTATCTCCTTTGCCATCCCTTCTAATTTGAAATGGCTTAATTTTATTGAGTTACCTCCAAATGTATTTGTAAGAACAGCGTTCGCACCCGCTCCAAAATAGTTACTGTGAATCTCTTTTATAATTTCTGGCTTTTCAATATTCCATAGCTCAGGGCATTCTCCCTTTTTTAAACCTCTCTCTATTAGCTGAGTCCCCATCGCACCATCGAGAATAAGAATATCTTTTTTCATAAATTCAATTATGTTCATCATAACCTCCATGACCGCTTAAGCCAAACAGCTTACAGCAAAAACCTTTCTACTCCTTTTATCCAATTGCCCTAAGTTCCTTAACCATTTTTTCAAAAATCCTTAAAAATTCATCTACACAATTGGGAGTGTTAAATTTTCCAAGGGAAATTCTAATTGTTGATTCTGCAAGCTCATCTGATAATCCTATTCCTTTTAGAACATGGGATGGACCCTCTTTCCCTTCACTGCAGGCTGAGCCAGTGGAAACATATATTTCCTTTGTTGCAAGAGCCATCAGAAGAGCCTCTCCATCAATTCCCTCAATTGATATACTTATTGTTGAATCGAGTCTTTTTTCAGGATGACCGTTAAAATGTATACCATTTATTTTCTTTAAACCTTCCCTTAGTTTGCTTGAAAGCTCTTTTATGCTCTTCTGACTTTTTTCCATCTCCTCTTTTAAAATCGCTACCGCTTTACCGAGAGCTATTATCCCAATTACATTTTCCGTCCCTCCCCTCATTTTTCTTTCTTGCTCCCCATGAATAATTGGATTTATAGATGTTCCTTTTCTAATATAGAGGAAACCAACACCTTTTGGACCGTATATTTTATGAGAAGAACCACTTAAAAGATCAACTCCTAAATCATCAACATTTACTTTTATTTTTCCGAGGGTCTGGACTGCATCCGAATGGAAGATTATCCCTTTTTTCTTACATATTTTCGATATATCTTTGATCGGTTGAATTGTTCCAATCTCATTATTAGCGTGCATAACAGAAACTATAGCGGTTTTTTCATTTATGTTTTTTTCGATAAAATCAATGTCAACTACACCGTATCTGTCAACAGGAACATAAAAAACTTTTTTAAATTTTTTCTCAAGGAATGAGCATATATCAATTATTGAAGGGTGTTCTATTGAGGAAACAAAGAGAGTATCTTTGTCAGGGTTTGCATCAAGAACTCCTTTTATTGCCCAGTTGTTTGCCTCTGTTCCTGAAGAAGTGAAGAAAATTTCTTCTTTTTTTGCTCCGATAAAACTGGCAATTTCCTCCCTTGCTTCTTCTATCATGTCTCTGACTTTTTTTCCAAGGGGATACAAGGAGGATGGATTTCCAAAGAGCTCAAGAACTTCCGTTATTTTTTCCTTTACCCTCGGATCAATGGGAGTTGTTGCATTATTGTCTAAGTAAATCATTTTATCTTAAATATTTTATATCTCATCAAGAGGGAACATAAGAATACCAGATTTTAGCTTTGGATAAAAGTCTGTTGATTTCTCGGGCATTAATTCACCATTTTCAACTACCTTTTTTATCTCATCAAGAGTGACGGGATTGAGTATGAAAATTCCCTGATATTTTCCTTCTTTTACCTGTCTTACTCCATCTAAAATATTTCTCACATAACTAATGTTCTTTTCCGCACTAAAGCCATCTTCAAAAAGAGGCTCCATTTTTTTGAAAATGAGGGAGTGGAGAATTGAAACATCAAGGCTCTTCCATTCAGGAGACATCCCATTTTCCATATAATCCATCCAGTCAGTTCCCTCATTGAGTTTTAATTTAAAAATCTTTTTAAAAGATGGGAAATAGGCAATGAATGAATGTTTCTCCCCTTTTATCAATTCCCTTACTTTTAGCCACTCTTCATCCTTTTCAGGCTCCTTTTCTTCTTTAACCACGAAATATGGTGAAAGAATCTTTTCAATGGAAAAATCCAGATTCTTGATCCCCTTTACAAGCCTATGAGTTGGAAGGATTACAAGGTTTTCGTCCTGAAGGGCGAAAAGTGTCATCATTATATAATCAAAAGGTTCTTCTTCAGATTTTCTATTTTTTTCATTTTCTTTTTTGTAAAGGAGAGATGTCTCATATCTGTGGTGTCCATCTGCAATTATAAGGGTTTTTGGAGCAAGGAGTTTTTGAATTTCATTGATAATTTCATTATCTTTAATTACGAAAAGAGTATGAGTAATTCCGTCCTCATCCTCAACTGAAAATATCTTCTCCCTTTTCTGAATGGCTGAGTCTATAACTCTTCTTATTTTTTTATCCTCGTCATCGTATAAAAGAAATATTTGCTCTGTATTTGTGTTTGTAGCAGTTAAAAGATTAAATCTGTCCTCTTTTGGCTTAGGGAATGTTTTTTCGTGGGGTAGGACTTTTTTGGATGAAAATTCCTCCAATTTGACTGCTCCAATGAGCCCATTTCTCACCTTCTCCCTTCCGTCGATTTCGAACTTTTGCTGGTAAATATAAAGTGATTTTTTATCTTCTCTTATGAAGATTCCATCTTTCAGCCATTCCTCAATATAGATTTTAGCTCTTCTATATTTGTTTTTTTCGGGATGGGGCTCATCATCTTTTCCGAGTATAATTCTTACTATATTGTATGGACTCCTCTTGTAGTAATCTTCTTGCATTGATGGAGTTATCCTATCGTAAGGTTCTGTTATTACATCTTTTAAACTTACTTTTTCAGGATTGTATCTTATAGCTCTAAATCCTTTTATTATTGCCATACTTCCTCCACTTTAATGAAATTTAAATTAAAAATTTAAAAGTTAAAAGATTTAAGTTAACTTACTCCGAAGAATTCCTTCAATATCTTTACCACTTCAAAACCCGCTCTTTCCTGTCCTTCCTCTGCAGCTGCGCCGATATGGGGAGTACAAACCACATTGGGATGGTCAATCAGTGTAAAATCCTCTGGGGGTTCTTTCTCAAAAACATCAAGCCCAGCACCTTTCACCTTTCCTGAATTAATAGCCTCCAGGAGAGCTTTTTCATCAACAACGCCACCCCTCGCAATATTTACAATGTAAACACCATTTTTCATTATTTCAAATTCTTTCTTTCCGATCATTCCTTTTGTCTGTTCTGTAAGAGGGACATGGATTGTTATATAGTCAGAATTTTTAAGAAGCTCCTCCTTTTCAACCTGTTTTATATCTGGGTCTGGAATCTTTATTACATCATAGGCGATTATTTCCATTCCAAAAGCTTTTGCTCTTTTTGCCACTTCTTTTCCTATTCTACCATAACCTATAATTCCAAGGGTTTTCCCATAAAGCTCGGTTCCCTCAAGGTTTTTCTTCTCCCATCTGTGTTCCTTCATTGATTTGTCTGCATAAGGGATTCTCCTTGCGAGGGATAGCATTAATCCAAGAGTTAATTCTGCTACTGATATTGATGTGGCAGTGGGTGTGTTAGCAACCTTTATTCCTTTTTCCTCAGCAGATTTAACATCTATATTGTCAAGACCGATACCCGCTCTAACAATAATCTTTAGATTTTGAGCAGAATCGATGACTTTTTTTGTTACCTTTGTAGCAGAACGAACCACAATGGCTTCAAAGGGAGGGATTGTCTGAGAAAGCTCATCTTCCTTCATTCCAGTTTTAACTGTAACTTCGAAATTTTTTATACCTTCAAGCTCCTCCATAGCCTTTTTATTTAGGAGGTCTGCAACAAGTATCTTTCTCATTTCCATACCTCCTTGAATACTTTTTCAGCTGCGGAAATTGATGCTCCGAATTCAACAGGATAACCAAGCTCTGCAAGGGTCATTTCAAGGGCTGAAAGGGCTGTTATAATTTCGAATGCTCCCATATATCCGAGGTGGGCAATCCTGAAAATTTTTCCTTTGTAAGGTTCCTGACCTTCAGCAATATAAGCAAGATACTTGTTCCTCATTGTTTTGACAATCTTTTCTCCGTCAATTCCAGATGGTGCTTTCACTGCAGTGCAGATATTACCAGGAATTTTGGAAAGGAGTTCAAGCTTGAGAGCTTTTACACCTTCCCTTGTTCCCTCGGCAAGAATCCTGTGATGTTCGAAAAGAGCGGGAAGCCCTATTTTCTTTATGAGTTCAAGGGATTTTTTCTGCTGAATTATTAGAGAGATTGCAGGAGTAAAAGGTGTTGTCTGCTTTTCGAGGTTTTTCTTATATTTTTTAATATCAAAATAGAACTTAGGAAGTTTTGAAGTTTCAACCATTTTCCAGGCTTTCTCAGAGAATGCAATGTAGGCAAGTCCTGGAGGAACCATTAGAGCTTTCTGGGAAGCTGATACAAGCACATCAATCCCCCATTCATCCATTGGGCAGGGTGTTGCACCAAGACCTGATATTGCATCAACTATTAAAATTGTATCAGAATTTTTACATACCTCACCATATCCTTTAATGTCATAAACTGAACCTGATGAAGTCTCTGAAAGGGTTGCAAGAACAGCTTTTGTATCAGGGTTTTCCTTGAGTTTCACTTCAAGCTCTTCTTTTGTAAATGGCTCTCCCCATTCAAGAACAATCTCAACAACATTTAGACCGTAAGCTTTTGCTATCTGTCCCCATCTTTCTCCGAATTTTCCACCGTTGATGACAATTACCTTATCTCCTGGTGAAAGGGTATTGGTAACAGCTGCTTCCATTCCTCCTGTGCCTGAGGAAAGGAGAATATAGACATCCTGCTTAGTTTGATAAACATATTTTAAATCTTCTGAAACCTCCATGAATATTTTTGAAAATTCTGCTGTCCTGTGGTGAATAATTGGCTCAGAAGCTACTGATAAAGTTTCAAAAGGAATTGGGACTGGCCCGGGTGATAAAAGATAATATTTTTTAATCATAAGACCTCCTAAAAAAGTTAAATTAAAAATTTAAAATAAAAATTATTATTTCCTTTTTCATCCATCTTCTACCTTCTTAAATTTTAAAATAACTGAAAGATTTCTTTATGTCAAATTTTTCAATTTTATTCTTCAGGTTTTGAGATGGGAAGAAAAATTGTAACTTTTGTGCCCATCTCAATTTTACTTTCCACAATTATGTTTCCACCATGCTTTTTTATGGTATTGTAGGTAATTGTCAAGCCAAATCCAGTTCCAATAGTTCCTTTTGTTGTAAAGAAGGGATCAAATATTTTCCCTATGTTCTCAGGTTTTATCCCTTTTCCAGTGTCTTTTATCTCAATACATATATTTGGTTTTTGAAAGTAAGTTGATATCTCAATAACACCCTTATTTTCAATGGCTTCTATTGAGTTATATAAAATATTCAAAAATGCGCCTTCAAGTTCTAATTTTTTACCTTTAATAAAAGGAATATCTCCTAAATTAGTTTTTATTTCTATCTCTTTCTTTTCTTTCTGAGACATATCTATCAATCTTGGTCTTGTCAGCTCTATAATATCAAGAATCAATGAGTTTATATCTATAGGTTGAGATTCCATCTTGTAACCTTTGTCATTAGCAAACTCCATTAGTTTACTCGTTATTTTTACGCCCTCCCTGACCATATTTTCAATTGCTTCAGTATTTTTTAATATTTTTTCATCCGTTGTGGATTCTTTTATGAGATGAGCCCTTCCAGATATAACTGTAAGAATGTTGTTGAAATTGTGAACAAACCCCTCCGAAAGTTCTGCCATTGCCTTCCATCTTTCAGTTTCTATAAGGAGCTTTTCGAGTTTCTCCTTTTCTGTTATATCCCTTAAAATTGCATGGATTAAATTCCCACCAATTAATTTTGTGCTTATTTCCACTGGGACAATCGTTCCATCAATTCTTTTAAGCTCAATTCTTGAATTGAAGAGAGAATTTTTCTCTGCAGTTTCTTTCAAAAGGTTTCTAAGATAACCATTTTCAGTATCAAAAATGAGAAAAGATCTACCCTCAAGCCTTTCCGAATATCTTAAAATCTTTTCAGCCATTTCATTTGCTTCCTCAATTTCATTTGTTAAGACATTAATGACAACAATTGCCTCACCAGCTCTCTCAAAGAAATCCCTGTATTTCTCCTCAGATCTTCTCAGTTCCTCTGTTCTCTCCTTGACCTTTTCCTCAAGAAATTCTTTTGAATCCCTCAATTCCTTTTCCCTTTTTGCGAGGTTTTCTGCCATTGAATTGACACTTCTTACAAGCTCTTCAAATTCTTCCATTTCGATGGGAGGGATTCTCTTTTCATAATTACCTTTTGAGATTTCTGTTAAATGGTTTGAAAGGGTCCTTACAGGCTTTGCTATCTCAGATGCAATCCATCTATTCAAGATAGATATTGCTCCAATTAAAAGAACCCCCATAAAAATGAATGAAAGTCTCGCCTTTGCCAAACCTTTCTCCATATCTTTTGTGGAAAATGTCAGAAGAATCGTTCCCCATGCTTCCGATGAGCCTTTAACCTTTATAGGAAAATAAACATCAATAACAGGGATTTTTTTATTGTCCTGAAATAAAGTGTATGGTTTAGAGATAACAGTTTGAAGGGAGAGGGAGGAAAAAGGGATAGAATATTTTTGCCCAATCCAATTTTCGTCACCACTGGAGACTCTCACCACATTTTCCCTGTCAAGGATGACAAGAGAGACCAATTCTTTATGTCCAATGTTTTTTGCAAGCCTCTCAAGCTCTTCCCAATCATAGTAAAGGAAGAAGGGTAAAGATGATTCTACAAAGGTATTGGCTAAAAGCTCTGCACGGTTTATAAGGTTTCTTTTAAAGGAACTTCTCATAAAAATTTCTGCAGATATAAAAAGGGAAATAATTAAAAGCAAAATAACAATTGTTAAAAACAAAAAGATCTTTCTTCTGTATGATATTTTCACTTCTTAATCCTTACATTTCTAAAATCTGTGTCAATCAAACCATTGTAAGAAACTTTAAGTCCTTCAATATTTTTTCGGACAATCAATACATCTTTATCAGTAAAGAGGGGGATTATGGGGATATCTCTGAGGATAATATTTTCAATTTTCTGATAGATCTTTACTCTCCTACTGTAATTATTTTCTTCGATGGCTTCAAGAATTAATTTGTCCACTTCTGAATCGGTATAGTTTGAGAGGTTTTCAGGGGATTTTGAGTAAAACAGAGGGAAGAGGATTCCGAATGCCTCAGGAAGATCAGCATGGTATGATTGAATAAATAGCTGAAACCTCTTTTTTTTAAGCATTTCCCAGTATTCTTCCTCAGAAACCTTTTTAAGACCGAGCTCAAGCCCTAATTTCGAGAATTCCTCTTTTATTAGGGAAAGAAATTTCATATTTGTGGGTGTTTCAGAAATATAAGGAAGAGAAATTGGATCGAGCTTTTTTCCTCTTCTTACATTTTCTATGATTTTTTTAGCCTCCGAGAGGTTATAATCTCCGTAAGGAAGAGAAGCTTCATATCTATGGAGTTTTTTGGGGAGAGGATAAGGGAAATAAACAGCACAATTTCCGAGCTCATCTGCAATTCTTTTTCTATTTATTCCCAAAAAGAGAGCCTTCCTGAAATCTTTGTTGTTGAAAGGATAGATTGAAAGGTTGAAGGTGAGGAATGTGAAGGAATGGAGCTCCTCCTCAATTTCTATTGCATCTGCATTGGGAGGAAGCTTGAAGAAATTTCTTCCAGGGGAGAAAAATATATCCACCTCTCCTTTTTTGAAACGGGAAAATCTTTCTTCAACTGGGATTCCTAAAAAATCGTTTAGTATAATCTTATCTATGAAAGGAACTCCAGCAAAGTAATTGGGATTCTTTGCCAGGATTACCCTTCTCTTTTCTATTTTTTCTATAAAGAATGGTCCTGAACCTATTAGTTTCCCATCCTTGTCTTCGTAAACTATCTTAAAGGCAGGGTTCGAAAGAAGATAAAGGAAAAATGGATATTTTCTGCATATTCTTATTTCAATTTCATACTTTGATTTTAAAATAATCCTTTTTTTCACCTCTTCAAAGGAGCTATTCTCCTTTCCTGTCAAAATTCTAAAGAACTCCCTTACAATTGGATCCCTCTCCAGGGCAAATTTGTGTAACCTTTCAATGGATTTTAAAAAATCCTCTGCCTCTACAGGCTTTCCATTATGAAACTTCACATTTTTCTTTAATTTAAATTCATATAAAAGCCTGTCAGGAGATATTTTCCAGAAGTCTGCAAGATCAGGAAGGATTCTTTGGTAGGGATCGAGTTTAACAAGCCCATTGTAAAGATTGTTTAGAATTAGCCAGTCTTCTACAAAGGAGTAGAGGCCAGGGTCTATGCAGGAGGAGTCGCATAAAATAGGCCAGAAAATTTTAAGCTCCGAACCTGTCGATGAAGATGTGCATACAAAAAGAAGGAGTAAACCAATTAAAGTAAAATTTTTCATTTTTCAATTATAACAAATTTTTAAAAGAAAATTGAAGCTCTTAACTCAATCTTTCACTTTTGTCCAATTCTCGACTAAATTTATTAGCTCATTTATGTTAATTGGCTTTTTAATAAAGAAAGAAGCACCCGCAGATATAAACTTTTCCCCAACATCATCTGCTGATATACCTACTATAAAATAATCTTTATTTTTTCTTTTTATAGTTTTAACAAACTCAGCTCCAGAAAGCCCTGGCATATTGTAATCTGTAATTATGATACAATAATCAGTGTCTTCCATTAATTTAAGAGCCTCCTCACCATTAGATGCTATTTCAACTTCATATCCATAAAATGCTAAAACTTCTGAAAAAGGTTAATATTTTTAGTGAGTTCAATTATGAAAAAGGGTTTTAATATTGAATTGAAAAGGAAAATTGGAGGAAAGATTAGAGAGATGAGGGAATTAAGGGGGCTTTCTCAGATAGAACTTGCTGAAAGAGTTGGTCTCTCCTACCAACAGATTCAAAAGTATGAAAAAGGGAAGAGTTCTATTTCTGTTGAAAGGCTTTTTCAGATAGCCTATGCCCTTAATGTTAGTATCCAAACTTTTTTTGAAGAAGATTTTAACAAAGTGGCTGAAGGTGATGAGGAATATAGACCTGAATTATTTTCCCAGGAGGAGATTCTTCTTATTAAGCTATTAAGGAAAATAAAGGGAAAGAAACTGAAAAAGGTTCTCATAGAATTCCTGAAAGAGCTTACCGAGAAAGAGAATTAAAGGAAACTTCCCAATTTGATTTTAACCTTTTTGAAAACTATAATATTTAACTAATTATTCAAATTTTAAGGAGTTATTTATGGAAAAGGATGAAATCCTTGAAAATGAGGAGGCAAAAAAGAGAAGGAAAAATCCTTCAAAAACTCCTCATTCAGTAATTATTGTTCCTGAACTATGTAAGGGGTGTGATATATGTATTTCTGTTTGTCCCACAGGTGTTCTCCTTCTTGAGGATGATGAAAGCTCGATTCATGGTGTGGTTGCGAAGGTGGATGCTCCTGAATATTGCACAGGATGTATGCTATGCGAGTTGAGATGTCCAGATTTTGCGATTTATGTTGACCTTGATAAAAGAGGAGAAGGAGAACTTAGATTTTATAAGGAGGCTAAAATTGGGAAAGAAGGTTATACTGCCAGGTAATTATACAGTAGCGGAAGCAGCTGTTGCTGCAGGATGCAGATTTTATGCGGGTTATCCCATAACTCCCTCTTCAGAGATTGCAGCAAGAATGTCAGAGCTTCTTCCTGAGGT
Organism: uncultured Clostridia bacterium; assembly: GCA_964649495.1. Lineage (GTDB taxonomy): Bacteria > Acidobacteriota > Aminicenantia > JBFLYD01 > JBBIMS01 > JBBIMS01. The sequence goes on along the minus strand of CAZYPR010000010.1, from coordinate 25,930 downwards.
TGGAGGAGTGTTTATCCAGATGGAAGACGAGATTGCAAGTATGGGAGCAGTGATAGGAGCTTCTCTATGTGGACTTAAATCAATGACCGCAACTTCTGGTCCTGGTTTCTCCCTGAAGCAGGAGCATATTGGAATGGCATGCATTGCTGAGGTTCCATGCGTTGTTGTGAATGTGATGAGGGGCGGACCTTCAACAGGGTTACCAACAAAGCCATCCCAGGGAGATGTCATGCAGGCAAGATGGGGAACCCATGGAGATCACTATTTAATTGTTCTTGCTCCTACTTTTCCCAATGAGGTTTTCATTACAACAATAAATGCCTTCAATCTTTCGGAAAAATTCAGGACGCCGGTTATTCTCCTTCTTGATGAGGTTCTTGCTCACTCCCATGAGGTCATAGAGATTCCAGATCCTTCAGAGTACAAGATAATTGACAGGGAGCTTCCTTCCCGTGATATAAAAGATTTAAAAATCTATGAAAGGGAGATGGGGAAACCTCCTGTTTATCCCAATTTTTTTTCGGGATGGACAATTCACATAGAGAGTCTTGAACATGATGAAAAAGGTTACCCATCAACAGTTCCTTCTAAGGTGGAGAAACTTCAGCTTTTAAGAAAGAGGAAAATAGAAGACAATCTCGATGAGATAACCTTCTGGAAAGAGCACATGCTTGAAGATGCTGAAGTAATGGTGTTTGCCTTTGGAACATCGGGTCGCTCAGGACTCTCTGCAGTAAATATGGCAAGAAGGGAAGGTATAAAGGTGGGTCTTTTCCAGCCTATAACCATATGGCCCTTTCCTGAAAAGGTTTTGAAAGAGAAATTAGAGAAAATAAAAAAGGTAGTAGTAGTAGAAATGAATCTTGGACAAATAATTTATGAGGTCGAAAGGATTGCAGATGATAATGTAAGAGTTGAGGGTGTTTTAAAAATGGATGGAACCCCAATTCCTCCTCTTTCAATCCTTTCAAAAATAAAGGAGGTTCTCCAATGATAGGGTATGAGAGATATCTTAGATATGAGACTTTTCCCACATACTGGTGCCCTGGATGCGGAATCGGAGTTGCATTTAAAGCCATGGCAATGGCATTTGATAAACTTGGATGGGATCCCAATGATATTGCAATTATTTCTGGGATTGGTTGCACAAGCAGAATTACCACCTATGTCAACGCCAATACACTACATACAACCCACGGAAGAGCTTTGACCTTTGCAACGGGTATAAAACTTGCAAGACCAGATAAGAGAGTAGTTGTTTTTTCCGGAGATGGCGATGCCCTTGCCATTGGAGGGAATCATTTCCTTCATGCATGCAGGAGAAATGTTGATATAAAATTGATAATTGTTAATAACTCGGTATATGGAATGACAGGTGGGCAGGTGTCTCCAACCACTCCTGTAGGATTTCTCACAGAGACAACACCGTATGGAAATATAGAACCCGCTCTTGATTCTGTGAAAGTAGCAATAGCAGCGGGAGCTACATATGTGGCAAGGGAAGCAGTTACAAGACCCTTCTTTCTTCAAAAAGTTATAGAAAAGGCTTTTTCTCACAAAGGATTTTCAGTTGTTGAAGTAATTTCCAATTGCCACATAAACCTTGGAAGAAAGAATAAACTAAGAACACCATTAAGAATGCTTAAATGGCTTGAAAGCAAAATTGTTCCTCTCTTAAAAGCTCAAACAATGAAACCTGAAGAGCTTGAAGGAAAAATTGTTGTTGGAGAGTTTTTAGAAATTGAAAGACCTGAGTATACAGAGCTTTATTTTAATGAGATAGTTAAGAAAGCACGGGAGAGAAAGAAAGAGAGGGAAGAGCTTGAGGAAGAGTCAAAAGGAGACTGAAGGAGGAAATCATGAAAGATCATTTTGAAATTAGATATAGTGCAATTGGTGGTCAGGGGATAATTACAGCGGGTGCCATTCTTGCTGAAGCTATTGTTCATTATGAAAATAAATATGCTACCCAGAGCCCGACATATACTTCTCAGGTGAGGGGTGGTCCTACAAAGGTTGATGTAATAATTGATAAGAACGAAATTATTTATCCATATGCAACAGCAATCGATTTTTATCTGAGCACAGGAAACAGCCCCTTTCACCTTTATCTAAAAGATGTAAAGGAAGATGCAATTGTTGTGGTGGATTCCAATCTTGTTGAGGAGTTTGAACCAAAGAATTGGAAGGTGTTCAGGGTTCCAATAATTGAAGCTACTAAGAGGGAGATTGGAAATATTGTTGTTACATCTGTTGTTGCCCTTGCAATTACTGTTAAACTGACAGGGATAATCTCTGAAGATTCATTAAAAAAAGCAGTTTTAAGAACAGCTCCAAAAGGAACAGAGTCAATGAATCTTGATGCAATAAGACTCGGATACGAGCTTATTGAGGAGAAAAAGTAAAAGAGGCAAAAATTAAGAATTGGATATTTTTCGCTCCAAGCTATTCTCTTTTAGCTGTGAGCTTAAGAGATGGATTTAATATTATTTGCAGGGCTTCAGAAAATTTTTTATTCAAACCTCAATGTTTTAAAAAAACTTCATGGTTTAAAGTCAGAAGAGATTTTATCTTTTGATTTAAAAGACTTTTTAAATATAGGGTTAAAAGAGAAAGAGGCTGAACCAATTCTTTCAAAGAAAGTTTTGAAAGAAGGGGAGGAGGAGCTCAAAAAGGCTGAAAAAAATAAAATTTCCATCATACCTTTTTCTTCCAGTGATTTCCCATCTCTACTGAAAGAAATCCATTATTGTCCCTTTGCAATGTGGATTAGAGGGGAAAGGGAGGTTCTCTCAAAACCTACCATATCAATTGTTGGAACAAGGAATTGCTCATCTTATGGAAAGGTGATTGCAGAATCTCTATCCTCAGAACTTTCAAAGAGGGGAGTGGTTATCGTCAGTGGGCTTGCGAGGGGGATTGATACAGTTGCCCACTCATCTGCAATTGAAAAAGGAGAGACTATTGCTGTCCTCGGTTCAGGAATCGACATAATTTATCCTTCTGAAAATAAAAAAATTGCAGAAAAGATTGAGGAGAAAGGTGCAATAATTTCCGAATTTCCATTGGGAACAAAAGCTTTACCCTTTCATTTCCCGATGAGAAATAGAATAATAAGTGGTCTTTCTTATATAACTGTTGTAGTGGAAGCTTCGGATAAAAGCGGAGCCCTGATAACAGCGAAATGGGCATTGGAGCAGGGAAGGGATGTTCTTTCAGTTCCAGGACCTATAACTTCACCTCTAAGTAAAGGGACAAATCTTCTTATAAAACAAGGGGCAAAGCCTGTTCTTTCATGGGAAGATGTTTGGGAGGAGATACCAGTTTTTCTAAAAGAAAGATTGCCACAAAAGATGGAAGAGGAAAGATTGGAGATTTCTCCTGAGGAAGAGAATATTCTTTCTTTAATTCCCGTTGATTCCGATGTAACCATAGACCAGCTTTCTATTTCCTCAGGTCTTCCAGTATACGAAATTTTCCCCATCCTTTTCCAGCTTGAACTGAAAGGCTTGATAATTGAGAACCCTGGAAAATCTTATCAGAAAAAGATTAGATGAAACCATTTAAAGCCTCAAATTTTTCTTTTACCTACAAGAAGGGGAATAAAAGAGCTCTTGATGGAATTGAGCTTGAAATAGAAAAGGGAGAATTTTTTGGGATAATTGGGAAAACAGGAGCGGGGAAGACAACTCTCACTTTAACCATGAACGGAATAATCCCCCATTTTATAAAGGGGAATTCAGAAGGCACACTTTTTATTTTTGGAAAAGATTTGAAATTCCACAGAGTCAATGATTTTTTTAAAAATGTTGGGATTGTGTTTCAGGATTTTGAAACCCAGATTTTCTCATCATCGGTTGAGAGAGAAATTTTATTTGGCCTTGAGAATCTGGGAATAGATAAGAGAGAGATGGAGAGAAGAAAGGATTTCTATTCAAAAAAAATGGGAATTGCTCATCTTCTGAGAAGAAATCCTTTATTTTTATCGGGAGGAGAAAAACAAAGATTGGTGCTCTCTTCAATCCTTTCCATGGAACCTTCCATGCTTGTTTTTGATGAACCAACCACTGATATTGACCCAGAAGGTAGAAAAGAACTTTATTCTCTTTATAAAGAATTAAAGGGAAATAAGACAATTGTAGCAGTCGATCATGATCTTGAAAAATTACTTTCTTCAGACAGGATAGTTTTTCTTGACAATGGGAAGATTGTTGCGGAGGGAAAACCAGAGGAAATATTTTTAAATATTGAGTTATTTGAGAAATACTCTATGAAACCCTTAGAAATTCCTTTATTATTTAAAAAACTTGGAGCATCTGAAATTCCCTTATATCCCGAGAAAGCAAAGGAAATCCTCCAAAGGGAAGGATATAGAATCCTTCCGTGGAAAGAAGAATCAAGAAGTTCCTCCACTATAATAGAGATTTCCGATCTTTCCTTTTCTTATGGTTTGACCCCTGTTCTTCAGAATGTAAACATGGAGATTAAGGAGGGTGAACTCGTTAGCATAATTGGTCCAAATGGAAGTGGAAAATCAACCCTTCTCAAATTAATCTCAGGAATTCTTCCTTTTAAGACCGGTAAAATTTTTGTAAAGGGTAGAGAGATTAAAGAGTGGAGGGATAAAATAAATCAAATTATTGGTTTCGGATTCCAGAATCCTGATTATCAAATTTTTAAAGAGAGTGTCTTTGAAGAGGTTGAATTTACCCTTGAACTCTCAGGGATCAGAGGTAAAGAGAAGGAAGAAAAAGTTGAAAAAATTCTTTCCCTTCTCAATTTGTGGAACAAAAAAGATAATGATCCTTTTACTCTTTCAAAGGGTGAAAGGCAGAAACTCGTTGTGGCGTCGATTCTTGCTGTAGAGAAAGATATTATAATTTTTGATGAACCTACCACAGGGCTTGACCCCTTTGAAGTAGAAAAAGTTGTTGAAATCATAAAAACCTTGAAAAGTAAAGGAATTACAGTTATTTTTGTGACGCATTCCCTCGAGCTTGCCTTTGCTTTTTCTGATTGGATGATAATTTTAAAAGAGGGAAGAATTTTACAACATGGCAAGCCAAGGGAGATTTTAATGAGAAGAGATGTCTTTGAATCTGTTTTTCCTGAGCTACCTTCATTTCTTAAATTTTCCCAGATGACCCGCGGATATTTTCTCTCTCTTGATGAAGCGCTGGAAAGGATTAAAAGATGATTTACCAGGAAGGGGAAGGTCTTGTGTTAAAATTAGATCCAAGGGTAAAACTTATTTCCCTCATTTTCTTCTTTTTTATCTGTCTTCTTCCATCAAAATGGTATTCTTCATTAACTCTTTTTATTTTATCTCTTTTTCTTTCATATTTACTGAAAGTTGTCGGAAATGTTTACAGAGCAAGGTTTATTCTGGCAACTGTTTTCTCATTCACAGTTATTCTCTGGTTGATTTCAAAAGGTTTTGGATATTTAGATTCTTCCATTTGCATTGCGTTGAAGTTGGACTCAATGATTGTTGGAGGAATAATATTCATATCTATTACAAGGCAGGAGGAGTTATTTTTTGCTTTAAGAAGGTTCTTTGTTCCATTCAGACCAAGTTTTGCAATTTCTCTATCCATGAGATTTGTCCCGGTTATTTTAAATTTGATAGAAATTGTGGTTCAGGCTCAAAAGGTAAGAGGTTATAGGATCAGCGGGAATCCATTTAAAAGAATAAAAAAAACAGTTCCTCTTATAGGTCCTGTTCTCCTTTATGTCTTGAGATGGACAGATAAACTTTCAATTGCTCTTGAAGCAAGGGGTTTTTCCTCTAAAGAAAGGGGCGAATATTACCAATGGAAAATGAATTTTAAAGATTTTTTGTTCCTATTTATTTTTCTATTTCTTTTTCTTCTTTTAATTTTGCTTAGGATAAAAAAACTGATTTAGTCATATCGTAGGCTAAAGTCTGAGGCTACAACCTGTTCATATCTGTCAGCTATTTTGCTTTTGACTTTTAAAGTTTTCCAGCGAAAACTTTACAATTTTCTGACTTTGTAATATCCTTTTTCATTAAGAAAATTTTATGGAGGATTGAAAATGAAGTTTTCATCAATTAACGAAATAATTGATTATGCAAAAGAGAAAGAGGAGGAGGCAAAATATTACTATACAGAGGCTTCCAAATACACTGACAACAAGAACATAAAGGAACTTTTTGAAAAACTTGCAAAGGAAGAGGAAAGTCACAAAAAGGTTCTCGAAGAACTAAATTTAGAAGAAATAGGGAAGAAAGTTGAGGGGGTTACACTTCCAAAGATCAAAAGTGAAGACATAAAGGTTAGTATGAAATATTCTCCAAATATGAGTCCTCAGGAATTGCTTGAATTTGCAATTGAAGAGGAGAAGAAAGCTTTTTATTTATACACAGAGATGGAGGAGATATCAGAGAGTAAAAAAGTAAAGGACCTTTTCAAATTTCTTGCTATGCAGGAAGCATATCACAAAGCAAAGCTTGAAGATGAGCTTGAAAACCTAAAAAAATGAAGGTAGAATTAATTGCCATAACACCTGATGCAGAAAAAGTTATAGAGCTTGCAGGAAGAACATCCTATCTCTCTTTTGAAAAAATTACACCCTTTCCTCTTATTGAGGCTATTTCAGAAAAAAATGAGATAAAAGTGATCAGAGCGGAGGAAAATCCTTCTTTTGAGAGCCTTTCTGAGGGTGATTCTTTTGAGCATGAGGGGAAGAAATGGAAAGTTAGGAAAAAATGGAGGAACTCAGCTCATAAATTCATAGAGATGCTCATAAAAACCGGTCATCTTTCTGTTCTCGAGCATGCGAGTGCAACATTCAGGATTGAAGGTGGTTCTCGCTCATTTACCCATCAACTTGTCAGACACAGAATAGCATCCTTCACTCAACAATCCCAGAGATATGTTGAAGAAACCGGGTTCAGCTATGTGACCCCTCCATCCATTGAAAAGAATCGTGAGGCAAAAGAAATTTTCAATGATTTCATTGAATTTTCAAAGAAAACTTATAAGAAGTTAAGGGATTTGGGTATCCAGAAGGAAGATGCAAGATTTGTCTTGCCCAATGCTGTTTGTAGCGAAATAGTAATTTCAGCAAATCTTAGAGAATGGCGTCATATAATTGAGCTAAGGGGTCATCCATCTGCCCAGTGGGAGATAAGAAAAATGGCAATAGAGGTTCTAAAAATCCTCAAAGAAAAAGCACCTTCAGTATTTTTTGATTTTGAGGTAGATGAGGAGAGGGGGTGCGTATATAAAAGGGGATAGAGAACCCATAAAAAACATAACTTGGGATGAATAAGAATTTGAACTTTTTTCTCTCATTTTCATTTTCCCACCTCCCTTAAAACTCCATTTCCCATAATAAGTTTTCTATCGCACTCATTGGCAATTTTTTCATTGTGGGTTACAATTAGTGTGGTTAAATTTTCCGAGTTGTGGAGCTCCTTAATTAAAGAGAAAACCTCAGAAGCTGTTTTGGGATCTAAATTCCCTGTTGGCTCATCTGCGAGAAGAATCCTTGGCTTGTGGACAATAGCCCTTGCAACAGCAACCCTCTGACACTCCCCTCCAGAAAGCATTGAAGGCTTGTGATTTACCCTTTTCTCCAATCCTACCTTTTTTAAAATTTCAAAGGAACGTTCAAAGGCTTCGTTCTTTTTAATCCCCCTTATTAGTAGAGGGATAGCTACATTTTCAAGAGCAGTAAATTCCTGAAGAAGAAAGTGGAACTGGAAAACAAATCCAAAATATTCCCTCCTAACTTTAATGAGCTCTTCAAAAGAGAGAGCTGTTATTTCAATTCCATTACAAATTATTCTTCCTGAAGTTGGTCTGTCAATTGTTCCCATGAGATTGAGAAGGGTTGTCTTTCCAACTCCAGAAACCCCCATTATGCAAAGAAGTTCTCCCTTTTTAACAGAAAAACTAAGGTTGGAGAAAACCTCAAGCTCACCTGCTGGTGTAGGGTAAACCTTTTTAAGGTTTTCCACCTTTATAAATTCATTCATATCTCAAAGCCTCAGCAGGGTTTATTCTGGCTGCTTTTGTAGATGGGAAAAAGGTGGTGGAGAAAGATATGGCAAGGGAGATAAGAACTATTAAAATAATATCATTTAATTCTGGCTTGAATGGAACATAAGATATCTGATAAATATCTATGGGGACTTTTATCAATTGGAACTTATTAGCAATGAAACACCAAATTAATCCAAGGATAATTCCTGATATTGTTCCGAAAATTCCTATTATAGCACCCTGAAAGAAGAAAATTCTTCTTATCATCCCCTTTGTTGCTCCCATGGAAATTAGAATTCCAATATCCTTTGTCTTCTCCATCACCATTAGAATAAGGGATGCAATTATATTTAAAGATGCAACAAAAACAATTAAGGAGATTGTGAAGAATATCACCTTCTTTTCGAGTTTGAGAGCTGAGAAGAGAGATCTGTTAAGTTCCATCCAGGATGTTACAAGCAAAGAGTAATCAAGATTTTTTCTTATTCTGTCCGAAAATTCTCCCGCTTTAAAAATATCCTTTATAGTTAGATGAATAAAAGAAACCCTGTCCTTCATTTTGAAAAAAAGCTGAGCATCCTTTATTGGAACTATTGCGGTTGTGGAGTCGAATTCGTAAAGTCCAGTTGAAAAGATTCCGCTTACTTTAAGGGTTTTGCTCCTCGGAATTAGGCCAAATGGGGAAAGGGTGAAGGAGGTGGATATAACATTTATTGAATCTCCAGTGTCAACACCGATACTTTTGGCAAGTTCCTTTCCCAGAACAACCTCCCCACTTTTTGGTAGTCTTCCCTTTTCAATCTTTTTCAACCATTCCCTCTTCTCAATTTCAAGTTCGAGACCTCTTATTCCTCCAGGAACAGCTCTCCATTCTGATGAAATTAGACCCATTCCGTAAACCACAGGAGTGATGGAAATTATCTCTCCTTTATTATCAATCTCTTTAATTTTATTTTTTACGGATTCCCAATCCTTTATTCCTTCTCCGCCGATATCTGAAATAATAATATGGGATGTAGCACTCAAAATTTTTGATTGGATGTCTTTGTGGAATCCCGTCATAAGTGCAAGGGCAATAACGAGAGCCATTACACCGATTGTTATTCCTATTATGGAGACAAGAGAAATTACAGAAATAAAAGCTTGTTTCCTTTTTGCTACAAGGTATCTTTTAGCAACAAATAGTTCAAATTTCATTGATTCAGTCTTTTGGCTTCAGGAGTGGGAATAGAATTACTTCTTTTATTGATCTTTTATTTGTAAATAGCATTGTTAGCCTATCAATTCCAATCCCTTCTCCCGCTGTGGGTGGCATTCCATATTCAAGAGCTTTGAGAAAATCCTCGTCAATTCTATGAGCTTCCTCATCCCCCCTTCCCGCAAGTTCTGACTGTTTTTCAAATCTCTCCCTCTGGTCAAAGGGATCATTCAATTCTGAAAAGGCATTTGCAACTTCCATTCCTCCTATAATCAGCTCGAACCTTTCCACTTCATCGGGATTTCCAGTTTTTGATTTTGCAAGAGGAGAAATCTCTTTAGGAAAATCTATTACAAATGTTGGCTGAATTAAATTTGGCTTTACAAATTCATCAAAGAGTGCATCGAGAGCCTTTCCATAATTAGTGATTTTTTCAGACTTTTCTTTTGCACATATTTCCTTTGCTCTTTTTGTTAACTCATCAGGATTATTTATTATCTCGTAACCCAATCCTATAAACTCTTTCAAAGATTCTTTGTAAGAGATTCTTTTAAATGGTCTTTTTAAGGAGATTATATTCTGGTTGAATTCCAATTCTTCCTTTCCAAGAATAGTTTTTGCAAGCCTCTGAAAGAGTTCTTCAGTTAAATCCATGAAATCATTATAGTCTTTGTATGCTTCATAAAATTCAAGCATTGTAAATTCAGGATTATGCTCAAAAGAAATTCCTTCATTTCTGAAGTTCCTGTTTATCTCATAAACTTTTTCGTATCCACCAACGAGTAATCTTTTTAAGTAAAGCTCAGGAGCAATTCTAAGATAGAGTTCAAGGTCAAGGGCATTGTGATATGTTTTGAAAGGCTTAGCGAGTGCGCCTCCTGGAATGACATGCATCATTGGAGTCTCCACCTCAACATAACCCCTCTCATCAAAAAATCTTCTTATTTCCTTTACTATCCGACTCCTTGTTTCGAAGATTTTTCTAACTTCGCTGTTTACCATTAGATCAAGGTATCTTTCCCTGAACCTTATTTCTACTTCCTTCAATCCATGCCATTTTTCAGGAAGAGGACGGAATGATTTGCAGAGAAATGTAAGAGATTCAAGAAGAACAGTTAGCTCACCAGTCTTTGTTCTGAAGAGCCTTCCCGAAACTCCTACAATGTCTCCAATGTCTAAAAGGTCAAAAAGTTTCCACTCCTTCTCAGATATCATATCCTTTTTTATGTAACATTGTAGTCTGTTTTTTCCGTCGGATATATGGAAGAATGAAGCTCCTCCCATCCTTCGCACTGTCATTATTCTTCCACATGTTTTTAGAGAAATTGTTTCCCTTTCAAGCTCTTCTCTTCTTTTCTGTTCAAAATTTTCTTTGATCTCAGATACAGAATGGGTTCTCTCAAATTTTCTCGGATAAGGGTCTATACCCAATTCAATTATTTTCTTTAGTTTTTCAATTCTTACCTTTTCCTGTTCACTTCTTTCCATTTTCTTCCAATGACCTCCTTACAGCGTCAAGGATTCCATTTATAAATTTTGCACTATCTTCTGTTCCAAATTTTTTTGCAACCTCAATTGCTTCATTAATTACAACAGGAGGAGGAGTTTCTTTGGAGAATAAGAGTTCATAAGTAGCAATCCTCAGCACATTTCTGTCTACTGTAGACATCCTTTCCAATTTCCAGTTTAGGGAATGAAGAGAAATGCATCTGTCTATCTCATTAATATTTTCAATTGTCCCGTTAACAAGCTGGGAACAGAAGGATACTATTTTACTATTCCATTTTTTCCCCTTCCAGAAATTCTCCATAATTTCAGCAATATTTCCATTGGCAAGGTCATACTGAAAAAGGATTTGTAGAGCGTATTCCCTTGCTTTTCTCCTGAGACTCATAAATTGGTGGACCTCATTAGATTTGCCAGTTCAACAGCGGTCATTGCAGCATCCCATCCCTTGTTCCCCATCTTTGTTCCTGCTCTTTCAATGCCCTGTTCGATGGTATCTACAGTTAAGATTCCAAAGGAGATTGGAACTCCTTCTTCTATCCCTATCTGAGAAAGAGCTTTCGTAACTTCTGCAGAAAGAAAATCAAAATGAGGTGTATCTCCTCTGATAAGAGTTGCAAGACATATTATGCAGTCGAATTTCTTTGATATTGCAAGTTTTTTTGCAACCATTGGAATTTCAAATGAGCCTGGAACTCTGAAGATGCTTATGAGTTTATCATCAGCACCAAGTTTCTTCAATGCATCGAGGGCACCATGAAGAAGTCTCTCTGTTATAAACTCATTGAATCTTGAAACAACAATTCCTATTTTTAGATCCTTTGCATCGAGCTTACCTTCAAAAATATTTGCCATTTTTATTCTCCTTTAAAATTTGGCTGTCTTTTCTCAAGAAATGCCTTTGTCCCTTCCTTCCGATGCAAAGCAGAGGGAGAAAAGGTTAGCTTCAAGGGCAAGACCCTCCTCAAGACTCATATCCGCACCATTCTGAATTGCATGAAGAGAAAGTTTTACAGCTACCGGGCTGTTCGCCATTATCTTTTTTGCAATGGAAATACAGGTAGGTATGAGCTCTGATGGCTCGACTACTTTGTTTACAATTCCTATTCTCAAAGCCTCTTCAGCATCAATCATTTCCCCAGTAAGGATTATTTCATTGGCAAATCCTTTCCCAACAAGTCTCGTTAGCCTTTGGGTTCCTCCGTATCCTGGAATAAGTCCCAGTTTTACCTCAGGTTGTCCGAATTTTGCATTTTTTGAGGCAATTCTTATGTGACAGGCAAGGGCAAGTTCGCATCCTCCTCCAAGGGCGAAACCATTAACAGCACAAATAACAGGCTTTTTCATCCTTTCAATCTTTGAGAAAATCACCTGTCCCTTTTCTGAAAACTCCTTTGCCTTCAATGGAGTAAGCTCGTGAAGCTCTTTAATATCAGCACCCGCAACAAAAGCCTTTTCACCCGCTCCAGTAATGATTAAGACTTTAACCTCATCATCCTTTTCAATCTCATAGAGTAGACACTCCAGTTCTTCCATGGTCTCCCTGTTAAGGGCGTTCAGCTTATCGGGTCTGTTAATTGTAATGAAACCAATACCTTCTCTTTTTTCAAATAAAATATTTTTACCCATTAATCCTCCTAACTCTTTCGGACTTCATTTATAGCAAATTTAGAAAAAAAAATCAATTTTTTGTAAAATTTTCTATATGCTTTTGTTTTGAGGAGGAATTATGCATTTTTTCAAATACAAAGGTAAGAAACTCTTTGCTGAGGGTGTGGCTGTGGAAAATGTTGCAAAGGAGGTTGGAACTCCTTTATATCTTTACAGTCACAGGACAATTATTCATCATTTTGAGAGGCTTGAATCTGCATTCTCAGATTTTGACCATTTGATTTGCTTTTCTGTAAAATCCAACGACCATCTGACAATTCTTAAAATACTTGCAAGTGCTGGAAGTGGATTCGACATTGTATCAGGAGGAGAGCTTTTCAAGGTTTTGAAAGCAGGTGGAGCTCCAGAAAAAACAGTTTTTGCAGGTGTTGGGAAAAGAGAGGATGAGATAAGGTTTGCTCTAAAAAATAGAATTTTTCTATTTAATGTGGAGTCATTTGAAGAAGCTGAATTGATAAATAAGATCTCAGGAGAAATAGGAGTTGTCCAGGAAATTGCATATCGAGTAAATCCAGCTGTGACTGTTGAGACACATAAATATGATATAACAGGAGGTCGGGGAACAAAATTCGGGATCCCTGAAGAAAATGCAATGGAGATTTTCGAGAAAACTAGGAACTTAAAAAATCTAAGATTATCAGGATTACACTTTCATATCGGTTCTCAGATTCTAAATGTTAGACCCTACATTGAAGCATTAGAAAAAATTGTTGATTTTTTTCTTGAATTGAGAAGAAAAAATTTTGAAATGAAATATCTAAACATAGGTGGTGGGCTCGGTGTAATCTATGATAAAGAAAAACCATTAACAGCAATGCAATTTTTCAAAAAAATAAAAAGATATTTGAGTAAAATCCAGCCATGTAAGATAATTCTTGAGCCAGGAAGATTCATAATGGGAAATTCTGGAATACTTGTTACAAAGGTTTTATACAGAAAGAAGAGTGGGGGGAAGAATTTTCTCATTGTCGATGCAGGAATGAATGACCTTATAAGACCCGCTCTTTATAATGCATATCACAGGATTGTTCCTTTGACAATTAGAAATAAAAAAAAATTAAAATTCGATATTGTAGGACCTGTCTGCGAGTCAGGGGATTTTTTCGGACTTGAAAGAAAAATCCAAATTTGTGAGCCAGGGGAGTATCTGGCTATAATGACATCTGGAGCCTACGGAGCAACAATGGGTTCCAATTATAACTCAAGATTAAAACCGCCTGCAGTTATCGTAAAGGAGAAAGAATTTTTCCTCATTAGAAAAAGAGAGACCTTTGAAGATCTTATAAAAAATGAGATATTGATTGATATCAGCTGATAGCTCAAGTAAGAAAAAGGGGACAGGCTACTTTTCTTTATTTTTATGCTCTCTCTTAACCCAACAGATTTTTTCTTGACAAAATTTTTTAATTTAATAAAATAAAGAATTAATTTGAAAATGAAAGGCTTGAAAAAGGAGGGATAGTGAAAGCCCCTTTCTTCTTTGATGATATTTTTGGTTATGAGGAGATTAAAGGGGAGGCAAGGAAGCTTGCAAGGATTGATGAAAACATTCTTCTCATTGGGGAGTCAGGTGTTGGAAAGAAGGTTTTTGCATCTTCGATTCACAATGAATCAAGGAGAAAGGATAAACCATTTGTAATTGTTGAATCTCCATCAGTTCAATCCCCACTCTTTGAATCAGAGCTATTTGGTCATAAAAAAGGTGCATTCACAGATGCAAAGGAAGATAGAGCGGGACTTATTGAGATTGGAGATGGAGGGACAGTATTCTTCGATGAGATAGGGGAGCTTCCCTTAGAGCTACAACCAAAGCTCTTAAGGGTTATTGAGGAGAGGAGAGTCCGAAGAATTGGAGAGAATATTGAGAGGAAAGTTGATGTCCGATTCATATTTGCAACAAACAAGGATCTGTGGAAAGAGGCAAAGCTTGGAAGGTTCAGGAAGGATTTACTCCAGAGGATAGAAACCTTTGTCCTCTTTATACCACCTTTTAGGACGAGGAAGGAGAAGGAGGAGATTTTAAGGGGGATCTGGAATAGAATTGTTGGAGAGAATTCCCAAGGTTCTAACTTTAATTCCCTTAATGATGAAGAGATTTCCCTTCTCCTTGATTATGATTTTCCAGGGAACATCCGCCAGATTGAAAAAATACTGAAAAGAGTATTTCACTTCTCCGATGAATCTTCAAAGAGGATTGAGGTAATTGAAAGGGAGATGGAGAGGGAGAGGAGGAGGTGGGAGGGGAATGAGGATTGGTATTCGAAGAGGCTTTACAATCAGATGAAGGGGAGGAAGATTAATTTCTGGAATATTCGGGATAAATATTTAGCTCACGAGCTAAACAAATATCAACTTGAAGAGATAATCTCCTATGGGCTTGAAGAGGGTGATGGAACTTTGAAAGGGCTTCTACCAATCTTTGGGATTGAGGAGAGGGATTATAAGAGGTTTTTGAACTTTTTAAATGCTCAGGGTATTAAACTGAAAACTCTAAAAAATTCTGACCAGAGTCAGAATCATTCTGACTACAGTCAGAAAAAATAAAATTACATTTTTTCTAATAATATCAATAATTTCCAATTGCTTTATGTAATATCTATAAAACTTATTCTGACTACAGTCAGAATTTAAAAAATAAGAAATTCCCCAAACCCTCTCCAGAAGCCAAACTCATTTTGGCATGAGTCTTGATATAAGTTTTATATGAGAGAGATGAAGATGAGAAAGGAGGTGAAAGAAAGAGGTTGGAATGATTCTTTCGTTTAGTATTGGCAAATGGGCAAAGGGAATGCATTTAAAAAACTTTAGAAGGAGGATTAAAAAATGGAAGATTTAAAAGACAAAATTGAGGTAATGGGATATGACATCTTAGGATTGAATGATGTTGTATATTTAGCTGCAGATGCTGGTGCGGGGTGCGATAGCTGTTCCAATGGCTGTTCCCAGAATTGCTCAAATTCTTGCTCCTCATGTTCCCAGGGTTGTAAACTTATTTTCTTAATCATATAGTTAGATGAGATTGTTCAGAGCTACAAAGAAGGAGAGAAAAGAGAATTGTAAGGAGAGGGGATTCACCCCTCTCCTTTACTTTTTTATGAGGAGGATTTTACTTTTAATGAAATTTTTCTATAATAAATAAAAGGAGTTCAAAAATGAGAAAATTGTTAGTAGCATTTTTATTTTTAATTATTGTTTTTATGGATGCTTCACCTCATACTGTCCTTAAGGAAATTATAAAGGGATGGGTATTTGTAGTTGATAGTAAAGGTTTTATATACTCTAACTACGATAGAAACGAGATAAGAAAATACTCTCCAGATGGCAGACTTATCTTGAAGATGGGAAGGAAGGGGCAGGGACCGGGTGATATATTTTGGCTTGGTTGGTTTGCAATAAATCCTAAAGACGGAAATATTTATGTGACAGAGTACAGACCTGGAAATAAAAGAATCTCCATTTTTTCACCTGAAGGAAAATATCTTGGTGAATGGAAGATAGAACTGGATTGGAAAAATTGGGGGAATGTGGATTTTATAAAATTCGATAGATTTGGTAATGGATACATAAGAGTATTTAGAAATATAGAGCAAAAATATAAAGATTTTCTTTTATGTGACGAGGAGTACAAGATCATACAATTCAGCCCTAATGGTAAGAGAAAAAATGAGTTTTATAAAAATTTTATTATTTCTTTTTGGTGTGAGAAGAGAAGAAAGGGGAATATTACAATTCCTTTCCAAAACTACTTATCCTTTGATATATGGGAGGATAAAATTGCTATTAAGGAAGCTGTGAATGATTTTATTAGTATCTACGATATTAACGGAAAAGAGATCAAAAAACTTTATCTTCCCTTCAAAAAAGAGAAGCTATCAAAAGATGATATAATGGAGTGGATAGAATGGCATATGGCTTCTTGGGGCGATAGAATGATTAGAAGTGGTGCTATTGATCCTGATTATTTGGATTACTGGAAAGACAGAATGCCATTTCCTAAATACAAACCCGTTTCCTACGGAGTATACTTTGATGGAAGGGGTAATATATTCACAAAAAAATTTATAGGTTATAAGTCAAAAGAATCTATTTATGCAAGAGTTAGCATTTCTTCTGGTGAATATAAAATTAGGAAATTGGAGAATGAAACAATTATCTTCATCGATAAAGATTGGGTATATCTTTCAAGGGAAACTGAAGAAGGAGAAGAAGTTGTTGTGAAAATGAAGAGAGAGGAATTTGGACTGTAAGAATTGGAGGAGAGTATGGAAGGATTTTATGTTTTTAACCCCGTTTATAAATTGAGAAAAGATAAGAAAAGAATTGTCTTATTTAATAAAGATCCACATTCACTATCTTTTGATGAAATAAGTGATTGGGTAGGGTTTGTTCACCCTCTTTACGCAATCCTCTTTTCTCTTTTTGACGGAGAAAAGAGTTTAGAAGAAGTAAAGGATGCTTTTTCCAACTTGACAGGACTTAGTAAGGAGGCTATTGACAGGATAATTTCTCCTTTGATAGAAAATAAGGAGGAGCTTGCAATTAATTACGATGGACATCATTTTCATTTCCCAAAAAATGTTCTTATCAGAAAAAAGGATAATTTCGTTTATCCAAAATATAATTTTGACGAATTTCTGATTCCCAAAAAAGGATCTGGATTTAGATTCCTGGAGATTGTATATTCCCCTTGATGCATTACTTATGATAAACACAAAATGCATGACAGATTGTGTCTACTGTTATGCGGATATAAGAAAAAGAAAAGATTGTCAGATTCCTCTTGGAAGACTCAAAGAAATTATAAGAGAGGCAAAGGAAATCGGTATGCGTTCTTTTGACATAAGTGGTGGAGAACTTTTTCTTTATAAAAATTGGCAGGAGCTTTTAGAGGAGCTTGTTACACATGGCTTTACTCCATACATATCCACAAAGATTCCAATTGATTTAGATACAATTAAGAAACTCAAGGATTTGGGAATAAAATCTATACAACTATCAATTGATACAATAATGGAAGAAGAAGCAGTAAAAATTTGGAGAGTGAATAAAGGATATCTGCCCAAAATTTTAAAAACGCTGGAGTATCTTGATAAAAATGAGTTTAATATTTTAATAAATGCCCAGATGACATCAATGAATGAGAATAGTGTGGAAAAATTGATCGAATAAGAAACCAATTCAAAATCGGGCTTGACATTGTTATTTTGAATTAATAAATTAATATTTTAGACAATAAAGGAGAAGAAGGATGAAATTTAAAAAGTTGCTAAGGTTGGTAATTGGGTTTATCCTTATAGGGGCAATGACTTTTGGGGCTTACAGGTATTTTAAGAATCTCTCCGAAAAGGAGGAGAGTAATTTCTCTTCACCAAAGAGGATGGAAAAGGAGGAGGATGAGAAAGCACCCCTTCCTGTTCGTATCACTGAAGCAAGAATTGGAGAGATAGTTGTCAAGCTCAAGACAATTGGTGAGGTTGAAGCTGTTAAAATAGTTAAGGTTAAAGCTGATTTGAAGGGGGATATTAAGAAATTGTATGTGGATGAAGGGAATCATGTTAAAGGAGGGGATATACTTGCTGAGCTTGATGATACAGAGTACAGGCTAAGGTTTGAGGAGGCTGAGGTAAATCGTCTTCAAAAGTTGAGTGAGTTCTATGTAAAGAGCCAGTCGGAAGAGCTTATTCTTTCACCCGCTCCTCAGGATTCTTCAAATTTTGAACAGAAGAAAAAAGATTATGAGAAAGCTCTTCAGCTATGGAAAGAAGGGCTTATATCTGAAAAGGATTTTGAGAAAGTAAAGAGAGATTACGAGATTTCATTGATATTAAAAGGGGAAAGAAGGGAAGATGTTCTATCTGCAACATTAGGATTCTCTCAAGCAGATATTGCTTACAAGCAAGCTAAGTTAAATCTTGAAAAAACAAAAATAAAAGCTCCTTTTTCTGGAATTGTTACTGATATCAAGGTAAAAGAAGGACAATCAGTTAGTATGGGAGAGGAGCTGATGACACTTGTAAACATTGATCGCCTAAGGGTTAAAGCAAAAGTTCTTGAGAGTGAGGTCGGGAAACTTGCTGTGGGAAGGAGAGCTTCCCTTAAATTTTCTTCTTATCCTAAGAGGACATTTTCTGGAATTGTTAAAGCTATAAGTCCAATTGTTGACCCTTCCGAGAAAACCTGTAATGTTATTATAGACCTTGAGAATCCTGGAGAACTTTTAAAACCAGGAATGCACTGTGAAGTTGCAATAGATGCTGAAATTTACAAAGGTAAACTTATTATTCCAAGGGAAAGCATTCTTGTCCGCGGAGGAAGAAAACTATGCTTTGTTGTTGAAGGAGAGCTTGCAAAATGGAGATATGTTGAGACAGGGCTTGAAGATGATGATAATGTTGAGATTTTAAGCGGTGTTTCTGAAGGGGAAAAGGTAATAACAGAAGGTCATTTTACTCTTGCCCACGATGCAAAGATAAGAATAGTAGAATGATTGCATCAGGATTGCCCTTGAAAAAGGAAAAGAGGCATATTCCTGACCCAATCTTTTATAAAAATCAACTCTCCGGAAAGAAGATGAGATTAATAACCAGGAGGCTTTGAAATTAATAAGAATTTTCTCATCAGTAGTGAGTTGGCTTTCGATTGTTTGAGAAACTGGAGTCTGGAATTTAGTCATTGGAAATCAAAGCATGAAACTTGGTTATTAGAAGTTGGAGATCGGGTTTTGATTTTTGAAAATTTAATAAGGGGGTATATAAATGTCTAAACTTATTAGGTTCGCAATTGAAAGACCTGTAACTGTAGCAATGATATTCTTAGGAATTGTTTTTTTAGGAATGATTTCCCTTAAGGAGCTCAGTGTTGACCTTCTTCCTTCAATTCAATATCCAAGACTTTCAGTAATAACTACCTACATAGGTGCGGGTCCTGAAGAGGTTGAGAATCACATAACATCACCCCTTGAATCATTTCTGAGCACAGTTCCTGGTGTTAGAAAAATAAAGTCAATTTCAAGGGAAGGTGTGTCAATAATTACTCTTGAATTTGAGTGGGGAACAAACATGGATTTTGCTCTTGTCCATACAAGGGAAAAACTCGATAGCGCAAGATATTCTCTACCTCAAGGCTCTGGAAGACCCAGAATAATTCAGTATGATCCCCAAAGCAGACCTATAACCCTTCTTGCTGTGAGTGGTTCACAGGATATAAGAGAGATAGACTCCTTCTGCAGAGAAATGATAAAACCAAGACTTGAACAGATTCAGGGAGTTGCATCAGCTGAGATAATTGGTGGTATTGAAAGGGAGATCCAGGTGGAAGTGAATCCAGAGCTTTTAACTCTTTACAATCTTTCAATTAATGAGATATCGAGAAGAATAGATGCTTTTAACAAAGGTTTTCAGGGAGGAAGGGTCAAAAAGGGGAGATTTGAATACTCTCTTAGAGTTTCAGGAGAATTCACCCAAGTAGATGAGATAGAGAATGTCCCGATAAAAATTACAAAGAATGGAGAACTTATCCGTTTGAAAGATTTAGCCTTCGTAAAAGAGTCTCTCAAGGAGAGAGAAGGCTTTACAAAATTGAATGGCGAGGAGTGTATAGGTATAGCAATATATAAAGAATCTGGAGCCAACACAGTTAAGGTTTCAAGAGAGGTTAAAAAGATTTTATCTCAGATATTAAAGGAGAACCCTCTTGTAAAAATTCAGGTTATTACCGATGAATCAAGATACATTGAAAATTCGATTTCATCTTTGAAAGGCTCAATAGCAGTAGGAGCGGTTCTTGTTTTTATTGTTCTCATTTTATTTCTTCAAAACATAAAAGATTCTTTAAACATAGGGATTGCGATTCCGATTGCTGTTATAGCTACATTCAATCTACTTTATTTTAGAAATATAACCTTGAATATCATGTCCCTTGGAGGTCTTGCCTTAGGAATAGGAATGTTTGTTGAAAACTCCATTGTGGTTGTTGAAAGTATCTATAGAGCAAAGTCCTCAGGAAATCCTGTAAAAGAAGCTTCCTATCTTGGAACAATGGAAGTAGCCATGCCAATTGTAGCAGCAATTTTCACAACAATTGCTGTCTTTTTCCCTGTTGTTTATATAAAAGGTGTTGCGGGACAACTTTTCAAGGATCAGGCTCTAACAGTCTCTTTCTCTCTCCTCTCCTCTCTCCTTGTAGCTCTTTTCCTTCTTCCCATGCTTTCTTCAAGGGAGTGGAGGCTTAAAGAGATTCAGGGAATTGATATTGAAAGGGAGAAAACTTTCTTCCTTTTCAAACCCTTTGGCTTTCTTGGAAAAATTCTATTTTACATATTGGGTTTTTTGCTTTCCTCTATAATTTCATTTTTTAGTTTTTTATTTTCTTTTATTGGTAAAGCTCTTAAACCTTTCTTCAACTGGATTTTTATTTCCTTCAACAGAATTTACAGCAAATTCTACGAAGCTTATCATAAAACTTTAATCTGGTGTCTTGAAAATAAAGGGAAAACTCTCCTCATAACATTCCTTCTTCTTGCTCTCTCTGTTATCTCCTTTTTCCCTCTTAAAAAAGAATTAATGCCAAAATCAAGGACTTCATATTTCAGAATTGAACTGAAAACCCCTCTCGATTATTCCCTTTCAGACACATACAAGATTGTTTCAAGATTGGAAGAAGAGATAGAGAAGGATAAAGACATTGAATATTTTTTCTCAGAGATTGGAGTTATTGGAGAGGCTCTCTTAACACAAAAGGAGCTTGCCTTCAACACAGCAACAATTATAGGTAAGGTTAGAAGCTGGAGGAAACTCCCCTCCTTTCTTGAAAGAACAAGAAAGAAGGTTAATGATTTCCCAGTTACTGCATCTGTAAGGGAGGAGGAGACAACCCTTGCTTCATTTTTAACATTTGAGGGAAGGGGGATAGAACTAAAATTATTTGGTGAAGACCTTGAGAAAATGAAAACTCTTTCAGAGGAGGCAGTGAGTAGAATTGGAAAAATTGGTGGAATTGTTGACCTAAGGACAAACATTGGTGAGGGGAAGCCAGAACTTCTTGTGAGAATGAAGAAAGAGGCACTGGAAAAATTTAATGTTACTCCTTATGAATTGGGAGAATTTTTGGTCAATGCAGTAAGAGGGAAGGAAGCATCTCAATTCAAAGAATTTGATAAAAGGATAGATATTTCAGTTAGATCAGAAGAGAGGGAAAGGGTGGAGAGACTCCTTTCTCAGGAGGGTTATTTCAATGGTAATTTAATACCTCTCAGAGAACTTATTTACCTGGATGAGGGGAGGAGTCCTTCTGAAATTAGAAGAGAAAATCAGAAACGGGTTATTTTGATTCAGGGTAATCTATCGGGAAAGAGGCTTTCTGATGTGGTTCCTGAGGTAACCAAAATATTGAAGGATATTAATCTTCCCGAAAATTACAGGTTTGAGATTGGAGGAGAAGAGGAAGAGGTAAGGGAGTCTTTTAAAAGCCTGAGGTTTGCCTTTCTCCTTGCATCCCTTCTTGTATTCATGATTTTAGCCTCCCAGTTCGAATCCCTCATCCATCCTTTCATAATAATTCTTACAATCCCAATGGGATTAATGGGAGTAATATGGGCTTTGCTCCTCACAGGTCAAAGTATAAATGTTATATCAATTATAGGAGCAATAGTTGTCAGTGGAGTTGTTGTAAATGATGCAATTGTTAAAGTTGATTATATGAACTTCTGCAGAAGGAATGGGATGGGAGTAAGAGAGGCGATTATGAAAACTTCTGAAGAGAAAGTAAGACCTGTTGTTATGAATACAATAACCGATGTTTTCGGGGTTTTACCAACTGCAATTCTTGTTGGTGAAGGAACAGAGCTACAGCAACCCCTTGCCATTGCATTTGCGGGTGGTCTTATTTTGGCTACCGCTCTCACAATATTTCTTATCCCTGTAATTTACGAAATAATAGAAGGAAGATGGAAAGATTAAAAGGCAAAATTAGAAAGTTAAAAGGAAAGGGCAAAAAGCAAAATGAAAAAAGTTAATTTTTTCTTGAAAAGATTTTACTTTCTGAACGGGGGTTTAAATGAGAGCATTCATTGAACATCCAGTTCCAACCCTTATGCTTTTTCTTGCCCTTTTAATCCTTGGAATATATTCTCTTCTTCACATCCCTTTTGAACTTGCTCCAAAAGAAGAGTATCCAAGAATCTCTGTTGATACTTCATGGCCAGGTGCATCTCCTGAACAGGTTCAAATGAATATAACCTCTCCCCTTGAAGAGCTTTGCTCAACAGTAAAAGGTGTTAGAAAAATTGTATCTTCATCTTCAACAGGAAGTTCTTCAATTACAATTGAGTTCAATGAGAAGACCAATATGGAGTTTGCATCGATTGAACTGAGGGAGAGAGTCGCATCATTTATAGAGAATCTTCCTCCTGGAGCATATCCTCCCCAGATTCGTCCCTACATACCAAAGGAGTTTGAAACAAAACCATTCCTTTCCATGACCATTTCTTCTGAACTTCCTTTGAATAAGCTCAGGGAGATTGCAGATAGAAAAGTTAAGGAGGAGATTCGTTCGGTTAAAGGAGTTTCTGAGGTGAGGGTTACAGGAGGTGCTGAGCCAGAAATAAAAATTACCCTTGACAGAGATAAGATTAACTATTACGGAATTTCACCGGGAATTGTTATTTCAACTCTGAAAAATCTCAACAGCTCTTATCCTATTGGAAAGATAAAAAAAGGAGAAAAGGAACTGATATTCAGAATTCCAAGCCCTATTGGAAAAATAG
Source organism: uncultured Clostridia bacterium (assembly GCA_964649495.1). Classification (GTDB taxonomy): domain Bacteria; phylum Acidobacteriota; class Aminicenantia; order JBFLYD01; family JBBIMS01; genus JBBIMS01. The sequence goes on along the minus strand of CAZYPR010000010.1, from coordinate 2,781 downwards.
AGGATATAGGTGAAACAGTGTGCGGTTTTTATGGAAAAATCCCCCTAAGGCTAAAGGAGATTGCAAAAATAGAGATGGGATATGGTGAGGTTCTTTCAATGAGAAGAATAAACGGTGAGTCCACTGTTGGAATAGATGTCTTGAAAGAGCCGGGTGTAAGCACATTAAAGGTTTCCTCATCAGTTAAAGAAGTTATTGAAGGATTGAAGAAAAAATTGCCACAAAATGTAACCCTCCGAATCATCGAAGATGAGAGTAAAGAGATAAAGAAGAGATTGAGAAATTTGATAATAATGATGGCTTTAATTACAGGAATTGTCTTTATCCTCCTATACATTTTCCTTGATTCCATCATTCCTTCAATTGCCATACTTTCCTCCATTTTCTTTTCAGCCTGCATAACAATTAACTTTGTATATTTTTCAAAATTTTCTATAAATCTTCTCACCCTTTCTGGTCTTGTCCTTGGATTTGGAATGCTTGTCGATAACTCTGTTGTTGTTTTTGAGAATATATGGAAGAGATATGAAAGGGGGGAAAGGGGTAAAGAATCTGTATGGAAAGCAACAAAGGAGGTTGCGCTTCCTGCATTTGCATCAACACTTACAACAGTAATTGTCTTTATGGCTTTCCCATTCTTTCAAGGAAGACTCAGAATTTACTATCTCCCCCTTGCCTTTGTTATTGCTTTCTCCCTCCTCTCCTCTTACTTTGTTGCTTTCACCCTTATCCCTTCTCTTTCTTTAAGAATAATAAAAAGAGAAAAAATTGAAAGAAAATACACCTTCAGGATTTACAAAAAATTAATAGGGTTTTTGGCAAAATATCCATTGATAATAATCTTAGTTCTCTCATCCCTTTTTTATTTCTCTTATAGGATTTTCAGAAAGGAGGTCTCCTTTGGTGCGTTCTTCTCCTGGTATTATAAGGAAAGATTGAGCGTATGGGTAAGTGTTCCACCAGGAACTCCCATTGAAAGAACAGATGAGATTATAAGGGAATTTGAGGAGAGAGCCCTTTCAAAGGATTATCCAAAGGAGGTGAATGCATGGGTTTATCCTGAGAATGCGTATCTTCAAATAACATTTCCGAAAAACATCGAGCTTTCGCCCGCCCCTTACATTTTAAAAGAAGAACTCATAAATCTTGCAACAAATTTTGCAGGGATAGGGATTGGTGTTTATGGGTTTGACCCTCAGGGATATTACAGCAGTCCATACACTGGTTCTTTTCTTCCCTATCGAATAAAATTTCTTGGATATAATTTCAACAAGTTAAAAGAGATAACAAACAATGTTGAGAGAACCCTTTTAAAAAATCCAAGAATAAAGGAAGTTAAGACAGTTTCTTCCAAATGGTTCTGGGGAGAACAGGAGTATTACGAGTTTGATCTGAAGATTGACAGAGATAAACTTGCATTTTATGGAGCCACAGTTGAGGAGATACTCCCCCACATTTACTCCAACATAAAAGGAAGAGTCTTAAGAACATATTTAAGGCTTGAAGGAAAGGAGTTGCCCCTTAGCTTAAAAATAAAAGGAGCTGAAGATACTGAAATTGAAAAATTGAAAGAGGTCCTTATAAGAACATCAAAGGGAGAACTTATAAGGCTTGGAGATGTTATATCGATTTCAGAGACGCCGATTGCGGGAAGTATTGACAGAGAAGACCAGCAATTCATGAGAACTGTTATGTGGGATTATCTTGGACCATACAAAGCAGCAGAAAGATACAAAGATGCTCTTTACAAAAGCCTTGTCCTTCCTCCGGGGTATTCAGCCAAGATAGATGAACCCTGGAGACTAACAACTGAGGAGGAAAGGAAGCTTGGATTAGCTTTATTTTTATCCCTCTGTTTTATATTTATGATTCTTTGCGCTGTATATGAGGATTTTATTCAGCCATTTGTTGTAATGCTCTCTGTCCCCCTTGCATTGATAGGAGTATTCATAGCCTTTTTGCTTTCTGAATTTCCATTCGATTCCTCAGCATATATTGGAGTTATTCTTATGAGCGGAATTGTTGTGAACAATGCAATTTTAATGGTAAATCATATAAATTTGAAAAGGAAGGAAGGGTTGGGGATTTACGAAGCTGTAAAAGAGGGAGCGGCCGAAAGGATAAGACCAATCCTTATAACATCGACAACAACAATTTTTGGAATGCTCCCATTTGTTCTTATTCAGACAGAAAGGGGTAGAGACATCTGGTCAACCCTTGCCCTTTCCTCTGTAGGAGGACTAACAAGCTCAACAATATTCATACTTCTTGCAACCCCTGTATTCTATCTAATTGGAGAAAGATTCAGAATATGGATTTCAAAGGTTTTAAGGGGAGAATTTTAATCTTGAAGGGAAATAAAGTAACGGTAATTAAGGCAGAGGATGTGAAGAGGAATAAGGAAATTTATGATTTTATCCCTTGCAACTTAAATTGTAATTACGAATGTCTGAAAAGTTTTACGGTGTTTTCCAGAGAGGAGAGATTGGGAATTTTAAGACCTTTGATGATAGATGAAGATTACACAAAGAATATATTTCTATTAGAAGTCTTAAAAGAACAAGTTTCATCCGCTCAAAAGGAGATTATATCAGAGTTAGAAAGGTCCTCTTCTCTGAAATTTCATTATTCAACCCTTCTCCATAAAATTTTGGAAGCTCAGAAAATAGTAGTTGAAAATCCTTTTGAAATTAAAAATATAAGAGATATTGCCCTTGAAGTTGGTTTAAGTCCTTCATATCTTTCATTTAAATTCAAGGAAATAACAGGAGTATCCCTGAA
>CAZYPR010000009.1:61297-68342 GCA_964649495.1 uncultured Clostridia bacterium | reverse complement strand
TAGTTCCCTCTTTTCACCTTTTCTTCTACTTGACATTTATTATTGCATCTCCTATATGCTTCTTTACTATTTCAGCAAGCTCTTCCGCTATTTCTAATATTTCCTTTTCATCTTTTCCCTCAACCATTATCCTCATTTTTGGCTCTGTTCCAGAATATCTAACAAAGACCCTCCCCTCACCTCCCAATTTGTTTTTTGCCTTTTCCACTCCTTTTGAAAATTCAGGTATTTCAGAAAATGGAATCTTTTCTCTTACTTTTACATTTTTTACTATTTGAGGAAAGAGCTCTATCCCCTTGCTCAACTCAGATAGTGGCTTCTCTTTAGAAAATATATAATTTAGAAGCATTATTGTTGTAAGAATCCCGTCGCCAGTTGGAAGGGAATTGAGAAATATTGTATGCCCAGATTGCTCTCCGCCAAGATTTGCTCCAATTCTAACCATTTCTTTGTAAACATTCTTGTCTCCCACAGAGGTTCTAACAAGACTTATCCCCTCTCTACTAAGAGCAATTTCCAGTCCGAGGTTACTCATTACAGTTGCAACTACTGAATCGGATGCGAGTTCTCCATTCTCCTTCATGAATTTCCCCATTAAATAAAGAGTGTGGTCGCCGTCGAGAATATTACCCTTTTCATCGCTCCAGACCGCCCTGTCCGCATCTCCATCGTATGCAACTCCAAAGTCAGCAGAGTTTTCTTTTACAGCCTTAGATAAAACATCGGGATGTGTGGAGCCACAATTAAGATTAATATTTTTTCCATCAGGCTTTGAGTGAATTGGTATAACCTCAAGCCCAATCTCTTCAAAAAGAAAAGGAGCTATGGATGAGGCTGAACCATTGGAACAATCGACCACAACCCTGAATTTTTTAGGGAGATGGAAGTTAATGTGGGATCTCAGAAAATCTATGTATTCTTTATGTAAAGAATTATCCATTTCAAAATAATCAAAAATTTTTTGTGCTACCCTCTCCCTCTTAACTATTTCATTTTCAATCTCCTCTTCTATTCTCTCCTCAAGCTTTACACCATTCCAATCGAATATCTTTATCCCATTCTCTTCCCATGGATTGTGGGAAGCAGAGATTGATATCCCTCCTGAAAACCCAAATTTCCTTATAAGAAAGGAGAGAGCTGATGTGGGAATTACACCTGTTAGAAATGGTTCTCCTCCTCCATCTTTAATCCCTGTGCATAAAGGTTTTTCCATTAAAGGTGATGATTCCCTCGTGTCTCTTCCAATAATTATTTTCACATCGTCAAAGAAACTACCGAGGAGCTGGCTTAATGTGTAGCCAATCCAGTAAAGGGAAGAAGGATCAAGGGGGAACTCCCCTGGTTTTCCTCTTATACCATCAGTTCCAAAATACTTGGGCATGGATGAATAAAGTATAATACCAAACTAAAAGGTAAGATTCAACTTCAGAATCAACTTATAAATTAACTTTTAGAACGAGTAAAAATGCATTTCCTCACAAACATTAGTTGATTCTTTTACTTCCAGGTAGTTGGTTGGGAATAGTATCCATTTTGTCTATAGACTATTACTTGACAACAAGTGAAAAAATAGTAGAGTAAATCTATGAAGTTGGAAAAACTAAACTATTACCAATCGTTTATAAAGAGGGGAGGTGGAAGATTAGTTTTTAAAGGAGGAGTAATGAAACGAAAGAGCTTTTTTCCTTATCTTTTTTTGACGTTATCTTTGATCTTGAGGGTAACGCTTGTTGCTCAAAACGCTGAAAAACTCATTCAGAAAGCACAGCAACTTTATAAGCAGAAGAAATATACGGAGTGCATTCAGGCCTGTAACCTTGCCCTTGCTCAAAATTCTTCTTTCGCTGAGGCTTATCGTTATCGTGCACTTGAAATGGAAGATTTCGACCAGGCGCTTCGGGATTTTAATAGGGTTCTCCAGATTGATCCTTTCATCATAGTTTGTGTCAATTAAGAAATAATCAATCATAGACCTAAAATCAAGGATTTTTACTTCAAAAAGTTTGCTGTCAATATTGAGCCGTTCAATTACTTTTGGGGAATCTCAGGCTAAAAAACCTGGGAAATTTTGACTATTCCTCTATTTCTTTACCTCAACTGCAACATCTGTGGAAATTTTCTTTCCATCCTCTCTAATAACAACAACAGTCACATATGCTGCCACAGAAGGAGCTTCCTTCAATCTTATCTTGATGCATCTTCCTTTTCCTTCAACAGTTATAAGAGCTATCTCTTTATCTGCCTTCCATGTGGGAGCAATAGGAACTTCCTTTCCCTCTGAATCAACTCCTTTAGCCACAATAACAACTTCCTCTCCAACAGCAAGTTTTAAAACAGATACTCCAGGACCTGTTCCTAGTGTTTCACCTTTATAAACAAGAATTGATTCCAGAGAGTTTGGAGCCTGAGCACACAGACAAACTACCAACATCAACGCCGAGATTAACACTGAAAGTCTCTTTAACATATTTCCTCCTCCTGAATAGAATAAAAGAATTGAATTATAATGTCAAATTTTTATTTAAACAAGGTTAGGAGACAGACTCAAAGAACCTTTTCTTGTTCCCAATCTATCAGAAGAATTTAAATAATTTTTTATTTTCATGATGAATTACTCAAAATCTCCTGCTCTTTTTTATTCTACCAAAATACTTTTATTACAAATTTTTAATATAGCGAAATAGTTTTTAGTGAAGTCCTGGAAGAGGTGGAATCTCTGGAATGGGAATTGTTCCAAAGTCCTTCTCATACTTTTTAATGTTATCTTCAAGAGCAAGAAGAAATCTCTTCGCATGGGCAGGAGAAAGGATTATTCTTGCCACAAGCTTACCCACTGGAGCATCGGGTGGTGCATCAGGAAATAGAAACGCAAAGTCAAATATGAACTCCTCCCTTGAATGTCTAATTGCAGCAATATTAGAATATTGCCCTGTTGCCACAGATTCATCTACCTTCATATCAACCTTTTTTTCCATACTTCCTCCTGATAAAAAGTTAAAATTTTAAAGTAAAAAGTAAAAAGTTTTGAAATTTCAAAATACATTTTTGTCAAACTATTGAATTTTGACTTTTTAATATTATTTTTTCTCCTTTAAAACATACCTTGCAATCTCCTCATGGGTTGCAAACCAGACATTTTTCCTTGAAAGAATGTGTTGAATTAATTTCTCAAGCATTAATATTCTGCTTCTATGACCTATTATTTTTGGATGCATTGTAAGTATGAACATGGTTCCTTCCTCGTAAGCTTTGTCAAATTCCGCAGCCCAGATTGAAAGAACATCATCGGGAGAAATCAATGGTCTTACAGCACTGAATCTTTCAAAGCCAAAATATGGATAGTCATCCATTATCCATTCAACAGGAAGTTCAACAATTCCCGATGGTTTCCCCTCATCAAGAATTTCATAGGGTCTATCATCAGCCATGAGGCTTGAATCATAGAGAAGCCCCATTTCTTTAATTATTTTCAGAGTGTATGGGCTGAAGTCCCAGGAAGGTGTTCTTATTCCTAAAGGAGCTTTCCCTATTAAATTCTTCAAAGTTTCAAAAGACCTCTTCATCAACTCCCTTTCCTCATCCTGGGAAAGAAGGGAATTCCTCTCATGAATCCATCCGTGAATTCCTATTTCATGCCTTCCCTTTGAAAGAATTAACTTTATTGAGTCTTGATGAAGAAGGGCTGAGACTGCGGGAACAAAAAAGGTTGCGCAAATCCTGTATTTGTCAAGAAGAGCAAGAATTCTCGGAATTCCTACCCTCGCCGCATATTCACCCTGAGAAAGAACTCCTGGAGAAAAATTAGAGTCTCTTAGAGCATTTGTTTCAGCATCAAAATCAAAGGAGAATCCCACTGCAACCTTTGCATCCTGAGGCCATATTTTGGGAGTAAGATCCTTTCCCGCCCTTACCTTTGATACAATTGTGTTAATTTTTTCTATACTCCATTGCCAGGGCTTCTCTTCTTGTGTTTGGGAAAAAAGATTCAAAAGCGGGAAAAAAAGAATTAAAACCAAGAGAAAAATTTTTCTATCCATACTTACCTCCTCCTATAACCTGAAAAAGTTAATTTTTTTCCTCTTTACTTTTCAATATCAAAGATGTTTTCTCAAAATATTTGCAAACTCTTCAAAAGCCGAAATTGTCTTTTTGATATGGGCTTCAGTGTGGGCGTAGGAGATTGCTCCCCCTCCATGAATAACATGGATACCTTTGTTTACAAGAAAGATTTTCAAAATTTTTTCCTTCAAATTAAGATCAACAATATCCTCATCCTGAACATCCTCAGGAGACTTTATCTCTTTTATTTCCTTCTTAAAAAAATTTGGCATAAAAAATGAACTCGGAAGTCTTTCTTTTCTTTCACCACCTGAACATTTTACAAAGATATTTTCTTTAGAAAATGCCTTATCAATCCCTTCTCTTAGCATTTTTCCAAGTTCACCAATTTTTGAATAGATTTTATCCTCATTATCAATAAGATATTTTAAAAGGGTATAACCTGAAATCATATATTCAGGATGGGAAGAATAAGTTCCACCCTCAAACTTAACCCTTTTCTCCGCTGGAGCATTGTCTCCACATAAATCCATTATTTCCCTCTTCCCTGCAACCGCTGATACTGCATGCCCTCCACCTATTATTTTTCCGAAAGTTACAAGGTCAGGTTCAATTCCAAAATATTTGTGAAGGGCATTGGCACAAAACCTGAATCCTGAAATTACCTCATCAAAAATGAGAACAATCCCCTTCTCTTCACTCAATTCCCTTGAAAGCTTTAAATAATCCAGATCCCCAGGTATAAATCCTCCCGCCCCAATAAAAGGTTCAAGAATGAAACAGGCAATTTTGTCCCCGAATTTTCTTACTTTACTCTCGAGATCCTCAGGATCATTAAATCTTGTAATTATTATTTTATCAGCAATCTCTTGAGGAATCCCCTTTGACTCAACCACATCAAAACCTTTACCCTTGTAAAATTTTACCCCTTTTAAAAGATAGGGTGTTGAGCCGTGCCATCCACCTCCAACTTTCAAAACCATATCCCTTCCAGTATAAGAAAAAGAAAGCATACAAGCGTATGTGTTGGCAAGGGTTCCACTGGTTGTAAATCGGATTTTCCAGTCTTTGTGACCGAGGGTATTTAGAATCAGTTCTCCAAGTCTTATCTCCCCCTCATCTTCAAATCCAGTATGAAAACATCCTCTTTTATGGGCTGAAATTGCGACTTTTTTCAGGAGATCGGGATTGTGTCCAAGGATATTTGCATAATGTCCCTGCCAGTAATCAATATACTCATTCCCGTCGATATCTTTAACAATCGCACCTTTTGCAGAGGAAACAACAAAGCTGAAAGGACTCCACAACCTCAGGTTATGACTCCCACCCTGAACCATGCTACTCCTTGCTCTCTCAACCAGCTCTTTACTCTTAGGGCTTTTCCTTTCGAACTCCTCTGTTAAAATTCTTTCAAGTTTCTCAATCTTATTCATAATACCACTCTCTTTTTAATTTAATTTTTCTTTTGGCATTCGCTTTTCCCTTCTTAAATGTTTCCATTCATTTGCGATTTGCAATTTGAATCTTTCATTTTGCATTTCACTTTTTAATTACTTTTACTCCATCCATATAGGGAACAATGGCATCAGGTATTGATACTGAACCGTCCTCATTCTGATAATTCTCAAGAATTGCTGCTACAGTTCTTCCAATCGCAAGTCCTGAGCCGTTCAAAGTGTGAACATACTCAGGTTTGGCTTTCTCATCCCTTTTAAATCTAATATTTGCTCTTCTTGCCTGAAAAGCCTCAAAATTACTGCACGATGAAATCTCCATATACTCATTTCTGCTTGGCATCCATACTTCTATATCGTATGTCTTTGCTGAAGCAAATCCAAGGTCTCCTGAGCAGAGAGATACCACTCGATACGGGAGATTTAACTTTTTAAGAATATCCTCAGCATCAGATGTTAGCTTTTCCAGTTCATTGTATGAATTATCAGGATGGGAAAAGACCATCAGTTCTACCTTGTTAAACTGATGCTGTCTTATAAGTCCTCTCACATCTCTTCCCCAAGAACCTGCCTCAGCTCTAAAACAGGGAGTATATGCAACAAATCTTTTCGGAAGTTCCTCCACCCTCAAAACTTCATCCCTAAAAAGATTGGTAAGAGGGACCTCAGCAGTTGGAATAAGATACCATTGCGTATCCTTAATCCTGAAAAGGTCATCCTCGAACTTGGGAAGATTTCCTGTTCCGATTAATGATTCTTGATTGGAAATAAATGGTGGAAGAACCTCTTCATAACCTTTCTCTTTTGTATGAACATCGAGCATGAAGTTTATGAGTGCCCTTTCAAGTTTAGCTCCTAAACCGTAATAAACAGTAAACCTTGAACCAGCAAGCTTACTTGCCCTTTCAAAATCAAGAATATTCAGATTCTCTCCTATCTCCCAGTGGGGCTTAGGCTGAAAATTAAACTTTTTTGGCTCACCCCAAGATCTCACAACTTTATTGAAGGAAGCATCCTTTCCAAAAGGAACAGAATCATGAGGTATATTGGGGATCTCAAGAAGAATTCTCTCTATTTCTCTCTCCTTTTCCTTCAAAGAATCCTCAAGCTCCTTAATCTTATCCTTTACTCTCTTCACTTCTTCAACAAGCTCATCCGCACTCTCTCCTTTCTTCTTCAACTGCTCAATCTCCTTTGTAATCTCATTTCTTCTTGCCCTTAAAGATTCAACTTCTGTAATAAGCTTTCTTCTTATTCTGTCAATTTCCATAAACTCTTCAAGGATCTTTTGGTCATATCCCCTTTTCTCAAGGGCTTCCCTAACCTTCTCCACATTCTGTCTCAACCATCCAATCTCAAACATAAAGAAATTATATTACAATTTGATAAATGATTAAAGGAGAGGAATTCTTATGTAGTAATTGACAGCATTAAAATAATGAAGTATTATAAATTTTTGAGATATAAGAATGAAGGCGCGTGGCTCAGGGGTTAGAGCGCTACCTTGACACGGTAGAGGTCGGCGGTTCAAG
>CAZYPR010000009.1:3287-61287 GCA_964649495.1 uncultured Clostridia bacterium | reverse complement strand
CGCGCCTATAAAAAATTATGAAAAGCAAAGAGGATTTTACTAAGAGTGGAAAAAGAGAGAGAAAATTTAGAAACATTAAGACATAGCGCATCACACCTTCTTGCCCATGCGGTTTTGACCCTCTATCCAGGGACAAAAATAGGAATAGGTCCTGCTGTTGAAAATGGCTTTTATTATGATTTTGAGAGGGATGAACCATTCACGACAGAGGATCTTGAAAAAATTGAAAAGAAAATGAGGGAGCTTTCTGAGCAGAATTTAAAGATTGAACAATTCTTTCTTCCAAAAAAGGAAGCAATAGAGTTTTTCAGAAAGAACAATCAGGATTTAAAAGTTGAGTTGATTGAGGAGAAGGGTGATGAAAAGGTGAGTCTCTACAGGCAGGGAGATTTTGTCGATTTCTGCCTGGGTCCTCACATGCCATCTACAGGTTCAGTCAAACATTTCAAGCTTTTATCTGTTGCGGGTGCTTACTGGAAAGGGGATGAGAGGGGAAGGAAATTACAGAGAATTTACGGAACAGCATTTTTTACAAAAGAGGAGCTTGAAGGCTATTTAAAACATCTGGAAGAGGCAAAAAGAAGGGATCACAGAAGACTTGGTCCTGAGCTTGATCTCTTTTCAATTCAGGAAACAATTGGAGCGGGTTTAATTCTCTGGCATCCAAAAGGAGCAATTGTAAGGAAAATCATTGAGGATTACTGGAAGGATGAGCATTTGAGAAATGGATACGAGCTTCTTTACACTCCCCATATAGCAAGGATAGAGCTCTGGAAAACAAGTGGACACCTTGATTTTTACAGGGAGAATATGTATCCCTCTATGGAGCTTGAAAATCAGGCATTTCAGCTGAAACCAATGAATTGTCCTTTTCATATACAGGTTTATAAAACAAAGTTGAGGAGTTATAGAGAGCTTCCAATAAGATGGGCTGAGCTCGGGACAGTTTACAGGTTTGAAAGGAGTGGTGTTCTCCACGGACTTCTAAGGGTAAGAGGTTTTACACAGGATGATGCTCATCTTTTTGTTACCCCATCACAGCTGGAAAGGGAGCTTGAAAGACTTGTGGATTTTACATTGCATATTTTGTCAACATTTGGCTTTGAGGAATACGATATTTATCTATCCACAAGACCTGAGAGGTTTGTTGGAGAGATTGAAGATTGGGATGCCTCAACTCAGGCTCTTGAGAATGCTTTAAAGAGGACAAAACTTCCTTACAGAATCGACCCTGGAATGGGTGCTTTCTATGGTCCAAAGATCGACATTAATATAAAGGACTCTATTGGGAGATTGTGGCAGTGTTCAACTATACAGGTTGATTTTAATTTGCCAAAAAGATTTGAAATTGAGTATATAGGAGAGGACGGCAAATCTCACAAAGCAATAATGATTCATAGAGCAATATTCGGTTCTCTTGAGAGATTCTTTGGGATATTGATAGAGCATTACGAGGGGAATTTTCCGCTATGGCTTGCACCTGTTCAAGTTGCAATTATTCCAGTTTCTGAGAAATTCATTTCCTACTCCCAAAAAATTGCTAAGACTCTGGAGAATGAGGGGATTAGATACCAGATTATTGACAGCTCTGAAAAAATCAGTTATAGAATAAGAAAAACGGAGGTTGAAAAGATACCAGTTATGCTGATTGCTGGAGAGAGAGAGGAAAGAGAAGGGAGGGTAGCGTTGAGAGTTCATGGAAAAGGCGATATGGGTGCTTTTGAGCTGGAAAATGTGATTAGCATATTAAAGGAAAATATAAAAAATCGAAACATAAAAATATCATTTTAGGAGGTGAATCCCTGAATCGTAGACCGCATAGAATTAATAATGAAATTAGAGCAAGAGAGGTAAGATTGATTGATGAGAATAAGCAGCAGATAGGGGTAGTTCCAATAGAAAAAGCTCTTACCATTGCGAAGGAGAAAGCCCTTGACCTTGTGGAAATAGCTCCTCAGGCTAATCCTCCGGTTTGCAGGATAATGAATTACCAGAAGTATCTTTATGAGATGACAAAAAGAGAGAAAGAAGGAAGAAAGCATCAGAAGAACATTGTGGTAAAAGAGATAAAGTTCAGACCCAAGATAAGCTCCCACGATTTCCAGTTCAAGTTGAAGCATATTATCAATTTCCTTGAGGATGGAAATAAGGTAAAAGTTTCTGTATTTTTCAGAGGGAGGGAGAGAACCCGTCCTGAGATAGGTAGACAGATAATTGACAAAGTTATTGAAGAAACAAAAGATTTAGCTTCTGTGGAAGTTCCACCAAAATTGGAAAGTTCCTATCTTTACACTATGCTAATGCCAAAGAAAGGAGGAAAAGATGCCAAAACTCAAGACACACAAAGGAGCCAAAAAGAGATTTAAGGTTACTTCCAAATCAAAGGTTTTGAGAGTAAAAGCGGGTAAAAGTCATATTCTCACAAAAAAGAGTAGAAAAAGGAAAAGAAACTTGAGAAAACCCACTGAAGTTAGCAAGAAGGAACTTCACAAGGTAAAACAGATGCTTCCTTACGAATTTTAGATTATAAATCTAACTTAAGGATTCGAATATAGATGATTTTAGGAGGATAGAAATGCCAAGAGTTAAGAGAGGACCAAAGAGAAAAGAAAGAAGAAAGAAAATATTGAAACTTGCTAAGGGATATTGGGGAGCAAAGAGTAAAAACTATAGAATTGCAAAGGAGGCGGTTGAGAAATCTCTCCTTTATTCCTACAGGGATAGAAGGAACAAAAAGAGGGACTTTAGAAGGCTATGGATTGTGAGAATAAATGCGGCAGTCAGAAATTTTGGGCTAACTTACTCCAAATTTATTGCGGGGCTTAAAGCCCTCAACATAAAACTTGACAGAAAAATTCTTGCGGATCTTGCTTTCAGGAATGATCCCGCATTTAAAGAGATTGTTGCAAAAGTTTCAAATGCGATAGGTTCCAGATAATTGAGGAGATTGATGTGGAAGCCCTGGAGAAGGAAATTGAAGAAATAAGAAAATCATTTGAAATTGCTGAAAAAGAAGTAAAAGATTATCAGGCATTTTTAAGATTAAAGGAGGAATTCCTCGGAAAAAAGAGGGGGAGAATACCCAATCTTCTGAATCTTTTGAGAGCCATTCCAAAAGAGGATAAACCAAGAGCGGGAAAACTTATAAACGATATAAAGGAATTTGTTGAGAGGAGAGTAAAGGAGATAGAGAAGAGAATTGAAGAAGAAAGGATAGGGAAGAAAAGGAAGATTATTGACCCAACACTCCCTCCTATAGTTCCAGAGATCGGGGCTCCACATCCTATAAGAAAAATGTCTTTAATGATAGAGGAGATTTTCTTGAGAATGGGATATACAATTGAAGAGGGTCCTGAAATAGAGTCTGACTGGTATAATTTTGAAGCCTTGAATATTCCGAAAGATCATCCCGCAAGGGATACCCAGGATACTCTCTACATTGATAGCGAAATGTTACTGAGAACTCATACATCACCTGTTCAGATAAGGGTCATGCAAAAAAGGAAGCCTCCAATAAAATCCATAATGCCTGGTAGAGTTTTCAGAAAAGATGAGCCTGATCCAACCCATTCTCCCATGTTCTTTCAGGTAGAAGGGCTTCTTGTTGACAGGGGAGTGAGTTTTTCTCACTTGAAAGGAACCCTTGAGATTTTTGCTAAAACTCTTTTCTCAAAGGATATAAAAATAAGATTTAGACCAAGCTATTTTCCATTTACGGAACCTTCAGCTGAGGTTGATATAACATGTCCAGCGTGTGGAGGAGATAGAAAGGATTGCAGAATATGCAAAGGCACAGGATGGCTTGAGGTCCTGGGAGCGGGTATGGTTCATCCTAATGTTCTAAAAGTATGTGGTATTGACTGGAATGACTACACAGGATTTGCATTTGGTCTTGGTGTTGAAAGACTTGCAATGATAAAGTGGGGGATTGAAGATATGAGGCTCTTTTATGAAAATGACCTAAGATTTCTCAAGCAATTTTCGAGGTTATAAATGAAGGTAAGTTTGAACTGGCTGAAAGAGCTTGTAGATATTAATGTTGAGCCAGAGGAACTTGCCTCCTCCGTTGAGATGGTAGGGATTGGAGTTGAAGGGATTGAAAAGGTAGACGATGATTTCATATTTACTCTTGAGATAACTCCCAATAGACCAGATTGTCTTGGTCATATTGGAGTGGCGAGGGAGATTTCAGCCATATTCAATAAGTCATTGATATTACCAGAGATTTCATATATTGAAGAGAGGGAAGAGATCCAGAATTTTGTTAGTGTAGAAATTTACGACCCGGAACTCTGTCCAAGATACTGCGGAATTGTAATAAGGGATTTTAAAGTTGGACCCTCTCCTGAAAAAATAAGAAAGAGGCTGGAGGCTCTTGGGTTAAGATCAATTAATAATGCTGTTGACATAACCAACTATATACTCCTTCTCACAGGTCATCCTGTTCATGCTTTTGATCTAAACAAATTAAAAGATAAAAAGGTAATAATTAGAAGAGCTAGAAAGGGGGAAATTATTCTAACCCTTGAAGGAACTGTTAAATCTCTCGATGAGGAAACTCTTGTCATTGCAGACGGTGTAAAACCTGTAGCCATTGCGGGTGTTATTGGTGGAGAGGATAGCGGAGTGACTGATTACACAACTGATATATTCCTTGAAAGCGCCTACTTCAACCCTGTCTCCATCAGAAGAACTTCCAAAAGACTTGGAATATCAACAGAAGCATCCTATAGATTTGAAAGGGGGGTGGATTGGGATATTCCTCCATACTCCGCACGCCTTTGCGCTACATTTTTCCACCAGATGGGTGGTAAAATTGCAAGGGGGTTAATTGATCTATTTCCTAATCCAATTAAGATTGAGCCTGTAAATCTGAGAAGCAAAAAGCTTTCAGAATTGTTGGGGATGGATGTTCCAGAGGAAAAGGTTGAAGAGATTCTTAAAAAACTGGAATTTAAAATAATTGAGTCAAAAAAGGAGAAAGGGGTTATCGTATGGTCTATTTTACCTCCATCTTTCAGAGGAGATGTAAAAGAAGAGGCTGATATTATAGAAGAAATTGCGAGATTCTATGGGTATGAAAAAATTCCATCCGCTGTTCCCGCAATCATTCTTGATGAAGTTCATATTGAGCCAGAAAAAGAAAAGATAAAATCCATTGAGAAACTCCTTAATTTTCAAGGCTGGAATGAGGTAATAAATTTCAGTTTTATTGATCCTGAGGAGGATATTCCTATTTTAAAATATGGAAGAATTTCAATAATGAACCCGATTTCCAGCAGATTTTCAATAATGAGGAGCTCCCTTCTTGTGGGAATTCTTAATACAGTTTCTCTAAATCTAAGCAGAAATGTTTATGGAGGAAAGATTTTTGAAATAGGCAAGGTTTTCTGGAAAGATGAAAAAATTATTGAAAAGAACCATATTGCCCTTTCCTGTTTTGGCAAACCTTTGGAAAAATGGGAGAAAGAGAAGGGATATTCAATTTTCTCCTTAAAAGGGACTGTCTCCCTTCTTCTTTCTTATCTTGGATATTCTAACCATAAGTTTTTAGAAAATGAGAATCCAATTTTTGAGAATTCCACCTCTCTTTCCATTATTGTAAACGGGAAAGAAATTGGATGGCTTGGAAAAATTAAAGAGGATATCCTTCAAAAATTTTCCATTGAGACTGATCTTTATTACTGCGAATTTTGCCTTGACACTCTTTTTGAAATGGAAACACCTCCTGAGATTATTCAGGCACCTCCACGTTTCCCCTTTATTAGAAGAGATATTTCCTTCATAATTTCAAAGGATTTTAAATACGCTGAACTTGAAGATGAGATAAAGAAAATCGATATAAAAGAGCTTGAAGAGTTTTTCCTCTGGGATATTTTCAAAGGAGGAGATATTCCTGAAGGGAAGGTTAGCATGACCATAGGGTTTGTATTCAGGTCAACTGAGCGAACTCTTACCCATGCAGAGGTAAATGATATGATGGATATTATTGAGAAAGTTTTACAAGAAAAGTTCAATGTTCAGATAAGGGGAAAGGATGTCCGATAGGTTGACATTCGACATGGAAGGTTTTAAACTATTGGAGGATAGAATATCAAAATTAGTAGAGAGAGCCCGAAAGCTTAAAGAAGAGAATTTGACTCTGCTGAAGGAGCTCCAAAGAGTGAGAGAGGAAAAGGAAAGACTTGAAAAAACAATCTCTGAATTTGAAGAAAAAGAAAAACTTTTAAATTCTTATAAGGAGGAAAGAACAATGATAAAGAATATAATAGAAAGGATAATGAAAAAAATTAATGAGATAGGGATATAAATGGAAAACACTTTGAATGTAGAAATATTTGGAGAGTCGTTGCAAATAAAAACTTCAAAGGATAAGGAGGAATTGAGGGAAGTTCTTGCTCATATTGAGGAGAAAAAGAAAGAAATAGAGAAGGTATATCCTTCCTTGGAACCTATAAAATTGGCAATACTTGTTATGCTTCATCTTGCTGATGAGCTTTTTACTTATAAAAAATGGCTGAAGACTATTCAGAAAAAGGCTGAAGAGATAGAATTTGGGCTGGAAGAGGAGATAAAAAAATTAATATGAAAAAAGTTTATTTTTACATAGAGAATATTTTTAAAACCCACCCTCAAATCCCTCCTTATCAATTTTAGGAAAAGGAGGAGAAAATGACTGGAACAATATTTCTTATAATTGGAATAATACTTATTTTGGCAACTTTGACAATATTAATTTTCTTAAAAAGATTCACAATAGACAAAATAAACAAACAGGCGCAGGAAAAAATATCCACTCTCCTCGAAGAGGCAAAGAAGGAAGCTGAGAGAATAAAGAAAGAGGCAAGTGAGGAGGCAAAGGATAGATATAATTTTTTAAAGAATGAGCTGGAGAGACAGAACAGGGAAAGAAAAAACCGACTGAATGAATTGGAAAGGAGACTCCTTCAGAAAGAGGAACATATTGAAAGAAGAGCTTCCCACCTTGATGCAAGGGAGAGGGAAATTGCAAGAAGGGAGAGGGAGATCTCCATCAAAGAGAGAGAAATCTCAGATATTAAAAAACAGTATGAGACCCTTCTCGAGGAAGCTAAAAAGGAGCTTGAAAGAATATCGGGTCTAACTTCTGAAGAGGCTAAAAAGCTGATACTGCAGAGGGTTGAAAGTGAAGCTAAGCTTGAAATTGCTCAATGTCTTAAAAAAGTGGAAGAGGAGTTAAAATTAAGGAGCGAAGAGATAAGTAAGAACATAATTGCCCTTGCAATGCAGAAGATAGCTCCTGAATATGTTGCGGAAAGCACGGTTACAATAGTGGATTTACCTTCAGATGAAATGAAAGGAAGGATAATTGGAAGGGAGGGTAGAAATATAAGAGCTTTTGAAATGGCGACAGGTGTTGACTTAATAATTGATGATACACCAGAGGCAGTAACCCTTTCCTGTTTCGACCCCCTGAGAAGGGAGATAGCGAGGATTTCCCTTGAGAGATTGATAATGGATGGAAGGATTCATCCTGCGAGAATAGAGGAGATTGTTGAAAAGGTAAAAGGAGAGGTTGAGGAGAAGATAAAGGAGGAGGGTGAAAAAGTTGCTCTCGAGTTCGGGCTTACAAATATCCATCCCGAAATTTTAAAACTTCTTGGAAAACTTAAATACAGAACAAGTTATGGACAGAATGTTCTCCAGCACTCCAAGGAGGTAGCTTACCTCTCTGCCTTCATGGCTACAGAGCTTGGAGCAAATAAGAATGTTGCTCTGAGAGCTGGGCTTCTCCACGATATTGGAAAGGCTATTGACAGGGAATCGGAAGGAACCCACACTGAGCTTTCTGTGGAACTTTGCAGAAGATACGGAGAGTCAGAGGCAGTTATTTCAGCTATTGCATCCCACCATCAGGATGTTGACTTTCCAACAGTTGAGGCTGTTTTGATACAAATTGCAGATACACTCTCAGCTGCAAGACCAGGAGCAAGAAGGGAACTTATAGAGAATTATATAAAAAGACTGGAAAAACTTGAGGAGATCGCCCGTTCATTCAATGGTGTTTCCAAATGCTATGCTCTTCAGGCGGGAAGAGAGATAAGGATAATAGTTGACTCTCAGAAAATAAGTGATGATGATGCTATACTTCTTTCAAGGGAGATTGCAAAAAGGATAAAGGGAGAGGTAGAATTTCCGGGACAGATAAAGGTAACTGTAATAAGGGAAATGAGGGCTATTGAGTATGTGAGGTAAAAGGAGTATTTAATGGATGAGCTGAAAATTCTTTTTATTGGCGATATTGTAGGAGAGACCGGAAGAAGAATGGTTAAAAATTATTTGCCATTAATCAAAAGTGAAAATGGGGTAGACCTTGTAATTGCCAATGGAGAGAATCTTTCTGGAGGCTTTGGAATAACTAAAGAGAAAGCAGAAGAGATGTTTAGCTCAGGCGTAAATATCATGACATCAGGAAATCATATATGGGACAAAAAGGAAATTTTAAATTTTATTGAAATTGAGCGGAGAATACTAAGACCTGCAAATTTTCCCGATGCAGTTCCTGGAAAGGGTTCATTAGTTGTTAATGTAAATTCCTTTAAAGTTGGAATTATAAATCTTCAGGGAAGAATTTTTATGGAACCATTAAACTCGCCTTTTGAAGTTGCAATAAGTGAAATTGAGAAAATAAAAAAAGAGACAAATATAATAATTGTTGATTTTCATGGGGAAGCAACCTCTGAAAAGGTGGCAATGGGTTGGTATCTGGATGGAAAGGTTTCAGCAGTTGTTGGAACTCACACCCATGTAATGACCGCGGATGAAAGGATTCTTCCCAATGGAACTGCTTATATAACCGATGTTGGAATGACAGGAGCGAAAGACTCAATAATTGGTATAAAGAAAGAACACGCTCTAACAAGATTTCTAAAATGTATTCCTCAAAGACTCGAAGCTGAGAAAGGAAAGGGAATTTTTTCATCGGTTCTAATAAAGATTGAGCCCATCTCTGGGAAAGCTCTTGAAATTAAAAGGATTGTCCATGAGGAGAAATAGATACACACCAAATTTTAAAGGGAGTATAATAAAAATATGGTAATGGATGTAAAAAAAATTCTTGAAGAGAAGAGGAACTTTTTGGAGGAAAAGCTTGAAAATTTTCTTAGCGAGTACAGCTCTACCCTTGGTGAGTCGGTTAGATATAGTGTTATGAGTGGAGGGAAAAGGTTCAGACCCCTTCTTCTAATGTCCATAGGTGAATCGCTCGGTGCTCCTATTGAGGAGCTGGTATATCCCGCCTGTGCAATAGAATTCGTTCACACTTCAACCCTTATCCATGATGATCTTCCCGCCCTCGACAATGATGACTGGAGGCGAGGAAAACCGACAAATCACAAAGTATTTGGCGAAGGACTTGCTCTCCTTGCAGGTGACTTTCTTATTGCCATTGCCTTTTCAGTCCTTTCCACATTTCCTGAAAGAAAAGGAACAGAAAAAATAAAATTAAGAGCAATCTCAGTTCTTGGAGAGGGGTTGAAAAATCTTATAAAGGGTCAAACTTTTGAGTTGTTGGTTAAATCTCCATCGGAGTATGAAATAATTTATCTATATCTTTTAAAAACAGGTTCTTTGATTTCAGCTTCGGCAGAGCTTGCGGGAGTTTTTGCGGGAGCTGATGAAGAGACTATTTCTATTCTTAAAAATTTTGGAGCAAACATTGGTTTAGCTTTTCAGATTACCGATGATCTTTTTGATCTTTTCCAGGACCAGAAAAAGGGGAATTCACCCTTTAATTATGCCTTTCTTTACGGACATGAAATAGCTCGCACAAAAGCCTGTTACTACAGGGACAGAGCCCTTGATGATTTGAAAAGACTTGGAATTAGCTCCCCTGTGTTAGAATATTTAGTAAATTTCACTGTTGAAAGGGAAACATAATGGGTTCTATCTTGGAAAGAATAAATAATCCTTCTGACTTAAAGAAACTTTCCATTGAAGAACTTGTTCTTCTTGCACAAGAGATAAGGGAGGAGATAATAAGGGTTGTCTCAAAGAATGGGGGGCATCTCTCTTCCAATCTTGGTGTTGTTGAGCTTACTATTGCCCTTCACCTGGTTTTTGACTCTCCAAAGGATAGAATAATCTGGGATGTTGGTCATCAATGCTATACTCATAAACTTCTCACTGGTAGAAGAGAAAAATTTTATCTTCTGAGACAATTCGAAGGGCTCCTTGGTTTTCCCAGCAGGGAAGAGAGTGAGTATGATTGCTATAATACAGGGCATGCCTCTACAGCTCTTTCTTCAGCTCTGGGGATGGCTACTGCAAGGGATCTTAAAGGGGAGAAATTCGAAGTGGTAGCAGTTGTAGGGGATGGCTCCCTCACAGGAGGGGTTGCCTTCGAAGCACTCAACAACATAGGATATTTGAAGAAGAAATTAATAATTGTTTTAAACGATAATGAGATGTCAATCTCCCCAAATGTTGGAGCTCTTTCTGGCTATTTGAATTATCTTGTTTCAGGGCAATTTTTCAGAAAATATCAGAGAATAGTTGAGGGAGCTATTAGAGATATTCCTGCAATAGGTGAAAAACTCTTCAAGCTCACAAGAAAAATTGAAGAGGCAATAAAGAAAGTTTTGATTCCTGGAGCACTTTTTGAGGAACTCGGGATAAAATACATGGGACCTGTTCGCGGACACAGTATTGAAATGCTTGTTAGGGCTCTAAAGGATGCCAAGGATTACGATGGACCTGTGATGGTCCATGTTGTAACAGTAAAAGGGAAGGGTTACAGACCAGCAATGAGAGAACCAGACAAATTCCATAGTGCCCATCCCTTTGATATAAAGACAGGGGAATTTATAAAAAAGAGTGATATTCCTACATATACCTCAATATTCGGAAAAACCGTTCTCGAGCTTGCGGAGAAGGATAATAAGATAATTGCCATTACAGCTGCAATGCCTGATGGGACTGGTCTTGTAGAATTTTCGAAGAGATTTCCTGATAGATTTTTTGATGTGGGGATAGCGGAACAGCATGCAGTCCTTTTCGCATGTGGACTTGCCCTTGAAGGATTCAAGCCTGTTGTTGCAATTTATTCCACTTTTCTTCAAAGAGCTTACGACCAACTTTTCCATGATGTCTCCCTCATGAAAATTCCCATTCTTTTCTGTATGGATAGAGCGGGAATTGTTTCTGGTGACGGTCCCACCCATCAGGGGATAATGGATTTAGCATATTTAAGACCTCTTCCCAATGTTATTGTGATGGCTCCAAAAGATGAGAATGAGCTGAGAAAAATGATTTACACGGGCTTAAAAACAAATCTTCCAACATTTATAAGGTATCCTAAAGGGGAAGCAATGGGAGTCCCTCTCACTGAGATATCTGAAATAGAAATAGGGAAAGGAGAGATTTTAAAAGAAGGTTCTGATATTGCAATAATTGCAATCGGTTCAATGGTTTATCCCTCCCTTAAAGCGGGAACGAAACTTGAAAATGAAGGTATTTCTGCAAGGGTAATAAATGCGAGATTTTTGAAACCCCTTGACGCCTCACTTTTGATTGAAACAGCAAAAAAGTTTCCGGTAATTTTTACTGTTGAAGAGGGGATACTGGAAGGAGGATTCGGTTCTGCAGTTAGGGAACTTCTTGGAAATTACGGTTTACAGACAAAGGTTGTATCCCTTGGAATTGATAATGGAATTGTTCCAGTGGGAGAGTCAAAAACTCTCTTGAGAATTTATGGCCTTGATGAGGAAGGGATTTTCTCTTCTGTAAAGAAGAATTATGCAAAAATCTATGAAAAAAGAGCGATTGTTAAATGAGAAAGAAAGAGTTGACAAATTGCTTTTTCTGAGAGGGTTTGCTGAATCAAGGGAAAAAGCTGAACTTATGATAAGAGAAGGGCTTGTTTACACAAAAAATAGGAGAATTTTAAAGCCCTCGGAGAAAATATTAATGAATGAGGAGATTTTCATAAAAGAGAGAAGACCTTTCGTAAGTAGAGGAGGGATTAAATTAGACTCAGCCCTTAGAGCATTCAATATAAATCCTCAAGATTTTATAGCCCTTGACATTGGAACATCCACTGGAGGTTTTGCGGATGTTTTATTACAGAGAGGGGTTAAGAAGCTATACTGTGTTGATGTAAATTTTATCCATCTCCACAGCAAGATCAGGAATGATCCAAGGGTTTTTCTAATCCAGAAAAATGCGAGATTTTTAAGAAAAGAGGATTTAAAAGAGAGGATTGATATCGCAACAATTGATGTTTCTTTTATATCTCTTCTGAAGATTCTTTCTCCATTGAGAGATGTTTCTCCTTTATTAACAGTTGCCCTTGGAAAGCCTCAGTTTGAAGCGGGTAAGGGGAAGGTTAAAAAAGGTGTAATAAAGGATTTGAATCTCCTGAGAGAGACTCTTCTAAAACTTGGGGAAGGGATTGAAAATATTGGTTTTTACATTAAAGGGATCTCAGAATCTCCCATAAAAGGGGAGAAAGGGAACAGAGAATTTTTCTTTCTTCTATCTTTAAATAAAGAGGAAAAATTTGACTGGAAAAAGTTTTTAGAAGGTATTTAATGATAAAAAAGATCGGGATTATTGCAAGACCTTGCACTAAAGGGATAGAATCCATAATGAGGGAGGTTTTAAATTGGGCAAAAAATAAAGGGCTTGAGATATTTTATGATTTAGAAGCTGGAAAAATTCTTGGTTTTGAAGGGGAGAGGAGGGAGAAGCTCCCTGAAAAGGTTGACCTTGTAGTAGCTTTTGGTGGTGATGGGACCATACTGAGTGTTGCTCCGGAGTGTGCAATTTCAAGAAAACCAGTTATGGGTATAAACCTTGGAACCCTTGGTTTTCTTGCGGAGTTTGGAAAAGATGAAACAATTGACTCCCTTGAGAAAATAATAAAGGGAGAGTTTTTGATATCAAAAAGGACAATGCTTGAAATCAACTACAAAGATAGGAATTACCTTGCCCTTAATGAAGTAACTATTTCAAAGGCATTATCAACTCGATTGATTGAGTTGAATGTTTTCATAGATGAGATTCATCTTGCTTCAGTTAGAGGTGATGGACTTATATTCTCAACAGCCACTGGTTCAACCGCCTATTCCCTTTCTGCGGGAGGACCAATTCTTGAACCTTCCCTGGAATGCATAATTATGACCCCGATTTGTCCCCATACCTTATCGGTGAGACCAATTGTTCTACCACCAACCTCCCTTATAAGACTGGAGTCAGAAGATTTGGATGATGAAATCCATATCATAATAGATGGAAAATTTCGGACAAAATTTGAAAAAGACACCTCCCTCAATATAAAAAAATCTAACCATTATCTTCTTCTGATCCGCTCATTTCAGAAAGGTTTCTATGAGTTGTTGAGGGATAAACTTCGCTGGAGTGGAAAATTAGTAGGATAAAAGCGTGAAAATTGCGAAAAATGCAAAGAGGGCAAGATGAGCAAGAATGAAACAATTTAGCCTTTAAAAATGTCTTAAATTATGATATACAATAAAAGATGAGGAGGATTTGATGAAAAAGTTTTTTATAGCCCTCTTTATATTATCTTTAGGGTTATTTTCATTCTCCTCAGAAATAATAGAGAAGATTGATGTTATTGGAAATAAGAGAGTAGGAAAGGATACAATTCTTTTCTATATGAAGAGCAGAGAAGGGGAAGAGTTCAACGAAGAACTTGTTTACAATGATTTCAAAACCCTATGGTCAACTGGATTCTTCTCGGATATTAGGATTGAAAAAGAAAGTGGCAATTCAGGCTGTATTCTGAAAATATATGTGGAGGAGAACCCTATTGTAAAAAGTGTGGAATATAAAAAGAGTAAAAGTATAAAGGAGGAGGATATCAGGAATAAACTAAAAGAGAAAAACATAAGTTTACTCCCTTATTCCTATTATTCCCCTTATAAAATTATGAAAGTTGAGGAAGTAATAAAGGATCTTCTCCAATCAAAGGGGCTTGTAAATGGAAAGGTAAACACAAAGATAAAAAAAGAGAAAGGGGAGGTTGAAATTTCCTTTGAAATAGATGAGGGCTCAAAGATTAGAGTGGGAGAGATAGCCTTTGAAGGGAACAAAAAACTTTCTTCATCAGCTCTTAGAAGAGGGATGAAGGAGATTAAAAAACATGGGGTTATCTCATGGATAACATCAAAGGATGTTTACTCTCAGGAAAAGCTGGATAAAGGGCTTGAAAAGCTTAAAGAGTATTATCAGAGCAAAGGTTTCATGGAAGTAAAGATTGGAAATCCAAGAATTGAAAGGATAAAAAAGAGAAATATATTCTTCTCCAAGAAAGAAATGTTGAAATTGGTGATACCCGTTGAAGAGGGACCCCAGTACAGACTTGGTTCAATAAAAATTTCTGGAAACAAAGTTCTTCCCGGAAGGGTTATTGAGTCTATTTTAAAGATGAAAAAAGGTTATGTTTACAATATTAAGAAAAGAAATAAAGGGATTGAGGATATTCAGAAGCTGTATGGGGAGGGTGGTTACTTTTATGCACAGATTATGCCCATTGAAAACCTTGATCCTGAGAAAAGGCTTGTCCACCTTGAGCTTCATGTTCAGGAAAATGATCAATGCTATCTTGGAAAACTTGAATTCAAAGGGAATACATTTACAAAGGATTTTGTTATAAGAAGGGAATGGTTGCTCCGAGAAGGTGACATATTTAACACAAAACTTTTTGAACTCAGTCTAAAAAGAGTAAAGCAACTCGGACTTGTTGATTTTGAGAAATTTCCTGAAGTAAAACCCGATCCATCAGACCATAGAAAAATAAATGTTACCATGGAAGTAAAAGAGCTTCAGAGAAGCTCCATACAGTTTACAGGGGGTTATAGTGGTCTTGAAGGACCATTTGTTGCCCTTTCCTATCAAACAGTAAATTTCATGGGTGGCGGAGAGGTGTTCGATGTGACATTGCAGACATCCAAGAGAGGAAGAAATTATAGAGTTGGTTTTTCAGAGCCTTATCTTTTTGACCTTCCAATGACTGTTGGTCTGAATATCTATGATAGCTTTCTCGACCTTACATATGTTGGGTTGTATACAAGAAAAGACAAGGGGATCGATTTCACATTCTCAACAAGAATATACAGATTCTTCAGATTTGATTTCTCCTATACAAATGCATTTATAGAAATAAAAGATGTAAATGAAGACCTTCTCTGGAGCATGCCCTGGTATTACTGGTCAATGGGGAGGCAAAGGATTTCAAGTGTTGTCCCTACAATTTACTACTCCTCCATTGATAGTCCAATTGATCCAACAGAAGGTTCCCTTTATCTGCTATCCATGAAATATTCTGGGACATTCCTCGGCGGTGATGTCCATCTATGGAAGCCAACTTTTGAGTGGAAGCATTTCCGCAGGATATGGAAAAATCATGTTCTTGGTTTCCATTTTGAGGGTTCATTTATAAAACCTTTGAAAGGAGAAGATATTCCATTCTGGGAGAGAATATACATGGGAGGGGATTATACCCTCAGAGGGTTTGAATACTACACCATTGGTCCGAGGAATGAACTTGGAACCCTTGTTGGCGGTGATAAGAGTCTTCTTTTAAATTTTGAATATCAGATACCTATCGGTGGTCCCCTAAAAGCGGTTTTCTTCTACGATGTCGGTAATGTTTATGGAATTGGAAAGAAAATTAATTTAAGGGATATGTTCTCATGCGCAGGTCTTGAGGCAAGGATATTTGTTCCACAGCTTAGAGTTCCAATGCGTCTGATATTCTCTTACAATCCAAGAATAGCAAGACCTGGGGATTCCCATTATGCCTTCAGGTTTGCCATAGGAACAACATTTTAAGGAGGATTTGAATGATAAAGAGATTTTTAATTCTAATTTCGGTTCTCTTGATTCTTTTTGCATTTTCCTTTGCTCAGCAAAAAATTGCATTTATTGATTCCAACCGTGTTCTCAACGAATCCATTGGTGGAAAAGATGTATTAAAACAACTTAATGATGCAAGGGCAAAAAAGCAAAACGAGTATAATGCAAAATTAAAGGAGATTACAGACCTAAGAAACAGATATTCCAGTCAGAGGTATGCTTTGAGCGAGGATGCTCTTAATAAACTTCTAACAGAAATTGACCAGAAGGAGACTGCTCTAAAGAGATTTCAGGAAGATGCTGAAAGAGAGCTCAGCAATCTTCAGATGAGATTATTCAAAAAGTTGCAGGATGAGGTAAACCCAATTATAGAGAAAATCGGTCAAGAAGGAAATTATACTCTTATCCTTGACCTTGCTACCCAGGGAATAATTTATTATGACAAAAAAGCAGATATAACTGATGAGCTCATAAAAAGGTATGACCAAACAAAGGCTACTCCTCCCGCACAGAAAAAATGAACAAGATTGACATAAAAGAAATATTAAAAAGGCTCCCCCACAGGTATCCCTTTTTACTGGTTGATAGGATAATTGATTTTGAAGAGGGGAAGAGAGTGGTTGGAATTAAAAATGTGACCTTCAATGAGCCCTTTTTCCAGGGACATTTTCCTGAAAATCCCGTAATGCCAGGAGTTCTTATTCTTGAAGCCATGGCTCAGACAGGAGGTGTTCTCCTCCTCGGTTCTGTTTTGGAAAGGGAGAAAAAATTAATTTATCTTATCGGTGTTGATAAAGCACGATTCAGAAAACCAGTGACTCCGGGAGATCAGTTGAGAATGGAGATTTCAGTAACAAAAACAAAAGGAAATTACTGCCAACTTTGGGCAGAGGCTTTTGTGGATAATGAGAAGGTTGCTGAAGCAGAATTTCTTTCAGCGATGGTGGAGAAGGAGTGAAAATGTCAGTGAACATTCATCCAACTGCTGTAATAGATAAAGATGCTGAAATAGATGAGGATGTATGGATTGGACCATATGTAATAATTGGAAAGGGAGTTAAAATAGGTAAAGGGACAAGGATAGAGGCACATTCAGTAGTTGAAGGGAACACAGAAATTGGAGAGAGAAATCACATATTCCCTTACACTTCCCTTGGAAGGGAACCCCAGGACATAAAATACAAAGGAGAAGAGACTTTTCTGAAAATTGGAAATGAAAATATAATAAGAGAATTTGTAACAATAAACAGAGGAACACCCCATGGTGGAGGTGTCACATATATTGGAAACAAGAACTTTATAATGGCTTACTCCCATGTAGCCCATGACTGTAAAATTTCCAATGAAGCAATCTTGATAAATGGAGCAACCCTTGCGGGACATGTTGAGGTTCAGGACTATGCAGTTGTTGGAGCGTTTACTGGAGTCCATCAATTCACGAGAATTGGAAGGATTTCTTACATAGGAGGGTATTCTGTAATAACTCAGGATGTCCCTCCCTTTTCCAAGGTTGTAGGCTCAAGACCCGCTATGATTTATGGAATAAATGGAATTGGATTGAGAAGGAGAGGAATGAGCAAAGAAGAGATAGAGTCCCTTCAGATAGCCTTTAAAATTATTTTTTATTCTGATCTTAATACATCTCAGGCACTGGAAAAGATTGAAAAAGAAGGTCCCCACACAGATTCGGTCAAAGAACTGGTGGAATTTATAAAGCGTTCAAAGAGGGGGATCATAAAAAAAGTGACGGAGATTGAAGAGGATTAAAATGAAGGAGAGGATAGGTCTTATAGCGGGAGAGGGAAAATTTCCATTAATTATTTTAAAGGAGGCGAAAAAATCAGGATATTATGTTGCTGTTGCAGGTTTAAAAAATATCTCTTCTCCTGAACTTGAAAAGGAAGCGGACTCTTTCATTTGGCTCAACATTGGTGATGTGGGAAAACTGGTAGAATTTTTTATCAAAAACAATGTGAAGAAAGCTATCCTTGCTGGAAGGGTAAAGCATTCCTCAATCTATAAAGATATATCCCCTGACCCTGTAACAATGGAACTTTTAAAGGAACTCAGCGATAAAAAACCCACATCAATTTTCAAGAAGTTGTCAGAATTTCTCTCTTCAAGAGGCATTGAGTTTGAAGACTCTACAATTTTTTTATCAAATCTAATTCCAGGAGAGGGGGTCTTAACAAAAAAAATTCCCTCTAAAAGGGCTATGGATGATATTGAATTTGGCTGGAAGATTGCAAAAAATATTGCGGGAATGGATATTGGACAGACAATAGTTGTAAAAGATAAGGCAGTGATTGCAGTTGAAGCAATGGAGGGAACAGATGAAACCCTTAGAAGAGGAGTAAATCTTGGAGGTAATGAAATAGTAGTAATAAAAGTTTCAAGACCAGAGCAGGATATGCGATTCGATGTTCCTGTGGTAGGACTTTCTACCCTCAAAATAATCTCTGATTCAAAGGATTCAGTTTTATGTTTAGAGGCAGGAAAAACAATATTTTTTGATATGGAAGAGTCAATTAAATTTGCTGATGAGAGAGGGATTTCCATAATTGCAAGGAGAGGTAATGAATAGAATAGGAGTAATAGGTGTTGGATATCTTGGAAGCCAGCATGCCCGAATACTATCTTCAATTTCAGAGTGCAAACTTTCCTGTGTTGTAGATATAGATAAAGAGAAGGCTGATAGGGTTGCAAAGGAGTATAATACAATTTCTATTTACAACTGGAAGGATGCCATCCCTCTCATTGATTCTGCAGTTGTTGCGACTCCCACATGCACTCATTTTGAAATCTCAAAGGGACTTATTGAAAGTGGGAAGCATGTCCTTGTGGAAAAGCCCATAACTGAGAAAATAGAGGAGGCTGAGGAATTGGTGAATTACGCAAGGAAAGCGGGTATAGTTTTTCAGGTCGGACATGTGGAGAGATTTAATCCCGCCCTGAATGAAGCAAAAAAAATAATGAAAAATCCGAGATTTATAGAGGTTCACAGGCTTGGAACATTTTCTTCTCGCTCCATTGATATTGATGTTGTTCTTGACTTGATGATTCATGATATTGATATTGTCCTTGACATTGTTAAGAGCGAACCTCTTGAAATTAAATCAGTCGGTGCAAAAGTTCTAACATCGAAAATTGACATAGCCAATGCGAGGATAGAATTTGAGTCTGGATGTGTTGCAAATTTAACAGCGAGCAGGGTTTATGGAAAAAAGGTAAGAAAATTGAGAATTTTTCAACCTTTCAAGTACATTTCAATTGATTACAAAGAGCAGGAAGTTAAAGTTTATTCCCTTGATAATTTTTCCATTAAAGAGGAGATTCTTAAAATTGAAAAAGGAGAACCTTTGAAAATAGAGCTTATTAACTTTTTGAAATCCGTAAATGGAAAAGACGGGAAGGGTGTGACAGGAGAAGAAGGTTTAAAAGCTCTAAGACTCGCCTATCAGATTCTGGAAGGAATGAAATCAGATTTTTTTGAACTTAGAGAAAGTGAAACTTAGAATCCTCACTACTTTCATTTCTCTGACCATACATTTAATAATCTTTGGCATTTTGATTTCAATACCTCCAGTTGAGAAAGAAAAAAAGATAAAGATTGAGTCTATAATGGTTTATGTGCCAAAAAGTCCCCTGGCAGGAACCCCTCCATTATACCTACCAAAACAGGAAGAAAAAAGGAGTGAAGAAAGGGAAGAGGGGAAAGAAAATTTTAAGAAAAGTGATATTCCAATAATTTTAAAAGGAGAGGAGAAAAAAGAAAAGTCAGAAGAAGGAGAGATAGGCAAAAAGAGTGAAATAGCAGGTAGGGTTGAAGAAAGGAGGGAAGGCGAATCTGTAGGGAATGACTCTTTAACTGCTCCACAAATTAAAGAAAGGAATCCTCAGGAGTCGCAAAGAGGATATATTTATTCAGAAGGTATAGGGAAGAAACATTTAAATTTTCCATCTGGCTTTTATTTCAGAGGAGGTGGAGGAGGGACAGGAGGAGGAATTCAGGGATTTGCAGGCTCAGCATATTTTGACTCAGGAGGATATGATATTACTCCATGGGCTAAAGAGGTTATTGAAAAAGTAAAGAGGAACTGGCTTGTTCCCATTGCTGCCAGATATGGTATTCAAGGTATTACTGGCATTTATCTTGTATTTGAAAAGGACGGAAATGTAAGCTCCATGAGTCTTTTCAGAAAATCGGGAGTTATTTCCTTTGACCAATCTGCTACAAATGCTATAATCTCTTCAATTCCATTCCCAAAGCTTCCTTCTGATTTCCCAAAGGAAAACCTCCCCGCTTATTTCTTTTTCTACTATAACATCCCAATTGAATCACAATGAAAAGAACAATTTTTAAAATAATAATTTTTTTGATTATTTTCGTCTTTCCTAACTGTCATCCTCTCAGAAAAACTTTCCGCTATGAGATTGAGGAGGCTCAGTATCATATAAAAGCTCCTGTTGTAAGAGTGGGTTTGACTGATCTTCCTCAAAACATTGAAATAACCGTTGAAAAAGGATTAAAAATTATCAAAAGAGAGAATGGGAACCTTTCCTCCAAAAGAATTGCCGATAGAGTGAAAATTGAATTAAAGAATGGAAAGAGGGAAATATACTTTGTTCAGCTTGGAGCATTTTTGAAAAGAGAAAACGCGGAGAATTTTATAAATCAAATTTCCTCTCTTTACCCCTTTCAAATAAAAATTTATCAATCCTCTCAGTTCTATCAGGTCAGGATTGGTCCATTCAAAAAAAGAGGTGAGGCACTGGAAGTTTTTAAATATTCAATCAAAAATGGAATAAAAGATGCGTGGATAGTGAATGAGGTGGAGGCAGAAGAAGAAGCGGATTCTCTTTTAATAGATGATGAAAAGTTACAACTTGAGAAGGGTTCAGATATTTTCCTCCTCCCCTTTCACCCTGCAGAACTTTTAAAAGTAAATGGGAATCCCTACAGGGGAATAGTTGAAATCAAGAATGGAGAATCCGGGATTACAATAATCAATATTTTAAACATTGAGGATTACATTAAAGGAGTTGTTCCTCTTGAGATGAATCCTCAACAGTTCAATGAAATAGAGGCTCTAAAAGCTCAAGCTGTTTCAGCAAGAACATTTGCAATTAGAAGAATGAGCACTCATGAGGAGAAAGATTATGACCTATGCTCGACAGTGAAGTGTCAGGTTTATAAAGGAGCTCTTTTTGAACACCCTTTATCCAATAAAGCTGTTGAGGAGACAGAGGGTGAGGTTGTGGTGTGGAATGGTGAACCCATAAATGCTCTTTATACAGGCTCATGTGGAGGATATACCGAAGATGTTGAAAATGTTTTTGGGGGAGAATCTGTTCGATATTTAAGGGGAACATTCTGCTTTCATAACAATGGAGACAGGGTCTCACCCATACAATGGATTGAGGAGAAAGCAAAGGAAGAGGTAATAAGAATCTTAAAAAGGCAATTTTCCATCGATGATATTATTGACATTTATCCTTTGAGGAGAGGGGTTTCAGGAAGAATTGTTGAGATGAGGGTATTGACATCAAAAGATTATCTTGACCTGAAGGGGTTTATTATAAAGGAATTTTTTGGACTAAAGGACCTTCCCCAGGAAATTATTAAAATAACCAATCAAAACAATGAAGTTGAAAAATTCATTTTTAAAGGAAGGGGTAAAGGACATGGGGTTGGATTATGTCAGGAAGGTGCTTTCACAATGGCAAAAATGAAGAGAAACTATAAAGAAATACTCTTGCATTATTATAAAGATATTGATATAGTAAAATGGAAAGGGAATTAAATGAGTTTAGACGAGCTCATTAAAACTCTTAAAGAGTTAAAAGAGTCAGAGATTGAATATGAACCTGTTCAGATCCTTGAGCAAATAGCAAAGTTTTACATGGAAAAATTTAAAGTAGAAGAGGATGAGGTTTCCTTTCTTTTTGTTGATGCAGATAGACTCTTTTTGAAATTCTTTTACCCCCCTCATTTAAAAGATGTCGGACTTCTTCCTGTAAAATTTACAGACTCCATCGCAATACAGGTTTACAATCTTGGATATCCAAGGATAATAAACAATGTTTCCCTTGTCAAACATTTTTCCCTTTTTGAAACTGTAAAATCTTCAAAGGGGACCTCTTTACCTATTCAGAAAATGTTAGTATCTCCGATTCTTTCGCCCGATGGAGAAAGGATTGGAGTGGTTCAGATAATGAGAAAAGGGAAAAGGGTTGATGATGTGGATGATTTTACAGAGGCTGATCTCGATTATCTTCACACAACAATTTCAAAACTTTTCCCATATCTAAAAGAATTCGCAGGGCATAGGATAAAATAGAAGAGAACCTGCGAAATATGAAAATCAGAGTGAGGAATTAAGTTTACATGGAAATTACAAAATTTTAAAATGTATAAATGGAGGAATCATGGTATTAGATAAAGAAAGGTTAAGGAATATTCTAATTGAAAAATGTGTTAGAACTGGGGTCAAAAGGATTCTATCCTCTGGAAGGGAAAGTAACTATTATATCGATGCGAAATATGCGACAATGGATCCAGAAGGTTCATACATAATTGCAAAACTTATCCTCGATTTTATTTCCAATTATGATATTGAGGCTATAGGTGGATACACTCTTGGAGCAGACCCAATTGTTGGCTCTGTTGTTGCAATGAGTTCCCAGACAGAAAGACCTCTCCTTGGATTTATTGTTAGGAAGGAGCCAAAGACCCATGGAGAGATGAAACTTATTGAGGGTCCCTTCAGGAGAGGTTTGAAATGTCTTATTGTAGACGATGTTATAACAACGGGAAGCTCAATTTTAAAAGCTGCAAAAGCGGTTGAGGATGAAGGTGGTATTGTGGTTCTAACAATGGGAATTGTTGACAGGCTTGAAGGTGGAAGGGAGAACATCGAAAAAGCGGGATACAAATTCCAATCGTTATTTACGAGAAAAGACCTGGGGATTGATTAGCTTATCTGAAGTCTTTTTATGAATAATCAGCCATCAACTGTAAAACTATTTAAGTCTTTTTTCAGACTCGGACTGACAGCCTTTGGCGGGCCTGCCATGATTGCCTATATTAAGGAGCTGGCGGTAAATCGCAATCAATGGCTCGATGATGATACATTCAAAGATGGCATTGCCCTCTGCCAGTCAATACCAGGCGCAACAGCTATGCAGATGGCAGCATATACTGGACTTAAGTCAAGAGGTATATCAGGGGCATTAGCATCATATATCGGGTTCGGACTGCCTGCCTTTATCCTGATGCTGATCCTTTCTTCTCTGTATGTTCGCTACAGGAATATTTCTCAAATCATTTCTGTATTCAATGGTCTTCAGGTAATTGTGGTTGCGATTATTGCTTATGCATTCTACACCTTTGGTAAGGAGACCGTAAAAAGCCTGAAGGAATCTGTTCTACCCATACTGTCAGCAATGCTCTTCTGGTCAGGAGTAAGCCCTTTTATCGTAATAATAGGAGCAGCCGTAGCAGGTATCGTGCTTTTTAGAGGTGCCACATTTCAGATTCCATCAGACATTCAAAAGAAAAGAAACAATAAGGTATCTAAACAAATGGCTTTGCTTCTGTTCCTGCTGGTTGCGGGACTTATTGGATTGTATTTTACAAACATAAACACCTTCAAACTTGCATTGATGATGCTCAGAATAGACCTATTTGCCTTTGGAGGCGGTTTTGCCTCTCTGCCGCTTATGCTCCATGAGATTGTCAGCATAAAAGGATGGATGGACTACCGAACTTTTATGGATGGGATTGCCCTCGGACAGATAACACCAGGGCCTATAGTTATTACAGCCACATTTGCAGGTTATCTTACCCATGGTTTGGCAGGAGCCATAGTGGCAACTATAGCAATATTTACCCCTTCTTTTTTGATATTGATAACTGTTTCTCCGATATTCGATAGATTAAAGAGATCCTCATATTTTTTGAAGGCTACAAAGGGAATACTCGCATCCTTTGTTGGTCTGCTCTTCTTTGTTGAGATAAAATTTCTCTTCAGTGTCCAGTGGGACATTATAAAGATATTGTTAGGCATTACTGCATTTATAGCGCTATTCAGAAAGGTTGATGTCCTTTATGTTGTTATTGCTGGTGCTATAATATCAATAATCGTGATGTAAAGGAGAATAAACAGAAAGGCGGAAAAATCTATTTTTAAAACACCATGAAAAACATATTTGATATCCTTACAGAAAAATACGATGCATGGTTCGACTCAGAGGAGGGGAGTCCACTCTATGAAAGCGAGCTAAGATGTCTGAAACCTCTCGTAGAGAATGCGCCCCCTCCAGTTCTGGAGATTGGTGTAGGCACAGGTCGATTTGCGATGCACTTTCTAGGTGCTACAGGAATCGACCCATCTCTGAATTCCCTTAAAATTGCTGAAAAGAGAGGGGTTAAAACAGTCCAGGGCTACGGAGAGGCTCTACCCTTTGAAGATGAGACATTCGGCTGCGTTCTTATTATCGTGACATTGTGCTTTGTCAAAAATCCCCTCGATGTATTGAAGGAGGCAAAAAGGGTCATGAAAAAGGATGGAAGCATCATAATAGGGCTTGTCCCGAAGGATTCGCCATGGGGTATATTTTACGAGGGAAAGAAGAAGGCAGGACATCCATTCTACAGTGAGGCAAGGTTCTATACATTCAATGAGATTAAAGAGATGATAAAAGAGGCTGGACTTACTGTGGTAAGGATAAGGAGCACCCTATTACAGAGACCAGATGAATCCAGAAGGATAGAAGAACCTGTTGAGGGCTATCTTGAAGGTGCGGGTTTTCTGTGCATAGAGGCAAAATTTAATAGCGACGAATTGGCGAAGTGATGAAAATGTGGGTGCTATTGCAGTCATGAAAAATAAGGCAGTATTATGCCTTTTTCTGATGGTTTTCTTATCTCACATTTTTAAAAATTTTTTCATAGGTTCCTATTCCATTTTTCAATACTCTATTTTCCGTCTAAATTATTTTTTCTTCCAATCTTCAAAATCTTTTGGTATATCTTTGAGGAAAGAGTTGTCAACAACAAAAATGTAATTCAGTTTCTTATTGAGTAAATAGACTTTATCACTCTCCTCTTTCCCAACCATAATTTCAATTAATTTTTCTTTTCCTCTCTCCTTGGTCGTGATTTTGAACTGGATGCTGGGT
This sequence comes from uncultured Clostridia bacterium, assembly GCA_964649495.1. Taxonomy (GTDB): domain Bacteria; phylum Acidobacteriota; class Aminicenantia; order JBFLYD01; family JBBIMS01; genus JBBIMS01. The sequence continues at coordinate 36,246 of CAZYPR010000009.1, read as the reverse complement.
TTTTCGAGCCCATAATCTTTCATGGATTTCGGGTTGTCTATGAATTCCTTTGCCTCAAGATCTTCAATTTTTCTCAAGAAGTCGTTGATTTTGGTTCCTTCAACTTCTTTCTTATTAGGCTTGGTCATCTCCCATCTGTCCTGTTTGTCTTTTTCAAATAGATACTCTTCCCCTTCCTTTATAATGCTGAATTTCTGAACATCAAAACTCCAGAAAACCGCTACTGATTTTTCTCTCATATCTTCTGGTTTTTTATCTATTTCAGATAGAAAAGTTTCGGGAAGCTCTGCTATTATTCTGCTTAAGCTGGAGAGAGCATAGACATTCTTTTTATCCTTTTCCTCTTTGACTCCAACAGAAATTTCTATATTTTTATCATCTTCAATTTTGATTTTTATCTTTGGCTTATCAAGAGCGTAATCTTTCAACTGCTCTTCTTTGTAATCTTCAATAGCAAATCCTTTTGCTTCTGCTCCTGTTATTGAGTAGAGGATATCATCTATTTTCCCTTTATCTGCAAGGGCTTTTACTGGCTCATCCAGGAACCACTCATCCTCTTTTTTATATGCTTTCCAGATTTTACCTTCACTTTCCCATACTACTCTACTAACTTTATCCTTTTCAAATTCAAAAATTTTTTTATTCCTAAAATCAAAGAGGGTTTTGTCAAGCCCACTTTTTAGAAAAGATGGTATTAGATAAACAGTATTCTCCTCTGGCTTCTTAGCATAGAGAGCACCATCAATAGGATTCTCAATCCCTACATGCACAGTCACTGAACTCCCATCTTTTTTGAACAGTTTTAAAATTCTATGAGGTGGCTCGAGCCCGTATTTTTTGAGGTCTTTAGCATTTTCTTCAACTTTTCTCTCTATTTTTAAATCTGAAAAATCCTCAACAAGTCTGTCAACAGTGTATTTATCAGCTTTAGTTTTCAAGGGAGATGTTATTTCCCAGCTGTCGTCCTTCTTTTCAAAGATTATTAATTCACTACCTCTTTTAAGCTCAACTTTGTTAATATCTGAAGATGAAAAAGTGAGAAGTTTTCCCTCAAACTTTTCCTTCCTCTCTTCCCTTTTTTCAACAAAAATTATTGCAATGACAAGGATAGCAAGAATAGCAGTGAGGAATAGAAATGTTTTCCACTTCATAGGGACCTCCTTCTTATATAAATCAGAATTCCTCCAAAGACAAATATTCCGGGAAGGAGAATTATTGTTGTGAAGAAAATCAATCTTCCCTGAGAGATTGTCAGGGAAACCGTTCTTGGACGGGTTGTTTTAGGAGCAATAGAGACAAGATCCTCTTCTTCCTCAAGCCAGTTAACCGTGTTTAAAAAGAGGTTGCTATTTCCTGAAAGTTCAAGGAATTGATTGGAGGCAAAGTCAGAATCTCCGAAAACAACAATCCTGCTCTCCCTCTCCTTTCCTTCTTCTTTGAATGTTGAAACAACCGCTATGGGGATTGGACCCTTTCTGTCTCTCTCAGGATCAAATCTTATTTCATTTGCATTGAATTGATTGGTGGAAAAAGAGTAAGGTGAGGTTGAGGCTATTGTTTCAGTAGATATATTTTTTGGCACGGGTTCTATCCTGTCTATAGAACGAGCAAAGGGGAAGAAAGAGGCATAATTGAATTTCTCAGTGATTTTATGATAACCGTATCTTGAAACAACAGCCCATGTAGGATCTCCTCCCATAAGCCTTGCACTGGGGTCTATACTTACTATAAAATCATCCCCAATCTTTATTCCGTATTTTTTCATAAAATCGACAAAGGATGGAGCGGAAAGAGGGTCAATGAGAAGTAATAATCTACCCCCTTCTTTCAAATATCTTTCGATCCCCTCCAGCTCACCCCTTAGGAAATCTTTTTCAGCACCCGCTATAATAAGAAGGGAGCAGTCAGAAGGGATCGATGGTTCTTCAGCAAGAACAATCTCTTTTACAGTGTATCCTAAGTTTTCAAGGGATGTTTTTATCTGGGAATACCCTCTTTCAGAACTATCTTCAGGAGATTTTTCTCCATGCCCCTTTGTGAAATAAACAACCTTTTTTCTCTCTCTTGTTATCTTTATTATAGAATTTGTTATGTCCTCCTCTGTTGTGGATGTGATTCTTGTTTCTTGCTCTCCGCACTTGAAGATTGTTGTTCCATCTTCAGATAGGTTGAGCTCCCTTACAAGGGAAGGGTTTTTGTCGGGATTAATAATCTCATATTTAATCCTTGATGTGTAATAGGAATATCTCTTTAACATCTCCTCCATAATTCCCCTTCGAGGATTCATTTCCCGGAAAAATGCTTTTATCTCAATGTCTTTTTTAAGATTTTTCAAAACTTTTATTGTCTGGTCTGAAAGGGAGTGAATTCTTCCCTCTGTGAGGTCTGCTCTGTAATGGATTTTTGTGGAAAGATAGTTAAGGGCAACAAGGATAGCAAAGACAAGAAAAATAAGAAGGATTAGATTTCCTGAATATATAAGGGTTTTAAGTTTGAACTCTTCCTTTAATCTTTCTCTGTTGAAAACAATGTATAGAACGATGGAAATTAAGCTGAGAGCGAGAGCGGGAATCCATATATATTTTTTTGTTGGATAAATTTTATATGAAAAGAAAGAAACCGCAAGAAGTATTATAAAAAAATAATTTAGCCATTCCGCAATCCTTTTCATTTTTACCTCCATTTTTTAGCCTCAATTGTTGTGTGGGCTAAAAATAGTCCAAAAAATGAGACCGAGAGGTAATAGATTATATCCTCTGTATCAATAACTCCTTTGATGAGATCATCGAAGTGCTCGAAAAATGATAGCTGGGTGAGGATCTCCCTCCACAAAGGACCAACATTATCAGATGCCCAGCTAATAACCCAGAAGAGGAGTAATGTTCCGAAACCCAGAACTGCTGCTATTATCTGATTCTCTGTCAGAGAGGATGTGAAAAGTCCAATGGCAATAAAGGCAGAACCTAAGAGAAAGAGACCGAGATAGCCTGTAAGAATAGGCTCAATTTGTGGATTTCCGTAAAGGAATGTAAAGATTGAGTAAATCCCAGTTGAAAGAAGCATTACAAGAAGAATAATAATTGCTGAAAAGAATTTTCCTATTATTATCTCCCATGTTGAAAGGGGGGAAGTGAAAAGGAGCTCTTCAGTTCCGAGTCTTTTCTCCTCTGCAAATAATCTCATTGTTAAAAGGGGTAGAATTAAAAGTAGGATTATAGATGTGTTGTGGAAATATGTAGAATATACAAACTGATTTATGTTCAGCTGGCTTGAATAGTAGGGATTTGCACCAAACTGGATTGATTGCATGTTGAAATACATTAGTATGTTGTAGAAGAAAAAGCCAGATATTAGAAGGAAGACCCCTATTAAAACATAAGCCATTGGTGAGACAAAGTAAACTTTCAATTCTTTCTGGGTTATTGCTATTATATTCTTCATATCTTCCTCCTACTGGGATATTGCTTTAAGATAGATTGTCTCAATGTCAGGGGTGAGAGATCTCATCTCAATTAGTCCCATCCCCTTCTCTATTGCTACCTTAGCAATCTTTTCAGAAAGATTTGCTCCCCTCTCCCATTCGATGTTCACCCCTCCATTTACTTCGTAGACTCCTTTAACACCATCGATATTTTCCAATATCAATTTCTCAGCAGGTCCAAAATTTTTAAGTCTCAGGAAAACTCCTTCCCTTTCTGCAAAGGATTTTGTTAGCTCATCGAGAAATCCATTGGCAACTATTTTCCCCTCATTTATTATCACAACTCCGTCACAGATCTGTGTTACCTCTGCAAGAATATGGGTTGAAAGTATTATTGTTCTGTCCTTCCTCAGGGATTTTATAAGCTCTCTTATCTCCTTTATCTGAGCTGGATCAAGCCCTATTGTGGGCTCGTCAAGAATCAAAATTTTTGGTTCATGAATTAAAGCTTGAGCTATTGCAACTCTTTGCTTGTATCCCTTTGAAAGGTTTCTTATCAATCTTTTTCTTACAGCCTCAAGCCCCGCCTCTTCAATTACCTTTTCCATGTTCTCCTTTATCTTTTTCCCCTTTACTCCCTTAATCTTTGCTACAAATCCAAGGTAAGATTCAACTGTCATATCGTTATAAAGGGGAGGATTTTCAGGAAGATATCCTATAAGAGCCTTTACCTCTTTGGAATTAATTATTGGGTCAAGTCCAGCAACATATGCTCTTCCATCTGTTGGCGGTAAATAGCCTGTTATAATCCTCATTGTGGTTGTTTTCCCCGCACCATTTGGACCTAAAAAACCCCATATCCTTCCCTCTCCAATCTCAAAAGAAATTTTGTTTACAGCTACCTTTTCACCGTATTTTTTTGTTAGATTTTCAACCTTTATCATTTAAGCCTCCATGGAAAAGCTTTTTTTCGATTGATTAAAAATATTTTAAAACTCATCTCCATAAGAGAGAATTTTGAAAACCTAATTGAACAGAATAAAAAAAATCCCGCATTTACATTCTTTCAGGCTCAGGTATTCCAATCAATTCCATTCCTCTGTTGAGAATATTTTTTATGTAACTTATAAATTTAATTCTGACAAATTTCTTTTCCAAATCCTCCTCCTGAATCACAGGGAATTTATGATACCACAGATTAAATTTCCTTGCAAGGTTGAATAAAAACTTTGCAACCTGAGAAAACTCAAGGGTGGAGACAGAAGATTCAACAATATCGTCCATAAAAGAACAGAAGATTATAATATCCCACATTGTCTCAATTTCCTCTCTTTCAAGCTTTTCTATTCTAAGATTCTTAAAACTTTCATTAATTCTAAATCCACTCTCTTCTATTTTTTTAAAAATGGACTTTATTCTGACAGCACTATATTGAATGTATGGACCACTTTCTCCTTCAAAATCGAGAGCCTCTCCAAAATCAAAAACAAGGACAGAATTTCTTCCATATTTGATCATGAAGTACCTGAGAGCACCAATGGCAACATCTCTTGCAATCTTTCTTTTTGTTCCCTCAGCAAGTTCAGTGCTTCTCTTTTCTATTTCAATAAATGCCTTCTCCTCTAACTTGTCAAGAAGGTCATCAGCTTTCAAACCAATCCCTTTTCTTCCTGAAACTTCCACAAATGGTTTTTTCATTTCATCATTGGAAAGCTGGAAGCCCATTTCTTTCGCAGATTTATGGGAAAGGGATACCATCTCATAGGAGAAGTGTATAGAATTTTCACTCTCTCTTTCCCATCCAAGAATCTTTAAAGCCTTTGCAAGAAGTTTTTGAAGATCAGATTGCCTTACATCTATAACATTGTAAACTCTTTCCCCTCTTCCAAATTCAGGTGGATTTGAGTATGAAGGCTTGTCAGAAGTAATCCATAAATCCTTGTCAGGATAAAAAGGGAAAGGAGAATAGTAGAAATCTTTACCTAAAAGCCCAAATTTCCAGAGCTGATAGGCGATGTCCTTTCCGAGATATGTCACAGTTCCTGTTGAACGGACAATTACTTTTTCCTTTTCTTCGCCTTCGTATGGCATCACCCAGCAACCCTTGTTCTTCCCCTCCTCAGCAAAATAAATTATTTTTCTTGATTTTAGGAGTTCAAAAGCTTTATCCCAGAATTTTAATTTTAGAATATGACTTTCGTGGGGGAGAAGGTCGTATCGAACGCCAATTCTTTCCATAGTTTTAAGATGGCATAAAAGAATTTTTCTTGATATTTTATGAGCAAGCTCGGCTTCTTCACCCTCACCCTCCTCAATCTTCTTGTGAATCTCATTCCTCTTCAAAATTGCAGATTCATTATTTTCAAGATATTCATAAACTTTTGTGTAAAGATCCCAGAAAAAATAATCGATTTTTTCAATCTTATCAAGATCATCTATTTTCTTTCCCTCGAGCTCTTTGAATCCAAAAACAACATCAGCAACCTGAATCCCTGTGTCATCAATGTAGTTCTGAACCTCAACATTTTCACCCAAATATCTGAGACAACGAACAAGAGTGTCCCCAAGACAGGCATTTCTAAGATGACCTATGTGGGCTGATTTGTTAGGATTTATATTTGTATGCTCCACTATTATTTTTCTGAATTTAGGCTTTCTTTTTTTATCTTTTCTTTTAAGAAGTTCCCTTTCAATAACCTCCTTTTTATTTAAGAAAAGATTAAGAAAACCCCCCTTCTCTTCAATTCTTTCAACATAGGGCAGTGGAAGAAGGAAATTTTGGATTTCCCTCGCAACTTCCGTTGGATTCTTCCTCTCTTTTTTTGCTATCTCAAACGCTACCTTGATGGAGAAATCTCCAAAGGAAAATGAGGGGGTCGACTCAAGTTTTACTTCTCCAATCCTGTATTTTCCCCTTAGTTTTCTCAGAATCTCCTCTTCAATCTCTTCTTTCCAGTAAACCATATGGAAATTATACAGTATTTGAGAGGATAGGTAAATATATGCGGAGATTTTCAGTCGCTTATCAGGGAATTGTCATTTAAATATTCGAGAACAAGGTTTTCAATCTTATCAGCAATCTCATCAACACTCAGTTTTGCATCTAAAATAAAAGTTTTATTTATTTTTGTTTCAAGAAAGTTTTTTCTAACTTCTTTCAAAAAGTTTTCCCTCTCAAAAAGGATCTCCTTCTCTCTTCTTATCCTCTTTAGAGAGTCATCAGGGTCTATATCAAGAATAAATACAATGTCAGGTTTTGGTGCAAATTTTTCATTCATTTCCTTTATATTTTCCTTATCTATACCCCTTGCTCCTTGATAGGCAATTGTAGATATATAATACCTGTCAACAATTACAATTTTTTTATTTTTTAGAAAAGGAATAATGTTCTTCTTCACATTGAATTCTCTATCTTTTACAAAAAGTTCAAGTTCCTTATAAGGATCTATAGATTCTGTTTTTTTTGATATTTCCTTTATTATCTTACCCCATTTTGATGAGGTTGGTTCTTTGAGGAGAATAGCATCAAAACCTCTCTTTTCAAGTCTTTCTTTTAAGATTTTAGCCTGTGTAGACTTTCCCGCTCCATCTATACCCTCAATAGCAATTAAAACACCCCTCTTTAACATATCCTTGGCAATGGCTCTCCTGAAAGAGGATCAACAATTCTTCTTCCTCCCGCAAATGTTTTCAAAAGGACCCTTTTGGGCTCTGCAATTACTTCACCAATAATCTGGGCATCTTTCTCTCCCATATCCCTCAGCCTCTTCAAAACTTTTTCAGCATCATTTTCTGCAACAATAAAAATCATTTTACCCTCATTGGCAATATACAATGGATCAATTCCCAAAAGTTCACAGATTCCAAGAACATTTTCCTTTATAGGTATATCTTTCTCGTAAAGCACAATTCCAAGCCCTGATTTTGATACAATCTCATTCAATGCAGATGCAATTCCTCCTCTTGTGGGATCCCTCATGAATTTAACTTTATCAGAGGATTTTAAAACCTCATTTACAATCTTCCAGAGAGGCTTGCAATCAGAACTCGGAGGATTAGATAATCTGAGATTCAATCTTTCGTTGAGAATAGATGTCCCATGCTCCGCAATCCCCCCATTTATTATTACCTTATCACCTTTTTCTATTCTTGAGTATCCCAGTTCAACATTATTTTCAAAAATTCCGATTCCAGAAGTATTTATAAATATTTTGTCCCCTTTCCCTCTTTCAACAACCTTTGTATCACCCGTAACAACATAAACTCCTTCCTCTTCAGAGACTTTTTTTATGCTTTCAATAATTTTTTCAAGGCTTTCCCTTTCAAAACCCTCCTCAAGGATTAAAGAAAGGGAAATGAAAAGGGGTCTTGCACCAACAGCGGAAAGATCATTGATCGTTCCACATACAGATAGCTTTCCAATATCTCCTCCATTAAAAAAAATTGGGCTTATAACATAACTGTCAGTTGTAAATGCTATTCTTTTTCCATTTATTTCTATTACTGCAGAGTCTTTCAGCTCTGAGAGGATAGGGTTAGAGAGATTTTTTAAAATAAGCTCGTTTATTAGCTCCTGCATCTGGATTCCACCAGAACCATGGGCAAGAAGAATTTTATCGTCCTTCATTTCTTGCTCATATCTTATATTTATACCACGCAGAACATGTTCCTTCAGAAGAAACCATACAAGCTCCAATGGGATTTTCAGGGTTGCAAACCTTTCTGAAAAGTGGACAATCTTCGGGATCCGCAATTCCTTTTAAAACATCTCCACACCTGCAAGAAGGATTCTCTTGCGTGCTTTCAATTTCAACAGGAAATATTTTATCAGCATCAAATTCTGAATATTTTTCTTTTACTTTTAACCCACTTTCAGGAATTTTGCCAAGCCCTCTCCATTCAGCATCTACAGGTTCAAAAACTTCATTAATTATCTCCAATGCCTTTTTATTACCCTCTTCCCTCACAACCCTTTTATACTGAGTTTCTACCTTTCCCTCCCCTTTCCAAATCTGATTCAGAATCATATAGATCCCCTGAACAAGGTCAAGGGGTTCAAATCCAGTTATCACACCTGGAATCTTTCTTTCCTCCAGGATTCTATAGGCTCTTGCTCCTATTATTGCACTAACATGTCCGGGAAGAATGAACCCATTAATTTCAATTTTTTCGTCAAGAAGGGCTGAGATGGCGGGAGGAATAAGTTTTGGAGCTGATAGCATGAAAAAATTTTTAATATTTCTTTTCTTTGCTTCGATAATTGTTGATGCGAGGGAAGGAGAAGTTGTTTCAAAGCCTATTCCAAGCATGCATACATTTTTTGAAGGATTTTTCTCTGCAATTTTAAGGGAGTCAAGGGGAGAGAAGACAACCAAAACATCAGCACCATTTGCCTTTTCTTTCTCAAGAGATGATTTTGAACCAGGAACTCTAACCATATCTCCAAAAGTGGTTATTATAAAATTTTTATTTTTTGAAAGGGCAACTCCTTTGTCAATAAAAGAATTTGGTGTTACACATACTGGACATCCTGGACCAGAAATGATTTCGACATAATCTTTTATAAGCTCTCTCAATCCCGACCGAAAAAGGGCAACAGTGTGAGTTCCGCAAACCTCCATTATTTTTATTTTTCCTAATTGGGAAGACAACTCTTTAATTTTTTCAATAAGTGGTTCTATTAAATCGCTTTCTCTGAATTCTCTTATATACTTCACTCAATGATCTCCCTTATAAGTTCAAGGGTTTCGAGGGCTTCTTTTTCATTAAGCTTTTCAATGGCAAAACCCGCATGAACAATCACATAATCGCCAACTTTTAAATCATCCAGAAGAGCAATTGATATTTCCCTTTCACTCCCTCCAATCTCAGCAATTGCTCTTTCTCCCTCAATTTTTAAAACTTTCATTGGAATCCCAAGACACATTTTCTCTCCTCAAAAGATATTTTAGCATAGATGGATTTAAATATGAAAACTCTCGTCCTTAAGACATGGGAAATTATTTACATAGGCTAAAGCCTTCAGCTACTGAAACTTGAGGATAAAAGAACCTGAGCCCAGGAGATTTTCTATTTTTTCCTTGAGTTCTGAAGAAGGAACTATTCCAGGAAAGCGGAAGGATTTGACTGTATATTTTTCTCCAAGATCAGAAATTTCAAATAAAAGGGTTATTTCACCTTTATAATTTTCGAGAGTGTTTTTAAGGTATGATATTAATTCTGAATCTAGACCAAAAAGAGGGATTTTTATAATTGCTTCCTTCGCAAGTCCTGTCAATGCTTCATCCAAGGGCATTGCACTTTTCAGATAGACACTCTTTTTCTCATCCTCTTTTAAGAGTCCTTTAAGCCATATTGCAGAACCCTCCTGGAGAATTTGCCCGAAAGCTCTTAGCGCATCAGGGAATACAACAATTTCTATGCTACCTGTTAGATCTTCGAGGGTGAATATTGCCATACTTTCCCCTTTTGAGGTTTTCTTTTGTTTAAATGAGACAACAACTCCAGCCAGAGTTACATCATTTTCTTCAAAAGGTTCTTCAAGGATTGTCTTTATGGAAGGAATCTTCAATTTTTCAAGATTTTCTGAATATTTTGTCAATGGATGGCTTGTTATATAGAATCCAAGGGCTTCCTTTTCATACTGAAGAAGCTGTAAATTGTCCCATTCCTTCAAATCCTTTATTTTCCTTCTTATCTCACTTATGTCTGGACTCTCTGAAAACAATGAAGGATGATGGATCTTTTTGTTGAATTTATGAAATAATTCTATAATTCCATCAATGGAATGAAAGAGTTGAGATCTTTTCCATCCAAGGGAATCCAGAGCTCCTGCCTTTATGAGGCTTTCAAGAACTTTTTTGTTTACAGCTCTTGGTTCTATCTCCCTTACAAATTCCTCTATTGTTGAAATTCTTCCGAGTTTTTTCTTTGCTTCCAGGATTGATTTTATTGCGGATTCTCCAACATTTTTAATTGCGGAAAGCCCGAATCTGATTCTGTTCTTTACAATTGTAAAATTATAATCACTCTCATTTATATCAGGAGGTAGAACTTCTATGTTCATGTTCTTGCATTCGTTTATGTACTTTACAATTTCTGAAGTTGCTCCTCTTTCTGCTTCATTTGTAAGGAGGGATGCCATAAAATGAACTGGGTAGTGGGCTTTGAGATAAGCCCCCATGTAGGCAAGATATGCGTAAGCAGCACTGTGGGATTTGTTGAAAGCGTAAGAGGCAAAAGATTCCATATCCCTGAAAAGCTCTTCAGCAAGAGCTCTTTTAATCCCATTTTTAACAGCACCTTTTATGAACTTCTCCTTCTGCTCCATCATTATTTCAGGAATTTTCTTGCCCATTGCTTTTCTGAGAGCATCTGCCTCGCCGAGATTAAATCCTGCAATTTTATTTGCAATTCTCATAACCTGTTCCTGATAAATTATTACTCCGTATGTTTCCTCGAGTATCTCTTTCAGCTCAGGGATTTTGTATTTTATCTCTTCGGGTTGGTGTCTTCTTTTTATGAAATCGTTGACCATATCACTCTTAAGAGGACCTGGTCTGTAAAGAGCGTTCAAAGCTATGAGGTCATTCAGAGATTTTGGTTTGAATTTTCTCAAAAGCTCCTTCATTCCGTAACTTTCAAACTGGAATACTCCATCTGTATTTCCCGACGAGAAGAGTTCAAAGGTTTTCTGGTCATTGAGGGGGATTGATTGTAAATCTATTTCCTTCCCTTCGTGTCTTCTTATTGATTCAACAGTATCCTTAATTATTGTTAAATGGCGTAATCCGAGAAAGTCCATTTTAAGGAGCCCGAGGGCTTCTATGTCACCCATTGCGAACTGTGTTGTGATTTCATTTTTGTTTGTGAGATAAAGGGGTAGATATTCGGTGAGGGGCTTAGGAGATATAACAATACCCGCAGCATGGGTTGAAGTGTGACGAACAAACCCTTCCAATTTCCTGGCAATGTTTATCATTTGCACAAGCTTTTCATCCTTTTCTATTTTTTCTTTGAGTTGAGGAATTTCCATTATTGCATCTTCAATGGAGATATTCGGAGGGATTAACTTGCATATGGCATTTATCTCAGATAGAGGTATTTCAAGAACCCTTCCAACATCCCTTACAACAGCCCTTGCTGCCATTGTTCCAAAAGTTATTATCTGTGCGACATTCTCCTCTCCGTATCTATGGACAACATAGTCTATAACCTCCTGTCTTCTCCTTCCACAAAAATCTATGTCTATATCGGGAAGGGATATTCTTTCAGGATTAAGGAATCTTTCAAAAATCAGATCATACTGGATTGGGTCAATCTCGGAGATTCCGAGGGAATAGGAGACAAGTGAACCTACTGCAGAACCTCTTCCAGGACCAACAGGTATTCCTTTCTCCTTTGCATATTTTACAATGTCCCACACAATGAGAAAATAGCCTGAGAAGCCCATCTGCTTTATAGTATCAAGTTCGAATTTCAATCTCTCCCTGTATTTTCCCAAATCAAAATTTTCATTCCTTCTACTTTTTTCCTTCAATCTCCTTTCGAACCCCTCATTTGCAACCTTTTCAAGATACTCATCTTCCCTTATCCCTTCAGGAGTTTTGAATCTCGGCAAATGATATTTCTTTTCCTTCCCATCTTTAAAGAATGTGAACTGACATCTACCCGCTATTGCCAGTGTATTTTCTATTGCTTCAGGATAATGAGAAAATAGAGATATCATCTCTTCAGTGCTTCTAAGATAGAATTCGTCTGAGTTAAATTTTAGTCTGTTTGGTTCCTTAAGGGTTTTCCCTGTTTGTATACAGAGAAGCACATCCTGAATCAGAGCATCTTCCCTTGTCAAATAATGGGCATCATTGGATGCTACAATTGGAGCAAATGTCTTTTGGGATAATTGAACTAAAGCTTCATTAACAACTTTTTGTTCTTCAAGTCCATTGTCCATTAGTTCGAGGTAGAAATTGTGCTTTCCAAAAATTTCCTGATATTCCCTTATAGCATTTTCAGCTTTTTTAAGGTCATTCTGAAGAATATAAGAAGGAATCTCTCCCCTCAAACATGAAGATAGAGCAATAAGACCCGCACTGTGGAGGGAAAGTAACTCTTTGTCAACCCTTGGTTTATAGTAGAATCCCTCAAGATAAGACTTTGTGAGGAGCTGAACAAGATTTTTGTATCCCTTCTCATCCTCTACAAGAAGGATTAAATGGTAGAAAGGTATCTCCTCCTCTCTCCCCTTTTTTTCAAAGCGTGAATTAGGAGCAACATAGACCTCAGAACCAACAATCGGCTTTACTCCGTAATCCTTTGCTTTCATGCAGAAGTAAATAGCTCCAAAAATATTACCATGGTCTGTAAGGGCAACAGCGGGCATTTCCATTTTTGAAACCCTCTCGAGAAGTGAGTCAATTTTCATGGCTCCATCAAGGAGACTGTATTCTGAATGGGTATGAAGATGCACGAATTTTTGTTTCATATCTCACTCCCACTCAATTGTTCCAGGAGGTTTTGTGGTTATATCGTAAACTACCCTGTTTATTCCATGGACTTCATTTATTATTCTTGTTGAAATCTTTGAAAGGAGAGAATGGTCTGCATGATACCAATTGGCAGTCATTCCATCTGTGCTCTGCACCATTCTTATTGCAACAACATTTTGATAGGTTCTCTCATCTCCCATAACTCCAACACTTTTCACTGGCAAAAGAACACAGAATGCTTGCCACAACTCCCTGTATACACTTGCGTTTTTTATCTCTTCAATAAGGATTCTATCTGCTAATCGGAGAGTATTTATCCTCTCCTCTGTAACTTCTCCCAAAATTCTTACAGCAAGACCAGGACCGGGGAACGGATGCTGCCATATAAAATCTTCATCAAGTCCAAGTTTCATTCCTATCTCCCTTACCTCATCCTTGAAAAGTTCTCTCAAAGGTTCAAGGAGCTGAAATTTCATTGTTCTTGGAAGTCCTCCCACATTGTGATGGCTTTTTATTGTGGATGAAGGTCCTTTTTGAGGTAAGCTTTCTATAACATCAGGATATGTTGTCCCCTGAGCGAGAAATTTAAATCTTCCAAGCTCCTTAGCCTTCTCCTCAAATACTTTTATAAATGTTCTTCCGATAATCTTCCTTTTTCTTTCAGGGTCTTTCACTCCTCTTAAAGCATTGAGGAACTTTCTTGATGCATCCACACCAACAACATGAAGATTTAATCTTTTGAATCTCTCCATCATCTCTTCATACTCTCCCAGTCTCAAAAGTCCTGTGTTTACAAAAACGCATGTAAGGCTATCACCTATTGCCTTATTTACAAGGAGAGCAGTTACAGTTGAGTCAACACCACCACTCAAAGCACAAAGGACTTTCTCCTTTCCAACTTTCTCCCTTATCTCTCTTAAATTCTCTTCAATGAATGAGGAAAGATTCCATGATTTTTGAGCCTTTGCATATTTGAAAATAAAATTGGATAGGATTTCCTTTCCCATTTCTGTGTGGGAAACCTCTGGGTGAAATTGAACTCCAAATATTTTTCCTTCAGGATTTTCAATAACAGCCACATCATTTGTTGTTGTAGAGGCTGTCAATGTGAATCCTTCCGGAAGTTCAAAAACCTCATCGCCGTGGGACATCCATACAACAATTTCATCTTTTATTCCCTTCAGTAAATGATCCCCAGATATAATTTTCAATATTGATTTTCCATACTCCCTTCTTTTTGCCTTTCTAACCTTTCCTCCGAGAAGATGGGAGATAAGCTGAAGACCGTAACAAATTCCGAGTATTGGAATACCTAAATTGAAAATTTCTTTATCAATAGTTATTGCGGTATCTTCGAGAACACTTTTTGGTCCACCCGAAAGAATTATACCCTTTGGATTCTCCTCTTTAATTGACTGAACTGGATAATAGTAAGGCTTTATCTCTGAGTAAACACCAAGCTCCCTGACCCTTCTTGCAATTAACTGGGTATATTGAGAGCCGAAATCAAGAACCAATATCTTATCCATTAAATTTAATTTTACAAAATTGGGAGATAAGAGTAAATTAAATTTAAATACACTTGAAATTAAATTTTTAGGATATTAAAAAGGAGGAGGAATGAAATTCAATTATTGGAGGGTAATATTTCAAGAGTTTTAGCGCCAGTGCTTTTCGGAAAATTTAAAATAGAAAAGTTATTTTCGTATATATTTTAGAGCCTCTTCAGTTGCTTTAAGGAGTGGCTCTGTTGAAATCTCAGAACCTATAGCTTTCTCCATCCATAATTTAGGAGTAATGGAACCGAGCTTACACATCCTTTCCATCTCTTCTCCGAGATTCTTCCCTTCCATGTATTTTTCAAGCTGGAAGGAAATTATATGTCCCAGAGGATAATCGGGAAGATACATTGCTGAGTCTATCATGTGGGAATAAATGGCAAGAATAGGGGAGTCTTTAACTTTAAAAACAGGAGCATAGAATTTGTTCCAGACATCTTTTGCAATTGTAATTACCGCTTCTTTCAGTTGAGAGGGAGTTGTGTCAGGATGCTCGTAAAGCCATCTCCAAACCTTCATATCCACAAGGGCTACCCCTCCTATCTCATATGTCATCCAAAATGTGTCCAGTGCGTGAAGATGTTTTCCCAGTGGATCTTCTTTTTTCAGACCCAAGAGTTCAAGGTCGCGGTTTTGGAAAAGGAATGCAAAGCACTCTGTGAAAGCTGTGTTTGGAACACCTGCGAGGAAATAATAATCTATTCCGTTTAGGGAGAAAACCTGTTCTACATTGTGTCCAAGTTCGTGAATTGCAATATTAAATCCTTTATAATTCATCCCCTCCTTGGTTACCCTTGTTCTAAGATGGGCTTTATCTTCCCTCATTTGAGCTCCCATGGCATGACCAGAACCTCTTGCGGGATCTACAACTATCCTTTCTGAGAGGAATTTTGCCCTTTCCTCTGAAAATCCTAATTTCTTTAAAATATTAGAAAGATCATTCTGAAATGCAGAGATATCAGGATATTTTCCCTTTACAATTTTATCCAGTTCCTCTTCTTTGAAAAATCCCCTTGGCTTGAATCCATTATACCAGATATCAAATGGTCTTAATTTCCTTCCGAGCCTTTTCTCAATAAGCTTTCCAACTTTCACTGTTAGAGGAGAGGAAAGAACAGAGGTGAGGAGCCTTTCAACCTCTTCTTCAGGAATTTTTCTATCTTTTTTGAATCTTCTATCAATAAGTGTAGGAGCATCGGGAACATATGGGTCGAGAAGTTTCTGTGCCTGAAAAGTGCTGAGTAGATGTTTATAGCGTATCCCCCCTTCTGACTCATAATCAACAGGGACAAAGTTTCCATTTTTTCTCTCAAATACCTTGTTGGAGAAAGGGTTCCAGTAGTAGGAGTCATTGTTTATTACAATTTTTGGGATGCTCTGGTCAATTATTCTCTCCATCACTTTGAAAATTATTTCCTGCTTCGAAAGACCATCGGGATTTGCATATTGGGCTTTCAACTCATCCCTTAAGCCCCAGTGGGATATCAGTTTGAGGTCCTTGGGAAAAGGAGTTCTGTTTCGATTGTCAAGGAGATTGCCCATAAAAATATTATATTCACTGATGTAATTGTTGGCAGAGACAAAAATTTCGTTAATTTTCTGGTTAACTTCAGCTGGAACTCTTGAAGTAAAAGCATCTCCTAAATTAACTTCAGCCCATTTCCTCCTATCCCAGGTTGAACCTTGAGTGATTTTCTCTTCAAGGGAGTAATTGGGGAAGTTCAGAATTATAACAAAAGCTATCTTGGTTTTGAACATGTCCTCTTCAAAATGGGCATAAGGAGTATAATTGGCGAATAAATAATCCACTGGAAGTGGTTTTCCCCAGTCGAGGTCAAGGGGCTCAAGAAGGGTTCTCTGAATCTTATGGAAAAATCCTATTATGGTCTCAAAATTCCTTTCGACCCTTTTGAATGTTTTATCAAGAAGGGAAGGGTCTGAGAAAAAATTCTGAAGGCAGAAATTTTCAAAATCTTTAAAGCTTCCATCTTCTTCTCTCCATAAATAAGCAACCCTCTTAACACCCCTTTCTATCCTATCTCTATGCGTTTCACCATGGCTTGAAACCAATTTTTCAATGACTCCCTTCCAGGTCTCTTCATTGATGAATTTTTTAGGCTCTTCTCCTTTCATTATTAATGCTCCCATAAAAATAAAAAATAATACTAAAAAAGTTAGAGTGTTTTTAGAAAGCATAATAACCCCTTATAAAAAAGTTTAATAGTAAAAAGGTAAAAGTGATATTAAATGCAAATTTGCGTCTTTTAATTTTGGCGTCGAGGAAATCTTTCTCAAGCCAATTCATCAATAGCAAATTTTATATCAAGAAATTACAAAATTCAATTTTGCATAAGAGCCTTTTTTGAAAATTAATTTTACATCTTCTAAAATAGAAAATTGATGAAATATCTCCTGAACCTGAAGAATTGGAAAGTGGAAAATTCTTCAAGCTCCGTTGGACTTTTCATGTTTTTATTCCTCGTCCTTCCGATTCTATCATCTTCCTTCCGAGATATTCCTTCCTTTTTTGATTACAGTAGCGAAAAAATAAATTTTAGCCTTAAAAGTTTATGGGAGGAGAAAAACTTAAAAATATACAAACTTGAATTTCCAAGCTTTGTTAAGAGTGGTTATCCTGAAAATGATTTGGTCCATTCCTTTTACTACAAACCTGAAGTGGATTACAGAATTCCCGTTGTAATAATTGTCCACGGTTATAAAGCAAGAAAACTTAAGATAGAGAAGGAGATAGCGAGGAAGCTCGCTGAAAGAAACATGGCGGGAATAGTTTTTGTCCTTCCATATCATTCTTTGAGAAAACCAAAAAATCTGAGTTCAGGAAAGTATTTCATTTCTGATGACCTTCATAAGGTTAGAGAGACTTTCAGGCAGACAGTAATTGATATTAGATGCCTGATAGATTGGCTGGAGAAAAGAGAAGAAATAGATAGGGAAAGAATTGGAATTATGGGAATAAGCTTAGGTGCCATAATTTCAAATCTGGCTATGGGAGTTGATGAGAGGATAAAAGTTGGGGTTTCAATTCTCGGTGGAGGGAATTATCCAAAACTTTTATGGAAGAGCATCCTTACCTTTCCTTTAAAATTGAAGTTAATATCCAGAGGAATAACTCCAGAAATAGTGGCTCAAAACCTTGAAGTGATAGACCCTTTAACCTTTTCATATAGAAATCACCCAAGAAATGTTTTTATGATAAATGGGAAACTGGATTTGATTATACCCCCATCCTGTGCAAGGGATTTATGGGAAGCATTGGGAAAACCAAAAATAAAATGGCTCTGGAGCGGGCATTACTCGGTTATTTTTATAAAGAATAGAATAATCAAAGAATCTCTTGACTTCCTTGAGGAGCAATTTAAGAATGAAAATAAAAAATAAAATTTCAAAGGTTATAAAGATATTGAAGGAAAAAACGAAAAATTTTAAAAGCCCGATTGTAACCGAAGTAGCTGAGAAGACAAGGGATCCTTTCAAAGTTTTGATCTCCTGCCTTCTCTCATTGAGAACCAAAGATGCGGTAACTGAGAAAGCATCAGAAAGATTATTTAGAATTGCAGATACACCTGAGAAACTCTCCTCTCTTTCTCTGGAAGAAATAGAAAAAGCAATATATCCTGTGGGATTCTACAGGACAAAGGCGAGGAGAATAAAAGAAATATCATCAATAATAAAGGAAAAATATAATTCTAAGGTTCCTGACAGTTTCGAAGAGCTTCTGAAATTGAAAGGTATTGGAAGAAAAACAGCAAACATTGTTATGGTTTATGGCTTTGGGAAGGAAGGCTTGCCTGTGGATACCCACTGTCACAGAATTCCCAATAGATTGGGCTGGATAAAAACCAGGACACCTGAACAGACAGAAAAGAAATTAAGAGAATTAATACATAAAAAATATTGGTTTGAATTTAATGATCTATTTGTTCAGTTCGGACAAAACATATGCAAACCAGTAAAACCCCTCTGCAAAATTTGTCCTATTAGAAAATATTGCGATTACTATAAATCACATTACATCCACAAGAGACCAAAGGATAGAATTTAGTTATTTCCTCTTCTACTTAGCCAGTTCTGAGAAGATTTTCTTAAGCTCCTCTACTGTTGGGATTTTTCCAGAAACAACAATTTTTCCATCTACCACAACAGCGGGAGTTAGCCTTACACCAAGTTTTGCAAACTCTTTAACATCGTATACATGGGAGATATCCGCATTAATTCCAAGTTCTGCACATGCATTAAATACATTTTTTTCTGTTGCCTGGCATCTTGGACATCCTGGTCCTACAACTTGAATTTTCATAGCAACCTCCTAAAAAAGTTAAAATTTAAAAGAGGAAGTTTAAAAATTAGCTTTTTCATTTTAAAAAATAAAATTTCCAAAAAACCAGCCCACAAGGGTTCCTAAAATTACAATTGTTGGAACATAAACAAGGGCTTTTTTTATTCCGAAAACCCTTGCTATTGCAAGCCAGTTGGGTAAACTCAATCCGGGTCCTGTAAGAAGAAGTGCCAATGCAGGACCTTTTCCCATACCTAATTTCAACAAGGTATCCACAAAAGGAGCTTCTGTCATTGTTGCAAAGTAACTAACAGCACCAATTATAGTGGCAAAAAAGGAGGGGGGTATTCCATTTCCTCCGAGCCAGCTTTTCACAAGATTTTCAGGAAGGAGTTTGCCGATAATTCCCACCACGAAAACACCTATTAGAAGAAGTGGAAAAATTATTTTCACGAAAAACCAAGTCTCTCTCAGCCAATCATTTAGTCTGCCTTTTGGTATTGTTGTCAATGCGTAAATTACCATGATTGCTGTAAAGAAAAGCCATACCATGACTTTATAAATGTAAGAACCACTTCTAACAATATAATTGGGCATTAGGAGAGAGAGGAGTATCAAGAATAAAAGAATTAGATCAGTCATTGAAATAATTTTTTCCCTTTTTTCAGGATTCTGAAATATTTCTCTTCTTTCCTTTCCAAAGAATACAGTCATTACATAACCAACAATAAAAGCCATGAGAAGAGCGGAGATAATCCTTGAAATAACTATTTTTGTTCCGAGAATGTTACCCGTGTAAATCAAGGCAAGAATATTGGCAGCAGGAGAAACCCAGAGAATGATAAAAGCAACACCAACTCCCGCTCCTGCGTAATATATACCGCTTGAAACTGGAATTACTGTGCATGAGCAAGCAGCAAGAAAAAAGCTTGATAAACTTGCAAGGGTAAAAGACTTTAACTTTTTTGCCCTCTCTCCAAGAAGATCGAGGATTGCATCTCTGTTTATGAAGGTTACAATTGCACCTGCGAGAAGAAATGCAGGCACAAGGCAGGTTAAAACATGAGTCGCAATATAATCTTTAAGAGCGGTAAGCCCTGCTAAAAGAAGTTCTTTAATCATCAGTTCCTCCCTTAAATTTTATTTTTAAATTTTATTTTCAGTTTCTTCCATTCGTTACTTCCAATTCCCACAACACATTTTCCATCCCTTCTCAATGATAGTCTTGCTCGAAGTCTCTCGGAGTCATCACTAAAAATTTTTTCATCAATCTTAGAAATTCCTTCTAATATTTTACTTAGAAACTCGCTCTTATTTTCTGGAATAAGGTATAAAATCCATCTTCCTTCCCTTTTGCTTTCAACAATTCCTGAATTTTCAAGAATTTTCAAATGGCGTGAAATATGATACTGTGGTTCTGAAAGAGAATCCATAATTTCGCAAACACACATGGGGGAACCCGATTTGTTTAAAACCCAGACAATTCTAAGTCGTGTTCTGTCAGAAAGAGCTTTGAAAACCTTCAAATATTCTTTCATATGCAAATATTCACATTTAAGAATATATTATAACTCTCGAAAATTCAAAAGTCAACTAAAGAATATTTTTCTTAAAAGCTTTAAGGAAAAGATTGGAATTGCCATCAAAGTTTTAAAGAAAAGATCGAGGCTTTTTCTTTTTAGAAAGAAATAAAAGGTTGAAAGAAAGAGCAGTGAAGAATTTGAGTCTGCAATGGAGCTAGTTCCAACCGATCCAGAAATTCACTACGAACTTGCATTGATATACATGGGACTTAAAAACAAAGAAAAAGCAATATTTCACTTTGAAAATGCTTTAAAGAATGGAAGGAGTAAATAAAGAGAAGTAGTAGCATTTTTTAAAGAATTAAAAAGAAGATTGGGAATCCTTCCTTCAAATTTGAAGAAGTAGAAGCTTATTTACTGTTTTAAGATATGCCTTTTATTTCGCCGTTTTCGTCTATGTCAATTAGTTCTGCTCTTGGTTTTTTTGGAAGACCTGGCATTGTTATTATTTCACCACAGTAGATTACGACAAATCCTGCACCAGAACTAACTGAAACATCGGTAACTCTCAAGGTGAATCCTTCGGGTTTTCCTCTGAGGTCCTCATCATCGGAGAATGAGTATGGTGTTTTTGCAATGCAGATTGGAAGATTTCCAAATCCAAGTTTTTCAAAATTTTCAATCTTTTTCTTTATCTTCTTTTCAAACTCAACATCCTTTGCTCCATAAATCTTTTTTGCTACTATATTGACTTTTTCCATTATTGGGAGTTCAAGGGGATAAAGAAATTTAAAATTTGATGATTCCTTTTCAAGTATATTAAGAAGCTTTTTTGCAAGCTCAACTCCACCTTCTCCGCCTTCCTGCCAGACCTCGCAAACAGCAATTTCAATTTTTTCCTTTAAACATAATTCTTTCAACTCTTTAATCTCTTCTTCCTTATCTTCTGAATGTCTGTTCAGAGCAACAATGACTGGAACTCCAAATAATTTGATATTTTCAACATGTTTTTTTATATTTTCAAATCCTCTCTCAATGGCTTTAAGATTTTCTTCATTTCCATTACCATGGAATTTTAAAGCCTTTATTGTAGCAACAATTACACATGCGTCTGGAGGAGGAATATGTCCTGTTCTGACAACAATGTCAAAGAATTTTTCTGCACCAAGGTCTGCGCCGAATCCCGCTTCTGTTATTGCAAAATCTGAAAGTCTTAGAGCCAGATCCATTGCAATTACAGAGCAGGTTCCATGGGCAATATTGGCAAACGGACCTCCATGGATTATTGCGGGATTTCCTTCAAGAGTCTGAACTAAATTTGGCTTTATTGCATCTTTCAAAAGAGCTGCCATTGCTCCTTCAGCCTTTAACTGTCTTGCAAACACAGGTTCTCCTTTTAAAGAAAAACCAATAAGTATATTTCCCAGCTTTTCTTTCAACTCCTTTATAGATTTTGAAAGACACAAAATTGACATTACCTCAGATGCTGCGGTTATGTCAAAACCTGTCTCCCTTGCAATTCCTTGAAAAGGGATTCCGATTCCAGCGACAATTGACCTTAAGGCTCTGTCATCAACATCCAAGACCCTCTTCCATGTCACTTGTCTTAGATCTACTATTGAAGAGGTGATTTCATGATGAATATGATTGTCTATTATTGCAGATAAAAGATTGTGGGCAGATGTTACAGCATGCATATCACCTGTAAAATGGAGATTAATATCGTCAGAAGGTATTACCAGGGCATAACCTCCACCTGTTGCCCCTCCTTTCAATCCAAAAACAGGACCAAGGGATGGTTCTCTGAGGGTGACAATTGAATTTTTGCCAAGCTTGTTCAGAGCATCACACAATCCTATACAAATAGTTGTTTTCCCTTCTCCAGAATGGGTAGGAGTCATTGCAGAAACAAGAATAAGTTTCCCCTTTCTATCTCTTTTTAATGCATTCAGGGGAATCTTTGCTTTATATTTTCCGTATGTCTCCAGTTCTTCTTCAGAAAGCCCCACTTTCTTTGCAATTTCAATAATATTTTTCGGTTTTGCTTTTATTGCTATCTCCCTATCTTCAATCATTTTCCACCTTTGAGATTCCTGTCCTCCTCCTCAATCTGTTCTTTAAATTTTTCCTGATATTTTTTTATTTTATTTTCGAGCTCCTTTGAGGATAAAGCGAGAATTTTTAGTGCTGAGAGCGCACATTCTTCAGGCTCAAGAACAAGCATGGGCGAAACTCCCGACGGCATTCTAATTGTTGAAAATATATCCACTCCTCCAAATTTATCACTGTAGGGAGGGCAGGCTATTACTGGTTTTGTTGTGTTGGCATCTACAAAACCACTCAAAGCATTGCTTCTTCCAGCAACAGTTATAAAAACTACATTTTCATTTTCGTTCTTTTTTATTATTTCAAAAACTTTGAGGGGGGTCTTGTGAGCAGATGCTATCCTCATCTCAAATTCAACACCAAACTCCTCAAGGACTTTTGCAATTTTTTTTGAATGCTCCAAATCACTTTTTGAACCCATTATTATTAATACTTTCATTTTAACCCTCTTTTACTTTTTTAATGCCAAATTATAGATTAAAAATCCAAAAAGAGCAAATACTAAAATTGAAACCAAATTGCTCAACCAATTATATCTTTCAAGAATAAAAGAAAGGGAGAGCTTATCCAGCCATCCTAATATTTTCAGAACTGCTATTAGAACAGCTATTATTGCTCCTCCCGCAATCAATCCTGAGGAGAAAAGGGTTGCTCTTTTATCAGCTTTCGCATACTCTTCTCCTTTCACCTTTCTTTTTATCAGTGAATTGATTATTCCGCCGAAAATCAGGGAGGAAGATGTTGATATAGGAAGGTAAAGTCCTATTGAAAAGCTGAGAGAGGAAACCCCTACAATTTCAGCAATTATTGCGAGAATTGCACCAACAAAGAGAAGTCTCCATGGAAGTGTTCCTCCCATAATTCCATCTATTATTGTCTGAAGGAGTCTTCCCTGGGGAGCGGGGAAGAAGGAGGTTCCGAGGGTATAGGCTTTGTGAAGGGTTATTAATATTAAACCCGCAAGGGTTGCAGAGAATCCCGCTCCAGCAATTTCTGCAATTTGAATCTTTAATGGTGAATTTCCAATGTAAAGCCCTGTCTTTAAATCCTGGGATATTCCGCCTGAATTACATATTGCTGTTGCTATTGTTACCCCTACAGTTATTGCAGCTAATTTTCCATTATCTCCTGAGTATCCAAAAATAAAAAGGAATACCGATGCAAGCATGAGAGAGGCAATTGTAAGCCCTGAAACAGGCTGGGAAGTTGTTCCTATTAGTCCAACCATTCTTGCTGAGACTACAGAAAATATAAATGCGAAAATAATAATAGTTAGGGCTGAACCAAAGTTTAAGTTCCAGGAAGGCAGAAAGATTAAGATGAAGAAAATAATAAGAATTGAGACTAAAATTGCAGGAATTGGTATATCCCTTCCATGTTCTTCAGAAATTATTTGACTTTTTGAAAATAGATTTTTAAAAATCGGCTTCAGAGTTTTATAAATTGATGGGAGAACCTTTATAGCTGAAATTATACCTCCTGTAGCTACTGCACCAGCGCCAACAAATCTTATATAATTGCTCCATATATCCCATGCGTCCATCTCTTTAATACTTTTTGATATGGAAAAGAGATTCCCTATTGATGTTCCGCCTATTGAGTTAAATAGGGGTATTAAAAGGAGCCAGGCAAAAACCCCTCCCGCAAACATTGTCAGAGCGATTCTAAGACCTATAATATAACCAACTCCCATCATAATTGGTGTGGTCTCAAAACCAATAGATGCTTTCCCGAGAAATTTAAAAGACCAGAAAGGGTCAATTTTCCAGAATTTTAAACCCTGAGAGAGAAATTGGGCTAAGGAACTCACACCCATCCCCCATACAACTGGAGATGCTGTCTCACCTCCCTTATCCCCTGCGATTATTAAATTTGCACAAGCTTTTCCTTCAGGATAAGGAAGGGTTGAATGCTCCTTTACTGTTAAAAGTTCTCTCAGAGGGATTGTAAAGAGTATTCCGAGGATTGCTCCTATAAATGCACCCAATCCTGAATAAAGGAATAGAGTGAAAAGGGATAAATCAGGAAAAAGAAAAATAAGAGCGGGAACTGTAAAAATGACTCCATTCATGAGGGCATCGCCAGAGGCAGATATGCTTTGAACTATTGTTGTTTCAAGGGGTGAGCCATTTTTAAATATTTTTTTTACAAAGGCAATAGCAACAATAACTGAAGGTATTGCAGCAGTTACAGTCATTCCAACTTTTAGCCCAAGATACATATTCCCCGCTCCGAAGATAAGAGCACAGGAAAGCCCAAGTATCAAAGCTCTCAAAGAAAACTGAGGAAGATTCTTCTCCTCATGGATGTAAGGTTCAGGAATATTTTCCATCTCCTTCCTCCTTCACAAAGACTTTGTATACCATAGAGATTTGAAGTAATCAAATAAACTAAAGAGAAATATTTGTTTATCAATTGACCATTAAGAACTTTGTAGATTGATAGGAGTCGTGCCTCAATTAGTTTATTTTTTAAATTGAGTAGATTAAAATAATCTTTCAATATAATCGAAACAATGAGGAGGTATTATGAGTGAATTTGAAAGGGTTTCAAAAAGGATTGAAAGTTTTAAGGATGAGATGATTCAGCTCCAGAAGGATTTAACTGCTATCCCCGCCTTAGACCCTTCCAATGGAGGAGAGGGTGAAACAAAAAAAGCAGAGTTTCTCAAAGATTATTTAAAGAAGATGAAATTCTCTGAAATACTGGAATTCAATTGTCCTGATCCAAGAGTTCCCGCTGGGTACAGACCAAACATTATAGCAATATACAAGGGAAGGTCTTCAGCAAAAAGAATCTGGATCATGACCCACATGGATGTTGTTCCACCTGGGGAACTCAGCCTCTGGAAAGGAGACCCTTACAAGGCATGGGTTGAGGATGGAAAAATTTTCGGAAGAGGTGTTGAAGATAATCAGCAAGCAATGGTTGCATCCATATTCGCAGTCAAAGCCTTTGAGGCTGAAGGAATTCTTCCAAGTTACGATGTGGGAATTGTTCTTGTCGCTGATGAGGAAACTGGCTCTGAAAAGGGTATAACATATGTCCTCCAGAATACTGATATTTTCAAAAAAGAGGATCTAATAATAGTTCCTGATGCTGGAAACCCCGAAGGAACAATGATTGAGGTTGCAGAAAAGAGCATACTCTGGCTAAAATTCCACATTGTAGGGAAACAGTGCCACGGAAGCATGCCCCAGAAGGGAATAAACAGCCATAAAGCGGGTGCTAACTTAATTGTTAGACTTGATGATTTCTATAAAATTTTCAATACAAAGGATGACCTTTTCGAGCCACCAATTTCAACATTTGAGCCCACAAAGAAAGAAGCGAATGTTCCAAACATAAACACAATTCCTGGAGATGACATATTCTATTTTGATTGCAGGGTTCTTCCCAATTACAAACTTTCAGATGTGGAGGCAAAATTTGAAGAGTATGCAAAGAGGATTGAGGAGGAATTCAAAGTAAAGATTACTCTCACTCCTGTGCAAAGAGCAGAGGCAGCTCCGCCTACCCCTCCTGATGCGCCTGTTGTAAAGAGCCTTTACAAGGCAATATATGATGTTTATGGAGTTTCTGCAAAACCAATGGGGATTGGAGGAGGGACAGTTGCTGCGATATTCAGAAGAGCGGGCTTTTACGCTGCTTGCTGGGCAAAGATGGACGAGATGGCTCATCAGCCAAACGAGTATTGCATAATTGATAATATGATTGGTGACTCAAAAGTTTTTGCCCATGTTTGTTTGCAGGAATAGAGTGGGAAAGGCAATTGAAAGAGAAAAATTCAAAAAGCAAAATTTAAGATTCTCTATAATGAGACAAATATTAAATTGACTCCTGGTTAAAAAGTGGAGGAAAGAGTATGATGAACGAAAATTATGAATTTATTCTTGTGCTTACAACAGTTTCTGATCCTGAAAAAGGAGAGGAGATTGCAAAGAAAATTGTTGAGAAGCGTTTGTCTGCTTGTGTTACTGTTGTTCCCGCTAAAGCTTCTTTCTACTGGTGGGAGGGGAAGATAGAAAAAGAAACAGAATACATACTTTTTATAAAGACAAAAAGCTCTCTTTACAAAGAGCTCGAAAAAGAATTACTTTCAATTCACCCTTACTCAACTCCTGAAATAATAGCTTTTCCCATTGTAAAAGGCTTGGAGAAATATTTGACCTGGATAAAGGAAGAAACAATAATATAAATATTATGGAGGGGTAATGTGAAAAATCTATGCATCAAAGTAATCCCTATTTTATTTTTTCTTCTTACCTTGGCTACTTCTCTTTTAGACTCTCAACCAAAATGGAAAGGGAAAATTGTTTATGAGGATGGAGTCAAAGTTGTAAAGAATACCGCTGAACCCTTATATGGAAATTGGAAATTTGAAATCGAGAAAGGGATTGTAATTGGAGAGAAAGGAGAGGAGAGTTCATTATTTTTAAGACCAAGAGATGTTAAGATTGATGGACAAAGGAATATCTATATTCTTGATCCAAGAGCTTACCAGATTCACAAATTCTCAAAGGAAGGAAAATATCTTATGAGTATGGGAAGAAAAGGAGAAGGACCTGGAGAATTTGTTCAGGCGTCTGATTTCTATGTGGATTTAGAGGGGAATGTTTATGTGTTCGATATAAGTGGTTATAAGCTTACAATTTTTGACTCTCGGGGAAAATTTCTGAAGCAGATTAAAATCGGAAAATTTGTGGACGATTTCACTGTGGGCAACAAGGGAAGAATTTTTGGCTTGATAAGCAACTGGGATGAATCAGGTGCTTATTTGCTCCTTTGTGAAATATTTGAAAATGGAAACATAGGAAAAGCCATCGTCAAGGGGGCTGATAGTGTTTCTATATGGGAGAATTGGAGTTTCAGCCATCCTTATCTTTTCAGTCCTTTCTTCTCTCTCTTAAATAAAGATATTCTTGTATATGGTCATTCCTCCGAATTTAAGTTTTATCTGTTTGACACCAATGGAAAATTGACACTAAAAATTGAAAAGGAAGAAAAAAGGGTGCCAATAAGTAACGAAGAAAAGAACGAAATTTTATCTTATTTTAAAAATACTCCTCCAGAAATTAAAAAGCACATTGATTTTGCTCCCTACAGACCATTTTTTAATTCTATATTTACTGATGATATGGGAAGAATTTATGTTAAAAGGATGAAATCTGTTCTTGATGAGTCGAAAAATACAGATTTTGATATTTTCAGTGAAGAGGGCAAATACCTTTATAGAGCTACATTAGCTTTTAATCCAGAATTAATCTCTAACGGTTTTATTTATGACTTAAGATTTGAAGAGGAAAGGGGAAAATATATCATCACAAGATACATAGTAAAAAACTGGAAGGAGTTTAGAAATAGATAATTTTTTTCTCTTATGGCTATAAGAAGTAAGCAGTTTGCTATCTCTTAAAGAGATTCTTTACCACAAAGAAAACATTCTCCTTCCTCTCCCTGAGTCTCCTGTAAAAATAGGGGAGCCAGTGGGTCCCAAAAGGAACATAAACCCTCATCCTGTACCCATCTTGAACAATCCTTTCTTGAGTCTTAGGTCTGATTCCAAATAGCATCTGGAATTCAAAATCCTCTGGTCTTTTCTTTCTTTCCTTTGCCATTTCCTTTATTCTTTTTATCAAATATGTGTCGTGAGTGGCGAATGCAGGGTAATTACCATCGGAGAAAAGGAGCTCGCTGATCTTAAGAAAATTTTCTCGAATCTCTTTCATTTTTTTGTAAGCAATTTCAGGAGGTTCTTTGTATGCTCCCTTGCAAAGCCTTATTTTTGCACCAATCTGATTTAATTCCTTAACATCATCATAACTTCTTTTTAGATAGGCTTGAATGACAATCCCCACATTTTTATAATCCTTAAACACATTTTTGAAAAGCTCAAGGGTCTTCTGGGTGTAGAAAGAGCCTTCCATATCAATTCTCACAAAGTTTCCTGTCTCCTGGGCTTTCTTAGCAATCTTTCTTATGTTATCCAAACAGAAGTTGTAATCAATATCAAGACCCATCTGAGTAAGTTTTAGAGAAACATTAGAGTTAATTCCTTCCTTCGCAATAACATCAAGGAGCTCAATGTAAGAATTAACAGCACTTTCCGCCATTTTTGCATCTTTTACATTTTCTCCAAGGACATCGAGTGTTGCCATTATCCCCTTTTGATTTAGCTTCCTTACTGCCCTTACTGCATCATTAACCCTCTCTCCCGCAACAAATGCTCTTGCGAAATATGTCAGTATACTCATAATGCCTCCCTAAAGTAAAATATCAAAATAGATGGTATTTTATTGAGTAAAAAAAATCAAGTTGAACATTATTGATTGTGGATTGGTAAAGCAATTTAAAGTTCGGAATAACTTGATTTAATTTTCATTTTAAGAAAAAATAAAATATTAATTTTTTGAGAGGTGAAATAATGCGTAAGGTAAAAGTAATTCAGCAAGGCCTCGGAGAAATAGGGAAGGGAATTTTAAGAAGTTTTATAGAGAGAGGATATGAGATTGTGGGTGCAGTTGACATAAGAGAAGACCTTGCGGGGAAAAGACTCAAGGATATTGGAATTGAAGGAGATTTTGGAGACCTGAAAATCGAGAAGGACTGGAGAGAAGTTCTAAAAAAAGAGAAGGTGGACATTTTTTCTAACTCAACTTTATCAAGCTTTGTCGCTCTACTTCCTGAACTTGAAGAGATAATTAAATCAGGAAATGTTCGAGGAATAATATCAACCTGCGAGGAGCTTTCATTCCCATACCTTCGATTTTACAACCAGGCTTGCGGACTCGATGAAATGCTCAAGAGAAAGGGTGTCTCTCTTCTTGCCACTGGTGTTAATCCTGGATTTATAATGGATACCTTGCCCCTTGTCGCAACCGCTCCATGTTCAAGCGTTGAAAGAGTGGAAGTTGAAAGAGTTATGAATGCTTCAAAAAGGAGAGAGGCTTTCCAGAGGAAGATTGGTGCGGGCACAACTGTGGAAGAATTCCAGATGCTTGTTAAAGAGGGAAAGATAAGACATGTGGGTTTATCTGAATCAACTGCAATGATTGCTGTTGGGCTTGGATATGATATAAAAGATAAAGAATTAAAAGTTGAAGAAAGCATACCAGAGCCGATAATAGCAGAAAAGGATGTAAAGACTCAGTTTGTAGAAGTTAAAAAAGGAAGTCCATCTGGAGTTTATCAATATGCCTACTGCTCTCACAAAGGAAAGAGAATTGTCTCCCTTGAATTTAGAGCAGCAATAGATTTAGAAGAATCATATGATTCAATAAAAATATTCGAGAAAGGAAAAAGCGAGCCCACTGTTCATCTCAAAGCAATAGGTGGCGTTTTCGGTGACAGTGCAACAGTATCAATGGTTGTAAATTGCGCTCCTTTTCTTCTTGAGACAACACCGGGTTTAAAAACAATGCTTGATGTTCAACCCAGATATAGAACCATAAAATGAAAGCTTTTGCAAAGATAATTTTTTAGAAGGAGGGCAAATGAAAAAAGATATAAGATTCAGTAATTTTCTCTTCTCCCTGAGATGAATCTTTATATCAACAAAAAATTGATATAAAAACCTTCATATGATAAATTCTATTTATGAGAGTTGCTCTTTCCCAAATTTCATCCTATTTGGGTGATGTAAAAAGGAACATTGAAAAGCACAGAGAAATCATTAAAAATGCCATCTCTAAAAAAGCGGACCTTGTTATATTTCCAGAGCTGAGCCTTACTGGATATCTCCTCCAAGACCTTGTTCAGGAAGTAGCAATTAATAGAGAAAATGATGCAATTCTTGATGAAATAAAATCTCTTTCAAGGGATATTTCAATTATTGCTGGTTATGTGGAAGAAAAGGAAAAAGGTCTTTACTATAATTCTGCCTCCTTCTTTCATAAAGGTGAAATCCTTCACACCCATAGAAAAATTTATCTTCCCACCTTTGGAATATTCGAAGAAAAAAAATTCTTCTCAGAGGGGAAAGAATTGAAAGCTTTTGAAACTCCTTTTGGAAGAACTGGCATCCTCATCTGTAGAGACTTTATGCATATTTCAACCTCCTACCTATACTATCTTCAAAATGTTGATTTCATAATAATAATTTCAGCATCTCCTGCAAGAGGTGCAACCGAAGCCAATCATTTCTATATATCAGAAAACTGGGAGTTGATGGGAAAATTTGTTTCAAGATTTTTCAGCACATTTACAATTTATGTTAACAAAGTTGGTTTTGAAGATGGGTTGGGATTTGTTGGTGGCTCATTTGTTTACGATCCTTATGGGAATCTTATTTATCTCGCTCCTTATTTAGATGAATCCTATGAAATAGTTGAGATTAATCCCGATGAGGTTGGCAGAGCAAGAGCAAAAGGGCATTTCAGGAGTGAAGAGCTTGAAGAGGTTATTTTTCTTGAAATGGAAAGGATAGTTAAGAGAATTGAGAATAAATCCTGAATTTATTAAAAATTTTCTTGTAAAATTTCTTAAGGAAGAAATAGGGAAGTTTGGG
This sequence comes from uncultured Clostridia bacterium, assembly GCA_964649495.1. Classification (GTDB taxonomy): domain Bacteria; phylum Acidobacteriota; class Aminicenantia; order JBFLYD01; family JBBIMS01; genus JBBIMS01. Next base: position 5,346 of record CAZYPR010000009.1, on the reverse strand, counting down.
TTCAGAAAAGGGGTGTGGGGACTTTCAGGAGGGGTCGATTCAGCGGTGGTCTCATTTCTTGCAAAGGAAGCATTGGGAGAAGAAAATTGTGTTGCATTGATAATGCCATATAAAACATCTGACCCATTAGCTGTTGAAGATGCTAAAAATCTTTCTGAAAAACTCGGGATTAGATACAGAATAATTGATATAACTCCAATGATAGATGAATATTTTAGCAATCATCCAACCAATAACAAAATTCTAATTGGGAACAAAATGGCAAGGGAAAGGATGTCAATCCTTTACGATTACTCTGCTCGAGAAAAAGCCCTTGTAATCGGGACATCAAATAAATCAGAACTTCTTCTTGGCTATGGAACAATATATGGAGATATGGCTTCAGCAGTTAACCCCCTCGGAGACCTTTACAAAACCCAGGTCTACCAGCTTGCAGAATATCTTGGAGTCCCTGAGAGCATAATAAGTAGACCACCCTCTGCTGATCTCTGGAAAGGTCAAACCGATGAAGGAGAAATAGGACTGACTTACAAGGAGCTCGATACAATTCTTTTCTATCTTGTTGATTTGAGGCTTGGAATTGGAGATATTGAAAAAAAAGGATTTTCAAAGGAAAAAATTATTCGTGTTAAGAATCTTATAATATCCTCCCAATTCAAGAGGAAAATGCCTGTTATCCCCAAGCTTTCCTGGAGAACTGTTGGGCACGACTTCCTTTATCCTCGAGACTGGGAGAGGTAAAAGTAAAATAAAATAAAGAAGGAGAGAAAAAATGTCGAGGGTTTATGTTGTAGCAACCCCCATTGGAAATCTCGAGGATATTACTTTAAGAGCTTTAAGAATACTTAGAGAAGTCCCATTAATAGTGTGCGAGGATACAAGAGAAGCTTTGAAAATCCTAAGGAAATACAACATAAAAACTAAATTGATAAGCTATTATAAACCAAGGGAAAAAGAAAAGATTCCTTTAATTATAAAGGAATTGAAAAGTGGAAAGGATGTCGCTCTGATAACAGACTCAGGGACACCCCTTATTTCAGATCCTGGTTCCCTTTTAATAGAAGAGGCGATAAAGGAAGGTTTTGAAATTGTTCCTGTTCCCGGACCATCAGCTGTTACAACAGCTATTATGGTATCAGGATTTGAGGCAAATTCCTTTACTTTTGCAGGATTCCCTCCAAGGGGTGAGAAAAGTCTCGAAGAATTCGTTGAAAGCATTTTAGCCCTTCCTCACCCTATTGTGGTATATGAAAAAGCTGAAAGGGTGGAGAGATTTCTTAAAATTGTAGCAATGAAGGATAAAGAGAGGAAGCTCCAAATCGGAAGAGAAATGACAAAATTATATGAAGAGTTTTTAAGAGGGGATGCTGTGGAAATTTTATTTAAAATAAAAGAGAAAAAATTGAAGGGAGAAGTAACTATAGTAATAGATGGTAGTAAAAAGGCTAAAACAAAGGAAAAGAAGGCACTAAAAAATATACTTAATCTACTATATGTCAAATATAAAGTCCCAAAGCCAATTCTCAAAGACTTGACAAAATTATACTAAAGAAATATATTATAAATGGACTAAGAAATTTTGAAAGGAGGTGATAAGATGACACTGATTAGATGGGATCCTTGGAAAGACTTGATTGCTCTCCAAGAGAGGATGAACAGACTTCTCGAGGAGAGCTTTGGAAGACTGAGGAGGGAGGAGGGGCTTGTCTCTGGTGCATGGACCCCAGCTGTAGACATTTACGAAACAGAGAACTCCCTTGTTGTTACAGCAGAGATTCCCGGGGTGAGTGAGAAGGACATTGATGTGAGAATCGAAAATAATCAGCTGGTTATAAAGGGAGAGAGGAAGTTTGAAAAGGAAACCAAGGAGGAAAACTACCACAGAATTGAAAGAGTTTATGGAAACTTTTATCGTTCCTTCTCCTTACCCAACACAGTTGATCCTGACAAGGTAAAAGCTGAATACAAGAATGGAGTCCTCAAAATCACCCTCGGGAAGAAAGAGGAGGTAAAACCCAAGCAGATTAAGATCGAGGTTGAATAATAGAAAGAGGGGCTG
>CAZYPR010000009.1:0-3270 GCA_964649495.1 uncultured Clostridia bacterium | reverse complement strand
CAGCCCCTCCCCTTCCTCAGTTGGATCTTTAGAACATGAGTAGCAAGGGACAAAAGAGATGAAAAAATTTCCAGAAAAAGGGGCATCTTTTACGAACTTTTTTTGAAAAAACCTAACTAAAAAGTTATAATAATAATCTTTAGGAGGAAAAGAAATGACCAATACGATAAAAACAATTCTTCTCCTTACTATTTTAACCTTTATTCTCCTTTTCACTGGTGAAATGGCAGGGGGAAAGCAAGGTTTGACGATAGCACTCATTTTTGCAGGGATAATGAATTTCACTGCCTTCTGGTTCTCCGATAAAATCGTCCTCAGTCTTTACCGTGCAAAACCAGTTACTCCAGAACAGGCTCCAGGTCTTTATAGAATAGTTGAAGAATTGGCAATGGTAGCGAATATTCCCACACCAAGAGTTTATATAATTCCCAGTCCTGCACCAAATGCTTTCGCAACTGGAAGAAGTCCCAAACATTCAGCAGTAGCTGTAACAGAAGGGCTCCTCGACCTATTATCCCATGAAGAAATAAGGGGGGTTCTTTCCCATGAAATTTCCCATATAAAAAATAGAGATACATTGATTTCTACAGTAGCTGCAACAATTGCAGGAGCAATAATGTTCCTTGCGAGAATGCTTCAATGGTCCCTATTCTTCCTCGGTGGAGGCAGAGAGGAAAGAAGGGATGGTGGTCTTGGTTTACTTTTTGCAATAATCCTCGCACCTGTAGCTGCTCTTTTTATCCAAATGGCAATTTCGAGATCAAGGGAGTATAAAGCTGATGAGTCTGGTGCGGAAATTTCGGGGAATCCTCTCTATTTAGCCTCTGCTCTCGAAAAACTTCATCTCTATTCAAAAAGAATACCTTTTCATGCTGAACCCCATACTTCTCATATATTTATAGTTTCTCCTCTTTCCTCAGAGTCTATCATGGCTCTATTTAGCACTCACCCTCCCATAAAAAAGAGAATTGAAAGATTAAGAAGAATGGCAATATATTAATTTTAAAATGGGAAGGAAAATGACCCTAAAAGTATTTAAAATCATTACTCGTATCGCACCTTTGCTATTAGGTATTCTAATTTTTCTCTTTTTTTTACTTAAGTCTTATGTAATTGTTGAGCCTGGAGAAAAAGGTGTGATATTCAATAAGGTCACAGGAGAACTCAGGATTACTCCGAGAGAAGGACTGTATTTCCTTATTCCTTTAGTTGAGTCTGTGACAATCTACGATACAAAGGTCCAAACCTATAATTTAACCAAGTCTGCTCTTGAAGGAGAGATTAGAGGAGAGGATTCCCTTCAGGCTTTAACAGCTGATGGGCAGAGGGTTTTTCTTGACATTTCTGTAAGATTCCGTCTGAACCCTGAGAAATTATCAGATTTTCACAGAACTATTGGAAGGAACTATATGCAAAGCATTGTAAGACCTCAGATTAGAAATGAGGCAAGAATTGTTGTTTCAACTTTTAATGTTATGGAGCTTTACACATCAAAGAGGGAAAACTTTCAAAAACTCATTGAAGATAGACTGAAAAATGTTTTTCCTAAATACAACATTCTTCTGGATTCAGTCCTTGTAAGAGATGTAAGGGTATCCGATGAATTTCAGAAAGTTCTCGAGAACAAACATATTGCCCAGCAAGAGGCGGAAAGGATGAAATTTGTTCTCGAAAAAGAAGAGAAAGAAAAAGAGAGGAAGATAATTGAGGCGGAAGGGGATGCTGAAGCCATAAGGATAAAAGGGCGTGCCCTTGCTCAGAATCCCGCTCTTATCCAGTATGAATATGTCCAGAAGATTGCTCCCAATGTTCAGGCAATTATAACAGATGGAAGGTCTATATTCTCACTAACAGATTTTTTAAAAAGTCAGAAAGAGAAGTAAAGCTTCTCCAATAAAGGATTTTGAGGATTCTGCTATTTTCCTTGACACAAACTCATTTTTCGATTATAAATGATTCTTATCTTCATTAGGAGGCATTTATGAGAGAGAGAAAACTTTTTGGTTTAATTGCAATTATTGTAGTTGTGGGGCTATTCGTAGCCTGCGAACAGCTAAATATCAACTATCTTAAAGCTAACTATCATTTCAAAAAAGCAAATAAGTTCTACACAGACCAAGCTTTCAAAAAGGCAGTTGCAGAGTATGAAGAAGCTTTAAAATACAATCCCAATCTATCCAAAGCTTATCTTTATCTCGGTTTATGTTATCAGGCTTTATACAAACCAGGTCTTGAAGATCCTAAAAATTTAGAGAATGCTGAAAAAGCAACCAAAAATTTGAAAAAGGCTCTTGAATTTGAACCAGAAAATGAAGACATTATCCTCGCCCTTGGAGACACATATAACAAACTTCGCAATTTCGAAGAAGCAGAAAAGTACTATCTAAGTATTCTTAAAAGGCATCCTGACAAACCCCAGAACTACTATGTTGTCGCTCAATTCTATAGAAGTTTTGAAAAGATTGACAAAGCGGTAGAAATGTTCCAGAAAAGAATTGACCTTGATCCCAATAATCCTGAAGGATATAAATACCTTGCCAATTTCTACTACAATGATCTTCTCAATACTGCAAAGGATGTGGAAACAGGTAAAATGTATATTGATAAAGCAATAGAACTATTTGAAAAGATGATTTCCCTCGAGCCAAACAATTACGAAAATTACTATTCCCTTGGTGTTGCTTGTTGGGCAAAGAGTTATAGAGTCCTTCCAGGGGAGATAAGTGAGGATAGGATAAATGCGATAAATATGGGAATAAAATCCCTTGAAAAGGCTATTGAGCTCAAGCCCGACTATGCAGAGTCCTATGCGTGGATAAACCTTCTCTGGAGAGAAATGGCAAAGGTAGATCCAAAGAATGAGAAGAAATATCTGCAGATTGCTACTGATTATCAAAATAAATTCGCAGAAATGCAAAAAAGAAAGAGAGCAAGAGAAGAATTTATCAAGGCACTCAAGAGGTAGTTTTTGTTTTGGATCTTTGTCTTGAAATTTCATAAAGAATTATTGAAGTAGATATAGCTATATTTAAAGATTCAACTTTCAGCTGAGGAATAGTTATTACCGCATCAGATAGAGAGATGAATTTTTCTGGAACACCTTCTGATTCAGAACCAATAACAAGGGAAAATATTCCCTCCCATTTGATATCCCATGGAGGGATTCCTCCCCTTGGAGAAGTGCTAAAAATTTTGCCGTTTTTACTTTTAATTTCTTTCTTAACCCAACTTTCGCAATTTAAAATGTAAACTATTGATAGAAAAGGGTTT
>CAZYPR010000008.1:59077-68781 GCA_964649495.1 uncultured Clostridia bacterium | reverse complement strand
GAGAAACCAGTTTTTAACGATTTTTTAGAGAAAAAATGCGAAAGTTGGGCTAAAATAGTTCTTAATCAATCTTCCATCTTTCAAATGGTTATAAAACCCATCTGTGACTGAAGCTTCAATATCACCAAGTCTCATAAAGAAAAGGGCGGGATTTTTGAATCTTCTCCTATTTTCTCAAAAAATTCATTTTTCTTTTATCTTTTCAGGGTAATTTCCTCTCTCTATCAATTCTTTTATCTTAATCTTAACAATTTCAAGATCATCGGGATGAGTTACTCCAAACCATAGGGAAGAGGTTGGCACAACCTTTACTCTGATTTGACCCTTTTTCACAAGTTTTCCAATTAGCTCAGGAAGTAGAAATTCAGCTTCACTATCATCCCTTTTTTCTTTTAAAAACTCTTCAAATCCTATCTCAAGAAAATTAAATATTGATGGCTGGAATCCAAAAAGATTCATTGAAACCTGTTCTTCGCCACTTAGCTCCAGTATTTCATAATCTCTGTAAGCAATTATTTTATCTCCCTTTTTTTCTATTTTTCTTAACTCGGTAAGATTTAAAAGATAAGAATTTTCATCGATTTCACAAATTGCCCTCGAAACATGCCCATGGACCGAAAGCGTTCCCTTCAGTTTATAGGAAATTAAAATATTTTCATTTTCTCGATTGGAAATCTCTTTAAAAACAACATTTATGGCTTCGAAACCATAGAAATCATCTGCATTAATTACAGCAAAAGGAGAATTTACAATTTTTTTGCAAACGAGAAGTGCATGGGCTGTTCCCCACGGTTTTTCCCTCGGTGAATAAGTAAGAGTGGGCGGAAGAAAGGAATCGATCTCCTGAAAAACATACTTAACCTCTATCCTTTTCTCCCAGTAATTACCAACAATTCTTCTAAAATCATCCTCAATTTCCTTTCTTATAACAAAAACAATTCTTGAAAATCCCACCCTTATTGCATCATATATAGAATAATCGACTATAACCTCCCCAAATGGTCCAACTGGCTTCATTTGCTTTAATCCACCGAACCTTCTTCCTATTCCAGCTGAAAGGACTATGAGGGAAAAATTAATTTTTGTCATACTTTTATTAAAGTTTTATTTTAAATTTTAACTTAACTCTGGAATATAGTTCAACTCGTCTTGTTGAGCCATAATATGTGTCAAATCACTATTGAAGATTTATTGTTTGCAAGAATAGGTCCTGATGGAAATCTTCTAAAAGCGGATAATAATGTTTTCAAGAGAGGGGAGGTTGTGAATCTTGTATTGTTAATGTTTGCAAGTTCAAACTCCCAGATGATACTGCGGGTTCACCCTATGGAGTTTTCTCTACCACAGAGGAGCTTGAACCTGGAAACTATAAAATGACACTTACAATATACGACAGGGTTGGAAAAGGGAAAGCAAGTGTAACCAAATCCTTCACCCTTGAATAATTAAAGTTAGTCTATTCCTACGCTTCCAAAGGGACATTCCCCCTTCACACTGGAAATCCCAAACTCATTGGTTTCTGCGGACTTGACCCTGTGGTGAAACAGACGGGAAGATTCAAAGGAGAGTATAAAATCTCCAAAAGAGGGGGTCCTCATCTTAGAAGGATTGTATGGCTCATGGCAGAGGGAGCAAGGAAATACTCCCATTATTTCAAGTGTTATTACGAAAGAAAAAGAGCGGAAGGGAAAACCCATAAAGAAGCGGTCATTGCTACCTCCACAAAGCTCCTCCGATATATATATGCCCTCCTCACCAAGAACCGTCTCTTTGAGGAAAAAATTTCTAATCATAATTCAATATAGTTGACTCCTCTTCACTATAATTATGCTCATTGGAATTTTTTAAGTTTACCTTTTCTTCAACTCAGAAAGGATTTCTCTAACAGCTTTTATGCTTATCTCCTTCATATTGATTGTTCTTCCTTTTCCCTCCTTTTTATACTCTGCACTGAAAACAGTTTTCCCCGCTCTCTCATGGGAGAGATTTAGAATAATATAAAGATTGTAGGAGTATTCGAAATATGGAATAGTTGCTCCTGGCATTGGCTGGGGAGTCGACTCGTGCAGAATGCCCTCCGCTGAGCCAGAGGATGTAAATTCTATTACCTTTCCTGACACAATTGTATCTACTGATAATTCCCTAATAAGATCTTTGATTTCCGATTCGGTATATTCTCCCGATCTTCTCAAGCCAAGTTTAGAAACTGCTTCTCTCACTTTTTCTTTTTCCACAACATTGAATCCTTCATTTTTGAAAGCTTCTATTGTTGCTTCCTGCAATATTGCTCCTGAAGAAGGTTCTCCAGGTGTGGGTTCAAATTCGAGAATGGCTACACTCTTTATCATCTCTGGGTTAAACGATGGGTCCATTTTTACGCTCATAGGAGTTGTAGAACAATGATAAAGGGCTAAAATTGATAAAATGATTAGAATTTTTGATATTTTCATTTGACACCTCCTCCCAATTTTTTTATTTAATTTTTAATTTTCTCCTAACTCATCAATAACTCCCTAACCTTCCCTTTTCTGTTCCGTATTCAAGATATTTTAATGCTGAGAAAATTGCATCGTGAACTCTTGGTCTGACCTCCCTTATCTTCTGATTCTCCCTTGTGGGGTGGACTCTGTTGGTAAGTAAGACAACAAAGATGTCCTTTTCAGGGTCTATCCAGATTGATGTTCCTGTAAATCCTGTGTGTCCAAATGCTTTTGGAGAAACGAATTTCCCAGCACTGCTCCCTTCCATGGATGGGGTATCCCATCCGAGAGCCCTTGTGCTGTCAGGTATGCTCACTTTTTTTGTGAAATATTCTATTGTGCTTCTCTTTAGAATCCTTTTCCCATCATATATTCCTCCATTCAGGAGGAGCTGGCAGAATTTTGCGAGATCATGCACAGTGCTGAAAAGTCCTGCATGGCCTGAGATACCTCCCATTGCAAAAGAGTTTTCATCATGAACCTCTCCATGGACAACTCTTTTTCTCCATGGATCATGCTCGGTTGGAGCAATTCTCGAGATCAGATTTTTGGGAGGATTGAACATTGTATCCTTCATTCCCAGGGGCTGGAAAAGAATTCTGTTTATGTAATTTTCAAGCTTTTCTCCTGTCAGTTTTTCAATTATTGCTCCAAGAAGGATAAAACCGAGGTCAGAATAAACAGATTTTGTTCCAGGCTCATATTCGAGCTCCTCTTCACAAATTCTCTTTAATATATTCTCCTTTCCTTTTACTTCAAGAAAATATCTTTTGTAAGCGGGAAGTCCTGAGGAATGAGTTAGAAGATGCCATATTGTAATTTTATCTTTCCCTTTAACTCCAAATTCAGGGATAAAGGATGAGACTTTGAAATCAAGTTTTAACTTCCCTTCTTCCCAAAGCTTCATACAAGCAGTAGTTGTGACCACTACCTTTGTAAGGGATGCAAGATCATAGATTGTATCAATTTTTACAGGAGCTGAATTCTCATCATAACTTAACTTACCAAATTCTTTTATAAGGAATAAACCATCCCTTCTTCCAACTGCTATGGTTGCTCCAGGAAAAGCTCTCTCCTTTATTGATTCTTCAATTATTTTACTAACATTTTCAATTACATCATCAGATACTCCCACATCCTTTGGGCTTACTTTTCTTAAGGAGAGGTTTACTTTTGGAGATAAAATTCCATCTCCTATTTTAAATAGACCAGGGACAGAAACAGGGGATTTACCTTTTATATCAGTTAAGCCGAAAATTGCTCTTGCACCAGCCTTTTGAAGTATTTCTGAATAGCCATAGGCGCATATATAGTTTCTAATTTCAGGAAATTGTCTTACAATGTAAGGATTTGAAAATGCAATTGCCACAAAGGGTTTCATCTGGATGGAGAGAAGCTTTACAAAATCAGCAAGTTCCTGAGGAAGGGCAATTGTATCTTTCCAAGCGACTGTTCTCACAAAGATTCCCGCAACAGTTGCATCATATCCATTTAATTTTTCAAGAAGGGAGAGCAATTTCCCCTTATCTGTTTCAGTATGAACAATCTTTGTTTCACAATCATCGTAAATCTTTTTACATTCGCTAAGGAATGGCTGAGGAAGAGAGGGATTGTCTTCGTCAATTATTGCGAGAACCAAAATTTTCTTTTTAACTCTTGGATCAATAGGAATTACATTGTCATAATTTCTCAGAATAGTTATGGAGTCACTGGCAATTTTTTCTGCTTTTTCAATATTGGATGGGTCTGCGAGGATTTTATTCAAAATTCTGATATCTGAGAATCTGTTTTTGTGAATTCCGAGCCAGGCTTTTGCAGATAGGATTCTTCTTACAGACTCGTCAATCCTCTTTTCTGTTATAACACCTTTCTTTAAAGATGATTTTATTGCATCAATGGCTGAAAGAGGTGCGGGAGGCAGTAAAACCATATCAACTCCCGCAACAATTGCTTTCACTGCAGCCTCTCCTATCCAGTAATTGTTTGTAATTCCGCCCATATTCATGGCATCAGTAACCACAACACCTTTAAAACCGAGTTCTTTTCTCAAGATTCCATTTATAATTTTTTCTGAAAGGGTTGACGGTATGTTACCGTCGATTTCAGGAAGGGCTATGTGAGCTGTCATTATTGCTTTAACACCTGTTTTTATTGCTGATTTAAAGGGATAAAGTTCGACTTTTTCGAGTCTTTCTCTGTTGGCAGGAATGAATGCGAGGGTTGTGTGGGAGTCAAGGGATGTGTCACCATGCCCGGGAAAATGCTTTGCAGTTGCAATTAACTTTCCGTCCTGACATCCTTTTATAAAGGCTGAGCCAAGTTTTGCAACAAGTTCCGGGTCTTCTCCAAAAGCTCTTATGTTTATAATTGGATTGTCGGGATTTGAGTTTACATCAACAACAGGAGCAAATGTCCAGTTTATTCCGACAGCTCTTGCCTCTAGGGCAGTTATTTTCCCATGGAAGTATGCATATTCCTCTGAACCTGTAGCTCCTATTGCCATCAAAAATGGGAAAGAAACAGCACTGTTTAGCTGATTCCCCGCCCCCCTCTCAAGGTCAGATGCAATAAAGAGGGGAATTTTAGCAATTCTTTGGAGTTCATTGATCAAAGTGCTCGCCTCAAAAATCTCGCCACCAAACATTATTAGACCGCCTACATTGCTATACTTTACTAAATTGGAAAGCTCTTTGAAATATTCACTTTTCAGGTTTACAAATCTTCCGGAAAATGGAATCATTATCAACTGTCCAATCTTTTCATCCAGTGTCATTCCTTTTAAAGTTTTCTCTACCCACTCCTTTTCGCTCTCGGTTAGTTGAAAATATTTCTCCTGTGATGTCAGGAAGGAATTGAAAATTAATAATCCTGAAATGATAAAGGAGATAATAAGGTATCTTTTCATTTTATACCTCCCGAAATTTTAAATAGTTTCCTGTTGATTTCAGTCCATGCCCTGTTAGGGGAACAATTAAAATTTCATTATTCTTTATTTCATATTTTTTTAAACCCGCAATTGCGGTTGCTGAGGTTGGCTCAACATAGACTCCCTTTCTCGCAAGCTCATAAGCTGACTCTAAAATTTCTTCTTCTCTTACAACAAATACATCACCCTCTGTTTCTTTTATTATCCTTACTATATTTTTCCATCTTGTTGGTTTCGCAACGGAAATCCCTTCTGCAACTGTTCTTTTTATTTCTATTTCAGGTATTTCAAAAAGATTTTCCTTGAAAATTTTATAAACTGGAGAACAATTTTCAGCCTGAATAGCTACAAAACGAGGAATTTTTCTTATAAGCCCTGACTCAAAAAGGTCTTTAAAACCAATGTAAGCACCTATTAGCATTGTTCCATTTCCCACAGGTAATATAATTGTGTCAGGCTCTTTAAAGCCAAGTTGCTCCCAGATTTCGTAAGAAAAAGTTTTTGTTCCTTGAAAAAAGAAAGGATTCCAGACATGACTTGCATAGTAAGAATCTTTTGCTGATATCATTGCGGATTCTTTTACACTATCTCTTGTCCCTGTAATCAAACTAATTTTAGCTCCGTAAGCTTTTATTTGAGCAAGTTTAGACGGAGATACATTTTCTGGAACAAATATCTCACATTCAATTCCAGCCCTTGCACAGTAAGCAGATATTGCGCAACCTGCATTTCCCGAAGAGTCCTCGACAACCTTTCTAATTCCCAGTTCCTTCAATTTGCTCACAAGAACAGTTGCACCCCTGTCTTTAAATGAACCTGTGGGAAAGAGAAACTCGAGTTTGGCAAAGAATTTTTTCTGAGATATTTCAAATTTTATCAATGGAGTAAAACCCTCTTCAAAGGATACAATATTTTCATCATTTTCAATGGGAATAAAATTTCTGTATCTCCAGAGGGAGAATTTCTTTTTATCAATCTTTTCAAGGCTTAAATCTGGTTTAAATTCAATTTCTAAAAAAGAACCGCAGTGACATCTCCAAAGAAGGGATGAAAGAGGAAACTCCGCATTGCAGGATGGGCATATTAGTTTACCTTGATTTTTATTTATCATCTGGAACAAAAGCAACCGCTTCAATCTCGATCTGAAAACCGTGATGGAGCTCTTTGGTCGGCACTACAGAACGAGCGGGTCTGTGCTCTCCAAAGAATTCAGAATATACCTTGTTAACCCTATCCCAAAGCTCAATATCTGAGATAAAAACAGTTGTTTTTAAAACATACTGGATGTCAGAACCAGCTGAGATTAAAATCTCTCTTAAATTTTTTAAAGCTTGCAAAGTCTGTTCTTCGATGGAACCAGTCTTCTTCCCTGTTAAAGGGTCAATGGGGAGCTGGCCGGAGACAAAGAGTAAATTTCCAAAAATTATTCCGTGGGAGTAGTGTCCTGCAGGTTTCGGAGCTTTCTCACTAAAAACTTCCCTAATTTTCATAGCAATATTTTACTTTAAAAAATATAAAAATTCTATTAAATTACTTTAATTTTTAATAATCTTCCTCTAAAATTTAATCTGATGGGGTATAAAAGGGTGGCTATAATAGGTCTTCCCAATGTTGGGAAGTCTACTCTTTTCAATAGAATTATAAAGAAAAGGAAGGCACTTATACATTCCCTTGAGGGGATGACAAGAGATTCTATAAGGGAGATAGCCACTTGGAAGGGAGTAAGATTTGAGCTCATTGACACAGGAGGATTGTGGGATTCGGACGATGTAATTCTTAGTAAAGTTAAGGAAAAAGCCATGGAAGAAGCTTTAAACTCTGACCTTTCCCTTTTTATTCTTAATGCAAGAAGACCCATAACTCCTTATGAGGAGTGGCTTTTCAGAGAAATAAAAAAGAAAAATAAAGATGTTATAGTGGTTTTAAATAAAGTAGATTCTCCCGACCAGGACATAACAGTTTCAGAGTATTATAGGTTGGGAGTGGAAAAGGTTTTTCCTGTTTCAGCAGAGCACGGTCTAAAAATAAATGAGCTTCTGGACGAGATTATTGAAATTATCGGAAAGGAGGAGAAGCCAGAGAGGGAAAGAGTGGAATTGAAACTTGCAATAGTCGGGAAGGCGAATGTTGGGAAATCATCAATCATAAACAGAATTCTCGGTTATGATAGATTAATTGTTTCTGAAGTTCCTGGAACCACAAGGGATGCAGTTGACACCCTTGTTATAAGGAACAAAATTCCCGTCCTAATCCTTGATACTGCTGGGATCAGAAAACTGAGCAAAGTAAAGGATGGAAGAGACGCTGCCTCAGTAATAAGGTCTGCTAAGGTCATTGAAAATGCTGATGTTGTCTGCCTTGTAATTGATGGAACTGAGGGGATAGGGAAAAATGATGTTTTTATTGCAAGGCTAATTAATAAAGCTTACAAACCAATGCTGATAGCTATAAATAAATGGGACTTGATAAAATCAAAGGACATCTATCCCACTCATTTTGATAATGTTATAAAGTCTCGCTATCCCTTTCTTGATTCCGTTCCAAAAATCTTTGTATCAGCTGTTACAGGAAAAAACATCTTGAGGATCCTTGATGAGGCTATAGAATTGAAGAATAAGGCGATGAAGGAGATCGCCGCTTCTGATCTTGAGAATTTCAGAAAAGAGATAAAAGATAATCCTATAGTTACAGATGAGGGAAAAATTGTTGAGATAAAAAGGATTTTTCATGTTCCAGGGATACCTCCTAAGTTTTTACTTCTTACTCATTCAGGGAAAAGCTTGAATAAATCTTGGGAATCATGGTTGAGAAAGAAGATTATTGAAAGATTTGATTTAAAGGGAATACACTTCAAAATAGTTTTAAGAAAAAGGGCGAGAAGAGTAAATAAAAAATAGTTTTGAAACTTTTATCTTTTTTTAAGGGTATTAATAAACAAGGAGGTTAGAAATGAGGAAAAATTTAATAATCTTTTTTTGGTTTTTGCTTTTAATTCTAATTCTTTTAAATGCTCAACCCCAGAGACCTGGAAGATTTTATAATCCAGAAACAGTGGTTACAGTTTCTGGAGAGGTTACAATTGTAGAGACAAGGACATTTAGACCATCAGGTTTTGGTTTGATTATTCTCACTCTTAAAACTGATAAAGAAACAATTTCAGTTAATGTGGGACCAGAACAGTATGTTTCTTCTCAGGGATTCAAATTTGAAAAGGGAGACAAAATAGAGGTTAAAGGATCAAGGGTTGAGATAAGGGGTGAAAATTTTATTCTTGCTGCTGAGATTAAAAAAGGTGAAAAGGTCCTGAAACTAAGGGACGAAAATGGTATACCTCTCTGGGGAGGTCCGAGAAGGAAATGAGGTAGTGCTAATTAATTCTAAAAATCTTTAAAAACGAAAAGAAATTGTTTATTAAGAAAATTTTAGAATTGCAAAAAAATACAAAAGGGTCGTTGGGTTGAAGATAGTATTCATTTTGTCTGATATCAAGGAAGAATAAATTTAATAGTGGAATCATATTGTTAAGAACCATTAGAGGAAGGAAGCACCCCTTTTTAGAAAATTCAACATGAGATAATTTCTTAAAAGGTGTTATGTTGTTCAAATCTCTTAATTATTTCCTTACAGTCTTTCTTGTTGTCTGAAGAAGTCTTTCGAACTTTTGAAATTACTTTTATACTTTCATAAAGAGAGAAACTATTTTCCTTGCGAACTCTGGATTGGCTCTCCTTAATTCGGTGTATTTGGGATATAATACGTTTAGATACATGGGTTTCCTCCTTTTGATGTTTTGTTTAATAGGCACAAAATATATTCTAAGGGAGGAAGCCCACTTTGTTGAATGATTTTCTTTAGAATCTCTTCTGCTTTATTCTTGTCTTCGGCAATAAGGGGACACAATATCTCCTACTCCATGGCTAATTCTTACCCTGATTACTATATCCTAACCCGAAAGAGACCATCCATTGACAATTAAAGGGATTTGTGGTTTAATAAAATACCTTGGAGGTGATAAGATGCCTCTTTATGAGTATAGATGTTCAACATGTGGAGAGAAATTTGAGATACTTCAGAAAAGCAATGATGCTTCATTGAAAAATTGCCCCAATTGTGGTGGTCTTTTGAAAAAATTATTTTCGCCTCCCATGCTACAATTTAAAGGAAGTGGCTGGTATATCACTGATTATGCAAAAAAAGGAAAAGATAAAGGGGAGAATGAGGGTGATAAAGGCAATAATAAAGAAAAATAAGTCGTCTTACCCTCCTGCTAATACATCCCACCTCCAAAAAAGAGGTCT